>CAADGG010000018.1 GCA_900696485.1 uncultured Pseudomonadota bacterium
CCTGAATGGGGTTCAGGAGGTCGCGGGTTCGAATCCCGCCGGCCCGACCAGCTTCTTCCCCGAAAGCAACTGACGGGCTTGCCGAAGATCGGCCACTCGCGAACGCGCAGCGCCGAAGCTCGTCCGCCGAGGACATCGGCGCAGGGTGTGCTCCTCCCGCCCGCCTCCGAACATCGTCGGCCGATTTTCGGTAAGCCTGTGAGATTTCGACGGGTTGCACTGCGAGCGCGTACGGCCCCGGAGGCCCAGAGCCGGCCTTCGGTCAGCACGTCTACGCGCCGGGCGGCGACTCACGGAGGGCGCGCAGGTCGGCCTCGAAGCGCGCCGCGAGGTCACCCATGGCGCGGGCGTTCTCGCCGATCCCTTCGCGAGCTCGCTCGCACCAGGGCAGCAGGTAGCGTGCGCAGAGTTCGGCGACGAGCACTTCGTCGTCGCGATCGATGGCCGCCGCCAGGGCTTCGCAGCCGGGCGCGAGATGATCGGGCGGGAGCCTTGCCTCCTGCCAGCGCAGCCCGAGGAAGTGGAGCACCCGCATCCACTCTTCCCGCGCGTGGCCGCCTTCGAGACCGAGGGCCGCGTGAAGGAGCAGCGGAACGTCGGGTCGAGGCGAGCCGACGTGGAAGGTCGCCCAGTATTCCGGCTCGACCTCGGCGAAGCTTCCCGGGAGCCCGAGGGCCTCCCAGGCCTCGGCGCGAAGCTCGCGCGGCGCCAGGGGGCTCCAGATGCGCGCCCAACCGACGAACGGCAATGCCGCCGTGCGCGCCGCTTCGCTCACGTCTCGATCTCGATCCAGCCGGGCGACACGGACTTGAGGCCGCCGCGGTCGCCTTCGGCACCCTGCCAGATGGCGAAGGCGAACTGGCGGTGGACATCGAGGACACCCCAACCCGGAAGTTCGAAGTCGAGGCTCCAGCGGCCGGCCTTCCACTCCGCTTCGGCGCTCCAGCCCTCGGGTGCGTCGCCGCGCTCGACGGTGCCGAGGCCCTCGGCGCGCACGCCGATGAGAGCGGTGCGATCGGCGCGCCAGAGCGCGCCTTCCAGGGCTTTACCGGGTGCGCCCATCGTCATCATGGGCGCGTCGGCGACGGTCGGCGCCAGCACGGCGGCCGCGTCGATGAAGCGATCCACGTCGTCGCCCAACTCGCGGTGCGGCTCGGCGCACGCCCAGCGCAACCGGATCCGCCAGACGTCTCCGACCTTCCCAGCATCGAACTCGGCCACGGGCGTCTTCGGTGCGGTCCGGTCGGCGTAGGCCTTCGGGACGTAGCCACCCGGCGAGAGGCCCACCGGCGCCGCGATCAGCGAAATCTTGCTTCGCATTACAGCACCTCCCGTTTGCGCGGACCGAGCGCGAAGTTCTGGTTCCAGTCGTAGGCGATCAGTAGATCCATCAGCTCACTCGGTTCGCCCTGGCGCCGCTTCTCGCGCTCCCTCTCGAGGGTTGCGAGCACCTCGTGCACGCGCTCCCCGAAGAGGCCGACCAGATACTCGGTCGGGATGCGCGGCTCGCCGGTCGGGCGACCCTTCTCGTCGAGCTTGGACGGGCTCATCGGAGGCACGTAGAAGACGTTCGGCCCGAGTTCGAACTCGGGGTGCAGGGGCAGCGCCACTTTGTAGCCGTTGACGAGTTTCCAGATCGGCCCCGCTTCGTCGTCGAGGTAGCCGACGAAGCGCAGACGCCCGGGGCACTGGCGTGCGCAGGCCGGCGCCACACCCTCTTCGATCCGAGGCAGGCAGAAGATGCACTTCGTCGAGATCTGTCGCTGCGGATCGAAGTAGACCTTCTTGTACGGGCACGCCTCGACGCAGAAGCGATACCCGTGGCAGCGATCCTGGTCCACGAGCACGATCCCGTCTTCGTCGCGCTTTTCGATCGCACGGCGCGGGCACGCATCGAGGCAGGCCGGGTGCGTGCAATGGTTGCAGAGCCGCGGTAGGTAGAAGTAGTGGTTCTCCTGGGGGTAGTCGCCGGCGCCGCGATCCTCGTCCCAGTTCGCTCCCCAGCGCGGCGCCCCGTCGGGGCGGAGCCAGGGCTTCCCCTTCCCCTCTCCGGATCGCTTGCGCACCGCCTCGTGGTTGAAGTTCCACGCGCGACCGTACTCGTCGTCGAGGTTCGGGACGCGCCCCGCCTTCACCTCGCCTTCGGCGGTGCGGCCGCCGCTCTCGACCCAGTTCTTTGGATAGCCCTTGCCCGGAAGCGTCTCGACGTTGTTCCAGTAGGCGTAGCCCGTGCCCGTGTCGGTGTTCCAGAGCTTCTTGCACGCAATGGTGCAGGTCTGGCATCCGAGACACTTGTTCAGGTCGAGCACCATCGCGATCTGTCGCATCGTCGGGTTCTGGCTCGCCATCGCCTAGGCCTCCTTCCCTGCGCCGCTGCTGGCGCGGATCGCATCGTCGGCATCGGGGTTTCGCGGCCGGATCGACACGCGCGTGTCCTGCACCTGGGTGCCGGGCGCCCACACGCCGAAGCGCCAGCGCAGCTGGCCCTCCTTGCCGGCGAAGTGAAGCGGGTTCATCAGGCCCGGCGTCACGAACTTGTAGCTTTCGTGGTTCGGGAACTGGTGCGGCTCCCAGGCGTGGAAGTAGTAGGCGACGCCCGGCCGGACCATCGTCGAGTACTTGACCCGCATGAAGATCTGCCCGATGCGGTTTTCGACCTCGGCCCAGTCGCCGTCGGCCACACCGACGCGCTCGGCGTCGCGCGGGTTCAGGTAGAGAGCCGGCTCGCCGCGTTGCAGGCGCAACATCATCGGATCGTCGCGCCAGATGCTGTGGATGCTCCAGCGCGCGTGGCAGGAGATCAGCTGGAACGGAAGGTCGCCCCCCGCCTTCGGGCTCTCGATGTGCGTCGGCAGCGCCTCGCCCGCCTCGAGGAACCAGGGGTGATCGATGTAGAACTGTTGCCGCCCCGTGCGCGTGGGCCACGGCCACTTCTCTTCGGTGAAGTGGGTGAGGCCGCGAAGCACGCCCTCGCCCTTCCAGGAGTCGTTGAACATCTGCGGCTGGCCGCTCGGCCCGCCGGCCCCCTTGAACTTCTCGACGCCGGTCTTCTCGAGCGATTCGACGGTCATCCCCTTTGTCGTGCTGGCAGCGTCGAGGATGTACTGGGTGACCTCACGCGTATCCTCCGGGCCGAACTCGCCGTGGAACGAGAAGCGGTCGCCGATGGTCGAGAGATCGATCGGGAACTTTCCGCAGCCGTCGAGCACGGGCGTGCCGCGCTCCCGGGCGACGCGCTGGACCTCCTGGGCGAGCCGCCAGAAGATCTCCCACTCGTCCTTCGAGTCGCCGACGGGCGGGACCGCTGCGTCGCAGTAGTGGAGGTAGGGGATGTAGGCGACGGCGTACTTGATGCCGCGCTTCTCGTAGTAGCCCGCTGCGGGCAGCAGGTAGTCGGCGTGCATGCCGGTGAAGGTGAACTTCGGGTTGACGTCCACGACCAGCTCGAGGCCCGGCCAGAGGTGTTCGAGCGAACGCTGGGTCAGGTTCGAGCGCCGCAGGACGTTGTTGCCGCCGGTCACCCAGGCCCGCGCGGCCTTCGTCGGGAAGCGCGGCATCCAGCCCTTCTCGCGCGCCTCGCGGTCGTACTCCGTGAGCGGACGCGGGTAGAGCCCGGCCTGCTCGCGGTCGAGGTCTTCCGCGATGCCCTGATAGCCGAGGTTCAGACTCGCCGCGTTGGTGACGCAGGCCAGCTCCTCCCCCATCTCACCGGCGAACTCCCACGTCATCCGCTGGGCGCTGATCCGCCCACGGACGCGCTCGACCGCGAGGTCGAAGAGCCGGCCGAGATCGAGGTTCATGAAGAGTTCGAGGCGGCCGCGCAGCCCGGTGCGATCGCCGATGCCGAGGGAGCCGGTCTCGATCCACCCGGTCGAGTGGTAACCGGAGCCCTTGCGCCCGACCGCGCCCTTCAAGGACAGGCAGAGGATCTTCGCCCGGTTCATCTGGTCCGAGTGGAAGAAGCGGTTCGAGCCCCAGCTCGAGAGCACCATGGGGCGCTTCGCCCGGGCGAAGCCTTCGGCGAACTGCTCGATCTGCTCGACGGCGAGGCCGGTCACCTCCGCGGTCTCCTCGAAGGTCCAGGGATCCAGATGCTCGCGAAGCAGCGAACCGACCGGGACGACGGCCGTCTCGGAACCATCGTGCAGGGTCACGGTGAAGCGGCCTTCGATCGGCGGCTCGAGGCCCCTCAGGTCGAGGCGCGGCTGTTCGACGTTGCCGGTGGCCCCAGGGGCCGGCAGCGGCGCATTCGTCGCGGGATTCCAGACGTAGACCAGGGCGCTCTCTCCGCCCTTGCGAAGGTCGGCCTCGTTCAGGAAGCGGCCCGTATCGAGACGCACCAGGATCGGCAGATCGGTCTGCTCGCGGACGTAGTCGAGATCGATGCGTCCGGTCTCCCAGATGTGCCGCGCCGTCGCGAGGGCGAGGCCGGCGTCGGTGCCCGGCCGGATCGGAACCCACTGGTCGGCGTGGATCGCCGTCGCGCTGTACTGCGGGTCGATCACGACCAGTTCGGAGCCGTTGTACTTCGCTTCGAACAGGAAGTGCGCGTCGGCAATCTGGGTGACCGACGGGTTCATCATCCAGACGACCAGGTAGTCCGAGAGGAACCACTCGTCGGAGCCGCCACCCACGTGGGGAATCCCGAAGGTCAGGGTGGCGCCGACGTTCAGGTCGCCGATCTCGGCCCAGTCGTCCGAGAGGGTCGCCCCCGCGAGGCTGAAGAAGCGAACCCGGCCCGCCGTCGTCGGGCCCTGGTCGAAGTGCGGCCCGAGGTCGTGGATGATGCTGTCGGTGCCGTCCTTCTCGGCGATCGTCACGAGCTTCTCGGCGATCTCCGCGAGGGCGTCGTCCCAGGAGATCTGCTCCCACCCGCCGCCGCCGCGCGGGCCGACGCGCTTGAGTGGCACCGAGAGCCGGCCCGGGCCGTACATGACCTCGGTGTAACAGGCGCCCTTCTGGCAGCCGCGCGGGTTGAAGTCGGGCACCCCCGGCTCCGACGCCTCGTAGTTCGCCGTCTGCTCCTCGCGGACGACGATGCCGTCCTTCACGTAGAGATCGAAGTTGCAGGCGCTGCGGCAGTTCAGCCAGCCGTGGGTGCCCTTGGCGACGTGGTCCCAGCTCCAGCGTTGGCGATAGAGATCCTGCCAGTTGCCGAGCTTCGCCGGGTTGCGCGCGCCGGTCGCCGCAGCGGCGACCGCTTCCTCGCGGAGGTGGAAGAGCGGGAGGCCGCCGGCGGCGGTGGCCGCCGCGACGAGCCCCGAAAGCTTGAGGAAACGACGTCGGTCGAGATGCCAGGGAGCCGATCTTTCGTCAGCCGAGCTGCCCGGGGACGCCATGGTTCCTCCTCCCGTTCGGGTTCGAAGCGGCCTTCGGTCCCGCACATCCTTCTCGCTCACGCGGGCGTCTCCCGACGTGGCGGCGGCGGGATCTGCAGGTAGGCGCAAACCGAGGCGATGGCTTCTCGAACGAAGTCCGCGTCCCCGATGCGTTCGAGTCGCGACCCGAGGGTGATGCCTTCGAGCCGCAGGATCAGCAGCGCGCGGAGCTGTTCGAGGGCGAAGTCGATGGCGAGCTCGGGGTCGGCGTGGCCGACCTCTGCGCGGCGTGCGCACAGGAGATCCGCGAGGCGTTGGCTCAGCTCGAGTTGGAGTTCGAGTAGCTGCGTGCCGGCGGCGGGGTCGCGAAGCGCGAGCCCCAGCTGCGCGCGCGCGAGGCCCGCACGCTCGCGCCCGACGTCGAGGGAGAACTCGAGGTACGCCTCGAGGATCTCGGCGATGGAGGCGCCCTCCCACCGCGCGGGGTCTACGGCGGCGTCCATGGTCTCGCGGAACTCGTGGGCGAGGCGCGCGAGCAGGGCCTGGACGAGGGCGCCCTTGTCGCGGAAGTGGTGATAGAAGGCGCCCACCGAACACCCGGCCCGGACGGCCACGTCGCCCACCGTGGCGTCGTCGACGCCCTTCTCGGAGATCAGGGCCTCGGCGGCGTCGAGCAGCAGGCCGAGCGTCCGCCGACTTCGCGGCTGGCGCGCCTCCCGGACCCAGGAGAGATCGGCGATCCACGGGCTCTTGCTCAACCGGACAGCCCCCTCGTCCCCATCAAGTAGCTGATGTATCTAGCTGATATAACTAGAGGATATTGACCCGGAAAGAATCCGAAACCGAAACCGAATTCGGTTTACGAATGATCGACCGAAGAGGGCCTCTCGTCAAGAGCGAAGGGCCGGGCGATCTGGCTGGAAGCGGTGCTCGGTTCTAGAGCCCTCTACCAGGTGGGGCCTTGGTGGCAGCCGGCGCTGGCCGCGGGTGCGGCGAGCCCGAGGAGCCAGGCCAGAGCGACGGTTCGAGGGCGCGATTTTCCTTCCGCGTGGGCACCTTCCCCATGTTCCGCAGAGCTGACCGCCGGGGCTGTGTGAGCGGCGCCCTGGAAGATCTCCTTCAGCACATGGCTGTCCTGCCGAGACAATCCCCGCGTCTGCGGGACCCGGGCTCGGATCCAACTCCCGTCGGCCGTCTGCACCCCGCGCGAACGCTACAGGCTCTTCAGGCGCGACTGTACGCGCACGAGGTCGCGCGTCGCCGTGATGTGCGCCCGCGAGAGCTCCCGAAGCAGCGTGAACTCCCGAGGGGCCTCGAAGATCTGCTTCTCGAGGGAACCCGTGCGGAGCTTCTCGGCCAGGCCATAGGCATCCCGCTTGTCGCTCTTTTGCCCCCGGCTCTCCGTGACGCCCGCCACGATGACTTCGTCGACGTGAGGTCGCAGCGTCTCGTAGAGCCACGCGCTCCGAAGCCCTTCCGCGAAGACCAGGTGCTTGCGACCCGGGATCACCCGGATCGCCTCCGACGAGTGCCCGACCGTTGGTCTCGACCGGGAAGTCCTCGAGCCTCCGGCCCGTCTGCGAGATCACCGCCAGCGTGCAGCTCGCAGCATGGGCGTCCAGCCCGATGGTCCGCTCCATCGGTGTCTCCTCTCGTTGGCGATCGTTGAATCTCCAACTCGAGGATCTCCGACGGGCTCGGGAGGCACCATCTCCTCCCTCCCCACGCCCTCACGCACCGGCTCGCAGACGCCACCCCCCTATGATGCTTACCCGTCCCGTTCGGCAGAGACAGAACAAGCCAAGCCCCGAGAGCGGGGGCGCGCAAGCAGGTCCGGTCTGGCGTCGGATCAGGCCCGGAGCTTCTGGATGATGCTCTTCGCCGTATCGTGGAGCCTTTTCGCAATGTTGCTCAGCGCCTGTAGGGTCTGCTGTTGTCGCTGGAGCACGCTCTGAAGGTCGAGCTGCGCCAGCGTTTCGCTCTCGCCGAGCTCCTCGAGCAGGCGCTCCCAACACTCGAGCTGCCGGTCCACGGCCTCGACCTCCTCGTCCGAGGCCAGCCGGCGCCGGAAGCGACGCGCATCGGTGATCGCCTCGCGCGTGTGCTTCTTCTGCTCGTTGAAGTACTTGACCTTGTCGGCGTAGTCCCTGAGGTCCGCGTTCGCCTGGAGGTACGACTCACGCAGCACCCACTGGACGAGGGCCTCGAGGTCGATCGGACCCCCGTCTCTCACCATCGAGGCCACGGCGGCGCTCCAGCGGACGATCGCCGCGTCGTCGTCTCCGGCCCGGAGGGCGCGGACGACGCGCCGGAGCTGTGCAGCCTGCTCCGGACTGACCTGGACGGGCTCGGAATCGGCCTTGGCGACCGCCAGGGCGAGCGCCAGGGCCGGGTCGTCGTCCCGGGACTGCGCCCACGCGGGCGCCGTCATGAGTAGCGAGGGAAGCAAAAGAGCCGCAAGAAGCCGCGTGAACCACATGATTGGATTCTCCTACCGCCGACTGCGGGAGTGCGCGCACGATCGTATCTCGTGTGGCATCCACGGGGGAAGTGGTGTCCGGCGCTTCCGCGTGTCAAGCGACACACCCTGAATCGCCGGGTATCCCGGAGCTGGTGTTGCCCTATCCGCCTACGGTCTTGGCAGCTCGAGATCCCCCGGGAGGAGTGTCACTTCGAGCGTCATCGGACCTCGGTCGCCCGCTTCTTTGTCCCACCCGTTGCCCGTCGACCGGCAAGGGCCGGCTCGCGGGCGGAGTGCTGCGCCACACGACGCGGACCACCGGCTACCTCTTCGCGATCTTCCTCGGGCGCAGCTCTACCGCGGCGTCGTGCCCTTCACCGCGCTGCAGGGTGCGGGCCTGGCCCTGATCTTCGTGTGGCCCGCCATCGCGACCTGGCTGCCGGGCCTCGCCTATGGGCGCTGAGGCTTCCCTCTCTCAGAAGACCGCGAGCGCCTCCCGGAAGATCATGATCGCGAGGGCCAGCCAGGACAGCGTGAAGACGCCGAAGCGGATTCGGACGATGTCGACGGTGGCCTGCACCAGCGAATGAACGACGCGCAGACCCGTATAGGCCCAGGCGCAGCCGACATGAATCGCATCGACGTGACCCAGCAGCGCGATCGTGATGGCGATCGCGTAGAAGAGCGTGGGCTGCTCGAAGAGATGATTGTAGTTGTTCGAGACGCGCATGATCTCGGGCGGGAGCAGGTCCCGTAACACGCTGGTGTCCTGGGCGGCCTGGGGATGGATCTTCAGTCGGGCCATCGCGGGGATTCGGGTCAGCAGCATCCAGAGCGCCATGGCGGAGGTCAGCAGCCCCATCGCGACGACGGGTTGCAGGATTGCAAGGGCTTCCATCGACTGGCTCCGCTCAACGGGCCGCGGGGCGGGATGCCTCCCGGCTCATGAGCTCTTGTTCGGATTGATCAGGAACTTCTGGCCGGTCGCCTGCTTGCCGTAGCGGGCGATGGCCTCCAGGGACAGCGCCTCGGCGAGGGAGACCTCGTCCGTGTAGTGGCTCGCGAAGGTCGTCTTGATCCCTCTCACGACACGCTCGCGCAGCGCCTGGCCGGCGGCGAAGCCGATCTTCTGCAGGAAGGGCGTCAGCAGCCAGCCGCCGATCCCCCAGGCCATGCCGAAGCTGCGGTCGAAGACCGTCGGCGAACGGTCGAGGCCGCCATAGATGTACACCTGCTTGTGGGTCGTGGATCCGTAGCGGCTGTACTCCTTCGAGCTCGCGTTGAGCGCACGCTCCATGCACGCGAGGATCTGCCCCGCGAGCTTGCCGCCCCCCGTCGCGTCGAAGGCGAGGGTGGCTCCCGTCGCGATCAGCGCGTCGGTGAGACGGTCCTCGAAGTCCGGCGCGCTGGAGTCGCATACGTGGACGGCTCCGATCTCCTCGAGGATCCGGGCCTGCTCCTCGCGGCGGACGATGTTGACCAGCGGGATGCCGTCTTCGAGGCAGAGCTTGTTCAGCATCTGACCGAGGTTCGAGGCGGCTGCGGTGTGCACGAGTGCGCTGTGTCCCTCGAGCTTCATCGTGCTGACCATTCCGAGGGCGGTGAGCGGGTTGACGAAGCAGGACGCGCCCTCGGCGGGCGTGGTGCCTGCCGGCAGCTCGAGACACATCGCCGCCTTCAGGCCGCGGAGCTGCGTGTACATGCCGCCGCCGATCATGCCGACGGTCTTGCCGAGCAGGGCCTGCGCGGCCGCGGACGAGCCCGCCTCGACGACCACGCCCGCGCCCTCGTTGCCGACCGGCAGCGACTCACCGACGCGCGCCGAAGCCGCCTTCAGCAGGCCGGGCGGGATCTCGGCCGTTACGACCGGCCGCTCGGCGCTGCCGGATTGCTTCGCCGTTCTCATGTCCGCCGGTCCGAAGAGGAGACCCATGTCCGAGGGGTTGATGGGCGCAGCTTCGACGCGGACGAGGACCTCGTCTTCGCCGGGCGCCGGTCGCGTGACCTCGGCGAGGGAGAGCTCCAGACGGCCTTCCTGCGTGATGCGGGATCGGATCTCGAGCGACACTCGCGCGTCTCGATCGTTCATGGACGTCCCCACTCCTCTTCCCCGGGCAGTCGACTCGAGACTAGAGGGACTCCGCAGACCGAGCCAGGCCTACGTCGCCGGGCCCCGGCCCTCAGAGGCGGCGGATCTCGATGCGCGTGTCGCGGTCGCTCATGCCGGCTGGCGGATCATGAAGGTGGGATCGAGGAAGGGATAGCCGCCGACGAGCTCGAGGAGATGGATCGGCGACGGCTTCACGCGCGCGATGAAGCGGCCCACGTCGTTGAAGACCTCGGCCCGGTCCCAGTCGCCGAGGCCGCAGCAGCGAACGGCGATGCTCGCAGTCACTTCGAGCGTCAGCGGACCTCGGTCGCCCGCTTCTTTATCCTTCCGTGGGTGGCACCCTACCGGCTTGGAGCCCACTCCCCGGAGGGTCTTGCCATGACGGGTCGCCATCAACCCCGAAAACCCCTTTGATTTCCCCAACTTCACACTTCGCTCTACGACTTCCACTTCCTGCCGACGGCGATCGCCGGTGCCGGACGGCACCCCATTTCGGTGTCGACGCTCGAACGCGTTTCGAACGCATGCGACGGAGAATCGGTCGCTTCGTGTCGGCGTCCGATGACTGGCGAACGGACGAGTTCGACCCGGCGGGGCGACGCCGCAGCGCCGCGCGTTCGCGATGTTGTGGACGGTGGTCGCCTTCGCGCATCGCGCGGTGGCGCGCTCCGTCCCTGGCTCGTACCCGTTATTGGGGACATGCGAACTGGCGCGGCGGGCGTAGGCTGGACGAATGCGCATCCCGAGAGAGGTCGTCAGGGTCGTCGGCGCCGCCCTTCTCGCCTTTCTCGGCGCCGACCACGCACGCGCCGACGAGTGCGTGGTCTTCCACGTCGATCCGGCTCGGAGCTGGGTCCGCGTTGGCGAATCGAGCGGCGTCGGCGTGTATCTGGGCCCCGGACTCCAGACCTCCGCCGCGCCGTTCGAGTCGCAGATCGGGCGACTTCCGGGCGTCTCCGCGCTTTCGCAAACGGGTCTACCCGGGACGCCCGACGGCCTCGGAACGCGCATCGAGGGCCGTTTGCTCGCGATCTTCGTCCCGAATGCGTCGGCGCCGACGGGCCTGTCGCTCAGCCCGTATGCGACGATGCTGCGTCTCGCGCCGAGCGGGACCTGGCGGCCGGGCACGCCCGACGATCCCACGACGCCCGCGTCGGCGGCGCTCGCGTTCGTGGCAGACGCGGGCGGCTTCGAATCGATGCTCCTCGTCGCGCTGCGGCGCACGGCCTTTCAGATCCGCGGGTTCTTCCCGATTCCCGCGAGCCGCGTCCTCGACTCAGCCGGCGTCACGTTGCACTTGCAGGGCGGCGAGGTGTCGGTCGGGACCGGGACGCCGGTCAGCGTCTTCGGCAGCGGCGCGCTGATCGAGGAAGGCTTCTATATCGGCTCCGTCAGCGGCGGACTGCTCGAAGACCTCGGCGCGGGCGAGAAGCAGATCACGCTGCCGCTCGACTTCAACGTGTCGCTCGATCCGCAGGACTTCGGCGGCATTCCGGCGAGCGGGAGCCTGTCGCTCGACGGGCAGATCGTCGCGACGACGACGCCCGTCCCCGAGCCGGCACTCGCTCTCGCTGGCCTCGCGACGTGGATCGCGCTGGCGCTGCTCGCGTGCGCGCGGCGCGAGGCGAAGTGATGGGACGCGTGACGCGGCGCGCTTGCCTCGCAATCGCAATATGCTGGCCGATGCTCGTGGTGTGCAGGCAGAACGTGAGAATCGCCCAGTACGAGCAATACAGCTCGCACGAGCTGGCCTTCGAGTGCGCGAACGCACCGGCGCCCGCGGAAGCGGTGACGCTCACGATCGGCGCCGCCTCCGTAGACTCCACCGCGCGCTCGTGTCTCGACACCGCCCCCGATGGTGATCAGGTTCCGGCCGCGGAGCTCGCGAGCGGCGGCGTGGCCGTGCGCTTCGGCAGCGCGAGCGAGCCTGGCCTGGGGGCGCGCGTCGCACTGCTCGTCACGTGCTCGTACGACATCGAGACCGCGCCCTCTCCGCCCGCGACGTGCGCCGGCACGGTGCGCTGGAACCTCGCCGCCGACCTGCTCGAGGGCGACGTCGTGAATGGACCGATCAGCATCGTGGCGCAGCGATACGCGAGCGGAGCCGAGCCGCTCGACTCGCTCGGCGGCGCGGTCCGCGTCGCGTGCGGCGCCTACACCGATCCGGCGAACACCGTCGTGACGGTGCCGCTCGATGGCGTTCCGCAACGTCCCGTCCGTCTCCCCGGCACGGACGTGACCTGCACGCTCTCGGTCGATATCGACAGCGAAGCGTCCGCGATCGGCTCGTCCGTACACCAGATCCTGGTCACTGCGACCGCCGCCGCCGCCACGGCGTGCGCGAGCGACCTGGACTGCACCCCGAGCGACCGCTGCAGCTCCGCCCACTCGACCTGTACGAGCGGCCTGAGCTCGAATCCGTGCAACTCGGGCTACGACCCGATCACCCAGATGGGCGATTGCAGCGCAGAGGCCCCGATCTGCAATTTGTTCGGCCGCTGCCAGGACGGGAACGCGGGCGACTCGTGTGCCAACGCGGGCGGCGGCGTACCGGACGGGAACGACGTCTTCTGCGGTGACGGCTTCGTGTGTGTGCCGGGGGCCTCCGCCACCTGCCAGCCCGAAGGCTGAGGGCGCCCCGGCCGAGGAGCGCGGGCGTCAGCGCAGCGGCGGCACGGAGTCGGCGCGGAACCGGTCGAGCGCGAGGCCCTGGCAGTCGAGCGGGGCTCCCCCGTCGATGCGCCGCGTCCCATCGCAGTCCCCTCGATTGGGGACGCGCACTCGGTGACATCGAGAGTAAGGTGGTCTCGTGGAGGAGCATCGATGCGAATGGCCATCCCTCTGTTCGCGGCATGCAGTGCGGCATCGCTCGGGAGCGCTGCGCTGCTGTTTTCGTCGGCTGCGCCCGCGGCCGTCCCGATCGAAGTCGTAATCGCGACGGGCGATCCGCTGCCGGACAGCGACCCGTTCGAAGGGGCGGCCTCTCTGCCCGCGATCAACGACGCCGGCCAGATCGGCTTCTGGTCTCACAACGCCGGCAACTCCTCCGACTTGTCGCAGTTCCGCTGGGATCCCGCTCCATCCGAGTTCCTTCGCATCGTCGCGTCCGGCGACACGGTGCCGGGGGGCTCCGGCGTCTTCGACTCGTTCAGCATGGTGGCGACGCTGAACGACGCGGGACAGACCGCCTTCCGGGGCTGGTTGGACGGCTCCCCCGCCGACGGCCAGCGCCTGTATCGCAGCGATGGCGCAACGCTCGTCGAGATCGTGCGCCGGTCCGATCCGGCGCCCGGCGGCAACGGGACGATCGACAGCTTCTCGCCCATTCTGGGCATCCTCAACAACGCGGGCGAGGTCGCGTTCCTCGGCTACCTCACGGGCACGAGCGGCGGCGGTGCGGACGATGAGGCGCTCTACCGCGGCGACGGGGCGACGCTGGTCCAGGTCGTGCGCAAGGGGGAGCCCGCACCGGGCAACGACGGCACCTTCCAGACCTTCTCCCCTCCTGCGCTCAACACGCCGGGCCAGCTCGGCTTCCTCGGCTTCCTCACGGGCGCCAGCGGTGGCAACAACGAGGGCTTCTTCCGCGCCGATGGAACACCCGGAGGTGTCGTCTAGATCGCGCGCCAGGGCGACCCCGTGTCGGGCGGCGCGGTCCTCGGCATGTTCAACACCTACACGCCGTCGCTCAACGACTCCGGCCAGATCGCGTTCGTCGCGGGCCTCTTCAGCAGCGTCGCGGGTTTCATCGGACAGGGCGTGTTCGTGGGCGACGGCGGGCCCCTGTCCGAGATCGCCCGCACCGGGGACCCGGCGCCCGGGGGAGGAACCTTGGGCGGGGTCTCCTTTCCGCTCGTCAACGGAGCGGGGCAGGTGGCGTTCCGCGCAGGCGTCGGCAGCTTGACGGAAGGAATCTTCCGCCGCGACGCAGGGGGGGCGCGCTCGTCCCGATCGTCCGCACCGGCCAGCAGGCGCCCGACGGCAACGGGACCTTCGACCTCCTCGAGGGCTTCGCCCTCAACGACGCCGGACAGGTCGTGTTCCGCGCCTATCTCGCCGGTGGCAGCGGCCCGCAGGGCGATCACGGGATCTTCCTCTATGACGACGCCGCCGGGCTGGTGCAGCTGCTGCGCATGGGCGACCCGCTGCTCGGGAGCAGCGTGCTCGAGCTGAGCCTGGCGACCCAGGGCAGCCAGCATCTGGCGGACCGGCGCCCGCTGAACGATCGCGGCCGGGTCGCTTTCCACTTCCAGCTCGACGACCTCCGGACCGGCATTGCGATCGCAGTGCCGGAGCCGGGCACGGGCGGGCCGACCGCCGCGCTCGTCGGAC
The DNA here is from genome assembly GCA_900696485.1 of uncultured Pseudomonadota bacterium. Classification (GTDB taxonomy): domain Bacteria; phylum Myxococcota_A; class UBA9160; order UBA9160; family PR03; genus CAADGG01. Next base: position 14,222 of record CAADGG010000018.1, read on the forward strand.
TCTACGGCGTCGCCCGGCTCCGGCGTGCGCGCGCCTGCGCGGGGCGTCACGACAACTTCGCGATCGCCCCGCCGGCGTAGCGGCGATCGCGTCGCGTTCCTGGTGGAACGTCGCCACGATCCGCATCGGTCCGTGACAGCACCGACACGCAAACACGGCGATCGCGACGACGCAGTTCAGGAAGCGCCGATGCGCCGAGTTCAGCAGCGTCGGCATCGCCTCGGCCATCGCCCCGAGTCCATGTCTACTCAGAAGTTCCAGAACGCTCTCGAGCGCGGTAGGCTGGTCTTCGTGGCGGCCATGTCTACGGACTCCTTGCGATGCGTGGGCACTCCACAAGGAGAGCAGGCGTGGCCCGCTACCTCAACCTGTTGCGACCGGATGTCGGTTTGTACAGAAGACATGTCGCACTGGCCCTCGAGTTTCGGACTGCTGCCGACGAGGAAGCAGCTCCTCAGCGATGATCACTTGAACGGTCACCACATTCTTCTGACTGCGGACCTTGCCATCCAAGAGTTCGAGACCAACTGTCACGCGATTCGCATTTCGCTGGCTGGCACGAAACATGCAGGGCGCTAACGACTGTTCTTTCGAAATGCTTTCAGGGTGAAACAACATGGCCGACAACCCTCGTCTACTCCATCCGCTCTACAGCTTGTTGCCTGTTGAGATCGACGGTTTCGATTCTTTGGCCGAATTGGCCTTGGATCTTCGGTCATCGTGGAATCATGCGACCGACGAGATCTGGCGCACACTTGATGCGGAATTGTGGGAACTCACGCGCAATCCATGGGTCGTGGTGCAAACTGTTGCCAGAGAACGGCTCGAACGTGTCCTGGGCGACGTCGAGTTCCGCGGCAAGGTCGACGAACTGGTGCGAGTACGACGACGAACGGCAGAACAACCCGCGTGGTTTCAACAGTCGTACGAGTCGCCGTGCCCGCTGACCTGTGTTGCCTATTTCTGTCTGGAGTTCATGCTCAGCGAAGCGTTGCCGATCTACTCCGGCGGCCTGGGCAACGTCGCGGGGGATCAACTGAAAGCCGCCAGTGATCTGGGCATGCCCGTCGTCGGCGTCGGACTGCTCTATCAACAGGGTTACTTCCGCCAGATCATCGACACCGCCGGCCGGCAGCAGGCCTTGTATCCCTACAACGACCCCGGCCAATTGCCGATCACACCGCTGCGAGATTCCAATGGCGAGTGGTTGCGATTGAGGATGGAACTGCCTGGCTACAGCGTCTGGTTGCGCGCCTGGCAAGCTCAGGTCGGACGAACGAAACTCTATTTGCTCGACAGCAATGATGCGGCCAACCCGCCCGAGCATCGTGGCATCACCAGTGAATTGTATGGCGGCGGTTCCGAACTGCGTCTGAAACAGGAGATGATTCTGGGTTTCGGCGGCTGGCGTTTACTCGGCGAACTGGGAATCCGACCGGAAGTCTGTCATCTCAATGAAGGCCACGCTGCGTTTGCGGTGCTCCAGCGCGCCTGGGAATTCATGCAGGCATCAGGCCAGTCGTTTGAAGCGGCACTCGCCGTCACACGAGCAGGCAATGTGTTTACGACGCACACCGCCGTACCCGCCGGATTCGACCGCTTCCCACCCGAGTTGATCCGGCAATACCTGGCCCGATATGCCAGCTCGGGATTCGGCATTTCGGTCGAAGATGTGTTGGCGTTGGGACGGCAGAATCCACACGATGAATCGGAAAGCTTCAACATGGCTTACTTGGCGATTCGTGGCAGCGGGTCAGTCAACGGTGTCAGTCGACTGCATGGGCAAGTGAGCCGTCGCCTGTTTCAGCCGTTGTTTCCAGGTTGGCCGGAACACGAAGTACCGGTCACCCACGTCACCAACGGGGTTCACATGCCCAGTTGGGATTCTGCGGAAGCGGATGAGATCTGGACGCACCTGTGCGGCCAGGAACGCTGGTTGGGCATCAGCGAGACGCTCGCCTGCGATATCGAACGAGTGACGGATGAGGAACTCTGGCAGCTTCGAGTCGACGCCAGCCGCAGTTTGGTCGAATACGTGCGGAAACGTCTGGCGCGGCAACTCGCCGGTTCAGGATCATCGCCCGACGACATCGAGTTCGCCGAACGCCAATTCGATCCGACCACTTTGACGCTCGGTTTTGCGCGGCGTTTCGCGACCTACAAGCGGCCCAATTTGCTGCTGCACGATCCCGATCGGTTGCTACGACTGCTGACCAACTCCGAGCGTCCAGTGCAACTGATCATTGCCGGCAAGGCGCATCCGGCGGACACACCTGGGCAGGAATTGATTCGTCAGTGGATCGAGTTCATTCACCAACCGGGCGTTCGATCGCACGTGATGTTCCTGAGTGACTACGACATGCTGATGACGGAGAACCTGGTTCAGGGCGTCGATGTTTGGATCAACACCCCGCGGCGACCGTGGGAAGCGAGTGGCACCAGCGGCATGAAAGTCCTGGTCAATGGTGGCCTGAATCTATCGCAGCTTGATGGCTGGTGGGCCGAGGCCTACACGCCGGAGGTCGGCTGGGCGATCGGCGACGGCCTGGAACACGGCGACGATCCAGCCTGGGACGTCGCCGAAGCGGAGCAGTTGTACGAAGTGCTCGAACGCGACGTCGTTCCGGAATTCTACAACCGCAATGCGGATGGAATCCCGACGGCTTGGATCTCCCGCATGCGCGCCAGCATGTCACAATTGACGCCCCAGTATTCCGCCGTCCGCACAGTCCGAGAATACGCCGAACAACACTACCTGCCGGCAGCGGCCGCCTATTGCAAGCGGGCTGAGTTCGGTGGATCGCTCGGTACCAGCATCGCCAACTGGGAACATGCAGTGGCCGAAAAGTGGAACTCGCTGGAGTTCGGCGAAGTCCGGGTTCGATCAAACGACAGCGAGTACACGTTCGAGATACGCGTCAGCCTCGATGGCCTCGACCCCACATTCGTCAAAGTGCAATTGTATGCCGAAGCGACGGCCGATCACGAGAGCGTCCGAACGGACATGACCCGCATCGAATCCAAGGACAGAACGGAATCAGCGTGGGCCGTTTATCGCGCCAGCGTTCCCGCCACGCGACCGACGAACGATTTCACGGCCCGCATCGTGCCCTATCACTCGAATGTTTCGGTTCCTTTGGAATTGAACCGGATCAAGTGGCAGCGGTGAAGGTCTTTGAACCGCCCCGGGATTGCCGGAGGCTCCATCTCCTGAGAGGATGGGGTCATGGCCAAGACGAACAAGTTCTCGAAGGAGGTCCGGGAGCGGGCCGTACGGATGCTGTTCGAGCAGGTTGGTGATGTGGATCATCTTGCGGTGGGCGGTAAGCGGTTGATCGTGAGTGCGTCCCAAGCCGGTGGCACGACGAAGAGCCGATCGCCGTCGTACTTCTAGACGACCCGTGGCGCCGAAGAGGCGAGCGAGTCGGTGCTCTCGCTCTGGATGCGCTGGACCTCGGCGACACGAGCGCGCTCGGAGGCTTCGATCCTCGCTTGGCGGGCGGCGTGAAGTCCGAGCGGCCGCACGCCCTCCTTTTGCGCTCGCCGGCGGAGTCGATCCCAGGACGGGGGGGACGTTGCGTTCCTCGCGAGGGGTCCCGGTCTCCGAGCAGGGCAACCTTCAGAGGCCCGGCGCAGAGTTGCTCGGCCGCGCAGACGGACCGGAGTCCTCCGTGGAAGCGCCGAATCGCCCGAAGCGAGCGCAAGCGACGGGCAGGACGAGCAGGTTCAGCGCCGTCGAGGAGACGAGGCCGCCGAGGATCACCGTCGCCAACGGGCCATCGATCTCGCCGCCGGGACGGCCGCTCGCGAGCGCGAGCGGAAGCAAGCCGAGGCCCGTCACCAGCGCGGTCATCAAGATCGGCGTGAGCCGCTCGCTCGCACCTCGGACGACGGTCTCCCATCCCCAGGGCGCGCTCTCTCGCTCGACCAGGTGCTGCAGGTGCGACAGCAGCATGATGGCGTTTCGCAAGGTGATCCCGAGGAGCGTCACGAAACCCACCAAGGCGCCGAGCGAGAGCCCGTTGGCTCCACTCCCGAGACTCGCCTGGATCGCGACTGCGAAGACGCCGCCGATCGCAGCAAGCGGCGCGTTCGCGAGCAGGAGGACCAGGTTGCGCCAGTGCCCAGCGGCCGTCGCTAGCAGCAGCATCACGCCCAGCAATCCGAACCCGGCGTGTAGCAGGATCTCCCGCTCGGCCCGTCGACGAGCCTCGTCGACACCGCCCACGAGGAGGTAGGAGCCCGGCGGAAGGGAGACCTGCGCAAGCAGGGTCGATTTGGCTTGATCCACGAAGGACGCGACATCGCGGGCCTGGACGTTGCAGGTCACGGTTTGGCGTCGCCGGCCGCCCTCGTGGGAGATCGTGTCGCGCCCTTCCTCGATCGAGACGTCGGCAACGTTTCCGAGGGAAAGATTCTCTCCCCGCGCATTCGAGACCAGCAACGCGCCCACCGCCTGCGGATCCGTCCGGAGATCGACGTCTAGGATGACTCGCACGTCGAGCGTTTGACTCCCCCGATGCGTCTGGCCGACCACCGCGCCCGCGTAGGCGACTTGGACCTGGCCGAGCAGCTCCTCGGTGCGAAACCCGGAACGCGCCGCGCGGTCGCGATCGATCGTCACGGCAACGCGCGGCGCCGCCTCGGTCGAGTGCGCCGCCACGTCGACGGCTCCATCGATCGATTCGAGCACCGAGGCGACCTCGCGCGCCTTCGCGTCGAGCATGTCGAGGTCGTCGCCGAAGATGTTCACGACCACCGACGCCGTCTCCCCGCTGATCGTCTCGCTGATCCGATCGCCGAGGAAGGTGAGGACCTCGGTCTGCACGCCCGGAATCTCATCGAGGATCCTCCGGATCGCGTCCGTAGCCCGTTGCTCTTCGCGCCCATTGCCGGTGCTCAGTTCGACGTGGAACTCGCTCCGGTGAGGACCCCAGGTGTCTTCCCCCTGCTCGGCGCGCCCGAGCTGCTGCTCGACCGTCGCGACTCCGGGCAGCACCAAGAGAGCGTCGGAGAGGATCGTTCCGATGCGGCGCATCTCGGCGAGCGAGGTTCCGGGGCTCGCAGAGACCTGGAGCACGAGATGGCGTTCCCGGAAGGCCGGCAGGAACTCGCCTCCGAGAGTCGGAAGGAGCGCCAGCGCGCCCAGCCCGAGGGCAGCGATGACTGCGAGCACGATGCGCAGGTGGTGGTGGCTCCATTCCAGTACGCGCGTGTAGCCTGCCTTCAGGATTGTCTGCAGACGAGGCTCGTGCTCGGCCGGCACGCGGCTGCCGAGGAGAGCAAGCGAGAGGGCAGGGGTCACGGTCAGGGCGACCGCGAGCGACGCGAGTACCGCGAGCAGGTATGCCTGGGCAAGGGGTGCGAAGAAGCGCCCCTGAAGACCCGACAGGCCCAGCAGCGGAAGGAATACGAGACCCACCGCGAGGGTCGCGTACACCACGGCGCCCCTGACCTCGAGTGAAGCATCGCGGACGACGACCCATGCAATGCGGGGGTGTGCGAGGTCGGCGTTCTCTCGCAATCGCCGTACGATGTTCTCCACGTCGACGATCGCGTCGTCTACGACCTCGCCGATCGCGATCGCGAGCCCGCCCAGTGTCATCGTGTTGAGAGAGATACCCAGCCGATCGAGCACGATCACTGCCGTCAGGAGGGACAAAGGGATCGCAGTCAGCGAGATGACCGCTGACCGCAGGTCTCGCAGGAACGCGATCAGGACCATCGCGACGAGGCCGGCACCGAGCAGAACCGAGAAGCGGAGGTTCCGCAGCGCGGATTCGATGAAGTTTGCCGGGCGGTGCATCGCGGGATAGACGCGGACTCCCGCGGCCTCGAGCGCAGGAGCCAGATCTGCAAGGGCGGCTTCGAGACCACGAGTCACTTCCAGGGTGTTGGTGCCGAACTGGCTCGAGAGCGTCAGCAGGACGCCGGGCTCGCCCTGAACGAGCGCGTCGCCGAACGCCGGGGCGGCCGCCTCGCGGACATCGGCCAGGTCCTCGAGCCGGACCGGCACTCCGGCACCGTCGGCCACGAGCGCGCGGCCCAGCTCCACAGCGGAGCCGGCCTCGCCCCGGCTCTCGACGACGATCCGCTGGCCCGGTGTATCGACGAACCCTCCACCACGGACGCCTGTTCCCGCGCTCGCAGCCCTGACGACGTCGAGCAGGCCGACGCCGTAGGCGCGCAGCCGCTCGGGTCGCATCCGCACCTGGAGCTCTCGGACCTCTCCGCCGAACACGTTCACCCGCGCGACGCCCGGCACCATGAGGAGCCGAGGTCGCAGTGTCCAATCGGCGAGGCTCCGGAGGTCCATCGGAGAGAGTCGGTGGGAGACGAGACCGATCTTCAGCACGTCCATCGTCGAGGAGGTCAGGGGCGAAACAGTCGGCGCGTTGACTCCCGCGGGCAGCCGAGCCGTCAGCTCGGACAGGTTCTCAGCCAGCTGCTGGCGCGCGACGAACGCATCGGTTCCCTCGCGGAAGTTCACTGTCACCACGGACAGCCCCTGCACCGACTCCGAGCGCAGCGTCTCGAGCCCGAGCAGGCCGCTCACGACCGCCTCGATGGGGACCGTCACGAGCCGCTCCACCTGCTCGGGAGCGAGCCCAGGAGACTCGGTCTGGACCACCACCTGCGGCGGCACGAACTCCGGGAAGACATCGAACTCCGCGCGGCTCGTCGCCCAGACCCCGTAGACCGCGACCGCACTGGCGAGCGTGATCACGATGCCGTGGCGGCGCAGAGCCAGTTCGAGGATCGCGCGCAGCAACGGGCCTCCGATCAATCCGGGCCGCGGGGAGAGCGAGGAGCAGCGGTGCGCCCGCGACGACGATCGTCTCGCCGCTCGCGAGGCCCTGGGTGGCCAGCCACTCGGAGGCCGACAGCTCGCGGATCGTGACGGCTCGCGCCTGGAACCGGCCGGGCTCCAGCGCCACGAAGACGAACGCGTGGCCTCGCTGCCAGACGACCGCTTGCGGTGGCACGCGCACGCTCCGCGCAACGGAATCCCCGGCCGGCAGCCGCGCGGACAGGGCGGTGCCGAACGGGATCGCGGCCACGTCGATCGAGTAGTAGAACCCGCGTCCTTGGAGGGCAGGATCGACAGCGGGCGCCGCCCCGAGAAAGCGAGCCAGGTAGGAGATGCCGGGCTCGAGCGCTTCCCTGATCTCCAGCTCTGCCGGCGGCGTTACCTGGGCTGCAGCAGCCACGTCGAGACGCGCCAGGCGCGCGGAACCGGCAACGAGACGTCGCACGAGCTCGGCGAGGTCACTCCGCTCCCCAAGGTCGACACCTGCCACGGAAGCGAGCCGAGCCTCGGCGGACTCGGCCTCGAGCGCGGTCCGGCGAGCGAGCGCTTCTGCACTCTCGAGCTCGCGCGCAGACGCGTTCTCGTTCCCACGATGCAAGGCCTGCACGCGCACGAGCTCGCGGCGTGCTGCTTCGAAGGCCACGCTCGCAGCGGCCCTCGCCAGCACGGCGTCCGCCAGCGCTGTGGGATCGGAAATGCTGCCATAGGCATCGACGAACGCGCGCTCGGCTGCGTGCTCCACGGTGGCCACTTCGATCCCCGCCCGAGCGATCTGGGCCGGCGCCAACGCGATCGTGCCGACTCCCTGATCCTTGGCGGACGCCTTGCTGGACGCAGCCACCGGTGAGGGTGGATGGGCTGCCGGACGGCACGCCGGCAACCAGACTGCTGTGGCTGCAGCGAGCGCCAGTGCCAGGATGGCATCGGTGTCGCGCCTCATCACGGCGAGCTTCCTCCCGCGAAGAGCGGCCGCTCGGGCTCGAGTGCGTCCGGCCAGGGGAGGGGTGCCTGCAAGGCAGCCTCCAGCTCCCCCAGCGTCTGCTGGAGGCGCCCGAGCGCCTCGACCAGTAAGAGTCGGGCTCGCGCGCGCTCGGCTCTGGCAATCGCGAGCGACAACCTGTCCACAGCGCCGAGTGCGAGGGCTGCGCGCGTACGCCGGAACGCCGCGTCCTGCGTGGCCACGAGGTCCCTCAACCGGAGTACCTCGTCGCGTGCCGCCGCTCGAATCGACAGGGTTCTCTCGAGTTCGCCGAGCACCTGCGCTTGGAGCGTCAGGAACGCGGCTGCCGCCTCTCGGCGCACGGCCTCGGCCTCGGCGATACCGCCCTGGTTCCGATTCAGGAGTGGAAGCTCGAGCGAGACGCCGAGCATCCATTTGCGTTGCCCCTGGTCGTACTGGAACCCGTTGCCGAGGTGCACGTCTGGGTACTGCCTGGCGAGCTCGAGGCGCAGGGCCGCCTCCGCCGCGCGGAATCGCGCAAGTGCCGCCAGGACATCGGATCGACTCAGCAGGGCCCGGTCCCTTGCCTCGTCTGCAGCCACCCCGAGCAGGTCACTCCCTTCGTCTTCGAGCGAGAACAGCAGATCCTTGCCTTCGATTGCACGGACCGATACACCGATGGCGGTTGCCACGCGTACACGGGACTCACGGGCCCGGCGCTCGGCGTCGTCCGCGTCCGCGGTGAGCTGAACGAGCGCCGCGCGTGCGGGAGCGACATCGGCGAGCGCCGCTGCGCCCGCGCGCACCCGTGCGTCCAGCATGTCCACGGCCTCTCGCTGTGCGGCGAGGATCTCCTCCAACCGCTCCCGGCGGGCATCCGCGACGGCGAGACCCGTTAGCGCCTGACGGAGGACCATCCGCACGCTGTGGGCTGCCACATCCAGATCGAGGCGCCCGGCTTCTTCGAGGGCGCGTGCACGATCGATCCTGCGCGCGCGCTTGCCGGCGGTCTCGAGCGGCCAGTCGAGCTGCACTGCGGCGATCCAGGGCGAGACGGCGGCGCCGGGATTGGCGCTGCGCTCGGGCGTCAGCGCCAACGTCGGGTTGGGCCGCGCCTTCGCGGTCTCTACCGCCGCGGTAGCAGTGCTCCGGCGCGCTCGCGCCACGTCGAGCGCCGGTTGGAAAAAGAGGGCCGCCAGCGTGAGCCGATCGAGATCCCAAGCGGTCGTCGTCCCAGAGCCGAGCTGCCCGTTCCGTTCCAGGAAGGCGACGAGCCCGGAGTCGTCCAGCCGCCTCGACGCGAGCTCGTGCGCACCCTTCTCGGGAGAGAGCGGCAGAGGAGTGAACTGGTGGCAAGCGGTGACCATGGTCGCGAGACCGCAGAGAACGAACGCAAGCCGTTGCGCCAACCGATCCGAGTGCCACATCCGGCTCGAGGTTCGGCGGTGCAGCGCCCCCGAGCAAGATCCTCGAGCGAGGATTACCAATTCTTAATCGAGATCTCGATGAGGAATCGAGAGCACGAAGCGTGCGCCGCCGAGTCGAGACGTGTCCACTCGGAGAGTTCCACCGTGAGCACGTGCGATTGCGAATGCGACCGACAACCCGATCCCCGTCCCGGGCGACGATCGTGCCGAATCGAGCCGAACGAAGCGATCGAAGACACGGTGACGGTCGCTCTCCGAGATCCCGGGACCGGCGTCGGAGACAGCGATCTCCACGCCGTTCGCGCTCTCGCTCGCCGTGAGGTCCACGCGCCCTCCGCGGGCACCGTGTGAAACCGCGTTGTCGAGCAGGTTGCAGACGGCGCGGTCCAGGAGACTGCGCTCTGCGGACACGACCCCAGCGTCGATCCGATCACTGATGGCGATGCCGCGCTCCGTACACGCCGGGCGGTAGAGGGACAGCAGTCCTTCAAGCCACGGACGCACCGCAATCGGACCGTTTGTCAGCGGCCGGCGGCCCTCCTCGAGCTGAGCCAGGAGGAGCAGGGCGTCGATCATCGAGGTGAGCCCCCGTGCGCTCTCTACGATCTGGTGGACGGCTTCGCGGCTTCGCGCAGGGTCGTCTACGAGGAGGCTGGCATCGGCGACGGCGGCGATGCGGTTGATAGGCGTCCGGAGTTCGTGCGCGACGTCGGCGCTGAAGGACCGCAGCCTCGCGATCGCGGTGGCGATCCGCTCCAGTGCGGCGTTGAGGACGGCTGCATGCTGATCGAGGAAGTCCCCGGTACCGCGATCCGGCAGGCGAGTCTGGAGCGCTCCCGCGTCGAGCGCGTCGAGCGCCTGCGTCGCCGCGCGCAGCGGCGCGAAGCTCCGGCGCGTCGCAGCCCAGCCCACGACGAGCGCTCCGACGAGTGAGAGTGCGAGGATCCCGGCAAGCCCATTGCGGACCTCGCGCAGCTCGGTCGCGTAGCGGTCCAGGGAAAGAGCAACCTCCAGGTGGCCTCCGTCCGGGAGCTCCACTCGCCGTAGCAGGTACTGCGTCGTTCTCGTCGAAAGCCTCAGGCCGCTCCACAGGCCTGTCGCAGCGTACCTTCGCGCTCCGGCGGCCGGCCAGCGACCGGCGGTGGCGCGCACGCCGCCGTCGTGGTCGACTCGTCGAACTCCGAGCCCTGCCCGGGTTCCGAGGTCGGCCATCGTCTGCGCGAACGTGCCGGGATCGGATCGGGCGCTCATGCGATCGGAGACCCACTCGGTGTGCAAGGCGAGGTCCTGTTCGGCCTCCTCGTGGTACTCGCGTGCCACGAAGGCATAGAGCAGGAACGCCTGGACCGCGACGAGCAGCGTGATCCAGGAGCCGATCCGGAGCGCCGTGCGGACCTCGGAGCGGCGCAGACGCGCGAGAAGGTGATCAGCCGAGCGCATAGCCTCGACCGCGGATCGTGCGGAGGAAATCCTCCCCCCCGGCTGACTCGATCTTCCTGCGCAGCCGGTGTACGTGGACCTCCACGACGTTGGTGCCCGGATCGAAGTCCAGCTCCCAGACCTGGCGAAGGAGTTGCGTGCGCGCGACCACGGCGCCGCCCTCGCGTGCCAAACAGGCCAGAAGCTCGAACTCGATGGTCGTGAGGTCGAGCTCGACCACTCCGAAGCAAGCCCGACGTGCCTTGAGATCGATCGCGAGTTCGCCGCGCTGCAGGCGGTCCGCCGAGGCGTGGATGCGACGCTCGAAGGCGCGGACCCGCGCGGCCAGTTCGGCGAGCGAGAAGGGCTTGATGAGATAGTCGTCCGCGCCCCGGTCCAGGCCGGCGACGCGGTCCGCGATCCCGTCGCGAGCGGTCAGGATCAGGATCGGGGGACACGGCTGTCGGCGCCTCAGCAGATCCAGCACCTCGTACCCACTGCCGCCTGGCACCATCAGATCCAGGATCGCGATGTCGGGCGGGTAGCGGCGAGCGAACTCGATGCCATCCGCGATTCCCAGCGCATGGGTGACCTCGTGACGTTCAGCTTCCAGGGAGACGCGGATGGCGTCCGCCGTAGCCGGATCATCTTCGAGCAGAAGGATTCGCACGCACCCATGCTAACTCGCCAAGGCTGCGGTGCTGCTGCGCCAGGCGAGGGGCGTTGGACGCGCAGTAGCGGACCTTGCGCCGGGTGCGAGGCAGGTGGCGATGGCTGACGCCGCGGAGATCCAGCGCCTAGACCACCCGCGACGTGGCCGACCGGCACCCTTCCGAGCACGGACTCGTGGGGGGGTCGCAACTTTGACTAAGATCGCGCACGGCGCGCTTCTGGCGTGCACGCGTCGCGTACAGGATCTGACCTGATGAAGTCGCTGCTTCTACTGCCGCACCGAGAACTGCACCCGCTGGCTCGCCTGCGCGCCTGGCATCGGCTGCTGGTGGCGACGGCGCTCGGCTTGCTCGCCGTGGCGCTGCTGTCGCGTGAACTGCGGGAAACGCGCCTGCTGGCCGGCTGGCTCACCGGCGCGATGGCCTATCTCGTCGTCGTCTGGTGGGGCGTGGGGCGGCTCGATGCCGCGCAGACACGGCTGCGCGCGTCCAGCTTCGACCCCGGTACCGCCGCGCTCTACGCTCTGGTCGTGGCGACCTCCTGGGTCAGCCTGGGTGGCGTGCTGATGGTGACAGACGCCGCAAAAGCCCTGGCCGGCGTCGAACGCTGCTCGCACATCGGCCTGGCGCTGGCCGCACTCGCCGCAACCTGGTTGTTGATCCAGACGGTATACGCGCTGCGCTACGCGCGCCGGTTCTACGGAGAGGATGCGGGCGGGCTGGTGTTCCCGGGCGGTGCAGCGCCCTCGTATTTCGACTTCGCGTATTTTTCAGCGGTGATCGGCATGACATCGCAAGTCGCGGATGTCGGGATTTCCCGGCCACACATGCGTCGCCTGGTGCTGGCGCACGGGCTGATCTCGTTTGCCTTCAACCTGATGGTCGTGGCGCTCACGCTCAATCTGGTGGCGAGCGCGCTGGGCTGAATCGGGCTTGCGCTGCATCCGGCGGCCGCGGAGCTCGCGAAACAGCAATCTGCGCCCCGAGCGCACGGAGCTACCGGACAGCAAGAATGCCGCTGGCGGTGGGGTCGCCGAACTCCATCGACATCGACACCGTGGCGTGGCCGCTTTCGCCGGACGTGGTGGCAGCGATCTCGATCGCCCAGAAGACCCGAGTGACTTCCGGTCCCTCGTTCCCGCTCAGCGACTGATGATCCCCGTGGCTCCACCCGAGACGAGGCTGGCGATCCGGGTGAGGACGAGCGGCGTCACCAAGCCGCCCGGTGCGGCGAGGTACCGCGGCTCCCATTCGGGATCGAACTTCTCCTTGAACTCCCGCAGACCCTGGAAGTTGTAGAAGTGCTCGCCGTGGCGGAAGAGCAGGGCGCCGAGGCGGTTCCAGAGCGGAGCCAGGCGGTGCTGCTCGAAGCCCGAGAGCGGTGCCATACCCAGCGAGAACCACTGGTAACCCTCGTCGCGCGCCCAGAGCATCAGTTCCGCGAAGAGGAAATCCATCACACCCTTCGGCGCGTCGGCACGATGGCGCATCAAGTCGATTCCGCACTCCTGCTTGGCTTCGCTCGGCCACACGTTGGCGAAGCCGATCACGGAATCCCCGCGACGAACCACGGCCAGCGGGAGGCGGCGCAGATAGTCGCGGTCGAAGAAGCCGAGAGAGAAGCGCTTCTCGCGCGTGTTCTTCGCACGCAGCCAATCGTCGGAGACCGCCTGGAGCTGGTCCAGCAGAGGGGCGACCGCTGGCGGAGCGAGCAGCTCGAATCGGCAGCCCTCCCGAGCCAGCCGGCTGCGCGCCTGTCGGAAGTCGCTGCGCCGCTTGCCGTCGAGCGAGAAGCCGGGGAGCCGGACCCGGCCCGTCTCTCCGAGCTTGCGGAGATCGAGCCCGAGGTCCAGATAGAGCGGAAGCATTCCTTCCGACACTTCGTAGAAGACGGCGCGCGCACCGTGCCGGTCGGCCAGCTCGCGGAACCGCCATGCGAGCGCCTCCTGCTGCTCGCGAGGCCCGACCGGATCGCCCATGGCGATCCACGTGCGGCCGCTGACCCCGAACATCAGAAACGCGCTGCCGTCCTCGTGGAACCACAGCTCCTTGTCTCGCAATAGCGCCAGGTATCCATCCACTCGTGGGCTCCTGCTCACGATCGTCTGCGCGAGGTCGAGCTCCTCGGTCGTCGGCAGGCCCGGGATGGGCGGGGCGGGGCGCAGCAGGCGGGCCGCCCCGATCGCGACGAGAGCGACGCCCGCGGCAAGCAAGGCACGCAGCGAGCGGGGTGCCTGGGCCTCGAGATCGAACTGCCACCAGAGCTCGTGGGAGTACTCGACGTGGCGGTAGGCGAGTTCGAGCGCAAGGACGCTCCCGAGCGCCACCACCGCCACGGCCACCCACCATCCCGGATTGAGCGATTGTGCGAGCAGTGAGCTGCGACGGTAGAAGAAGGAACGACACGGCAGCAGCGCCAGGCCCATGGCGGCGAGGATGGCGGCCTCCTCCCAGTCGAGGCCCTTCAGCAGGGAGACGAGGCTGCCCCCTGCCAGGAGCGCGAGCGTGCCGTAGTAGGCGGCGTCGATGCGCTGGCGCAGCGCGTTCCCCAGGAGCAGGAGGAAGACGCCGAAGACGCTCCCGAGCAGTTTGGAGATCTCGATGAGTGGCAGCGGAAGCGTCTCCCGCAGCCACGCCAGACGCTGCGGAAGCTCGGGGGTCGCACCCGAGAAGAGCAGCAAGGCGCCTGCGAGGAACGTCGTGACCGCGAACAGGCGGGGGGCCACCGCCGACATCCATCCCTGGATCGTTGCGCCCGCGCGAACGAGAAGCACGCCACTCTGACGGAGCTCGTAGCCGGAGAAGAGCAGCACCGCGACGGCCAGCGGGAGCAGGTAGTAGACGATCCGATAGGCCACGATCGAGGCGAGGACCTGGTCGCCGGGGAGGTAGGGGCGCAGCAGGAGGACCATGACCGTCTCGAAGACGCCGAGTCCGCCCGGCACGTGGCTCACGAGCCCCACGACGAGCGCGAGAAGATACGCCCCCAGAAAAGTCGGGAAGCCGAGGTCGGGCGAAGCAGGGAGCACGACGTACAGGACCGACGCCGCGAGCAGCCAGTCGATCGACGAGAGTGCGAGCTGAGCCCCCGTCATCCGCAGGCCCGGCAGGTCGACCTGGAAGCCGTGGAGACGGAGCGGCGCCCGGCGTCGAATCAACAGTGCGAGGTACGCGCCGAGCACTGCGAGGAGGCCGAGCCCGATCGAGCGGCTCGAGGCCAGATGAATCCCGGGCAGATCCACGGCTAGCGGCCACAGCGTGTGAACGAGGCCGCCGAGCAGGAAGAACCCGAGCCAGAACGTGAGCAGCGCGAAGGCGATGACGCGTGCGATCATCTCCGCGCGAACGCCCCAACCCGAGAGCATCCGGTAGCGGACCGCGCTTCCGCCGAAGAACGAAAGGCCCACGTTGTGGCTGAAGACGTAGGCCACGAACGAGGCGAGGGCGATGCGCCGGTAGGGGAGCGCGGTGCGCACGTACCGGAAGCCCAGCGCGTCGTAGCCCGTAAGGGTGACGTAGCCGAACACGGTGAGGACGAACGCGAGCGCGAGCCGCCTGCCCGGGATGTTCCGCACGTGGCCGAGGACGTCGTGGAGGTGATAGCCCTCGAACTCGTGACGCAGCACCAGGACGGCGAGCACCAGCAGGATCCCGCCGAGCACCGGCGGGAGGGCGGCGAGGAGGCGCTGCTTCATGGTTTCTCGACCCCCCCCTGTCCGTCGCCCTCGGCTCGCGTCGACGAGCACCGAGGGTACCCGAACGGCGAGCCGCGAACCCCGTCAGTGCCGGCTTCGAGTGTGTGTATGACTCCAGCGCGTGATGCAGGGCCTCCCGAATACGGGGTCTCCCGTCTCGAACAGGACAGCGGAGGCGGGCTCCTGCTGCTGCTTCTGCATGCGTCGCCTGAGCTGTTCCGCAGCGGATGGTTCGTCGAATCCGTCGTCTCGGCCACGCTGATCGTGCTGGTGATCCGGACGCGCGGACCGTTCGCGAGCTCGCGACCCTCGCTTCTCGCGGCGACGGACGCCCGCGGATCCGTTCCGGGTGGCGATCGGGCTACGGCGTGCCACCGAGACGGCGCTGGGCGCCTTCGGCGATGCGCCGCGCCAGAGCGGCGTAATCGCCGTCGAAGTGATGGCCCCCGCTCGTCACGATCTTCTCGGCACCGGCGAGTTCCGGCGCACGGCACAGCGTCTCGGGCTCCTGTTCGCCGTAGAAGCACTGCAGCAACCCGAGGTCGATGCGCTGGAGCTCCGGCAGCACGGGGAGATCCTCGGCGGATGCGCGGCCAAACCATCCCTCGACATGGAACTCGAACGCCGCCCGCGGTTCGAGCCCGAGCAGTGAGATCTGCAGGATCCGGGCGCGCGCGTCCGGTGGCAGACGGTTCACGGCGAACGGAAGGATGCCGGCGCCGAACGAATAGCCGATCAGGACGACCCGTCGCGTGCCCCAGACGTCACTGTAGTGTGACAAGACCGCAGCGAGATCGCGCGCCACCTGCTCGGGTGTCCTGCGGCGCCAGAAGTAGCGCAGGCTGTCGACCCCGACGACCGGTGCGCCCTCGCGTGCGAGGATCTCGCCAACCTGTTTGTCGATGTCGCGCCAGCCTCCGTCCCCCGACCAGATCACCGCCATCCACGGTCCCGGGTGGTCGGCGGGAATCACGGCGAGTGGAAGGTCGTGCCGGTCTGCCGCAACGATGGCATCCGCTGCGCCGGCGAAGAGCGGCTCGAGCAGCGCCACGACGCGCTCGGCGCTGCTGGCGCCGTCAGCCGCGGTCGCGCCGCGCTGCGCGAGCGGCTCGAGTTCGGGCGCGAGCGCGCTGCCCGGATCGACCCGCCAGAAGCCGGGCAGGGCGAGCGCGCGCCCGTACGCGAAGCCACCGTCCGGCGCCGGCGAGGCCGGCGCGCCCGGGCACAAGGGAACGCGCGTTGCGAGCGCCGCGGTCGGGTCGACGCTCACGGCGCCCGCGAGGGTAGCGGCGGGGGCCTGCGCCAGCGCCGCGTAGGCGAAGGCGCCGCCCGCTCCGGCCCCGGCCAGGATCGGCGAGAGATACTGCTCGCTGCCGAGCTCGCGTTGCACCCGCTTGCTGAGCGCCTCCAGCTCCGACACAACGTAGTGGCAGCCGTCGTCGCTGGCCCGCAGCGCGCTCAGGTACGCGGCCAGATCGATGCCGACGACCGCGGCGCCGTCCGCGCGCAGGGCGAGCGCTGCGCTCTCCCACGCGGGCGACCAGCCCGCTTCGTCGGAGAGGAGGAAGACGACGGCCGCCGGCGCCGCGGCCGGGCGAAACAGCTCGACGCGCCCGAGCCGGCCGCTCTCGAACGTTTCGGGCGCGGCGCCGTTCGAGCAGGCGAGCAGCAGCAGGACCACGCAGGTCCACGCCGCGGCCGTCAGACCTTGCATCGGTTTGGGGTCCCCTGGCGAAAGCAGGATATCGCCGGTCAGTCGCGGACCGGCGGGCGGCCCCGGGCGAGTTCGATGGCCCAGCGCTCAGCCTCCTTCTGGTCCTCCTCCCAGACGTAGAAGTCGCCACCCTCGACGGAGTAGCCCGCGGGATTCTCCGGCCGCCGGGTGGCCGAATCCGGAGGTGGCTGTCCACCGACGACGAGCGAAAGAAACGCGCCGAGCGCCGCCCATGCCTTCATTGCGCAACTCCTCCTCTTGCGGGCTGTACTGGCGACGCCCAGACGCTCCTCGGCATTCGAAGCGATCCGCGCCGCGAGATGGAGAGTCCTTCACGTCGCCGGGCATTTCCTCGGGCCGGCGACGGATAGAGACGTCGAGACGCATCGGCTGCCGCTCCTCGCATGCCGTCGCAGCGAAGGAGACAGCCAGGAAGGACCTCATCGGGCCCACAATCGCTCGTGAGAGCCTACGCGCAGCTCCAGCTCGCAAGCCGGGCATGCGAACTTTCGTCGGGCGAGAAACCCGTTGCGTTCGACAGTTTCGATTCTGGGTCTCGCTCCCGCATCTGGAGCGACGTCTCTCGAGGAATGAAGGCGCCGCCACACCCGGCGCCGAAACGGCAGGCCACCGTTGGCGCCGGCGTGCGCTCATCGCCACGTCCGGATCCCGGTCGCCCTGCTACGGGATCCCGCGGGTCAGGCTGCCGGGCTCGAAGAGTTCGTCGGGGAGGCTGTCGTCGTACGCGATGTCGGAGAACTCGAGGACGGTGCGGTGTCCGCTGCGATGGTTCTCGACCTCCGTGCGGCGGATGGTCCAGATCCCGTCGATCTCGTCGATCGCGACGTTGTGTGTCGTCTTGAGGTGTTGTGCCTTGAGATCCCAGTAGTCGGCGAGCCGGGTGATCCAGCGCTCGCGATCGATCCGGGACAGCACCCGGCCATAGCCGAGCTCCCGAGCGGTCGCTTCATCGACCGGGATCCCCTCGAGGAGGTAGCAGTCGTAGCCGTCGACGGTTTCGGTTCCGAGCACGGTCCAGCGGTAGTCCTCGAGCGCGAGCTTGGTCTCCTTCTTCACGTCCTCGTAGCTGAGATCGGTGCCGAAGAACGAGCCGCCGCGGTCGGACGGGGAGATCCGGCGGACCTTCCGATGCGCCGGCAGGTAGAGCCACTGGTCATCGTCGCGCTCGGCGTCCGCGTAGTCGAAGGTCAGGAAGGCGGTCCCGGCGAGGGCAGCGGGCTCGACGAAGTGCACGCTGGTCTTTTTCACGTCTTCGGAGGACTTGCGGAACATCTTTGCCTCTCGGGTGCGCGTGCGCCCCTTGGCATCGATCAGCTCCATCCGGGACCTGCGTCGTAGCGCAATCCCCTCATCGCGATCGTTGACCCGCTGGACGACCTCGAGGCCGGTCGGGGTCGGGAGCGGAGGGGATGCGGCGGGATCCGCTTGCGCGGCGGAGACGAGCAGGGGGAGCAACAGGAGTCGGGAGCCGAAACGCACCGAAGCACCTCCAGAAGCGCGGCGGCCGCCAGCATAGAGGAATTCGTTGCAGGAATCGCAACTTCGTGGCCTAATGACGCCCGTGCGCTCGCTTCCCCGGCGGGTACGGAGTCGGGGAAGTGGTTCGTCACTGCGACGAAGAGGCGCCGCTCGGGAGTGCCCTTCTGGCCAAGCGGCGAGAGGGATCCGAGAACCGAATCGTTCCTTCGGCGTCTCGAGAGACACTCTCCAAGGTGGATTCGAAACGGGGGTTCTGTCGCCGATGTGTGGTTTCGCCGGAATCCTGAGGCGTGGGGAGCGGCCGCTGCCGGATCCGGCCGTGCTGCGGCGGATGATCGGGACGATCGAGCATCGCGGCCCCGACGAGTCCGGCGAGTTCCTGGCCGACGACGTCCAGCTCGGCGTCGTCCGGCTGTCGATCATCGACGTGAAGGAAGGCCACCAGCCCGTCTACGGCTGTGATCCCGGCATCGTCGCGGTGTACAACGGAGAGCTCTACAACCACTACGAGCTGCGCCGCGAGCTGCAACAGGACCGCCACCGGCTCCAGAGCGAGTCCGACTCAGCCGTGCTGCCGCATGCCTACGAGCTGTGGGGGACCGACTTCGTCCAGCACCTGCGCGGGATGTTCGCGGTGGCGCTCTGGGAGGCTCGCGAGCGGCGGCTGCTGCTGGCGCGCGACCGGCTCGGCATCAAGCCGCTCTATGTGGCAGAAACCCCGCATTTCGTCCTGTTCGCGTCGGAGATCAAGGCGCTGCTCGCCTCCGGTCTGGTGCCGCGCGAGATCGACCACGACGCGCTCGACGACCTGTTCTCGCTCTCGTATCCGTGTCCGCCGCGGACCATGTTTGCCGGCATCCGCGAGCTGCGGCCGGCGCACTGGGTCGAGGCGCGTGCCGGAGACGGCCGCGGCCTGCGCGAGCCTCGGCGCTACTGGCGGGCCCCGTTCGTGCCGCGCGGCGAGCATCGCCGGATCTCGCGCCGCGACGCCGAGGCGGAGCTGCACGAACTGCTGCGGCGCAAGGTGTACGAGCATCTGCAGTCGGACGTCCCGGTCGCGACGTATCTGTCCGGCGGACTCGATTCGTCGGTGATCTCGGCGCTCGTGAAGGAGACGACGGGCGATCCGCCGACGACGTTCTCGATCGGCTTCGAATCCTTCGAGCACGATGAGCTTGCCTTCGCCAACCGCATGGCGGCAGCTCTCGGGAGCCCCCAGCACACCGTCGTGTGTGACCGAGCGACCGCCGACGGGTATCCCGAGGTGCTGTGGCACATGGAGCTGCCGCTCCAGTTCCCCCTGGCGCTACCGCTCGAACGCCTGTCCGCCAGCGCGCGAGGGCAGGGCTTCAAGGTGATCCTGACCGGCGAGGGCGCCGATGAACTGTTCGGCGGCTACGACTGCTTCCGCGGCGACAAGATGCGAAGGATCTTCGACCGGCCGGCGTTGCGCCAGCTCCGTCCGGCCGTCTACCGACGGCTCTATGGCTGGCACGGCTTCCCGGAAGGCACCGTCGAGATGATGCTCGAGAACCAGGGCCGCTCCGCCGAGATCAAGCGCCGCTTCGGCGGGATCTATCCGCCCTGGTACGACATGTGGAGCACGCTGGATCTCGACCGTGCGCGGCTGCTCGCACCGGATGGGCGCCGCGTGCGCCCCTACGACGAGCCTTCCGACGGCCTGCTCGACCTGCTTCCGGAGCACGTGGAGGCGCTCCATCCCTTCGATGCGGTCCTCGCCTTCGAACTCGAGAGCCGGCTGTCGTCGTGGATCCTGCCGATCGGCGACCGGGCGTCGATGGCGAACGGGGTCGAGGCGCGCGTGCCGTTCCTCGATCACGAGGTCGTCGAGTTCGTCGCGAAGCTCTCGCCGTCGCTCAAGATGCGCGGCTTCACGGAGAAGGCGCTGCTCCGCGGCGCCATGCGGGATCTGCTGCCTCCGGAGATCGTCAAACGCCAGAAGCGCCCGTTCTATACGCCGCTCAAGAGCTGGTTCTTCGCCGAGGACGGTCCGGCCTACGTGTCGGAAGTGCTGGGCGAGCGGGCCGTGCGGGAGGCCGGGCTCTTCGATCCCGAGATCGTTGCGCGCTTGCGCCGCGACCTGCACGAGGTCCCCGATGGGCATTTGCAGCGCGTCAAGCACGAATGGGTCCTGACCCTCGTGCTGGGGACACAGCTCCTGCACCGGCTGTTCATTGCGCACGATGCAGACCTCGGCTCGGCGCCGGGTTCATGGGCCTGATCCCGGCCGTCGTGCGCGGAACGGAGTTCCCGGTCCGGCGGCCGGGCCTCTCGCTCGGGCTGGCGGGCCTCCTTACGCTGTTCTTCGTCGCCGGCCTCGGCCGGCTCGAGATCGACTCTTCGCTCGAGGCGATGGCCGTGCAGGGGGATGCCCTCCACGCGCTGCACGACCAGAACCAGGACGTCTTCGGCAGCGACGAGGTGCTCTCGATCGCAGTGCCGTTCGAGGACGCCCTGTCGCGCGAGGCCCTGACGCGGCAGCGGAGACTCGCCGACGCGGTGGCCGCCCTTCCGGTCGTCGCCGAGGTGGAGTCGCTGGCCACCATCGATGACATCGACGGATCCGACGGCATGCTGTCGATCGGACCGCTCGTGCCCGACGGCGATCCGATGGCGCTCTCCGACGCACAGATCGAGGCGATCCGGGCGCGCGTGGCACGGCATCCCCTGTTGACCGGCCTGCTGATCTCGAGGGACGGACGGACGGCGGCGCTCCAGGTCCGCTTCGATCACGCGAGCACGGAGCCGGAGCGGAATGCGGCGCTGGCCGCGATCGATACGCTGCTCGCGGCGGAGCTGGGCGAGCGTCCGTTCTACCTCGCCGGCCACCTGTTCATGAAGAGCGAGATCGCGCGCACCATCACGCGGGATCTAGGGGTCCTGCTGCCCGTGACGATCGGGGTCATGGCGCTGCTGCTGTTCGTGGCGATGCGCTGCTGGCGGACCGCGCTGCTGAGCCTTGCGGGGGTGCTGCTCGCCGTCGTCTGGATGCTCGGAGCGATGGGCTGGATCGGGATTCCGCTGACGGCGATGTCCAACACGGCGCCGACGATCCTGCTCGCACTCGGAACCGCCTACGTCCTGCATCTGGCTGCCGCGGCACAGCGACGGGCGGAGCAAGCCGGTACGCCAGCCGAGATCGCCGAGCACGCGCTGCGCGAGGTCCGCTTCGGCATGCTGGTGGCCGGCGTGACGACGATCTTCGGCTACGGATCGCTCACGCTGTCGCGCGTGCCGGTCGTGCGCGGGTTCGGCTTCACGCTCGCGATCGGAATCCTTTCGGTCATGGCGGTCGGGCTCTTCGTGCTGCCGGCCGCGTTTGCGTGGATGCGGCCGAGCGGCCACCGGGGCGTCTTCGGCCCGACGACCGGACTCGGCGAGCCGCTGCTCGCGATCGCGCGGCTGACGAATCGCCGGGCGCGCGTCGTGGTGGCCTCGGCGATCGGGCTGTCGGCGATCGCCGCCGTCTCGATCCTCGGGATCGAAGTGGATTCGAGCGGACCGAAGCGCTTTCCGCCGGACTCGCGCTTTCGCGTCTCGTCCGAGTTCTACCGTACGCAGCTCTCGGGCGACGTCCTGGAGAGTGTGTACCTGAAGGGGCCGAAGGATCATTTCCTGGAGCCCGAGACGCTGCGGCGGATCCAGGCCTTCCAACGCGACGCCGAAGCCTTGCCGGAGATCGACCGGACGATCTCGATCGCCGACTACGTGGCGTTCATGAATCGGGAGATGTTCGACGGCGAGGCCGCCATGCTGCGCATCCCCGCGACGCCAGAAGAGGTCGCACAGTATCTCTTTCTGTACACCTCATCCGGAAATCCCGAAGAGTTCGACGATCTGATCGATCCGGATGCCGGCCAGACGCGGATCATCCTCAAAGCCGATGTCCCCTCGAGCCGTGCAAGTGCCGCGCTGCGTACGAGACTCCAGGCGCTCGCCGAGCGACACTTCCCGGCCGAGGCGGGCCCCGACGCCGTGCTGAGCACCGAGATCCTGCTCTCCCGCGCTGCCGAGGCGGTGGTCCATGAACAGATCCAGAGTTTTGCGATCGCGCTCCTGCTGATCCTCGGCACCGTGATGGTGAGCTTCCGCTCCTTCTCCGCGGGACTCTACATGCTGCTGCCGAACGGCATTCCGCTCGTCCTGAATCTTTCGGTGATGTCGTTGCTGGACATCTCCCTCAGCGACGCCACGTCGATCATCTCGGTCACCGCACTCGGAATTGCCGTCGACAGCAGCGTCCACCTGCTGGTCCGGATGCGCGCCCTCGAAGCCCGCCATGGCTCTCCGTCGGCCGCCGTGCTGCACGCCCTGCTGACGACCGGGCGGCCGATCGTGCTGACCACGGTCCTGATCGTCGCGGGCTTCAGCGTGTTGCTGCTCTCGGATTTCCAGTCTGTCGCCGAGCTCGGCATCTTCACCGCGCTCACGATGATCTTCTGCCTGCTCGGTGACCTGCTGGTGCTGCCGGCGCAGTTCCTGGCTCGCCGGCGCAAGCTGGCTTCGCCGGCGGCGCGAGCCGTGGCGGTCGAGAGTGGCGGCACGCTGCTCGCGGCGCTGCTGCGGGAAGAGCCGCCCGGCGAACGAAGCCTCACGTTTTTCGACGAGACACGGCCGCCTTCCGAGGCGGCGCCGGAAGGGGGCCGGAAACCGGTGCGACTACGCCCCCTCGACCGCGAAGACGAGTCGTCGCATGTCATCGATCCGGCGCCGGGTGGCGCTTGGATCCTGTCGGATCTGGAGACCGGACCCGCGATGGCAGCCATGGGAGGTCCTTGATGTCGAGCCCGCTTGCGAAGTTGATGAATCAACGAGTCGGAAGCCGCTTCGAGTTCGGTGGCTATCGCGTCTGTCGCGCCGAGACCGAGGAGCAGCGGCTCGCTGCGTTCCGGCTGCGCCATGCGGTCTACTCCGAGGAGGGCTTCATCCGCGCCGAAGAGTTCCCGTCGGGGGCGTTTCGCGACGAGTTCGATCCGGTCTCCGAGCAGATCCTGGTGCACGATGCGTCGGGTTCCCTGGTCGGCACCACGCGCTTCGTCCTGCCGTCCGACATCGGCTTTCCGACCGAGCGCTTCTTCGACTTCGACCCGCCCGACGTTCCGCACGAGCAGATCGGAGAGTACGGTCGTCTGGCGATCGGACCTGGGCATCGGGGAGGGGCTCGGGCGCCGATGCTCGGGATGCTGAAGGCCGTCTTCGAACTGATGCTCGAGCACAGCATCACGCACGTCTTCGCGTTCATGCCGCCGCGCCTGGCGGCGTCCTATACGGCGCTCGGATGCGTCTCGGTGCCGTTGCGCACGCGTCCGACAAGGCGCGAGACGCACCAGCGCCGGCATGCGATGCGGGATTATTTCGCCCGCCAGGAGGTGGCGCCGGTGCTGTTCAGTCTGGCGGAGATGATGGTCGCGATCGGCATCTCCCCGGAGCGGGAGGAGACGGCGTACGTGCACCAGTCCCCGCCTCCGCCGCTCGCCACCGGGATGGGACGGCGGCGCTGAATCCGAGAGCGGGCGAGGCGGCTTGCCCTGCTAGTGTCCTGTCTCAGAAGTTCGCCTGCATTCGATCGCGTCTCCGGGCCGCTCGCCGCGTTGCGCTCCCTCGCCGTAGCGACGGCTATGCCTCGGTCGCGCGCCTTGCGAGCGACCCGGAGACACG
>CAADGG010000019.1 GCA_900696485.1 uncultured Pseudomonadota bacterium
CGGATCATCGCCGGTCCCTCGGGTGTCGGCGCCGCCCTCCGGGTTGCACGTCCTTCAATCACTCGAAGGCGATCAGCCCCTCGGTCGTGAGACTGCGGAGACTTCGGAGACTGCGGAGACTTGTGCCTGTCCTACGCAGGCGAGAATGAGTGTTCGTGTAGGGGAAGAGCCGGCACAAGTCTCCGAAGTCTCCCGAGTCTCCGCGCGTCGGATCAGTCCTCACGGTGTGCCCTCCAGAGCGCCGCTTTCGTGCGCTTGTGCTTGCCCGCGCGCTCGATCCAGATGCAGCCACCCTCGAGCGCGAACCGCTTGCCGTCTCGCGTGAGCAGAGTCGAGCCGATCCGCTGACCGGCGCTCTGCGGATGCTCGAGCAGCGGCGCGAGGTCGGCCGGCAGCACCTCGCGGAGCATGCTCCCTTCGCGGCGCAGCTCGGTCAGTAGCTCGGCGACCGGGACCGGATCGCGGCACCAGTCGTGCCACGCCGCCAGCCACGCGGCCCAGACCGGCCCCTCACCGTCGGCCTGCTCATACATCTCCTCGGCGGCGCCAAGGAACCCGCCGATGCCGGCCATCTTGAGCGCGCCCCCGATCGTTCGGCGCCAGCCCTCGAACCCGCCGAGGATCGGCACGTCATCGGCCGGCGCCGGCATCCCTGCGGCGACCCATCCCCGCGCGATTGTGAGCGCAGCCGCGAGCAGATCGCCTCGGCGTTCGACGACGTAGGCGAGCAGATCGTTATGGCGCCACCCGGTACGGGTCCACGGCTTCGCATGCTTCGCGTCGAGCCGCAGCCAGACGCACCGCCGCGCGAAGTCGCCGCGCACGCCGACGTTGTTTCCCGTCGCTATCCAGACGGATCGGTTGCGCAGGTCCAGCTCGGCCGACACGCCGAGAACGCGGTCGGTCCACCGCTCAGCCGTCATCAGGGCCGCGAGCGACGGGGAGTCGATCGGCTTGACCACGTTGTCGAGCACCGCCACGCGCCGGCCGGATCGGAGGATCGTGAGAATCCGCTTGCGCAGCTCATCCTCGGCTCCGCGGCCGTCCGGCATCGACGACACGCTCGCCCCGCGCCCGGTCGCGATCGTGACGAGAGCTTGCAGGAGCAAGCTCTTCCCGGTCCCTTGCTGGCGAGCGGTCAGAACGAACAGCGGCAGGCACCCGTCGATCACCTCACGCATGACGATCGAAAGCAGCAGCGCGAGCGCGGTAGCCCGATCGCTATCGTCGACGAACGGGAAGTCGGCGAGCGTTTCCTCGATCGCGTCGACGGCGTCGTGAATCTCAGAGCGCGTCGGGCTCTCCGGGATCTCCGGCACGGTGAGACCGGGTTCCGGCGCATGGAACAGCCGCGACCGGGGGTCGTAGCCGGGAGCAGCGAGGATCGAGCCATCGCGCCGGAGCGTCGGCGTCGTCACGACACCCACCAGCGGCGGGAGCTTCTTGGCGTCCGCCACCAGGCGGATGCGGGACGCCGTGGCGAGCCTCTTGGACGGCGTCGTGTTCTTGAATCCGTCGTTGCTCTTCGTGTGCCAGGTCGCCGCGGCATAGAGCCGCTCATGGATGCCGTCATCGTCGACGGCCAGGATCGCCGGCCGATCGTCCTCGTCGCTGCCGGCGCGAACGATCTCCCCCGCGCGCATGAACATCTCCGGCGGATCGTTGCGAGTAACGATCGCGTCGACAGCCTCGTCGACCAGCTCGTCGGGCTGGCGATTCGAGACGACGATCATCGGCCGATCGGTCGGGGCGTCCTCGATCCGTGTTGCCGTCGCCATCAGCCCGCCTCCTCGTTACGCGCGGTGACGTGGCCGACGGCGTTCTGCGCCGTGCGCGCGAAGTAGTCGACGCTCTTTGGTCGCGGTTCAACGTGCCGATGCCGCCAGCGCAGCGCCGCCTCGACCGTCGCGACCGGGAACGCAGCCTCGGCGAGCCGACACCCGAGCGCGAAGTCGGCCTCGGATGCGGACGCATAGCCGAGGGCGCGATGCGCCTTGGAGAGCAGTAGGCGCACCGTCGCATCGACGTCGCGCGCGATGGCGACGGCATCGGGCAGCTCGCCGTTCCACTCGATCGGGTCGCAAGCCGCGGCGCGACTCGCGCTCGTCTCAACTCCGAACGTCTCGGCGACCCACGCGCGCAGGATCTCGCCGCGGTCGAGGATGCGATCGGGCGTCCCGCTGGCGTGTCGGCCCGTCATGACGAAGTAGCGGCCGCGGTCGTAGCACTCGATCGGCCCGCGCTTGCGCCCGCGTCCGGCCAGTTCGCCGCGAACGAGGATATGCAGCCCGGTCCTAGACGTTGACAGCTCGGTGTAGCTCGCGAAACGGTCGACGATCGCCTGCGCCTCGGGTGACACGTTGCCGGCGTCGTCGACAACATGATCGAGGTCGATGCCCGCGAACGGCGTTTCGGTGAACACGAAACCGACGCCATCGCCGAGTCCGCGAACGAACACATCGGCGACTTCCTCGAACGAGGCCCATGTCGACGGTTTCGTCGTGGACGCGCGCGATCCGCGCACCGTGATCGGTTCCTTGTTGTCGTGCAGCACCCACCGGCGCCAGGTCGCCAGCTCGGCGATGGCCGGGATCGACAGCGGCGGCAGCCCGGCCGCGCCGGTCATCGGCACGCCTCCCGGAGCACGATCTGGGCGGCGAGCCCGGCTCGGCCGTCGTCCGCGGCATCGAGCGCGCGCGATAGTCCGCGCTGCTCGCCGCGGACCGGCCCGGTCATGGCGCCGAGTGCGGCGAGGATTCGAGCGCGCAGCTCGCGGCGTCGGTCGGGGGCGTTGGGTTCTGTGGTCTGATATTTTCTCGGCATCGTTCGCTCCAACGGCCTCGGGAGATTCGCCTGGCAGCGCTCTCGGGGCCGTAATGCGTCAGGGGTCGTTCAGGCGGCGGAGCGCGGCCCGTCGATGGGCCCGGCGCCCGCGAGCATCCGGTCGAGCGCCGCGATGGGCACGACCAGGCGCCGGCCGATTCGCAGGACGGGGATATCGCCGCGCCGCGCCGCGAGGTACGCGGCCGAGCGGCCGATGCCGAGCATCTGCGCGGCCTCGTCGATCGAGACGGCGCGTCGGGTCGGCGTGGTGTCGGTGTGCATGAGGTCCTCCGGGGGCGCGATCAGTCGCGCTACGTGGCCCCAGCATCCCACCTATGGTGGCGAGTGTCGACCGATCCGTGTATACCTTCACTATGCCCAGGGCCAGGATGCAGACTCCCGAGGAACGCGAGGCAAACCGAAGCTGGCAGCAGCTCCGGGAGTGGCGGGTGCCGGTCGAGGTCAACGTGGAGGGCGAGCGCCTTGTCTGGCGCTACAAGGCGACCCGCGATATCGAACACGCGCGCGGCGTCGTTCCGGTGAAGTCGAAGGCGGCGGAGGGCTTCATCCGCACCTGCAAGGACGCGCGCGGGGACATGCTCGAGCGCTTCCTATCGTTCGCCGACCCCCGGGTGGGCCCTGCGCGGATCGCGGCCTTCGCCCGGCGCTTCGGCGTCTTCCACCACCACGGGAAGCCGGGCGCCCCTCGCGGTCACGACGTCGTGCGCCGCTGGCGGGACGAGGCGCGGCTCTACTCGGCGATCCTTGCCGGCGCCGCCGACCTGCGGGACGGACTCGTGCGGGACGACGCCAGCCACTGGCCTGCGCTTGCCGATGCCACTGGGCGCGAGGTTCCTACCGGCGCCGGCTTCCTAGCCGTCGTCCGCTTCTCGGTACTTGTGCAGGACGCGGTACAGCGCTTCGTCGTCCCGCACGTCCCCGTGACGGTCGCCACCGGCGTTGACCAGAGCGGGTGGCGGCTCTCGCTTCGGTTTGGCGGCGGGAGCCTGCGCGGCGCCCTCTGCGCCGAGGTCCTCCGCGAACTTCAGGGCCGCGAGCGGCGCCAGGTCGCTTGCGATGGTTGCGGCGATCTCCATGCGCCGCGCGGCCAAGCCGGCCGGCGGTCCTTCTGCCGAGCCTGCCACGCCTCCGGCGCTCCGGTCCGCTTCGCGAAGCGTGACCTTGCAGCCCGGCGGGCGCGGGCGCGAGCGGCCGCGAGCCGGGGAGCTTCGCTCGAAGAGGCGGCCCGCGCGGCCTACGGCGTCAGGGACCCGGACGTCCGGCAGCTTGAGACGGTCGACGGGTGGATCTCGAAAACGGCCACTTAGTCGGTGTGCGGGTCGGTGTGCGTTGACTTCATAACAACCGGAAACGTGCGGCACACCGGAACGCCGTTTCGCCGAGCGTTTTCCAAAATATACTCGAAGGTGTGTTATTTGGTGTGCGGATTGGTGTGCGGGTGGTCCGTCCAGCAACGTCTATTAGGTGCTGGGGCGTTCTGCCCCATGCAAGGAAGCCCTGAAACGGCGGACAGTTAGGGACGGGAGAGAACAGCCTAACACTCGGTAAAACGGTCGCTTCGGCGATGGCATTCAAGAGGTCGGGGGTTCGATTCCCCCCAGCTCCACCAGCGGATTCCTCGATCCTGGCAGGCCGGTCGGCGAGAGCGGCGCCGCGCGCGCCCGGACCGCGCGGTCCGAGCGCCCGGTCGTACTTCTCCGCCTCAGCGCCGCTCGATCGGCGTCTGCTTGCGCATGACACCCATCGCAAGCAGCACGAGCAGCGAGCGCGGCAGCAGGCGCATGACGGCGTTGCCGCGCAGCCAGTGCCACCAGCGCGTCGCGACGGACGGCTGGCGACCCAGGCGATCCCACGCCACCGCCACGACTTCCTCGGGCGCCTGGCCGGCATGCGGCAGCTCGCCGGCGACCTGCTGGCACTCGGTCTCGGTACTGCCGGGCTCGACCACCAGCACGTCGATGCCGGTGCCGCGTAGTTCCGCCCACAGCGCCTCGCCGAGGAACCCATCGAAGGCCTTCGTCGCGGCGTAGACCGCATGCAGGGGGAGCGGCTGACGGGCGGCCTGTGAGCCGGTGAAGAGTACGGCCCCGCGCCCCCGCGCATGCAGACGCGACAACAGCGCGCGGGTCAGCAGCATCGGCGTGATGCAGTTGAGTTCGACCATCGCGCGCAGGCGCGCAGCGTCCTGGTGCTCGAAGCGACCGGCGTCGCCGACGCCGGCGTTGTTGACGACGATCCCGAGGTCGAGATCCGCGACGGCCGTGACGAGCCGAGAGACGCTCCCGGGAGCCGCGAGGTCCAGTGCGACGACGCGCGTCTCGACGCCGTGGCGCTCGAGCTCGCTGGCCAGTGCGCGCAGCCGATCCTCACGACGGGCACAGAGAGCGACCGACACCCCCTCTTGTGCCAGGGATCGGGCGAATGCGGCGCCGATGCCGGAGGACGCGCCGGTGACGAGCGCCCACGCGCCGTAGCGGTCGCGCAGACGCGGGCGTCCGGCTCGAAAGCGATCCTTGGCGCGCCACAGCGCCGCCGTGAGCGCACTGAAGGCGGCAAACGAAACGAGGCCGACGAGCAGTGCGCGCGCCGAGCCGCCGACCTCGTCCGCATACAACAGCGGCCAGACCAGCATCGAGATCGCGACCTGGCCCGCATAGATCGCCGCCCACGGCCAGAGCCAGGGGCGCATGTGCCAGAACCCGTAGGCGCCGCACGCATAGATCACGAGATGGATCGGCTCTGTCGCCTTGGCCCATCCGCCGTGCAGGCGGACACCGAACCAGACTTCCTCGTCCACGGCCAGCGGCTTCCCTGCGAAATCCCAAGGCACGTACACGAAGGCCATGAAGGCGCAGAACAGCATCAGCGCGTTCATCCAGCCGGGACGGCGCGCGAAGGCGTCGCGGAGCCAACCGCGAACGCCGGGATCGCCGCCGGCGGCTGCGACGCCGCCGGCGCCTTCGTTCACGTTCATCGCGTCCTCCTCGCCTTCGTCGCGGGAATCCGCCCGCGCTCGGCGCAGGCTATCGCCGGCGGGCCGTGCGCGCCCGGCGGCGCGCTACGCTGCGCCGCCATGCCGGGCTGCGTGCGGATCGTGAAAGAGGCGCCGGCCGGGTGGCTGGTCTTCGACCCTCGGGAGCGCCGCGATGCGATCTCGCACGAGAGGCGGCAGGCGATTCCTGCGCCGGCCACGGCCCTCGACGACGATCGAGAAGGCGTCCGCGTCTTCCGGGCCCAACGCAGGCCGGTCTTCCGGGGCCGCTGAGTGACGACACCGCACGCAGACCTTTCGCCGTCGCTGCGGCGGCGTGTGCTGAGCCACGGCGCGTACTGGTTCCTGATGATGGCCCCGCTCGGCCTGGTCCTGCCGTATTACGCCCTCTATCTGCGCGACCACGCCGGCCTGACCGGTGCGCAGATCGGCGCGGTGTTCGCAGTGATGCCGCTCGTCGCGATGCTCGCGCAACCGCTGTGGGGCGTGGCGGCCGACCGCACCGGCATGCGGGCGCGGATCCTGGTGGTCCTGTGTTTCGGTGCGGCGCTCGGATATCTGGCGATCGCCCGGGCCGACAGCTTCGGTGCGTTGCTCGCCGCCACCGCCCTGCTCGCGCTCTTCGCGCGTTCGCTGCTCCCGCTCTCGCTCGCGGTCAGCATCCCCGCCTTGCGCGATCACGCGCACGCGTTCGGGATCGTCCGGGCGCTCGGTACGGTGGGGTTCGGAGCGGCGATGTTCGGCTTTCCGTGGTTGGTGGCGGCCCGACGCAACGCCCGCGGCGTGCTGTCCGGAGACGACGCCGCGGCCCCGGCCGAGCTCGAGCTGCTGTTCCCGCTGGCCGTCGTCCTGGCGCTGGCGGCGGCGCTGGCGGCGCTGGCGGTGCCGCAGCGCGGTGTCCTCACACAACGTGCGGCACGCGGCGAGTGGCGCAGCCTGCTGCGCAACCAGCGGTTCCGACGCGTGCTCACGCTCGGGATCTTCGCCTTCCTGCTCCAGAACGGCCCGCTCGAGTTCTTCCCGGTGCTGGTGGACGCCCGCGGCGGGGATCTCGAGACGGTGCGGACGATGTGGCTGTGGATGTTGATCCCCGAGGTCGTGCTCGTCGCCGGGCTCGGCTGGCTGTCGGCGCGATTCTCGCCTCGGGCGCTGCTCGCGATCGGACTCTTCGCCGGGGGCCTCCGCTGGCTCGGCAGCGCCGCGGCGCCGTCGCTCGCGTGGCTCGCGCCGCTGCAAGCGCTGCACGCCGTCGTGGTGCTGGGCCTGATGCTCGGCGCGCCGCTCTACCTCGACGCCGCCGTCCCGCCGCAGCTCCGCTCGACCGCCCAGGCCGGCTTCGCCGTCGTCTCGGTCGGGGTCGGTGGCGCGGCGTCGAGCCTGCTGTCCGGATGGTTGCTGGAGTTTGGCGGGCCCGTCGCCCCGTACTGGGTGGCGGGTGCCGGGTCACTGTTGCTCGCGCTCGGCGTCTCCCGCTGGCTGCCGCGCGCCGCCGCGTGCTAATCCCCGGGGATGACGACCACCGAGCCGGTCACGCTCGAGTTCTTCTTCGATTGCTCGAGCCCTTGGACGTATCTCGCGTTCCACCAGATCGAGGACCTGGCGGCGGAAGCCGGTGCCACGCTGGTCTGGAAGCCGATCCTCGTCGGCGGCGTCTTCAACGCGGTGAACCCGAGCGTCTACGAGCAACGCGCGAAGCCCGTTCCGGCCAAGGCCCGCTACTACGGCAAGGATCTGCGCGACTGGATCCGCCACGTCGGCATCACGATCGGGCAGCCGCCGGTGTTTCCGGTGAACAGCGTCAAGGCGATGCGCGGTGCGTTCCTCGCGCTCGACGCCGGTTGCCTCGCGCCGTACGCGCGGGCCGTCTTCGAAGCGTACTGGCGGGATCTCCGCGACATCTCGCAGGAGGAAGTCCTGGCGGACATCGTGCGAGCCGTCGGGCTCGAGCCAGAGGATTTCTTGGCCCGGATCGCCGCCCCGGAGATCAAGCAACGCCTGCGAGAGACGACCGACGAGCTCGTGACGCGGGGCGGCTTCGGCTCCCCGACGCTGTTCGTCGACCGCGACGACATGTACTTCGGCAACGACCGGCTGGTCCTGGTCCGAGCCGCCCTGCATCGGCGCCGACGCTGAGGCGAGGAGCCTGCAACCGATGAAGCGCCACGGGGAGCGGCACGAACCCGGCATCCCCGAGGGATGGGGATAGCCTCGTGAGCATGGAAGCACGGCGCACGCGCCTGCGACAAGACCGCCGAGCCGCTCTCGAGACGGCCATCGCCGCAACCGAGGCCGGTGCCGCCCCGCTGCGCAAGCCCGAGTGGCTGCGCGTGCGGGTCGCCCACTCGCCGGGTCTCGCAGAGACCCGCGCGCTGGTGCGTGAGCTCCGCTTGCATACGGTCTGCGAAGAGGCCGCTTGCCCGAACCTCGGGGAGTGTTGGTCCGAGCGACACGCGACCGTGATGATCCTCGGCAGCGTGTGTACACGCGCCTGCAGCTTCTGCAACGTCAAGAGCGGACGCCCCGACCCGGTCGACGTCCGTGAACCCGAGCGCGTCGCCGAGGCTGTGGCGAGACTCGGCTTCCGACACGTCGTCGTGACGTCGGTGGACCGCGACGACCTTCCGGATGGGGGTGCGCATCACTTCGTCGCGGTGATCGAGGCGATCCGGTCGGCCGCTCCGGAGACCACGATCGAAGTGCTGACGCCGGACTTCCGGAACAAGCCCGGCGCCCTCGAGGTCGCGGCCGCGGCCCGCCCCGATGTGTACAACCACAATCTCGAGACGGTCCCGCGGCTCTATCGGGCGGTCCGGCCCGGCGCGAACTACGAGCACTCGCTGGATCTGCTCCGGCGGGTGAAGCGCATCGCGCCGGGCGTCTTCACGAAATCCGGGCTGATGCTCGGTCTCGGGGAGACGCGGGAGGAAGTCGACGCGGTGCTCGACGATCTCCGCGCCCACGACGTCGACTTCGTCACGATCGGGCAGTATCTGCGGCCGACGCTCGCCCACATCCCGGTGGCGCGCTGGGTTGCGCCGGCCGAGTTCGATGAGCTCGCGGCGTGCGCGCGCGCCAAGGGCTTCGGTATGGTCTCCTCGTCCCCGCTCACGCGATCGTCGTATCACGCCGATGCAGACTTCCAGCAGCTCCGGGAGGCGCGCCGGGCTCGGCTCGCCGTCCGCTGACCCAACCCTCCCGGCCCGAACGACTCCCCCCCGATCGGCATCCAAGGGGTTCGCATGGTCGATCGCATCTCCGATCCGGATCCGCAGGAAACCCGTGAGTGGCTCGAGGCCCTCGACGGTGTGCGGCGCAACGTCGGGCCCGAGCGCGCGCACGATCTGATCGAGCGGCTGATCGACCACGCCCGCCGCTCGGGCATCCATCTGCCGTACTCGGCGACGACTGCGTACCTGAACACGATCCCGGCCGGCGAGGAGCCGCCGCTTCCGGGCGAGCCCGGGCTCGAGCATCGCATCCGCGCGCTCGTGCGGTGGAACGCCCTCGCGATGGTCGTCCAGGCGAACCGGAAGTCCGCCGAGCTCGGCGGACACATCGCCAGCTTCGCGTCGGCGGCGACTCTCTACGACGTCGGCTTCAACCCCTTCTTTCGCGCCCCGAGCGAGGGGTCCGGCGGAGACCTGCTCTACATCCAGGGGCACTCGGCGCCCGGAATCTACGCGCGTGCGTATCTCGAGGGGCGGCTCAGCGAAGAGCAGCTCGCGCACTTCCGGCGCGAGGTCGACGGCAAGGGGCTCTCCTCGTCCCCGCACCCGTGGCTGATGCCGACGTTCTGGCAGTTCCCGACCGTCTCGATGGGCCTCGGCCCGATCCTCGGGATCTATCAGGCGCGCTTCATGAAGTACCTGCACGCGCGCGGCATCGCCGACACCGAAGGCCGCAAGGTCTGGGTGTTCTGCGGCGACGGCGAGATGGACGAACCGGAGTCGCTCGGGGCGATCGGGCTCGCCGCGCGCGAGAAGCTCGACAACCTGATCTTCGTCGTGAACTGCAACCTGCAGCGGCTCGATGGCCCCGTGCGCGGCAACGGGAAGATCATCCAGGAGCTGGAGGGGAACTTCCGCGGCGCCGGCTGGAACGTGCTGAAGGTGATCTGGGGCAGCCGCTGGGATCCCCTGCTCGCGAAGGACCGCAAGGGTCTGCTGCTGGCGCGCATGGAACAGGCCGTCGACGGCGACTACCAGGCCTACAAGGCGCGCGGCGGCTCCTACAGCCGCGAGCACTTCTTCGGCACGCACAAGGAACTCGCGGCGCTGGTCGCGCACATGACCGACGACGAGATCTGGCAGCTCGATCGCGGCGGGCACGATCCGCAGAAGGTCTACGCCGCCTACGACCGCGCCGTGCACCATCGAGGCCAACCGACCGTGATCCTCGCCAAGACGGTGAAGGGCTATGGCATGGGCGAGTCCGGCGAAGGCAAGAACATCAGCCACCAGCAGAAGAAGATCGGCGAGGACGCGCTGCGTGCGTTCCGCGATCGCTACCGGATCCCGATTCCGGACGACAAGCTCGACCAAACGCCGTTCTACAGACCCTCCGACGATGCTCCGGAGATCCGCTACATGCACGAGCGCCGCCAGGCGCTCGGCGGCTATCTCCCGGCCCGGAACGCCGACGTCGAGCCCCTCGAGGCGCCGTCGCTCGAGCTCTTCGATAAGCTGCTCGACGGTTCGGGAGAGCGCGAGTGGTCGACGACGATGGCGTTCGTCCGGGCGCTGACGGCACTCGTGAAACACGAGCCGATCCGTCGCTTCGTGGTGCCGATCGTTCCGGACGAGGCGCGGACCTTCGGGATGGAGGGCCTGTTCCGACAGCTCGGCATCTACGCCGCGGAAGGGCAGAAGTACGAGCCGGTCGACTCCGAACAGGTCATGTACTACCGGGAGGATACCAGCGGGCAGATCCTCCAGGAAGGCATCACCGAGGCCGGTGCCATGTCGTCGTGGACCGCAGCCGCCACCAGCTACGCCTGCCACGGCATCCCGATGATTCCGTTCTACGCGTTCTACTCGATGTTCGGCGTGCAGCGCGTCGGCGACCTGTTCTGGGCGGCCGGAGATTCGCGATCGCGCGGCTTCCTGATCGCCGGCACGGCCGGCCGGACGACACTGTCCGGGGAAGGCCTCCAACACCAGGACGGCCACAGCCAGCTCTGGGTCTCCGCGATCCCGAACTGCATCGCCTACGACCCGGCCTACGCCTACGAGCTGGCCGTGATCATCCAACACGGACTCGAGCGGATGCTTCACGAGCGCCGGGACGAGTTCTACTACCTGACGGTCATGAACGAGAACTACGCCCATCCGCCGATGCCGGGACGCGAGGACGAGGAGCAGCGCAGCCGCGTGCAGGACGGCATCCTGCGCGGTCTCTATCTTCTCCGCGAAGCCGACGCGAGCGACCGCCCGCGGGTGCAACTGCTCGGGAGCGGTTCGATCCTGCGCGAGGTGCTGGCGGCGGCGGAACTGTTGCGTGAGGACTGGCAGGTCGATGCCGACGTGTGGAGCGCAACGAGCTTCAACGAGCTTCGCCGCGACGGTCTCGCCGCAGAACGTTGGAACCTGCTGCACCCGGACGAGCCGGCTCGGCGCGCCTTCGTCGCCACGCAGCTCGAGGGCCACCGCGGACCCGTCGTCGCCGCGAGCGACTGGGTGAAGAGCTACGCCGACCAGATCCGACCCTTCGTGCCGGCGCCCTATCGGGTGCTCGGGACCGACGGCTTCGGCCGCTCCGATCGCCGCGAACGGCTGCGTCACCACTTCGAGATCAGCCGCCACTTCGTCGTGCTGGCCGCGCTCGAATCGCTGGCGAGCACTGGGGCGATTCCCGCCGGCACCGTGCGCAAGGCGCTCGAACACTACAAGATCGATCCGGACAAGCCGGATCCCTTCACCCACTAGCGAGGATCCGCGTGGCCTCCGAGCAGACCGTCAAGCTCCCGAATATCGGCGACTTCGACGAAGTGGAAGTCATCGAGCTGTTGGTGAAACCAGGGGACGTCGTCGAGGAGGAGCAGGCGCTGCTCGTCCTCGAGAGCGACAAGGCCACGATGGAGATCCCGTCGCCACTGGCCGGCGTCGTGAAGAAACTGCTCGTCGGCGTCGGGGATCGTGTCGGGGAGGGCCAGCCGATCGCCCTACTCGAGGTGAGCGAGCAAGACGACGGCGCGTCGGCGGAGGGCGCCGCCACGAACGAGCCGGACGAACGAAAGACGCCTCCGGAACCTCCCGGAGCAGACTCCCGAACCCGGGCGGAGGAGGAAGAACCCGAGGCGTCGGACATGCCGCCGGCGGAGGAGCCGACAGCGGGCGACGTCGCCCCCTACGGGGCGACCGGTCCGCGCGTGCCGCCGCATGCGAGCCCCTCGGTGCGACGCCTCGCACGCGAACTCGGCGTGGATCTCGGCCTGATCCCCGGCAGCGGCCCGAAGGGCCGGATCCAGGCGCAGGATGTGCACGGCTACGTGAAGGCGTTGGTCGGGCAGCGCGGCGCGGCCGGCGTGCCGATCGCCGGCGTCCACGTCGTCGCGCCGGTCGAGATCGATTTCTCCAAATGGGGGGACACCGAACAGACGCCGCTGAACCGCGTCCGCCGCGTGGCCGCCGCACAACTGCACCGGAGCTGGGTCACGGTCCCACACGTCACGCAGCACGACGAAGCCGACATCACCGATCTCGAGCAGTTCCGCCGCGAACACGCGGCCGAGGCCGAGGCGCGCGGCGTCAAGCTGACCTTCCTGCCGCTCGTCCTGAAGGCCGTGACGAAGGCGCTCCAGGAGTTCCCGCACTTCAACGCGTCGCTCGACCACAGCGGCGAGAACCTGATCCTGAAGCGCTACTTCCATCTCGGCGTGGCGGTCGATACCGAGCACGGGCTCGTCGTCCCGGTCGTGCGGGACGCGGATCGCAAGGGGCTCTACGAACTGGCGGCGGAACTGCAGGATCTGTCCACCCGCGCGCGCGAGCGGAAGCTTCGGCCCGAGCACCTGCAGGGAGGCTCGTTCAGCATCTCGAGCCTCGGCGGCATCGGCGGCGGCTTCTTCACGCCGATCGTGAACCATCCCGAGGTCGCGATCCTCGGAGTCTCGCGGATGCAGTGGAAGCCGGTCTGGCGCGACGATGCGTTCGTGCCGCGGCGGATGCTGCCGCTCTCGTTGTCGTACGACCATCGCGTCATCGACGGCGCGGACGCGGCCCGTTTCGTCACCCGGCTCAGTCGCCTGCTCGCCGATCTGCGTCGGGTCCTGTTGTAGATGCCGCGCGACGGCGATCTGCGCACGGACGTGCTGGTGCTCGGTGCCGGTCCGGGTGGCTACACGGCCGCCTTCCGGGCCGCAGACCTCGGTCGCGAGGTCGTGCTCGTCGAGCGCCATGCCGCGCTCGGCGGGGTGTGTCTGAACGTCGGCTGCATCCCGTCGAAGACCCTGCTGCACGTCGCCGAGGTCCTCGATGCCGCCGAGGCGCTCGCAGAGAGCGGTGTCGCCTTCGGCGCGCCGAAGATCGATCTCGACCGGCTGCGCGCGCGCAAGGACGCGGTCGTCGCGCAGCTCACCGGTGGCCTGGCCAAGCTCGCGAAGCAGCGAGGGGTCACCGTGCTGACCGGCACCGGGACGCTTTCCGGCCCGAAGCGGTGCCGCGTCGAGACCCCCGACGGTGACGTCACGGTCTCGTTCGAGCACGCGATCCTCGCGACCGGCTCCCGCCCGGTGCCGTTGCCGGGTCTGCCCGACGATCCCCGCGTGCTCGACTCGACGTCGGCGCTCGCGCTCGACTCGATTCCGGCGCAGCTGCTGGTCGTCGGGGGCGGCATCATCGGGCTCGAGCTGGCCACCGTCTACGGCGCGCTCGGCTCCGAGGTCACCGTCGTCGAGATGCAGGACCGGCTGCTGCCGGGACCGGACGCCGATCTCGTGCGCCCGCTCGAGAGGCGGCTGCGCGAGCGCTGGGCCGCCCTCCACCTCGGAACCCGTGTGTCGCGGGTCGACGCACGATCCGGCGGACTGCACGTGCGCTTCGAGGGCGAGAAGGCCCCGGAGCCGCGGAGCTTCGACCGCCTGCTGGTGGCGGTCGGCCGGCGCCCGAACGGGGACCGTCTCGGCGCCGATGCGGCCGGCCTGCGGGTCGACGAGCGAGGCTTCGTGCCGGTCGATGAGCGCCTGCGCACGAACCTGCCGCACATCCATGCCATCGGGGACCTCGCCCGCCCGCCGCTACTCGCGCACAAGGCGAGCCACGAGGGCAAGATCGCCGCCGAGGTGATTGCCGGCCTGCCGTCGGCCTTCGACACCACGGTGATTCCGTCGGTCGCCTACACGGATCCCGAGTTGGCGTGGGTCGGCTTCGGGGAGGCTGACGCGAAGGCGCAGGGCCTCGAGGTCGAGGTCTCGCGCTTCCCCTGGCAGGCCAGCGGCCGCGCGCTCGGCATGGGCCGTGCGGAGGGCGTCTCGAAGCTGTTGTTCGCCAAGGAGACCGGACGGCTCGTCGGCGCTGGCATCGTCGGGCCGCATGCCGGCGAGCTGATCTCAGAGTGCGCGCTGGCGATCGAGCTCGGCGCCGACGCCGAAGACATCGCCCTCACCATCCATCCGCACCCGACGCTGTCCGAGACGGTGGCGTTCGCGGCCGAGGTGGCGGCCGGCACGATCACCGATCTGTACCTGCCGAAGCGGCGAGGCCGCTGAGCGCCACCCGCCACCCGCTGCACCGTCGCACCATCGCAGCCGAGCAGCCGATTCGCACGGCTTCCCATACCTTTTCCCCCGCCCTTCATCCGGATCGGGGGATCCTGTGGAAGCTCTTCTCACCAGCGAGAACCTCGTTGCGCTGCTGACGCTGACGGCGCTCGAGATCGTGCTCGGCATCGACAACATCGTCTTCATCTCGATCCTGACCGGCAAGCTGCCTCGTGAGCGACAGGCCAGCGCCCGGCGCCTCGGTCTGCTGCTCGCGATGGGCATGCGCATCGCGCTGCTGTTCGCGATCACGTGGATCATGGGTCTCACGCGCACGTTGTTCGCCGTGCTCGGCAACGCCTTCGATGGCCGCGACGTGATCCTGCTGCTCGGCGGCTTCTTCCTGGTCGGCAAGGCCACCTGGGAGATCCACGACAAGCTCGAAGGCGGCGTCCACGAGCTGACCGTCACCGGACGGCGAGTCGGCTTCGGCTCCATCCTCGTCCAGATCCTGCTGCTGGACATCGTGTTCTCGCTCGACTCCGTGATCACCGCCGTCGGCATGGCGCGGCGCATCGAAGTGATGGTGGCCGCCGTCGTCATCGCCGTCCTCGCGATGATGGCCTTTGCCGGCCGGATCAGCTCCTTCATCGAGCGTCACCCCGCGATGAAGATGCTCGCGCTCTCGTTCCTGCTGCTGATCGGCGTGATCCTGATCGCCGACGGCTTCGGGCAGCACGTGAACAAGGGATACGTCTATTCGGCGATGGCGTTCTCGCTGTTCGTCGAAGTCCTGAACCTGCGGCTGCGGCCACGCGCCGAGCCCGCCATCGAGCTCCATCAGCGCTACATCGCCGGAGATCCCGCCCCCGCTTCCGGCGCCGGCGCAGGGGGATCCGCCTCGTTGGGCAGAAGCGCACCGGGACCGTAGCGGAGCGTACC
The DNA here is from genome assembly GCA_900696485.1 of uncultured Pseudomonadota bacterium. Lineage (GTDB taxonomy): Bacteria > Myxococcota_A > UBA9160 > UBA9160 > PR03 > CAADGG01. The sequence goes on from CAADGG010000019.1 coordinate 15,474, forward strand.
CTTGCGGATGTTCACGAACAGCAGCTCCGGCAGGCTGTAGCCGGCCGACGCGAGGCCCGCTCGCAGCATGCGACCGGCGTCGAAGGGCAGCCGCCCGACGCCGTAGACCGACTGTGCGAGACCGGCCGCCAGATTGAATGCGCCGAAGAGCGGACGCAGCAGCAAACGGTCGTCGGTGAAGAACAGGAAGAATCCTTCGCCGTCGTGATGGCGGTAGATCGTCGAGCTGAGCGTGTTCGACTCCCGGGCGAACACCAGCAGATCGTTCTCCTCGCGTACCTGTGCGGCGATGCGGGCGTGTCGCAACGACGGCTCCTGCCAGCTTCGTGTCACCTCGTGCTCGCGCCCGAACCAGGCGAACGACAGAAATGGAATGAAGGCGAGCGGGGCGAGCCGAGGCTCCACGGCTCGCTCTTGCAGCGAGTCGCCGATCGTCGAGAGCAGTTCGGTGACACAGTTTCGCGCGATCAGGTCGTAGCCGTAGGCGTCGCGCAGCGCCTGGAGCGCACGCTCGTGCCGGAGCCTCGCAGCCGCGAGTGCCTCCGCCAGCTCCGGCTCGGACAGGATCGGCAGCGGCAGATCCGAGACCGCTGCCCGTGGAGCCGGGAGCTCCAGTCCGGGATCGCGCCGAATGGCGCGCCGACCGGCCAGGCCGTTGTGGAGCTCGAGCCAGCGATTGCCGCTCTCCTCGAGCCGCGCGTAGTCCGGCTCCCGGAGCGGTCGCGGATCCGCGAGTCGGGCGCGCGCCGCGGCGAAGCGCGCCGCGGCATGGTCATGCCATTCGGTGAGATAGGGATCCGGCCCGGCACGCGGCGCCGAAGGCGCCAGCAAGTCGGCTCCGGCGGGAAATGCGTCGAGCAGATACAGCCGGCCCGTGGCCGGCGTGCGCGCAAGGGCGTCGAGTCGTGCAAGCCCCACCAGCAGCGCGAGGCCGGCGTCTTCACGCACCGAGGCCACCAGCTCGACCAAGGAGGCCTCGAGCGCGCCGGCGAATCCGGCCAGGGCGGCCCGTTCCTCCACTGCGAGCACAGGCGCGGCGTCTCCGTCGTTTCGCAGCGCCTCCGGGTGTAGCGGCGCCGCGCGCCCGAGCGCGCGCAGCGCGACGATCCACTGCGCGAGCTCGCGCTGTCTCTCGGTGAACAGGACCGCCGCCGGCGGCCAGGCATCCGGCGCCAGAACCGCGATCGGCGCCGCGCGCGTCGGCTCGAGTCCTGCCAGCTCGGCTTCGAAGTCACGGATCCGCTCGGCCAGGAACGCGACCCCGTACCGGGACTCGATCCGGGCGCGCAGCGCAGCGAGCGCAGACGACTCGGAGTCCTTCGGCGCCGAGAGATCGAAGAACCCGGCGCCGGCGACTTCCTGCATCGTCCCGCGCGAAGCTTCCGCCCCGGTCGACGCGTCGTGCGCCCGTCGCTCGAGCCAGCGCTGCTCCTCGCGCAGCGCTTCGACCATCGCAAAGCTGCGTCTTGCGATCAGGTAGCGCCGGTTGAACTGCCGCCACAGCGCGTCGTAGCGATCCTCCCGAATCTCGACGCGCGAGGCGCGGATCGTCCGGTTGCCCAGCACCTGCGCGTCATAGCGGAACGCGTCGATCGGGGTCCGATGCAGTCGCAAGGTGCGCAGATCCCCGACCCGGTAGTCGAAGACGATCGCACCGAAACGCAGCGCGACGTGCCCTCCGCTCGAACCGCCGACGTTCGATGCCAGGTACAGGTAGTCGACGGATGCCGCATCGGCTGACCGGGGCCCGCCAAGCGCGGCGGCGACGAGGACGAATAGGAACGCGGCGCTCGCCTTCAACGCGTCTGTTCTGCCCGGAAACCCTCTTCGATCAACGTGCGGCGCCGTTCGTCGCCGTGCGAAAGCTGATCGGCGAGCGCATCGAGGCGCTCGGGAACGACCCCGGCACTCGCGAGACCCCGGCCGATCTCGCGGTAGGTCCCGTCGTCGCGCTCCCAGTCGAGGACGTCATGCGCGCGCGCGATGGCGCCGATCTCGCGCTCGAGCCGAGCGGACTCATCCTGCGTCGCCGCGACACTGGCCGCGGCGTCGCGCACGTCCCGGTAGTACGCCGACTGGTCGTCGCCGCCGCCGGAGCTGCTGCGCGAACTCGAACCAATCGAATCCGAGAAGCTGCCGCTCGATTTCGACGAGCTCTCGGAGCTGGCCTGCAGCGTCGAACTCGTGAAGCAGCCCGCTCCTCCCGCGCCGACGAGCGCCGCAGCGCCGACGACGGCGAGAGCGCGCCGTGCGAACCAGAACCGCCGCCGGCTCGCGCCGCCAACCCTGCTGATCTCCGTCATCTCCTGCCTCCCCCGGAACGGAATCCGCCCGCTGCCCGCCTACGAACCCGATCGCTTGCGCGATCTCGGTGCGCACGGAGCCCTCCGCGAGGGCCCGAAGTCCCGACGGCGAGCTTCCGCGGTAGGACAGTAGCGTCTCCGCCGAGAAGGGAGCAGGCGGCCGAGGCCGCCGTCGTGAGCTTCGCCGTGCGCGCCCGCATGTCCGTTTCCGGGTCCACTCCGCAAGTGTTCCGCGGAAGGAGTTCCGGCCGTCACGCCTTCGGACCCGGTTTCAGCTCCGAGACCAGCTCGACTTTGAGCGCCTCGAGAATCCGAGATGCTCTCTCTACCGTGATCGAGCCGTACTCATTGCGCTCGTCACGCGAGACCTGGGATTCATGAACGCCGAGGAGCGCCGCCAGCTCGCGTTGACTGAGGCCGCGGTAGATGCGAGCTCCGATGAGCAACCGCCCCAGGCCATGCAGATTCGTCGTAGGTTCGAAGCTTCCGCGCTGCGCTCGCTCGTAGGCTTCCATCTCCTCCTCGAGCTGAGCCGAGAAGGACTGGAGCGGATCGAGCGCGCGCTTTCGCTCCGCAGCGGAGAGGTCCATTTCCTTCATGCGAGCCTCGTGCTCGCTCAAGCGCCGCCGCTCCTCGAGCAGCCTCGCGCGCGCCTCCTGGTACTCGGCATCGGTGCGGATCATGGTTGCCTCCGGATCCTGACGATCCCCTTCTGCGTCGCACCGCTGGGAAGCGGACGACAGGATGTCCTGAAGAAGGCCGGGAACTCGAGCGGGTTCCCGCGACTGTCGTGGCCCGCGATCAGGCCGGGAAGAGGCGGGTAGAGCTCCACCCGGTACTGGTGCCACATGGGGAGCTGCTTCTTCGGGTAGCTGCGGTACGGCCGACGCTCGGCAGGATCCCAGGTCCAGGCGCGATGGGGATCCAGCTGGTTGAGCCGATCCTGCAGCGCACCGGAAACGAACTCGCGCCAGTCGCACTCGAAGTAGCCGTCGATGTCGTTCGGATGGTCCTTGTCCTCGAGGAATGATCCATCGATGAAGATCTCCGTGACCCCCCACTTCCCAGAGCTCCCGCACGAGGACCTCGCGGTTGTCGACGAGCTGCCTCCTCCAATCAGCGTCCCAATGCGGGTCGTCTGGCCCCGGGGCCTTTCACCAGCATTGACTCGCGGACCGCGCCGGGCGTCAGCGCGAAGGCGCCTTCGGGCAGCACACCATCCGCCGTGAACCCCGGCAATCCGGCCAAGTGGCTTCTCCCTCATTCGGGCAGCCTCATCGAGTGCATTTTTGTCTAGCTTTACATTTTTGTCAATACCGGCCCTGCGCGCAAGACGTGCCACTCATTCAGCCCCATCCCCTGGGAGCTGAAGCACACTCACAGGCTTGCCGAAAATCGGCCACTGGCGAACGCGCAGCGCCGGGTGGGAGGAGCACACCCGGAGCCGAAATCCGGAGGCGGCCGTACCAAAGCCGTGCGCAGCGCCGAAGCTCGTCCGCCGAGGACATCGGCGCAGGGTGTGCTCCTCCCGCCCGCCTCCGAACCTCGTCGGCCGATTTTCGGCAACCCTGTCAGCAGCTCGTCGCTTCGAATCCGGTCTCGGTTTCGGATCGAGGCCGAGGCCCTGCCCAAGAGGGCGATCCCGACGAAACGACGCAACCGCTTGTTTTCACTGGTGGGCCGCCTGGGACTCGAACCCAGAACCAACGGGTTAAAAGCCCGCTGCTCTACCATTGAGCTAACGGCCCGGCGGGCGCGTGCGGAGCGACGGTAGCGAACGGGGGCGCGGGCGCGCTCAGCTCTTCCGGGTGCCCGTCTCGAGATCGATCTGCTTGTTGCGGAGCTTCTGGATCAACGCATCCGCCCCCTCGGCGCCGATGATCTCCTGGGCCTGGCTACGGAAGTTCTGGACCAGCGATACGCCTTCGATGATGATGTCGATTCCCCGCCAGCCTTCCGGGGTCTTGCGCAGTCGATAGTCCACCTGGGTGTCACCGGAGTTCTGGTGGACCCGCGTCATCACGGTGACGTCACCGCGGGGCTCGAGACGCGAGGCCTCGATGGTGATCTTCTCGTCACGGAAGCTGTCGAGCGCGTCGCGATACGTCACCGAAAGATGCTTCTTGAACGCATCGACGAAATCGCTGCGCTGCTGCTCGGTCATCGCGTTCCAGTTGCGGGCCAGTACGAAGCGCGAGATCAGCTGGAACTCGAAGCGGTCGTAGGCGAGTTTCTCGACGCGGTTCTTCTTCTGTTCGAGCGCCAGCGTCGAATCGTGCAGAATCTCCATCACGTCGTCGATCGTCTGCTGGACGAAATGGCGCGCCTCCGCCTCGGCGGGATCGACGGAGGACTCGGCGACGGCCTCGACAACGATCAGGACGGCGATCGGCAGGGCGAGGGCTGCGAGCGGGGGGGGCAGGCGGCGCATGGCTCTCACTCCTCCTCGGGCAAGTAGTAAAGATCATCGAAGGGGCTGCCGCCCTTGGCTCGGGAGCGCTGCTCCTGGTTCCGGACGGCGGCCTCACGATTCTGCGTGTAGGCATCGCGCACGAAGACGTAGAAGTCCAGGGCGGTGCGCCGGGCGTTCTGGATCTCTTCGTCCGAGAGCGCCCGGCTGTTGACCACGTTGACGAGGCCGGTGCCGTAGACCGGCGCCGGAATCCACAGGAAGGGACTCAGCGCCAGATCGCCGATCATGCCGACGGTATCGCGGGGATTGGCCGGGCCCAGGAGCGGCAGCATCACGAAAGGCCCCGGCGGGATCCCCCAGCGTCCGAACATCTGGCCGATGTCCTCGTCGTGCCGGGGGAAGCCGAAATGCGTCGCCGGGTCGAAGAAGCCGGCCAGACCGACGGTCGTATTGACGATGAATCGGCCCGTCTCGTCGGCGGCTTTCCCGGCTTGCCCCTGCCCGAGACTGCTGACGAAGCGCGAAGGGAAGGACGCGTTGAAGAAGAAGCGCTGCACGGCGTGGCGCAGGCCCTCGAAGGTGACGAACTGCCAGCCCATCGCGACGGGACGCAGGACGTAGCGATCCGCTCCTTCGTTGAAGCGGAACACCGGCTTGTTGAAGCCTTGCCAGGGATCGTCCGGTGGGCCCGAGGCGCAGCCGGCGGCGAAGCAGACCCACACGAGCAGGATGGCGATCCGCGGCAGCCGACACGTCATTTGCTGGAACCTCCACCGATGTTCTGGATCAGCTTGCCGATCAATCGCTCCAGGATCACGGCGCCCTGCGTGAACGAAATGGCCTCTCCGGACTCCAGCGTCTCGGGGTCGCCGCCGGGTTCGAGCGCGATGTACTGATCTCCCAGGACGCCGGCCGTGAGGATCGACGCCGAGGTATCGGCCGGCAAGGCCAGCTCGCCATCGACCTCGAGCGTCACCTGCGCCCGGAAGTCGTCGGCCAGATCGATGGCCTTCACCTGTCCGACCTTGACGCCGCCGATCACCACCTGGGCGCGGCTCTTCAGCCCACCGATTTCGTCGAAGGAGGCCACCAGCTCGAGCCCCTTGGGTCGAAACAGCTCCAGCCCCCCGACCGACAAGGACAGCCAGGCCAGGCCGGCCATGGCGACGAGGACGAAGCATCCGACCCAGAGTTCGCGGTTCGGCGTCTCGCGCATGTGACTCAGTACCCCCAGAGCGCCGTGATGAAGTAATCGAAGATCAGCGTCGCGACCGACGCGATCACCACCGTCGAAGTCGCCGCCGCGCTGACACCCGCCGTCGTCGCGCGGGCGGTGAAACCCTGATACGTCGCGATGAAGCCGACCAGCACACCGAACACCGCCGCCTTGATCAAGCCACCGAGGACATCTTCGGAGAACTCGGTGGCCTGCTCGAGCGTCGAGAGATACGCGCCCGCGTCCCCTCCCAGGACGATGACCCCGACCGCCCAGCCCCCGAGGATCCCGAAGACCACGAATAGTGTCGAGAGCAGCGGCATCGCCAGGATCATGCCGAGCGCCTTCGGAGCCACCACGAAGTCGAGCGGGTCGACCGACATCATGCGCAACCCATCGAGCTGTTCGGTGACCACCATCGCCGCGATCTCGGCGGCCATCGCCGAACCGGCCCGGCCCGCCACCAGCAACGAGGTCAGCACCGGACCGAGCTCGCGGATCAGCGACAGGCCGACGACCGCCCCCAGGTTTTCTTCGGCGCCGAAGCGAACCAGGGTGTTGTGGCCCTGCAGCCCCAGCACCATCCCGACCGCGAAGCCCGACACGCAGACGATCAGCAGCGACAGCACGCCGGCGTCGTAGACCTCGGCGACGAGGCGCCGCAGGCGCAGGGGCGGCGAGGCGCCGGCCCCGAGTAGCGTGCGCGCGAACAGCGTGAAGCGACCGAGGGCACGGACCGACCCGATCGCCCAGGCGCCGAGCCGGCCGACCCCGGCGATCGGATTCAAGACGCCCCCCTCGCGACCGCGGGCGGCGACAGGGCCTCTTCGAAGAAGTCGGCCACCCGGGCATCCTCCCGCACCAGCGTCTGCGGCGTCCCCTCGACCGCCCGGCCTTCCCCGATCATCACGAGATGATCGGCGATGCGCATCGTCGAGAGTGGATGGTGGGAGGTGATGACGACGGTCGCACCGGTGCGTTCGTTCACCGCCTGCAGCAACTCCTCGACCTTGCGCACGGTCGGCGGATCGAGCCCGGAGAACGGCTCGTCGCAGAGCAGGACCTCGGGCTTCTCGATCAGGGCCCGGGCCAGGCCCGCCCGCTTCACCATGCCGCCGGACAGCTCGCCGGGCAGCAACTGGTCGACCCCTTCGAGGCCGACGGCCTCGAAGACCCGGCGGACTTCGTCGTGAATCTCGGCTTCCGTGAGCTTCGAATGCTCGCGCAGCGGAAGCGCGACGTTGTCATAGAGCGTGAGCATGTCGAGCAGCGCGCCGAATTGGAACAGCATGCCGACGTGGTGCCGCCACGCATCGGACTCGGCCCGTGACAAGCTGACCAGGTCGCGCGTCCCATCCACGAGAATGGCCCCCGAATCGGGGCGCAACAGGCACGCGATCATGCGCAGCAGGGTCGTCTTGCCACCGCCGCTCGCCGCCGCGACCACGCTGATCTTCCCACGCGGGAAGCGACAGGACAGACCGCGGAAGATCGGTCGATCTCCCCGGCTGAACTGCAGATCCCGCGCTTCGATCTCCAAGTGGCGGCTCAGCTCGACCGGAACGGGTCGCTGCGGGCGATCGTCGCGTCGCGCCCGGCGCCGACCGAGATCAGCTCGACGGGAACCTCGACCAGCGCTTCGATGCGATCGACGTAGCGCCGCGCGGCGTCGGGCAGATCCTGCCAGCGGCGGGCATCGGAGAGATCCGCATCCCAGCCCGGCAGGGTCTCGTAGACCGGCTCGGCGCGCGCGAGCTCTCCGAGCGTCATCGGGAACTCATCGGTCTGCTTGCCATCGATCCGGTAGGCCGTCGCGATCTGGAGCTCCGGCAAGCCCGAGAGGATGTCGATCTTGTTCAGCGCCAGACCGGTGAGGCCGTTGACCGTCGCAGCCTCGCGCAGCATCACGATGTCGAGCCATCCACAGCGCCGCGGCCGGCCGGTGGTGGCGCCGAACTCGGATCCCTGCTGACGCAGCTGCTCGCCGAGCGACCCGGTGTCCTCGGTCGGAAACGGGCCGCCGCCGACACGCGTCGTATACGCCTTCGAGATCCCGAGCACCCGATCGATCTTCGTGGGCCCGATTCCAGCTCCGGTGCAGGCAGCGCCCGCCACACAGTTCGAAGAGGTGACGTACGGATAGGTGCCGTGATCGACGTCGAGGAAGGTTCCCTGAGCTCCCTCGAAGAGCACGTTCTTGCCCTCCCGCAGGGCGGTGTTGAGGATGCGGCCGGTGTGGTCGACGAAGGGCGCGAGCTGACGTCCGTACTCCCGGGTCCGGGCGAGGATCGCCTCGGCGTCGACGGGTTGCCAGTGATGGATCTCGGTCAGTTCGAAGTTCTTCTCCTCGACCAGCCGCTCCACCTGCGCACGCAGGGCGTCGGGATCGAGCAGGTCGGCGATCCGGATCCCACGGCGCGCCACCTTGTCCTCGTAGGTCGGACCGATCCCGCGTCCGGTGGTGCCGATGGCCGCGTCCTCGCGACTCTTCTCGCGCGCTTTGTCGAGCGCGATGTTCCAGTCGAGGATCACATGCGCGCGGCCCGATACGCGGACTCGCGCAGGATCCCGCAACACGCCGCGCGCGCGCAGCCGATCGAGCTCTGCGATCAGCTCCCCCGGATCCACGACGACGCCGGGGCCGATCAGGTTGACGGTCCCCTCGTGCAAGACACCCGACGGAACGATGTGCAGGATCGTCTGCTCGCCGTCCACCACGAGCGTGTGTCCGGCGTTGTTGCCGCCCTGGAAGCGCACCACCAGATCCGCCTGGGGCGACAGCCAGTCGACGATCTTTCCCTTGCCCTCGTCTCCCCATTGCGCACCGACGGCTACGAGTGTCGCCATGGCTAGAGCTCCAACAGCACGGCGGAGATGACGTGCGGCAGGTTGCGCAAGCGTTCTATCGCAGTCTCGGCCGGTGCGGCATCGACGTTGACCAGCATGGCGGCCTCACCGCGCTCGCGCTGCAGCGCGAGCTGCATCCGTGAGATGTTGACACCCTCTTCCCCGAGGATGGTGCCGACCTGACCGACCACCCCGGGTCGATCGAGGTTGTGCAGCAGCAACGCGAAGCCCTCGGGAATGGCCTCGAGGATGAAGTCGTCGAGGCGCACGATGCGGGGCTGCACACCGTGGAAGACGGCGCCGGCGACCAGTCGATCCACGCATCCCCGCACGCGCGTCGTGATCGTGCTCGCGTAGTCCGTCGACACGCTCGACTTCGACTCGATTACCTTGATCCCGCGCTCCCGCGCCACCACCGGCGCATTCACCATGTTGACCCGATCCGTGACGCTCTCGAGCAGCCCCTTCAGCACGGCGATCGTGATCGGAGCGACGCGCAGATCGGCGACGTCCCCCGCATACTCGATCTCGATCTCATCGACCTTGCCGGGGTACAGCTGGCCCTGGAAGCGACCCAGCTTCTCGCCGAGCAGCAGGTACGGCCGGATCTGCGACAGGATCTCCGGGGAAACCGAGGGCACGTTGACGCCGTTGCGGATCTCCCCGGCCAGCAGGTAGTCCCGCACCTGCTCGGCCACCTGGATCGCGACGTTGAGCTGGGCCTGTTCCGTCGAGGCGCCGAGGTGCGGCGTACAGATCACCGCCGGGTGCTGCACCAGCGGGTGGTCCTTCGCGGGCGGCTCCTGCTCGAAGACATCGAGGGCGGCGCGGGCCACCTGGCCGCTGTCGAGCGCCGCGAGCAGCGCCTTCTCGTCGATGATCCCGCCGCGTGCCGCATTCACGACCAGGACGCCGCGCTTGCACTGGGCGAGCGCCGCCGCGCCCAGCAGCGGGCTCGTCTCCTTGGTCTTCGGCACGTGCACGGTGATGGCGTCCGCGCGCGCGCAAAGATCCTCGAGTTTCACCAGCTCGATGTCCAGCTTGGCAGCGATCTCGTCGGGCAGATGCGGATCGTAGGCGATGACGCGCATGCCGAGCCCCTGGGCGAGCTGCGCCACCACCTGGCCGATGTTGCCGAGTCCGAGCACCCCCAAGGTCCGGTTCGACAGCTCCATCCCGGTGAACGCCGTCTTCTCCCACTTCCCGGCCTTCATCGAGGCCGTGGCCTGGGGGATGTGCCGGGCGAGCGAGACGAGCAGCGCGATCGCGTGCTCCGCCGTCGTCACGTTGTTGCCGGACGGGGTGTTGACGACGACGATGCCGCGCTCGGTCGCAACCGGTACATCGATGTTGTCGACCCCGATCCCGGCGCGGCCGATGACGCGCAGCTTGCCGGCCTTCGCGAGGACGTCACGCGTCACCTTGGTGCCGCTGCGGATCACGAGGCCTTCGGCGTCCTGGATCCGCTCCAGCAGTTCGGCCGGCGTGAGCCCCGGCGCGTAGTCGACCTCGAGCCCGCGCGTCTGCTCGAGGAGTTCGAGTCCCGGCGGCGCCAACGAGTCACTTACCAGGACCTTGGCCATGTCTCTCCCTCGTCCCCTACCTGCCTCGCCCTACACGCGTCGCGGTCGGAACCGATCGAGGCCGGCAGCGCACTCCGCACCCATCCGCCCGGCATGCCCGCGATCCGCGTCCGAACCCGGGTCCCGGGTCGGGTCCCGGCTCGCAGCAGGCGAACCGGCGCTCGTCCGAAACCATCGCAACGTGCATCGCAACGTGCGGGGCGGGTGGCGGGTGGTGGGTAGAGCCGTAAACTCGCGAGATCGTTGTGAAAAAACCAGCGGTGGCGGAGTATCCCGGACCCGCATCGGGGTGTCAACGCCGACCCACCGCGACGCGCGGGTTCGCTAGCTTGCCCCGCGGACCGCGACGATGGAGACCCCATGACCCACACCCCCTTGCCCGCATCGGATGCCGCCGGCGGCCGCTCGGCCCCGTGGCCGGCGATCGGCCGGAGGGACCCGAGGGCCCGGTCGATCCCGGTCGCCCTGCCCCGCTGCGCCGCACGATGAAGCGCCGCGACGAACGCGAGCCGATCGGTCACGGCCGGTGAGCCGCGCATGAATGAACCGGCCCCGCGCGCACCGCAGGAGCTGACGATCGAGCTGCGCGGTCCGCTCGATGCCACGGTCCCGGTGCCCGGCTCGAAGAGCATCACGAACCGGGCGGCCGTCTGTGCGGCGCTCGCGTCCGGGACCAGTACGCTCGCCGGCGCGCTCACCAGCGACGACACCGACGCGATGCGACAGGGACTCGCTGCGTTCGGCGTCGAGATCGTCGCAAACGGGGACACGTGGCACGTCACCGGGCACGGGGGGCGCCTCCGCGCGCCCTCCGCGCCGCTCGACGCCCGGGCCTCGGGTACGACCGCGCGCTTCCTCACGGCGGCGGCGACCCTCGCCGAGGGTCCGGTCGTCATCGATGGCACCGCCCGCATGCGCGAGCGCCCGATCGACGACCTGGTGCAGGCGTTGCGCGGACTCGGCGCCCGCATCGAGATCCTCGGGCGGGCGGGCTGTCCGCCGCTGCGGGTCGCCGGCCGCGGGTTGCGCGGCGGCCGCACGCAGATCGATGCGAGCCGATCGAGCCAGTTCGTGACCGCCGTGCTGCTGGCGGCGCCGTATGCACACGAGGACGTCGTCCTCGAGCCGATCGCCGGCACGGTGGTCTCGCGACCCTACGTCGATCTCACGTTGCAGGTGATGACCGCCTTCGGGGCCGAGGCCTCGTGGAGCGAGGACGGGAACACCCTGCGCGTCGCGGCGGGCCGCCACTACGCCGCCTGCCGCTTCGCGATCGAGCCCGATGCGTCGGCAGCGGCCTACCCGTTCGCCGCCGCCGCGATCGCGGGAGGCATCGTGCGGGTCCCGCAGATTCCCGCGACCTCCTCGCAGTCGGACTTCCGGCTGCTCGGGATCCTCGAACAGATGGGCTGCCGCGTCGAGCGGAGCGGCGATGGCGTGTCGCTCGAGGGTCCGAGTGGCCGCCTGCGCCCGGTCGACGTCGACATGAACGATCTGCCGGACGCCGTCCTCGCGCTGGCCGTGGTTGCGCTGTTCGCCGACGGCACGACGCGGATCCGCAACGTCGCGAACCTCCGGATCAAGGAGACCGATCGGCTGGCCGCGCTCGAGACGGAGCTGCGCAAGCTCGGCGCGCGGGCCCGCACCGGTGCCGATTGGCTCGAAATCGAGCCAGGGCCGCTGCGCGGCGCCACCATCGAAACCTACGACGACCATCGGATGGCGATGGCCTTCGCGCTCGCGGGGCTGCGCGTCCCCGGCGTCGTGATCCGCGACCCCGGCTGCGTCGCGAAGACCTGGCCGGATTATTTCGATGCGCTCGCGCGTCTATAGTCCCGATCCCATGACTTCGCAGATGCGCGCAGACACCGGCCGTGCGGCCCACCAGGAACCGCAGAGCGAAGCCCGATCCGGCCTGACAGTCGAGGCCGAGCGTCTGGTCCGGCGCTTCGGCTCGTTCGAGGCGCTCGCCGGCATCGACCTGCGGATCGAGCCGGGGGAGAGTTTTGGCCTGCTCGGCGCCAACGGCGCCGGCAAGACGACGTTCATCCGCTGCGTCACCGGCTGGCTCGTGCCGACCAGCGGCGTCGTGCGCGTCGACGGACTCTCGCCCGCCGACGATCCCGATGCGGTGCACGAACGCCTCGGTTTCGTGCCGGAGACGTCGCGGCTCTACCCGGACCTGCGCGTGCGCGGCTTCCTGCGCTTCATCGGCGGGGCGCGCGGCCTCTCCGGAGCTGCCCTCGACGCCGCCGTCGATCGCGTCCTTACGGAGTTCCAGCTCCACGACGTCGGCCGCCGGCTCGTCGGGCATCTCTCGAAGGGCTTCCAACAGCGCGTCTCGCTGGCGCAGGCCTTCCTGCTCGATCCGCCGCTGTTGATCGTCGACGAACCGACTGGAGGTCTCGATCCGCTCCAGCAGGCCGATGTCCGCCGCCTGCTGCACGCCGCGGCCGGCACCCGCACCCTCGTGATCTGCACCCATGACCTCGCCGAAGCGCGCGAGCTGTGCGACCGCGTGGCCGTGCTGGCGGCGGGGCGCATCGTCGCACTCGGGCCGGCGGACGAAGTGCTGGGCGGACCCGATCCGCTGGCGCTCTTCGCCGAAGGCGTCCGGCCTTGATGCGACGGCGGGCGCTGCCGTGACGCGACTGCGGGCGCTCTTGCGCAAGGAACTCGCGGTGCTGTTCGGTTCGCCGCTCGCGTGGCTGACGATGGCCGGCATCGCGCTCGTCACGGCGCTGCTCTTCTTCGACCATCTCCGGATCTACAACCAGATCCTGTTCCTCTATTCGAGCAGCACGATGGGCGGGTTCTCCACCGGCACCATCCCGACCTACGTCAACCTCCGCGATCAGGTCTTCCTGCCGGTGATGGAGGCCGTCGCCCTCACCCTGATCGGTTTGATCCCGCTGGTCACGATGCGCGTGTTCGCCGAAGAGCGAGCGCGCGGCACCGACGAGCTGCTGGCCACGACGCGGCTGACGCCCGGCGAGATCGTCGCCGGCAAGTTCCTCGCCACCTATGGGTTCGTGGCGCTGCTGATGGCGCTGTCGTTCGTCTACCCTGCCGCCTCGATCCTGCGTGCGGGACTCGGACTGCCGCACCTGCTGGCCGTCTACGCGGGCCTGTTCGGGCTGGGGATCGCGCTCGCCTCGATCGGGCTGGCGTGCTCGGCCTTCACCGGCAGCCAGTTGCTGGCCGCCGTGTCCGCCTACGCCATCGCGTTCGTGCTGTACGACTTCCGCTGGACCACCCAGTTCCTGCCGGAGACGCTGGCGGCCTGGATCGATCCGCTGTCGATGCTGCCGCGCTTCGGCGCCTTCGCCGAAGGCCTGATCCGCGCCCAGGATCTCGCGTACTTCGCCGGGTACGTCGTCGTGGCGCTGGCGGTAGCGCGGCTGGCCTGGGACCAGCAGAGGCTGCGCTGACGATGCGAGAGCTCGCCACCGTCGGAGTCGTTGCACTGCTGTTCGGGCTGGGGGCGTTCTACGCCGACCGGGACGTGCCGGCCTTTGCGCTCGCCAATCTCGCGGTCGCCGCCGTGTGCCTGCTCGGCGCCGGGGCGCTCGCCCTGCGCCGCACGCAGCGCGGCGGCGCCTCGCCGGCCGCGCGCCGGATTGCGCTCGTGCGCTTCGCCTGGGTGGGTCTCGCCCTGCTCGTCGCGTACACGGGCGAGCGCGTCGCGGCCCGCAGCGGACTCGTCTGGGACGTCACGGCCGACCAGCGTTTCTCGCTGGCGCCGGCGACCCGGCAGGCGCTCGCCGCGCTGCCGGACGGCGTCACCGCCACGCTGTTCCACGAGGCGCAGGACAACCGGGCGCGCAGTACCCGCCTGCTGCTCGAGACGCTGGCCGGCGCCGGCTCCCTCGCGGTCTACGAACGCACCTTCGACGAGGCATCCCAGGAAGCCGACCGCTACGGCGTCGGCTCGTCCAACACGATCGTGTTCGAGGTCGGAGACCGCTTCGAAGTCGTCGAGCGTCCGACCGAGGGCACGATCCAGGAAGCGCTGCTGCGGCTCGGCACGGCGCAGCGCACGGTCCTCTACATCGGCCGCGGCGAGGGCGAGGGGCGCCTCGACCAGACCGATGACGCCGGCTACTCGGGCCTGGCGGCAGCCCTCGACGGCGAAGGCTACCAGTTGCGCGACCTCGTCATGCCGGCCGTCACCGCGCTTCCGGACGACGCCAGTGCGCTGCTGCTGGTCGCGCCGAGGCGCCGGTTCCGCGACACCACTCTCGGCGCCCTCGAAGCGTATCTGGCGCGCGGTGGCCGGCTCGTCGCACTGCTCGAGCCCGGCGAAGAGACGGGCCTCGAGGCGTTGCTCGCGCGCTGGGGCTTCGAGCTGCCGGACGCCGTCGTCGTCGATCCGGCGTCGGGCCCGGTGGAAGGGGATCCGCCCGGCGTCAACCCGATCGTGTTCCAGTTCGGCGACCATCCGGTGACACGCGGCTTCGGTCCCAACCAGATGTTGTTCTTCCGGCGTGCGCGGCCGGTGCTCCCGGTCCGCAAGCCGGAGCCCGACGACCAGCTGCGCGGCCTGGCGTTCTCCTCGCGCCGCGCCTGGCTCGCCCCCAACACCGCCGAGATCCAGCGGGGGCTCGCGCCCCGGCGCCCGCCCGACGGCGCCGAGGACTACTTCCCGCTGATCGCCGCTGGTCGCTATCCCCGCGAGAGCGGGGCCGCGCGCATCGTCGTCTTCGGGGACTCCGACTTCGCCAACAACCGCTACCTGCGTTCGCTCTACAACAGCGACGTGATGCTCAACGCGGTGCACTGGGCGACGGCCCGTGAGGCCGCGATCACCCTGCGGCCGAAGATCCTCACGCCGGACCAGTTTCCGCTGACGCCGCAGCAGTCGTTGCGGATGCTCTACGGCGTCGGCCTGCTGGTTCCGGAGCTGTGTCTGGCGGCGGCCGCCCTCACCTGGATGAGGCGGCGCGGCGCCTGACGCGGGGCGTGGCTACGGCTAGGCCCCCGGAGGCCTGGTCGCCAGCGCGATGCCGGTCGCCCCGGCTCGCTGCGCGGTATCGAGGATCCCGACGGCACGGCCGAGCACGACGCCCTGGTCTCCGCGCAGCACGACCACCTTCTCACGCGCATTCTCGAGCGCCGCGCGCAGCACCGGCTCGAGCTGATCGAGCGCCACGACCTCGCCGTCCACCGTGACTTCATCCTCGGCCGTCACCGTCACCGTGACCCCCTGCGGCGACTGCGCCGAGATGGCGGCCTCCGGCAGCGCCACTTCCTTGCCCTGGCTCGTGATCACCGAGGAGGTCACCATGAAGATGATCAGCAGCACCAGGAAGATGTCGGTCAAAGGGGTGATGTTGATCTCGGCGACGATGTCGTCGCCGGTCGCCTCGTCGGCGCTAGGCAGGGAGCGGATGGCCATGGCCGACCTCCGGTGCCGATGCGGGCGGCGGCGACTGCGAGGGCGGTTGTAGCGCCGACTCGACGTAGAGCAGCGACTGCACCAGCCGCTCCGTCGCGCGCGCCCAGCCGCTTCCGATGTTGCCGATCCGCACCTGGAGATAGTTGTAGAACGACAGCGCGACGATCGCGACGCCGAGGCCGACGGCGGTGGCGACCAGCGCTTCCGAGATCCCCGCCGCCACGACGGCGAAGCCGCCCGAGCCTTCGATCGCGATCTGGTGGAAGGCCTTCATGATCCCGACCACCGTACCGAACAGGCCCACGAACGGCGCGAGCGAGCCGATCGTGCCGAGGATCCACAGCCCGCGCCGCATCTCGGCAATCGCCTCCTGGCGTGCCGTCGAGAGCACACGCTCGAGATCCTCGAGCGCGATGTTCTTCCAGGCGAGCCCTTCCTTGAAGATGCTCGCGAGCGGCGTCTTCGCGGTCGTGCACAGGGCGTTGGCGGTGGCGAGATCGCGCTTCGCGATCGCTTCCACGACGTTGCGCGTGAGCTCGCGCGAGCGCTTTTCGAGACCGGCATAGCGCCAGAAACGTTCGATCGCGACGGCCAGGACGAAAACAGAGCCCAGCAGCAGCGGGTAGCTGGCGTACCAGCCGTCGTGGATCATCTGGATCAACGTGTAGTCCTGGACCGCGGTGGTCGCCGAGGTCTGGCCAGCCGCGGCGTCTGCCCCGGCCAGCAACTGGGCAGGATCCAGCGCGGTCGGGTCCGTCGCGTTCTCGAGTTGCGCGTTCACGATGTCGGATTCCACGTTCGAGCCTCCGTGTGCGTCCGGGATCTGACGAGTGAGTACCGTATCCGATGCGAACGGGTCGGCCACGTCACCCGTGTGCAACTCGTCACTTGCGACCGCTGCGTTGACACTCACCCAGCGTGGAGTCTACGTTCCGTCATGACATGTTTTCCTCGGTACGTCGGGGGGTTCCGGATCCTGCGGCGGCCATCTCGCCGAGCGTTGCGGCCGAGCCTTGCGGAGCTGGGTGCGAAGATTTCGGACTCCATCGCGTCCCAGCAACGGTTCCCGAAAAGCTGCTTCTCCGCCCCGGGGGCCGGTCCGGTCGCGGGCGGGGTTCTGTCGAACGAGATCCCGGCAGGCGAGATCCCTGCGGACCGGGTCCCGGCGGACTCGGGGGATCGTCTCGCACGGAACGGGACGCATGGTGGGCATGGTGGGGATCGGCGCGCCATGCGCACGCGAGCGGCGCGCCCGGCGGAGCGAGCGCAGCGAGGCCGCGAGAGATATCCACAACGATCCACCTCCAGCCGATGCCTGTCGAATCGGCGGACAGCAACGTGAGTCCACCATGGCGGCCTCCCTCGTGATCCGGCATCGCAACCCCCGGCCTTCGCCGATGCGGGCGCTGCGCGTCGGCGCCGCAGCGCGTCACGGGGCCGTTCCGCGGGTCGCATTCCCCGGCATGGGGAGCCCGGAGCCGACCAGGTCCTCGCGCCGCTGGATCGCCGGGCTGCTCGCCGTCGCCGTCCATGCGGGATTGCTCGGCGCTCTGCTGGTGTCCTCGGCACTCGCTCCCCCGGAGGAAAAAGACGAGCCGATCCCGATCGCGCTGCTTCCGCCGCCGCCTCCGCCGCCCCGGCGACCGGAGCCGCTGCGCGAGCGCGCGCCCGAGCCGGCGCCGGTCCCGGCCCCGCGGCCTCCCCCGGTCCCGGTCGCCAAGCCGGAGCCGGCGCCCGCACCGGCCCCGGCCCCCAAGGCGCTTGCCGAACGGCGCAGCGTCGACTTCGCCCCGCAAGCGCAGGCGATCCAGCCGCAGGTGGTGAACCCCACCGTGATCGCCAGGCCTTCCGCGGCGATCGAGGCCCGGAAGCTGGACATGAGCACGGTGGGTTCCGTGGCCGCTCCGCGTGAGATCTCGCGGTCCCCGCTGTCCGTCGAGTCGGTCCAGGCCGCGCCGTCCCCGGTGTCGGCAACGGTCAGCACGGTGGATCTCGGCGGCGCCGGCGCCCCGGCGCTGCGCGGCCCGATCGAACGCAACGCGCCGGTCGGCGTCTCGGTGGGCCCGCGCGCGGTCGTCGCCTCCGGCACGACGGTCGGCACCGGGAGCGCGACGACTGGCAACGGCTCGTCGGTCCGCGAAGGCATGCTGTCGAGCCGTGACGTCCTCGGCACGCCGGACGGCCCGCGCCTCGCGAACGTCAACACGCGCGTGGGCGACAGCAACCTGAAGGGGCCGGGCGGCACCGGGACCGTGCTCGGCGGCGGCGACACCAACTGTGATACGCGACCCGAGGTGCGCGCGTACATGGATCAGATCAAGAATCGCACGCTGGCGCGCTGGGCGACTTCGGGTTCGACGCCCGCCGGCCGCGTCCGTGCCAAGCTGCGCTTCCAAATCGACGTCGGCGGTTCGGCCAGCCGCGTGGAGATGATCGCTGCCGACGATGCGCGCGTCGGCGCCTCGGTCGTCGATGCCCTGCGCGCCGCCTCCCCGTTCCCGCCGATGACGGACCGCGTGCGCTGCCTCGCCAACTCGCAGCTCACCGCGACCTTCACGCTCGAGACGACGAGCACCGCCGTTGCGAACTAGCTCGCTGTTCTGGCTCGCGACTGCGCTGCTGATCACCGGCTCGTCCGCCGCGTACGCGCAGAAGAGATGTCCTCCCGTCGAACTGCTCTACGACGACAACGAGGAACTCGCCGAGAAGCGAACCGACGCCGATGGCGACTGTCGCTACGAAGAGGTCGTGAAGTACAAGGGCGGCAAGCCCCACAGCTCCGAAACCGACACCACCGGCGACGGGAACTTCGACACCTTCGTCCGCTTCGACGCGAGCGGCCGTCCGTCGCGACAGGAACGCGACACGGATGGCGACGGCAGGGTCGACGAGTGGGTCGAGTTCGAGAACGGCGCACCGGTCGTGCAGCGGGCCGACACCAACCGGGACGGCAAGCCGGACACGACGATCTTCTACGTCTCCGGACAGCCCGCACGCGAGGAGAGCGACACGACCGGCGACGGGAAGATCAACCGGCGGGTCCGCTACGAGGGCGGCAAGCCGGCGCGCATCGAGGACGACCCGGACGGCGATGGCAAGCCGAACCTCGTCGTCGAGTTCGACGCCGCGGGCGAGAAGCAGCGCGAGTTCCAGGACACCACCGGCGACGGTCACTTCGATGTGACGATCTCGTACGCCGACGGCGAGAAGACGCGCGTCGAGGAAGATCCCGACGCCGTCGGCCGCCCGACCGCCGTCACCCTCTTCGAGCGCGGCCGGCGCGTGCGCCGCGAGGCCGATACCACCGGCGACGGGCGTTTCGACACCGTCTCGCATTTCGAGGACGATCGGGAAGTCCGTCAGGAACGCGATCTCGACGGCGACGGGCGGGCCGAAGTGCTGGTGGTGTTCGAGAACGGCGTTCGCGTCCGCGAGGAGAAGGACGCGGATGGCGACGGACGGCCCGAGCTGACCACCCACTTCGACGGCGAACTCCCGATCCGTAGCGAGGCCGATACCAACGCCGACGGCCGCGTCGATACCGTCATCACGTTCCGCGACGGCCGCAAGGCCCGCCAGGAAGAGGACCGAAACGGCGACGGCAAGATCGATGCGATCTACGAGTTCGACGCCCACGAGCGAGTGGCGAGCGAGCAGATCGATGCCGACTTCGACGGCCACTACGAGACCACGGCTTCCTATCAGGACGGCGAGGTGGTTCGCCGTGTCACGGATTCGGCCGGTCGCGGCCGTCCCGAGCGCGTCGAGATCCACGCCGACGGCCGGCTGGTCCGCGTCGAGCTCGACGAGAACCGCGACGGGCGGGTCGATCTGTGGAACTTCTACGATCCCGAGGGCCGGCTCGAGAAGCAGGAGCAGGACCGCAGCGGCGACGGCCGGGTCGACCACTGGGTCACACTGGATGTGGCGACGGGGCGCGAGACGCGCGTGCTGTCCGACCGCAACGGCGACGGCCGCGTCGACGCCTGGCGAAGCCACGACGCGCAGGGGCGCACGACGAGCCTCGAGGAAGACGAGCGCGGCGATGGCAAGCCGGATCGCTTCGTTTTCTTCACCGCCGGCGTCCCGACACGCTTCGAGCAGGACACGACGGGCGACGGCCGGATGGATCTGCGCGGCCAGCTCGATGCCGAGGGGAACGTGACCCGCGAGGAGCGCGACGAAACCGGTGACGGCGAACCGGATCTCGTCACGGTCTTCGAAGGTGGGGTTCCGATCCGGCAGGAAAAGGACAGCACGGGTGACGGCAAACGCGACACGATCTTGATGTTCCGCGACGGCCGGCAAAGCGCCCAGATGCGCGACAGCACCGGCGACGGGCGACCCGACACGACCGTCACGTTCGACCGGAAGGGCCGCCGCGAGCGCGAGGAGACCGACGCCGACGGCGATGGACACCCGGAACTCGTCCGTCTGTGGAAGAACGGCAAGCTCGTGCGCGAAGAGGAGGATCGCGACGGCGACGGACGCTACGAGATCGTGACGACGATCAAGGGCGCACGCGCGGAGAGCGACACGAACGGCGACGGCAAAGTCGACGTCGTCGTCGAGTATGAGGGCGAGCGCAAGGTCCGACAGCTCGAGGACCGGAACTTCGACGGACGCTTCGACGTCGTCACCGTGTTCGACGCCGACGAGCGTCCGGCCCGCATCGAGGAGGATCTCGACGGGGATGGCAAGCGCTTCGAGCAGGTGACCTTCTTCGAAGACGGCGTGAAGGTCCGGACCGAACGCGACGAGAACGGAGACGGCCGGCCCGATCTGATCGTGCACTTCGAGGACGGCCAGCCCGCGCGGACGCAGCGGGACACGAACTTCGATGGCCGTTTCGACCAGGTGGCGCGCGTCGCGGCCGACGGCAACCAGCTCCAGGAGACGGACACCAACGGCGACGGCCGGACCGACACGTGGATCCTCGCGGACGCCGACGGCAACGTGCTCGAGCGCCGCGAGGACCGCGACGGCGACGGCGAACCGGATGTCACCATCAAGTACCGGGACGGCAAGCCGCTCGAGCTGGTGCAGGCCGGCGGCGACCGCAGCGTCAAGCAGACCTACGACGCCGCGGGCAACGTCGCCGAGGAGCAGCGCGACACCAACGGCGACGGCCGCATCGACACCTGGCTCGCCTTCGAGGCCGGCCGCCCGGTGCTCGAGGCGCGCGATACCACCGGCAACGGCGCGCCGGACGTCTTGAGCCGCTTCGACCGCGACGGGCGCGCGACGACGCAGGAGCTGATCGAGGGCCAGGCGACGCGCCCGAACAAGAAACTCTTCCTCGACCCCGACGGCTCGGTGCGCGCCCAGTGCCTCGATACGTCCGGGGACGGCCGCTTCGACGCCCGCACTCGCGTCGAGGGCGGACAGGTCGTCGAGGCGCTGCTCGACACCAACCGCGATGGCGTCGCCGATCAGCGCGAGATCTACCAGGGCGGCGCGCGCATCCGGATCGACGCCGACACCAACCACGATCGCAAGCCGGACGTGATCCAGCATCTCGCGGGCGATGCCGTCACGAAGCAGGAGGAAGACACGAACTTCGACGGCCGGATCGACCAGGTCTTCCGCGGCACGGAGCTGGTGCCGGGCGCCGCCGGCGGCGCCGTCCCGCCGGCCTTCGGCCCGCTCGACTGCGGCGCCATCGACCCATTCTGGAGCCGCCGCTAGCCTCGCCGCTCCGATCGAGCCGGCTGCGAAGCTCTGATCCGACCGCGCGCGGCGCGCAGGACGACACCCGTGGATTCGAAGCGATGCAGCGTTCCGGAGCGCGACACGCCGCTGGCACAACCGGGCGAGTTCCGTCCGCTCGCGATCGGCCCGCTGCGCGCATGGCCGCCCGTCGTGCTGGCGCCGATGGCCGGCATCACGAACGCTCCGTTCCGGTCGTTGTGTCGCGGCTTCGGCGCCGGTTTCTACGTCAGCGAGATGATCACGGCCCGCGGACTCGTCGAGGGCAATGCCAAGACGCTGCACCTCGCCAGCTTCGCACCGGACGAGAAGCCGCGCAGCCTGCAGCTCTACGGCGTCGATCCGGTCTCGCTCGGCGAGGCCGTCGCGTGGCTGGTCGGCGAGGGCCGCGTCGACCACATCGACCTGAATTTCGGCTGCCCGGTCCGCAAGGTGACGCGCCGGGGCGGCGGCGCGGCGATCCCGTGGAAGCGCGAGCTGCTGCGCCGGCTGGTGCGCGCCGCCGTCCGCAACGCCGGCGCCGTCCCCGTCACGATCAAGTTCCGGATCGGCATCGACGCCCGTCACGAGACCTTTCTCGATGCCGGTCGCATCGCCGAGCAGGAGGGCTGCGCCGGCGTCGCGCTGCACGCGCGCACCGCCGCGCAGCTCTACGACGGCGAGGCCTCGTGGGAGGCGATCGCGCGGCTGAAGGACGCCGTGCGGACGATCCCGGTGCTCGGCAACGGCGACCTCTGGGAGGCGCACGATGCGCTGCGCATGATGCGTCGCACCGGCTGCGACGGCGTCGTCATCGGCCGCGGCTGCCTCGGCCGGCCGTGGCTGTTCCGCGACCTCGCCGACGCCTTCGACGGCCGCCCGCCGCAGCCGCCGCCCACGCTGCGCGAAATCTTCGAGATCATGCGCGAGCACGCGCGGCTGCTGTGCGCGTGGTTCGGCGAGGCCCACGGGATCCGCGGCTTCCGCAAGCACGGTGCGTGGTACACCAAGGGATTCCACGGCAGCTCGCGGCTCCGGCCGCTGCTGATGAAGATCGAGACCCTCGCCGAGCTCGACGCCTTGCTCGCGGCGCACGTGACGGAGGAGCCCTTCCCGCCGACTGCGCTGCGTGTGCCCCGCGGCAAGACCAGCGGGACGCAGCGCGTCGCGCTACCAGAGGGCTGGCTCGATGACCGCGACGATCCGACCCCGCCCGACGTGCGGGCCGAGGACGAAAGCTCCGGCGGATGAGCGGGCCGGCGGCGGCCTCGCCGACCCGGATCCCAAGCGGCGCGCGAGCACCGGTCTCGCCGGCCGCCCGAGTACGCGCGTCGTGCGCTGCCGCGCGGCCGTGGTCCCGTCAGGCCGCGCGGCCGATGCGTCGCCGCCGGCGCGCGCACGCGGCGAGCGCGCCGATCGTCGCCAGGCCGAGCGCCGCTCCGCCGGGCTCCGGAACCTCCACGGCGCCCAGATCGCAGCGTGCGCGCCCGTCGCCCCGTCGCCGTCCTGGGGCCGCG
This sequence comes from uncultured Pseudomonadota bacterium, assembly GCA_900696485.1. Taxonomy (GTDB): domain Bacteria; phylum Myxococcota_A; class UBA9160; order UBA9160; family PR03; genus CAADGG01. Next base: position 38,439 of record CAADGG010000019.1, read on the forward strand.
CCACGCCGCGCTGATCCTGCAGCGTGCACGAGCCGTCGTCTCCGGCATCGATGGCCGGACTCGTCGGCAGCAGCCGGTGCGTGTCGGTGGGCCCGCCGTTGCCGGCGAGCGGTCCGAGCAGCGGATCGACGCTCGGCTGATCCCCAGCCGCGCCGGTGGCGCAGCTTCCGTCCCGATCGAGCGTAGAGCCGAGAGAAGCGAGCAAACCGCCGCCGCCCATTTCACACTCGTGCACGGCCAGCGGATTGTAGACGATCGAATTGAGGATCTCGACCGTGGCCCCAGTGGACGCCCTGACGACCCGCCAGGCATCATTCCCGGTGATCGTGACATTGCGCAACGTCACCGCGACATCGACTGCGTTGAGGATCGCGGAGGGATCGACGTTTCCGCTGATCGTCGTGTCCTCGATTTCGAGGGTTCCTGTTTCCGTGGCGATCGTGTGGTTCCCCGTCGCCTCGTTGCCGCTCACCAGGGACCGGCGCAGGATGGTCGCGCCGTAGGCCATCAGCGCGCTGCCGGCCCGGGCATCGTTGTCGACGATCGCACTGTCCTCGACGACGAGCGTCGAGTTGCTGAACAGCGCGCCGCCGCGGTCGGCGCTGTTGCCGGCGAGTCGACTGCTGCGCACGGTGAGGACACCGCCCGCGTTGCTCGAGATGGCGCTTCCGATCGCTGAGCTGGTACTGCCGGCGACGTGGTTGTCAGTGAACACCGTCCGCTCGATCAGGGCGACGCCAGAGGAAGCGAAGTAGAGCCCCGCGCCAGGATCGTCGCTCACCTGCCCGCCGGTGACGGTCAGGTCCCGGAGCGTCAGACCCGGTGGCGAAATCGAGGGAAATACGACGTGCAACACCCGATCGAGACCGTTGCCGTCGATCGTCGTCAGTGCGGCGCCCTGGCCCTCGATCGTGAGCGTCTCGGTCACGTCGAGGTCGCCCGTCGCCGCTGCCTCCTCATCGATTCCCGCGAGGGTCAGCAGGACCGTTCCCGCCGGCAGCGTGATGCTGTCGGCGCCAGAGAGTGCGTTGGCTTCCTGCACGGCGGCCCGCAGCGTGCAGGTTCCGGACGCCGTCGCGCAGATCCCGTTGCCCGGCGCCGCATCCACCGCATCGAGCATCGAGTCGACCGAGAAGACCGCCGCGCCCACGGGACTCACGAGAGTCGACGAGAGCAGCAGAACCAGAACAACGAGGCCGTGTCGCATGATCCCTCCGGGTACTGCGGGCGGAAGAGCCGCGGCGCAAACGGGCGGAAGTATCCACACCGTGAGCTGTTCGCGCGACCCTCGGTGGGGCCCCACCCCGGGATCCATGCGGTCGGAACGATGGCTCCGGTGACGCCCGACTCCGGTGTCTGCGGCGGCACCGGGCGGTGGCGGAGGCCCGGCCTGGCCGCCGGGGACTTGCGGCTTGCTCGCCGCACGCGGCCTCGCGTAGCATCATCAGTCCGTGCAGAATCGGTTGTCCGTCGCATCGTGCGTCGCGCTGCTCGCCTGCGTCGTCGGCGCGGGAGCCTGCTCGAGCGGAGAGGAGGCCGCGCCGGCCGCGACGGTGCGCGTCGAGCAGGGAGCGATCGAGCGGCTCGTCGTCGCCACCGGAACGCTCGAGCCCGAGCGCGAGGTGGAGGTCCGCCCGCGCACCGCCGGCATCGTCGAGCGGATCCACGTCGAAGCGGGCGATCGCGTCGCACCGGAGCAGGTCTTGCTCGAGCTCGAGCGCGAGCTGCTCGAGGCGCAGGTGCGGGAGGCGCGGGCGGCCGTCGAGGCCGCACGCGTCGAGCGGCAGTACGCGCACATCGACGCGCAGCGCGTCGCGACACTCGGCGAGCGCGGCGCCGCCTCGGTCCAGAAGCTCGACGAGGCCCGTGCGCGCTACGAGAAAGGAGCCGCCGCCCTCGCCGAGGCCGAAGCCCGGCTTGCCTTCCTCGACGTGCAGCTCGGCTACACGGTCGTACGCGCGCCGCTCGCCGGCACCGTGCTCGACGTGTTCGTCGAGGAGGGCAACGCGGTCTCGCCGGTGACGGCGGTGACGGGCGGCACGCTGTTGCTGTCGATCGCCGGCGGGGACACGATCCATCTCGAGGGTCTCGTCGACGAGAACGAGATCGCTCGGGTCCGCACCGGACAGCCGGCGCGCTTGCGCACGGAGGCCTTCGGAGACCGCGTCTTCCAAGGGCGCGTGCGCAAGATCGCTCCGCTCGGCCAGCGCGTGCAGAACGTCACGTACTTCGAGGTCGAGGTCGAGATCACCGATCCCGATGCGACGCTGTTGCGGCCGCGCATGTCGGGGGATGCCGACATCGTGACGGAGGTGGTCGCCGACGCCGTGATCGTGCCGGAGACGGCCCTGCGCTATCGCGGTGCCGAAGTCCAGGTCGACGTCCTCGCCGGTGACGGCCCCGGCGACGTGGTGCCCCGCACCGTCGAGCTCGGCATCCTCGAAGGCGCGCGCGTGCAGGTGCTCTCCGGCGTCGAACCGGGCGAGCAGGTGGTGCTGCCGTGAGTGCCGCGCCGGCGGCCGCAGCCCCGATCCTCGAGCTCGAGGGCGTCCACAAGAGCTACGACCTCGGCCGTGGCGCCGTCCACGCGCTGCGCGGCGTCGATCTGCGCATCCACGCCGGCGAGTGGATCGCGATCATGGGGCCCTCCGGCGCCGGCAAGACGACGCTGCTGGAGATCCTCGGCTGTCTGTCGCGGCCGAGCGCCGGGCACTACCGCTTGCGCGGCCGCGCCGTCGATGCGCTCACCGGCGACGAACTCGCCCACGTGCGCGGCGATCAGATCGGCTTCGTGTTCCAGAGCTTCAACCTGCTGCCGCGCCTCAGCGCGGAGGAGAACGTCGCGCTGCCGCTGGTCTATCGGCGGCGCCCACGTCGCGAGCGCGGCGAGCGCGCGCGCGAGGCGCTGGCCCGCGTGGGCCTCGAGGCGCGCGCCGGGCACCGCCCCGCGGAGCTCTCCGGCGGCGAGCGCCAGCGCGTCGCCATCGCGCGCGCGCTCGTGAACCGGCCCGCGCTGCTGCTCGCCGACGAGCCGACCGGCAACCTCGACAGCGCGACCAGCGAGGAGATCCTGGCCCTGCTGCGCGCGCTCCATGCCGAAGGCCATACCGTCGTGCTGGTGACCCACGACGCCGCCATCGGCGAACGGGCCGGACGCCTCGTGACGATCCGCGACGGTCGCATCGAGAGCGACCGGCCGCGCCGGACCGAGTCGTGAGCGGCTTCGGCGCGCTGCGCGAGGCGGCCGCCACGCTGCGCACGCACAAGGGCCGTGCGCTGCTGACACTCTTCGGGATCGCATGGGGGAGCGCCTCGGTGATCCTGTTGACCGGCTGGGGCGACGGGGTCCGGATCATGATGGAACGCGGCTTCTTCAAGACCGGGCGCAATCTCGGCGAGGCCTGGGCCGGTCGCGTCAGCGAGGAGTTCTCGCCGATCGTCGACCGGCGCTGGTTGTGGTTCACGTCGGCCGATCTCGCCGCGCTGCGCGGGCGCGTGAAGCGCTCGGAGCGGGTCGGCGGCGAGTACTGGCAGTGGGCGGCAGCGACCTACCGCGGCCGGACCCGCAACGTCGACCTGCGCGGCGTCGACCCGGAGGCGATCGAGATCCGCGGCATCGACGTCGCGGCCGGCCGCCGGATCAACCAGACGGACCTCGACCATCGCCGGCGCGTCGTCGTGCTCGGCGACGAGATCCGCCGGACGCTGCTCGGCCCGCACGGCGGCGTCGGGAGCTGGATCCGGCTCGACGGGCGGCCGTTCGAGGTCGTCGGACTGCTGGCGCCGGTCGGCGTCCAGCTCTCGCAGGATCGGATGCTGATCGACGAGCAGACGTGGGCGCCGCTCTCGACCGTGCAGGCGCTGTGGCCTCAGGAGTGGACCGAAGACCCGGTCGTCTCGAAGGTGCTGTTCCGGATCCGCGACCGCAACGACGTCGCGCTCGCCAAGCAGGAGGTTCGCGCGATCCTCGCCGAGCGGCTGCGCGTCGCGCCGGACGACGACGAGGCGATCGGTATCTACAGCCCGATCGAGATGTTGAATCGCTTCCCGCTCGACCAGACCCGCGGCTTCCTGTTCCTGCTGGCGGTGACGACGCTCGGCATCGGCGGGATCGGGGTCGTCTCGATGATGCTCGATGCCGTCCACGAGCGGCGTCAGGAGATCGGCATCCGCCTCGCCGTCGGCGCGACGCGACGTGACATCCTGGGGCTGTTCTTCTTCGAGACGCTGGCGATCACCGCGAGCGGCGGGCTCGTCGGCGCCGGGCTCGGCGTCGCCAGCACGTGGGCGCTGGGCCGGCTCGACGTACCGGATCTGGTGCCGGTTCCCATCCTGCAACTCCGGCTCGTGCTCGTCGCCGTCGGCGTCTTCGGCGCCGTCGGCGTGCTCGCGGGTCTGTGGCCGGCGTGGCGGGCGGCCCGGGTCGACCCTGCCATCACGCTCCGGATCGAGTGAGGCGCCGTGCTCGACCTGCTGCTGACGACGGCCCAGACGCTACGCGCGCACGCCTTCCGCTTCGCGTTGACGTCGCTCGGCGTCACGTGGGGCACGATGATGCTGATCTACCTCACCGCGTCGGTGACCGGCATCGACCGCCATTTCTCGCGTGAGATCGCCGAGGTGGGCCCGCGCATCGTGTGGCTGTTCCCGGGCGTCGTGATCAAGGATCGCGTCGGCGAACGCGGCGCCCGCAGCGTCGAACTCGAGCGCGAGGACGTCGAGCGGATCGCAACGCTGCGCAGCGTCGAGCACGCGGCGCCGAATCCTGCGCTGTGGTCCTCCGTGGTGCGCGGCGGCGGACGCACGCGTCTGTTCACCGTGTACGGGGTGGCCGCCGAGTCCGCCGCGATCCGCAACCTCGAGCCCGAACGCGGGCGGTTCCCGGGGCCGACGGACGTGGCGCGCGGCGCACGCGTCGCGTTCCTCGGCCACGCGGCGGCCCGGCGACTGTTCGGCCGCGCCGATCCGATCGGTCGGACGTTGCAGATCGAATCGCTGCGCTTCCGCGTGATCGGCGTCGCGCGCGCGAAGGGAGACCAGTTGATCAACATGGGCGGCCAGGACGACAAGGCGATCTACGTGCCGCACACCACCGTCCAGCGCTGGTTCCGGCACGAGCAGCCGTTCGAGGCGCTGGTCTTCGCCCCGCACGCCGCCGAGCACAGCCGGGAGGCGATCGCGCAGGTCCGGGCGCTGACCGGCCTGCATCATGATTTCGCGCCGGATCTCGAGACGGCGCTGTCGTTCGTGAACATCCAGGACATCCTCGCGATCGTGAAGAACATCGGGCGCGGGCTGCGCGTGTTCCTGATCGCCGCCGGACTCGTGACGATGCTCGTCGGGGCCGTCGGGATCATGAACATCATGCTGGTCGTCGTCGCCGAACGGCGTCGCGAGATCGGACTGCGCCAGGCGCTCGGCGCCCGCCGTCGCGACATCTTCCGGCAGTTCCTCGCCGAGACGCTGGCGGTGTGCCTGCTCTCCGGGCTCGCCGGCGCCGGCCTCGGCGCCGCGGCCGTGCTGGCGATGGCGAGCTGGATCCGGCGCAGCGGCTCCGACTTCACGTCGCCGCCCGAGCTGTCGATCACGACCGCCGCGGCCGTCACCGGCGCGCTGGTCGCCGTCGGCGTCGCCGCCGGCATCCTGCCCGCACTGCGCGCGGCCCGCGTCGACCCGGCGGAGGCGCTGCGCTCGGCCTAGCGGCCCGCCGGACTCGGAGGATTCGTCCGCCGCGTACCCCCCGACATCGGCCGCCTGATCGCCACCCTCTCCGTCGAGGCGCCGAGGGGAAGGAGAGCGGATCCATTTTCACGAATCAGTGGTCGCCGTAGCCACTTTTCAGGAGTAGGAACGGTTTTTCACGAAACGATGGCTTCAGAAGCCATTCCCAGGGCCTGTGACCGTTTTTCAGGACCGGTGCCTCCCTGACGCAGCTGTTCCGGCGGGCTGCGCCGCCCTGATCGAGGCCTACAGTCTGCCGGTTCCCCTCCCGCACCGGCACCTACGTGATCGACCAGCGCCACAAGGTGATCACAGAGGGCGGCTGGCGGTTGCTCACGCCCCGCCACACTCGAGGGTCATCTCACCTTCGCCCTCAAATGGGAAGGACTCGATCTCGCGGTCCTCAAGCGTCTGCCACACGTGGGCCGCAGGCGGCATCAATCGGCAGGCACAGAAAAGAGCACCTCTGACCAGCGTGGCAGTGCGCTGCTGCGTGACCCTCAGCATCTCCATGCGGTTCTCATTGACGTACTGGAACCTCGTTGCTTCGTCCGGAAAACACAGTTCGTTCGCCGCATCGAGATCCTCGCGGAGATATTCAAGCTGCGTGCCGAGCCTTTTGAGCTCCAGTGCTGTCCGGGCCGCGTCACCAAGCGCTGCGGCGACGCAGATCCCGAGGCCCACGGGACCCGTGCTCTCCCGATCGATCAAGTTGATCGGGTCTCCCAGGACGTTGCCGTAGAGGTTTGGATCCACACCTGCAAACCGGATCGGATCCTTGCTCGTCCACCGCCCGACCCGCGGGTCGTAGTCCCGCGCGCCGAAGCGCACGAGGCCGGTGTCGATGTCCACGAGCCCGCCCGCGAAGCCGAACGGCTGGAACCCCGGGTTGGTGTCCTGCGTGACGACACCGGTCGTCGCGTTCACCACCAGCCGCACGCTCCCCACCTGGTCGGACAGGATCCGGTAGGTGGTGCCGTCCTTCACCAACAGGTCAGGTTGAGACACGCCCACGGTGATCTAGATATTCGAGAGCCAAGAGACCGGCGACCCACCCGTTCGCGATCGCTGTCATCTGGTAGAGGGGAGCCGTAGAGCTTATCGCGATCTGGTGGCCGACGAGCGGCGCCACTGCGACAGCTCCGAGGGTGGCCGCTAGGTATGCGAGGTCTCCCCTAGGCAACCGAAGGAAGGCCAAGACACTAGCGATGGCCGAGAACGCCGCCCAGAAGCCGCTGACGATCTCGCCCGTCGTCCATGGCGCAGCGAGTTGGGCAACTACGTAGCTCTGAATCGGCTCTGGTAGAGATCGCGTCAGTCGCAGATCGAGGGCCGCAGCGGCTATGGCCGACAACCATTGCACAGCGATTCCCAGGCGAATCGCGGTCACATGCTTCCCGTATCTCTCGTTCATCGATCTCCCTGAGAGTCGGCCATAGCTGGGGGAAGCCCTACGGCCAGCGACGGTGCCGTTGCATCGGAGCGACGGGGCCAGAAGGAACTCCGGTCGGAGCTGGCGCAGGTGGTGCCCCCACGTCTGCCGGGCAACTATTCGGGTTCCCAGACGGAGAAGGTAGATAGTGAAACGGAATCGGTGGCGGGACCGGGCCTAGTGGGTCCGGGTCTTGATAGTCCGGTATCCCGTCGCCATCGGAATCGGCCGGGCTCCCGTGCGGCGCGGGGAAGTGGGGGTTCGGGTCTCTCCAGTCCTCCAGCCCGTCGCCGTCGCTATCGCGGTTCTCGTCTCGGTTAAGCGGAGGTGGCGTGAAGAGATCCGAGAGAAGCCTTCTCAGGGTCGGAATCAGGTACTGGCCGCTGGGATCTATCATGTTCACTGGATCGCTCATCACGTATCCGAAAAGGTTGGCATCGTTGCCGCTAAAGCCGATCGGATCCTTGCTCGTCCACCGCCCGACCCGCGGGTCGTAGTCCCGCGCCCCGAAGCGCACGAGCCCCGTGTCGAGGTCCATGAGGCCGCCCGCGAAGCGAAACGGCTGGAAGTCCGGCGGGCCAGTCACGTAGGTCGGGTTGCCCCACGCGTCGTAGTCGATGCGCTGGGCGATGGCACCCGTGTCGGCGTTCACGACAAGCCGCACGCTCCCGACCTGGTCGGAGAGGATCCGGTAGGTGACGCCGCTCTTGATCATGGAGTCCGGCACGTTCGCCCGCGTCGCGTAGACGAAGCGCGAGACGACGTCGTTGCTCGCGTCCAGCTCCGCCACGATCCGCAGTTGGTCCCCGTACAGGAACCCCTGCACCGGCTGCGGCGTCGCGGGGGGCGTGCACGGCGCCGGGCAGACCTTCTTCGCGACCCTTCGGTTCTGCCCGTCGATCCCGTACTCGATCTGCTCGGCGTCCGGGAGGACGACGCTGCGCAGGTTGCCGAGCGCGTCGTAGGCGTAGGTCGTCGTGCCGCTCGCGTCGGTGCTGGTCTCGAGGTCGCCGGCGGCGCTGTAGGTGTAGCTGGTGCCGGCGTAGCTGAGCAGCCGGTCCTGGTCGTCGTAGACGGCGATCGACGGGCCGGC
>CAADGG010000020.1 GCA_900696485.1 uncultured Pseudomonadota bacterium
CGGAGCCGTAATCCGGAGGCGGCCGTACCAAAGCCGTACGCAGCGCCGAAGCTCGTCCGCCGAGGACATCGGCGCAGGGTGTGCTCCTCCCACCCGCCTCCGAACATCGTCGGCCGATTCTCGGCAACCCGATCAGGTCGTGTACTCGGCATTCACCCGCACGTACTCGTACGAGAGGTCGCAGGTCCAGACGGTCGCGGCGTGCCGGCCGGCCCCCAGGTGGACGACGACATCGATCTCGCTCGCGCGCAGCGCCCGGCCGGCCCGGCGGCGCGCCTCAGGGCCGGTCGAGGCGCCGGAGCGAAACACCGAGACCCCGCCGAGCTGCACCGACGCCCGCGGCAGATCGATGACGATGCGCCCGGCACCGATCGTCTGCAGGATCCGGCCCCAGTTCGGGTCGCCGCCGAACAGCGCGGTCTTCACGAGCACCGAGTTCGCGATCCGCTTCGCGGCCCGCTCCGCCTCGGCGGCACTGCGGGCGCCGGCGACGCGAACCGTCACGAGCTTGGTCGCGCCCTCGCCATCGCGGGCCAGCGCGCGCGCGAGTTCCTCGCAGACTTCGCCGAGAGCGGCCGCGAGTCGCAGGCTCCCGCTGCTGGCCGCATCCTGCAACGGCGGATGGCCCGCGCATCCGTTCGCCAGCAGCAGCACCGTATCGCTGGTCGAGCCTTCGCCGTCGACCGTGAGGCGGTTGTAGCTCGTCGCCACCGCCGCGCGGAGCAGGCGGCGCAACAGCGCCGGCGTCACCGCGGCATCCGTCAGCAGGAACGAAAGCATCGTCGCCATGTTCGGCTCGATCATGCCCGAGCCCTTGGCGATGCCGGCCAGCGTGACGAGCCGGCCGCCGATGCGGGTGCGTACGCTCGCGAGCTTGGGCACGGTGTCCGTCGTCATGATGGCCTGGGCCGCTTCCAGCAGGCCCTCGGGGCGCAACGCGGCTGCAGCCTTCGGCAGCCCGCGCCGGATCCGCGCGAGCGGGAGCGGCTGCCCGATGACGCCGGTCGATGCCACCAGCACGTCGGTCGGCGGACAGCCGAGCGCGCGCGCGGCCGCCTCCGTCATCGCCAGCGCATCGGCGTCTCCGCGCGCTCCCATCGCGACGTTCGAGCAGCCACTGTTCGCGACGATCGCCCGCGCCTGGCCCCGCCGGATCCGAGCGCGCGACAGCGTCACCGGAGCTCCGACGACGGTCGAACGCGTGAACACGCCGGCCGCGGCGCTCGGGGCCTCACTCGCGATCAACATCAGATCGGGACCCCGGGTCTTGAGCCCGCAGCGCACACCGGCGGCGCGAAAGCCCGGGACGATGGATTCCGTCATCGGCGCGTACGGATAGCGCGGGCCGCGCGCCGCCACACGGGGCGCCGGTCTACGAGCCGCAGCAGCGCTTGAACTTCTTGCCGCTGCCGCACGGGCACGGGTCGTTGCGGCCGACCTTGGCCGCGGCGACACCCTTGCGAGCCGCGGGCCGAGCGGCGCCCGCGCGGCCGGCGCCCGCGCTGGCGAGCGGCGAGCCGAGTGCCGGAGCCGCGCGCGCCGCGGCCGGCTTCGATGCCTCGGCCTCCCCCGTCGCCGCGCCGGGCGCGGCGGCGCCCGAGCCGGCCACCTGGCGTGCCGCCTGCTCGAGCCGGGCCTCGTCGATCCAGACCTTGTAGACCTCTTCGACCACCAGCGCATCGATACGCTGGTTCATCTCCTCGAAGAGCCCGAAGCCCTCGCGCGCGTACTCGACCTTCGGATCGCGCTGCGCGTAGCCGCGGAAGCGGATGCCGTCGCGCAGGGCATCCATGGCGTAGAGATGATCCTTCCAGAGCCGATCCAGCGTGCGCAGCAGCACGTCGCGCTCGAGCTGTCGGTGACGGATCAGCCCGACCTGCGGGTACCGCTCGCAGAGGGCGTCCCAGCGCTGCTCCTTGTCCGCCAGGATGGCGACCACCCGATCATGCACGCTGCCGCCGAACGCCTCCTTCTCGAGGTAGTGCCCTCCCTCGGTCTTGAACGGCGGCTGGGTCGGATCGAATGCCACGCCGAACTGCGTCTCCAGCAGGCGTGCCAGCGCCGTCAGCTGCTCCGGATCCGGCTCGCCCTTGTCGGGCCAATGGGCATCGAGCAGCCCGACCAGCACGCCCTCCACCATGTCGAGGATCTCATCGTGGACGTCGCTGCCAGCCAACACTGCACGGCGACGGCCGTAGAAGGCCTGCCGCTGCTTGTTCATCACATCGTCATACTCGAGCAGGTGTTTGCGCACGTCGAAGTTGCGCGCCTCGACCTTCTTCTGCGCATTCTCGATCGCCCGTGTCACCCAGCGGTGCTCGATCGCCTCGCCTTCCTCGAGACCCAGGCGCTCCATCCAGCCCTGGATGCGTTCCGAGCCGAACAGGCGCAGCAGGTCGTCCTCGAGGGACAGATAGAAACGGGTCGAGCCGGGATCTCCCTGCCGGCCCGCCCGGCCGCGCAACTGGTTGTCGATGCGCCGGCTCTCGTGACGCTCGGTCCCGATGATGTGCAGGCCGCCGGCCTCCACCACTTCGTCGCGCTCCCCCCGGCAGAGCCGTTCGAAGTGCGCCTGCCAGCGCGGCAGGTCCGGGTGCTCGCGGTCGTGTCCGCACTTGGCAAGCGCCAGGTACTCCGGGCTTCCCCCCAGCACGATGTCGGTGCCGCGGCCCGCCATGTTGGTGGAGATCGTGACCGCGCCCTTCGCACCCGCCTGAGCGACGATCTCGGCCTCGCGCTCGTGCTGCTTCGCGTTCAGCACGTTGTGCCGGATGCCCGCCCGCTTGAGCTTTCCGGCGAACATCTCGGAGGTCTCGATCGCGATCGTACCCACCAGGATCGGCTGGCCTTTCGCGTGACGCTCGCGGATGTCCTCGACCACGGCGTCGAACTTCTCCCGGCGCGTCTTGTAGATCAGGTCCGGGAGGTCCTGGCGGACCAGCGGGCGATTGCTCGGGATCACCAGCACATCGAGGTCGTAGATCTTCGCGAACTCCGGGGCCTCGGTGTCGGCGGTGCCGGTCATGCCGGAGAGCTTGTCGTACATCCGGAAGTAGTTCTGGAAGGTGATCGACGCCAGCGTCTGGTTCTCGCTGCGGACCGGAATCCCTTCCTTCGCCTCGACCGCCTGGTGCAAGCCGTCGGACCAGCGGCGACCCGGCATCAGCCGCCCGGTGAACTCGTCGACGATCACGACCTCGAGCTTGCCGTCGGCCCCCGGCTTCACGACATAGTCGACGTCGACCTTCTTGAGCGTGTGCGCGATCAGCGCTTGCTGCACGGCGTGGTTGACCGGCAGCATCTCGGGATCGTAGAGGTTCGAGACACGCAGCAGTTGTTCGACGCGATGAACACCCTCGTCGGTGAGCGCTGCCACGTGGTCCTTCTCGTCGAACCAGAACTCCCCCGTCTCTTCGACACCCTTGTTCGCGTCCCCCTTGGTCCCTGCGCAGAGCTGTCGCACGACCTTGTCGGCGACACCGTAGATCTGGGTATTCTCCTCCGACGGACCCGAAATGATCAGCGGTGTCCGCGCCTCGTCGATCAGGATCGAGTCGACTTCGTCGACGATCGCGTAGTGCAGCTCGCGCTGGACACAGGCGTCGATCGAACGCTTCATGTTGTCGCGCAGATAGTCGAAGCCGTACTCGTTGTTCGTGCCGTAGGTGATGTCGGCCCCGTAGGCGGCCTGCCGCTCTTCGTCGGACAGGTCGTGGACGATCACGCCGACCGACAGGCCGAGGAATCGGTGGACCTGCCCCATCCACTCGGAGTCGCGCTTGGCGAGGTAGTCGTTCACGGTGATGATGTGGACACCGCGTCCGGACAGAGCGTTCAGGTACGCCGGCAGGGTCGCCACGAGCGTCTTGCCCTCGCCGGTCTTCATCTCGGCGATCTTGCCTTCGTGCAGCACCACGCCACCGACGAGCTGCACGTCGTAATGACGTTGGCCGAGCGTGCGGCGGGCCGCCTCGCGCACCGTGGCGAAGGCCTCGGGAAGCAAGGCGTCGAGGGGCTCCCCGTTGGCGAGACGCTGACGGAAGTCCGTCGTGCAGGCGGCGAGCGCCGCATCCGAGAGGCCGGTCCGTTTCGGTTCGAGCTGGTTGGTGCGCTCGACGAGGGGAACGATCCGCTTCAACTCGCGGTCGTTCTTGGTCCCGAAAACCTTGCGCAGGGAAGACTGAAGCATGGATGGCCGAGCGGCATCTCCGGGGGGCGTGCGTAGGGCGGGATGCTAGAGCACCCCCCTGGGGCCAGCAAACTCGGAGGGGTCCGGGATCCTCAGTCGGATGCGGCCGAATCCAGCGGTGCACCCGGCAAGCGCACCAGCAGATGCAAGCGACCGATCTGGATCTCGTCGCCATCGTGCAGCGGAGCGCGTTCGCGACGTTCACCGTTCAGCAGCGTACCGTTCGTGCTGCGCAGGTCCTGCACGAAGAAACCGCCGCCATCGTACCCGACGGCGACATGGGCCCGCGAGAGCGTGGGCTCCGCGAGCATCATCTCCGCGTTGCGCCCCCGGCCGAGCACGAGCCACTCGCGATCGATCGGAAGCTCGAGGCCCTCGTAGAAGCCGCTCAGCACGCGCACACAGGCCCCCGCCGGGACCGGTCGGCCCGCCGCGCCCTCCGTACCGGATCCGCTCTCCGCCATGTCTCGCGGATCGGCCAGGCGGACGGGCAGCTTTATCGCGGCGGCGGCGGAGCGCCGGGGTCCGGCTTCGAACGGCGCGCCGGGCGCGCGCGCGGACGCGCGCCGACCTGCAACAGCTCGCGCGCGTGCTCGCGCGTGGCCTCGGTCACCCGCGCCCCGCCCGCCATGCGCGCGAGTTCCTCGACCCGCTCGTCCCCGGCGAGGACCTCGACCCGCGTGACCGTCCGTTCGCCGCAGGCCTCCTTCACGACGCGCAGATGCGTCGCGGCAAGGGCCGCCACCTGCGGAAGATGCGTGATGCACAAGACCTGATGCGCCGCCGCCAGCTCGACGAGCGCCTGGCCGACGCGGTCCGCGGTGCGACCGCCGACACCGGCATCCACCTCGTCGAAGACCAGGACCATGCCCTCCCCGGCTCGGCGCAGAACCCCTTGCAGCGCGAGAAAGACCCGCGACAGCTCCCCGCCGGAAGCGATCCGCCGCAGCGGCCGCGGCGTCTCGCCGCGATTGGCCGACAGCAACAGCTCGGCTCGCTCCGCGCCGCCCGGCCCACACGGAAACCCGTCCTCTGCCGGCGCCGGGGTCAGCGCCACGACCAGCCGTGCATCCGGCATCGCGAGACCGTGGAGACGTCGCTCGACTTCGCGAGCCAGGTTCTCCGCGGCGTCCGCGCGGCCGGCGCTCAGCGCCGCGGCATCGCGTGCGAGCGCCGCACGCAGATGGGCCTCTTCCCGCCCGAGCGCGGCCGCGCGCTCGTCTCCCCCCTCGAGCGCCGCCAGCTCGCTTGCCAGCTGCTCGCGCCGCGCCAGGATCCCCGCTTCGTCAGGGCCGTACTTGCGCCGCAGTTTCTCGAGCGTCGCGAGCCGCTCCTCCACCTCGGCCCGCCGCGCCGGATCGACGTCGACGGCGTCGGCATAGCGTTCGATGTCGCGTGCGGCATCGCCGAGTTCCGCGTGGGCCGCGCGCAGACGCTCGACGAACGGACCGAGCCGCGCGTCGTAGCCGACTGCCTCGTCGAGCTGGTTCGCCGCCGCCGCGACCAGATCCAGCGCGGCGCGCATCTCGTCGCCCGGCGTCTCGCCTCCGGAAAGCGCCGCTGCCGCCGCCGCCGCCGCGCGCCGGAGTTCCTCGGCATGGGCGAGCCGCGCGTGTTCGGCGCCGAGCTCCGAAAGTTCTCCGGCGGACAGCCCGGCCGCATCGATCTCGTCCACCTGGAAGGCCAGGAAATCGCGCCGGCTGGTCCGCTCGGCGGCGGCGCTCTCGAGCGCCGCCCGTTCGGCCCGGGCCGCCCGCAACGCGGCGTGCCCCTGCTCCACGGCGCGCCGCCGCTCCAGCAGGTCACCGAAGGCGTCGAGCAGCCAGCCGTGGCTCTCCGGCCGACGCAGGCGCTGCGACTCGTGTTGACTCGAGATCTCGAGCTGATCTCCGAACAGCTCTGCCAGCATCGAGACCGGCACCAGGCGTCCGGCGATCGTCGCCCGACTGCGGCCGGCTCCCGAATTCGGCGCGCGCGAAAGGCTGCGGGAGACGATCAGCTCGCCGGCTTCGGGAGCGAGGCCTCGCTCCCGCAGGGCCGCCTCGAGCGCAGGGAGCCCGCCGGTTCGGAACACCGCCTCGACGTGCGCCTCGTCGGCGCCCCCGCGCACGGCCTGGGCGTCGGCCCGCGCGCCGGCGAGCAGGGCCAGGGCGCCCAGCACGATCGATTTTCCGGCCCCGGTCTCGCCGGTCAGCGCATTGAGGCCCGGCCCCAGCGTGAGGTCGGCCTCCTCGACGATCGCGAGATCCCGGATGCGCAGCCGCTCGATCATCGTTCGCCCCAGCGCAGCTTGGCCCGCAACACATCGAAGCGACTGCGCTGCGGCGGCACCATCAGCAGCACGCCGTGCTCGGAGCGCCGGACCCGGACTCGATCGTGATCAACGAGCTCGACCTCCTGCTGGCCGTCGACGGTCAGGCGGGCCTTGGCTCCGGGCTTCGTCGCAATCTCGAGAACGACACTGTCGGGGATCACCAGGGGGCGTTGCGTCAGCGTGTGCGGGCAGATCGGGGTGAGCACCAGGGCCTCGAGACTCGGCAGCAGGATCGGCCCTCCCGCAGACAGCGAATACGCGGTGGAGCCGGTGGGCGTCGAGACGATCAGACCGTCGGCGTGATAGATCGAGACCAGACGGTCGTCCGCCCGGGTCTCGATCTCGATCAGCCGCGCCACGCTGCTCGTGATGACCGCATCGTTGAGCGCGAGCCAGCGGCCGATCGTGCGCCCCGCGCGCACGTGTTCGACCGCGATGCGCAAGCGCCGTTCGATGCACAGCGCCCCGCCGAGGGCGCGCTCGAGCGCAGACTCCATCTCGTCGACGGAGACCTCCGCCAGAAAGCCCAGCGTGCCGAGGTTGATGCCGAGAATCGGCACCGCACGCTCGCCGACCGCCCGCGCGAGCGCGAGCAACGTCCCGTCCCCGCCGAGCACCACGAGCAGGTCCGCGGTCTGCGCGAGCTCCGCATGCGCGCGGGCCGCGACCCCGACGGCCCGTGCGGCCGGCTCGTCGTAGAGCACGCGGACGCCGGCCGCGGCCAGCCATTTGGCCAGATCCCGCGCGGCCGCTTCCGCGCGCGCCACGCCCGGTTTGATCGCCACGCCCACCGTCGCGATGCCGGCGCCGAGCCGGGTCCCGCACGCCGAACCCCGCCCATCCGGGGCCGGGGAGGTGACGGCAGGCTCCGTCGGGGTGGGCTCGTTGGCGGTGGGCGCGTGGGTGCCGGCCTTCATGCCGACCTTTCGACGGATGCGGGTTGCGACCTGTACGGGGCGGCGGCGATGTCGGGGAGGTAGCGCATCGACGCGCGGGGAGCGAAAGCGCACTGCTACCCTGCCAAGCGTGCCGGCTCGCGATCCCGACTCCCTCGCGCTGTTCCCGACTTCGGGGGATCCCGGTCCTGCCGACGCCAACCCGCGGCCCCGGGGTCCAGCAGCGCCGGCACCGCTGGCCGAGCGGATGCGCCCACGCCACCTCGACGAAGTGGTGGGACAGCGCGAGTTGATCGGACCCGGGGCCCCGCTTCGGGTCCTCGCCGAGACGGGGGTCCTGCCGTCGTTGCTGCTCTGGGGGCCGCCGGGCTGCGGCAAGACGACGCTGGCGCAACTGCTGGCCGGGGATCCGGCGCGGGCGCGCTTCGTCGCACTCTCCGCCGTCGTGGCCGGACTCAAGGACGTACGGGCCGTCGTCGAACAGGCCGCCCACGAGGCCCGGGCGGGCCGTCGCACCGTGCTGTTCCTCGACGAGATCCATCGCTTCAACCGCTCCCAGCAGGACGCGCTGCTGCCGCACGTCGAGCGCGGGACGGTGACGCTGATCGGCGCCACGACGGAGAATCCGTCGTTCGAGGTCATCACGCCGTTGCTCTCGCGCTGCCGCGTCTTCGTGCTCCAGCCGCTCACGCGCGAGGATCTGCTGCTGCTCCTGCGGCGAACGCTCGGTGACGGCGAGCGCGGACTCGCCAAGCAGGCGCCGGCGGTCCAGGAGGACGCGCTCCTCGCGATCGCCGAAGTGGCGGAGGGCGACGCGCGGCGTGCGCTCGGCCTGCTCGAAGCCGCCGTGGACCTGATCCGCGGACGCGACGGAGAGGGGCACAGCCTCGACGTGGAAACCGTGCGCGCAGCCGCGGGCCAGAGACTGCTGGTCCACGACCGCAACCGCGACGCCCACTACGACGTGGTATCGGCCTTCATCAAGAGCCTGCGAGCCAGCGACCCCGATGCGGCGCTCTACTGGGGCGCGCGGATGCTGGAGGCCGGCGAAGATCCTCGCTTCCTGACCCGGCGGCTCATGATCTTCGCGTCCGAGGACATCGGCAACGCGGAGCCTCAGGCGCTGCCGTTGGCGCTGGCCGCAGCCCAGGCCGTCGAGCGCGTCGGCATGCCGGAAGCGCGCATCCCGCTGGGTCAGGCGATTGCCTTCCTGGCCTGCGCGCCGAAGAGCAACGCGTGTCATCGCGCGTTCGACGCGGCGCTCGACACGGTGCGCCGAACCGGCTCGCCCCCCGTTCCTCTCCACTTGCGCAATGCGCCGACGGCACTCCTGCGGGAGCTCGGTCACGGCCGCGACTACCGGTCTCCACACGCGACCGCGGACTCATTCGTCGCGGCCGAGAACCTGCCCGAAGCGCTGCGCGGAAGCCGGTTCTATGAACCGAAGGAAGTGGGGGCGGAAGCGGTCATCGCGCAACGCGTCGCCGACTGGCGCCGTCGGCGCGAAGCCGACGAGTGACTCACTCGCTGCCGGCTGCCGCCTGGCCCTCGCGGCTCGCGCGCCGTCCGAGCCACACGCTGAGGGTGCCGAGCAGCAGGAAGGCGACCCGGTTGAACCACAGCGCGCCGGCGCGATCCGCGAACTTGTCGCTGACGAAGCCGTCGTAGCCGCACCAGAGCGCAAAGGCGCCGAGCATCAGCGGCAGGAACCACGGGTTGTCGAACGGATTCCGGGGCTGCTCGTCCTCGTACTCCTCGGCGGCATCCTCGTCGCGCACAGTCGCCTCGAGTGACGGTTCGAGCGGCTCCTCGCGCAACGGCCCGCGCTCCTGCTCCCCGGGCTCACTCATTCGCGCCTCCTCGTGTCGTCGGTGTATCCGTTCCACCGGTCGTGTCAAGGCCGCAATCGAGGGGAGCCGCCCTCACGCGATTGCGCCCGGCGTCCTTGGCCACGTAGAGCGCCGCATCGGCAGCCTCGATGAGCTGCTCGGCGGTCCGGATCGATTCCGTGAGAACCGCTGCCCCGATGCTGACCGTCACCGAGATCGGCGGCCCGGGTCCGATCGTCGTCGCCGTCTCGGCGATCGCCTCGCGGATCCGCTCGCCGAGCGCACAGGCGCCGTCGAGATCCGTCTGCGGCAACACGACGAGGAACTCCTCGCCCCCGAAACGACCGGCCAGATCCGTCCCGCGGAGCGACGCACGCAGTGTTTCCCCGATGCTCTGCAGGACGCGGTCTCCCGCCTTGTGCCCGTACGTATCGTTGACTCGTTTGAAGTAGTCGAGATCGAGCAGGAGCACGGAGAGGGCGGACTTGTAGCGGGCCGCGCGCAGCAGCTCGACCGAAAGGAACTCCGTCACGTAGCGGCGGTTTCGCAGTCCGGTGACCAGGTCCGTGATCGAGATCTCGGCCAGCGTCGCGTTCTTCTCGCGCAGTTCCGCCTGCAGACGGCGAAGCCGCATGTGCAGTTCGAGTCGGGCCAACAGCTCGTCCGGATGGAACGGCTTGCGCACGATGTCACAGGCCCCATTGCGCAGCAGACGGGCCATCCGGTCGGGATCTCGCTGCGCCGTCAGGAACAGGAACGGCAGCTCGCCACCGCCACTGCGTCCGTGCTGTGCGGCCAGCAGCTTCTCCCCGTCTAGACCCGGCATCTCGAGATCACAGATCACGGCGTCGATCGACTGCGAGAGCAGCTGGCGCAGGCCCTCGATTCCGTCGCGTGCTTCGAGGATGCGCTCGAAGCGCCCGGACGTCTCGAGCACCTCGCGCAATCGCTCGCGAGCGGTCGACGAGTCATCGATGATCAACACCGTCGGCAATCCGGTTCCCCCCGGACAGTCGTTTCGACCGGACGCGACCAGAACTCGAGCCGGCTTCCGCGACGGCCGCCCCGACGAGTCGGGACGAAATACCCGGGAAAGCCATGGTTTCCCCCGAAGCCTCGAACGACTCCCGCCTCGCGCGTGCGAGTTTCGAAACGAACTCGACGCGGCCGCGGAGCCCCGGATCGACGAACTGGCCGGCCCTCCGCGCCACGAAGACATCGTGCCCCCCGATGGCTGGCGGCAGCCATCGAGCGCCATGCGCAGGAGATGGTGGCGAGAAGGCTTGGGGCCCGGACGGCGTGGCTCGGGCGGAGACGTGCCAGCAACGGCCCCGCATGAACGAGATCCTCTTCCCGGTCGAAGAAGCGCCGGAGGGCGGCTTCGCCGCGCGTGCGCTCGGCGTCGCGATCTTCACCGAGGCCAGACGAGCCGAAACGATGCGTCGATCTGGAGTCATCCCCTTCAGGTACTTGAAGAGGTCACGGTCCGTGGCGAGGACGATGGTCGGCTGATGCGGTCGAGCCAGATGCTCTGACCCCTGTCTTGCAGGGTCCTCAGCGCAGTCATCGCGACCTCCTCGTCGAGCCGAGTCTGGCGTGTCAGCCCAGGTCGGCGAAGGTCGCCTCGACGAGAGCTTGCGCCTCGGCCTGGATCCGGTGCAGATGGTCGGGGCCCCGGAAGCTCTCCGCATAGAGCTTGTAGACGTCCTCGGTTCCCGATGGGCGCACGGCGAACCAGCCGCTCTCGGTGACGACCTTCAACCCGCCCAAGGGCGCGTCGTTGCCACGCGCTCGGGTCAACCGGGCGGTGATCGGTTCACCTCCGAGCGTGGAGATCTGGAGCTGCTCGGGCGAGAGCCGCTTCAAGATCGCCTTCTGCTCGGGCGTGGCGGGAGCGTCGATCCGCTCGTAGGCGGGGTCGCCGAGCTCGTCGGCGAGGTCCCGGTAGAGCTCTCCCGGATCCCGGCCCGTGACCGCGGTCATCTCCGCGGCCAGCAGGCCGAGAACGATCCCGTCCTTGTCGGTGGTCCAGACCGACCCGTCGCGGCGCAGGCACGAGGCCCCGGCGCTCTCCTCGCCGCCGAACCCGAGGCTGCCGTCGCGGAGTCCGTCGACGAACCACTTGAACCCCACCGGGACCTCCAGAAGCGGCCGCCCCAGCTTGCGGGCCAGGCGATCGATCAGGCTGGTGCTGACCATCGTCTTGCCGATCCCGGCCGCCGCCGGCCACCCCTTCCGGCGCTGGAACAGGTATGAGATCGCGACGGCCAGGTAATGGTTCGGGTTCAGCAGACCGGCGCTCCGGGTCACCACGCCGTGGCGGTCGTGGTCGGTGTCGCAGGCCCAGGCGACGTCGAAGCGACTCTGGAGCCCGATCAGCCGCTGCATGGCGTAGGGCGAAG
The DNA here is from genome assembly GCA_900696485.1 of uncultured Pseudomonadota bacterium. Lineage (GTDB taxonomy): Bacteria > Myxococcota_A > UBA9160 > UBA9160 > PR03 > CAADGG01. The sequence continues at coordinate 11,631 of CAADGG010000020.1, forward strand.
AGCAGTCCATCCGGATTCTGCCGTCCCAGTCGACGGTCATGAAGCGGAAGGTGGGATCCACCTCGCTGCTGACCACCGTCAGCGCCAACTGGTAGCGCTCGCCGATGACTCCCCAGTAGTCGACTCCGGCCCCGCCCAGGGGATCGACGCCAAGCGCGATCCGCGCGCCGCGGAGCGGCTCGAAGTCCACCACCGAGGCCAGGCCGCCGACGTAGGAGCCCAGGTAATCGTAGGTCCGAGTGGTGGCGGCGCGGCGCGCCCGCGCGAACGGGATCCGCTGGACGCCTTTCAGGCCGTCAGCCAGCAGCGCGTTGGCCCGCTCCTGGATCCAGCCGGTCACCTCGGTGTCCGCCGGACCCCCGGCAGGCGGGTTGTACTTGAAGCCTCCGTCTTCCGGCGGATTGTGGGACGGTGTAACGACGATTCCGTCGGCCAGACCCCTGGGTCGGCGTCGTTCGTCGTTGTAGGTGAGGATCGCGTGGGAGATGGCCGGGGTCGGCGTGTAGCCCTCGCGATCGTCGATCCTCACCTCCATCTCGTGAGCGGCCAGCACCTCCAGGGCGCTGGCGAAGGCCGATTCCGAGAGCGCGTGGGTGTCGATGCCGAGGAAGAGAGGGCCGTCGATCTCCTGCCACCGCCGGTATTCACAGACGGCCTGGGTGATGGCGAGGATGTGATCCTCGTTGAAGGCGCAGTCGAAGGCGGAGCCGCGATGGCCCGAGGTGCCGAAGGCCACCCGTTGCTCGGGCACCGAGGGGTCGGGCCGCCGCGTGTAGTAGGCCGTCATCAGCCGCGGGATGTCGGCCCACATGGAGGGGTCGGGGAGCTGGCCCGCTCGGGGATCTGTCTGCATCGAGCCCTTCTTCGCGGCGTCGTGGCCCTCCTCTCGATGCTCTCGACCAGGCGAGACTCGCGCTTCACGTCCTCGACGGGTGCTCATGCTCCGCTCCCACGATGGCCTCCGCGTTCAGAGCGTCCCGGAGCGACATCGCTCCAGCTCAGCGTACGGCATTCCCTCTGAAATGGGTGCGCTCTCCAAGGCGAGCTTCCCGCCTCGCTCGCTCTCCACCGCCCGGCCTCGATACGAAGTCCGCCGAAGCGCCCAGCGCGGAGAGCACGATGACGTCGAGCAGTGCGGCGCTCCAGAGGAGGGGTCGGGTGCCGAGCCGATGCAGGTGCAGCAACGGAAGCCTCCACGACAGGAACGCTCATGATCTGGCGGCGTGCCGGGGGCGCCGCGCGCCCGCGGGGTGCCACGCGGGCTGTGCGATCGCGACGCCACGGACCTACCCGCCGAGGTCGAGCAGGTCTCGCAGATCCGCGTGCGAGGCGACGACGAAGTCGGCATCGGCCAGGGTCGACGTGTCGTCATGGCTGGCCCGGATGCGAACCGAGCGCATCGCGAGACTGCGGGCGCCCGCCACGTCGGTGCGACGTAGATCGCCCACGTGGAGCGCGCGTTCCGGGCTCACCCCGAGCGGTTCGAGGGCGACGCGAAACATCTGCGGATCCGGCTTGGGAACGCCGACTTCGTCCGAAAAGGCCTGGACGGCGAGGTTCTCGAGGAGGCCGAGGCGGTCGAGATGCTCGCGCACCACACGGCCCGGCGTCAGTCCCGTGTCGCACACGAGCGCGCAGGGGATCCCGGCCGCACGCAGCGCTTCGAGCGTCTCCCGAGCACCCTCGAGCGCCACCACCTCGCGGGTGTGCGACGCCTCTTCGAACGCGGTGACGAGCGAAGCGAGCGCCTGCTCGTCTCCTTCGAGTTCGAGCACCGCGAGGCTCCATTGGGCGACCTCGCGAGCACCGCTCGCCTCACCCGCCCGCCACAGCTGCATGTGGCGGCGCCAGGCCGAGTCGAAAGCCCGCGTCGCCTCTTCCGGCGAGACCGGGCGTCCCGCCTGCTCAGCGGCTTCCCGCAACCGGGTGACTCGCAGCGCGTGGGCGAGTTCCCAGTTCTCTTCGCAGATGAGGGTGTTCCAGCAGTCGAAGGTCACGGCTTCTGGCATCGCGATCTGCTCGCGGCGCGTCCGCACGAGTGCCGCGACTTCTTCGAGAACCTCGTCGTCGGGTTCGTCGGTGGCGACGACCCGGTATTCGTCTTCCGGCAGCTCCACCACAGGTTCGGAGCGCCGCGCGAGATCGTCTGCCACGATCTGCCAGAAGGGTTCCTCGACTTCGGCGTCGCGCGCGGCGAGCCGCTCACGCAGCGCGGCTTGCGACGCGCGACACTCGACGAACAGAAAAGGCGCGCCGTGCGCGACCGCCATCGCACGCGCGCCTTCGCGCTCGTGTGCCAGCGAGAAGCAGCCATCCACGACCACCGAACGCCCGTCCGCGAGGCCGCGCTCGGCGCGTCGCAGGAGTTCTGCGTACACCCTACCCTCGAATCTGCGAGAGAAGGCGTCGAGCCCGGCCAGTGGCATCTCGTTTCGAACTTCGTCGGATCCGAAGTGAGCGGCCCCGAGCAGGGGCGCGAGTCGCACGGCGAGGGTGCTCTTGCCGGAGGCCACACCCCCGCCGACTGCGACCAGCACGAGCGGGCTGCGCCGCAGCCGCAGCGCCGGCGAGGCGTTGGGGTCGGGGTTGAGGTTGGAGTCGGAGTCGGAATCCCGGTCGGAGGCTTCAGTCGGGGGCACGCTCGCAGCGTAGCGGCCCGGGCGCGAACAGCCCGGCGGCGCGGAACGGTCGGCCGGTGGGAATGTCTCCATCCCGGTTGATCTTCTAGAGCTCGTTTTTCGATCTCTGCATCGAGGCCGGACAGCAGCTTCTGTTCGCGGTGATGGAGCGGGACCGAGAGGATCTCTGCGGTCCCCGCTGGAAGCGAGACCCGGATCGCGGGGTCGACGCCGTAGCGGCGCGCGAGGCCCATACGCTCGCGACAGGCGAACCTATTCGAGGCGGAAACGGAGCCGCAGCGTAACCCACGATGCCACCGGGTGGCCCCCGCGCTGCGCCGGGTGGAAACGCGTGTCCCTCAGCGATTCCCGAACAGCCGCGGTGAACGCTTCGTCGCTGCTCGACACGAGCTGCGCCCCACCCACCGACCCGTCGGCCAGAACGACCACGCGCGCCTCGACCTCCCCTTCCAGGCCCATGGCTCGAAGCTGCGGCGGATACGCGGGCTCGAGGGGGGCCAGGGGACGCGCCGGCAGATCCACCTCGTCTTCCGAGAAGTAGCGCGGCCCGGCATCCTCCTGAACTCCGGGGGACGCGGCACGCGCGGCGGTCTCCGTGCGCGGCGGCGGCGACGCGCAGGCACCTGCCATCCCCCAGGAGACTGCCAGGAGCAGGGCCCCTCCCCACCGCGCTCTAGAAGGTGACGCTGACCCAGCCTTGCACATTGCGCCGGTTTCCCGGGGTGAAGTGGAAGTCGCCGATCCCGGACCCACCGCCGGCCGCGGGGCAGGCCGCCACCAGGCCCACTTCCCCCGGCGCGCAGGACTCGTAGAAGAACTCCGAGCTCCGCCAGTCGGTGTCGGTGAGATTCTCGAGCGCAAGCCCTACCTCGAAGCGGCGGTACCGATAGCGCATGCCGAAGTCGAGGACCGTGTAGTCCGACAGCTTCGGGTCTTCGAAGGTCTCACTGGCGTAGCGCTCCCCGAGGTGGCGCACGCCCAGCTCGGCGGCAAAGCCGCCCTCGCGCACGCCGATGGCGCCCTTGGCGACGAAGCGCGGCGCCTGCGGCACCGGATCGTCGCCGGAGGTGAAGCGCGCCGACGTGTACGCCACGTCCCCACGCAGGTAGAGCCAGTCCGTGACGTCGGCGTGCGCCACCAGCTCCACTCCCAGACGCTTCGTCCGTCCCCCCGACTCCGTGGCCCCCTCGTCGCCCACGAAGACCAGCTCGTCCTCCAGGCCGAGCCAGAAGCCGTCGATCGCCACCTCGAGCCGCTCGAAGAAGCGGGTCCGCAGCCCGACCTCCGCGCCAGTGGCTCGGGCGAGGATGCGCGGATCGTCCACCGATGTGCGCGCGTCGTTCGAATGGAAGCCGATGCCGAAGTTCAGGAACACCTCGAGATCGCGCAGCCAGGGGGTCTCGCTCGGGAGCGGGCCCACTTCCGAGAAGGGAGACAGCACGAGGTTCGCCTTGGGAAGCCAGAGATGGTCGTCTCCATCTCCTTTCGGCTCGCCTGGGAGCCGACTGCGAACGTCGTAGTCGAAGTACTCGAAGCGGAGTCCGCCCACGAAGCGGGCCCAAGGAAGCGGCAGCAGCTCCGCCTCCACGTAGGGACCGATCGAGAGCTCTTCCACGTCGTCGTCGTTCGTGAACCCGGTCGCTTGCCGCCGGCTCTGGTTGCCCAGGCGCACACGCGCGTCGTCGTAGCGCCACTCCGCTCCGGCTCGCAGGCGCGTGGGGATCCCCAGGCCGAGGATCTGCTCGTACTCGATCCGCCCTCCTGTGTAGAGACGGTCGTCCCTCTGGACGATGCCGTCCCCGGACGCAGGGTCGTTCAACGCATAGGTGAAGTTCGAGAAGAGCTCGAGCTCGTAGGCCGCAACGTAGGCGTTGGCCATCAGGTGACCCCGATCCGAGGGGCGCCAGTCGAGCTGGAGCTTGCCCTGCACGCGCAACGTGTCGCCGCCCTCGGAGGGATCCAGAGATCCGAAACGAGAGAGGCGGCCCGCGTCCACCAGGCGCTCTGGCACGAGCCCGGAGGCATTCCAATCTGCGGTGTAGCCGAGGACGTGGCCCGAGAGTCGCAGGTCCGGGCGCAAGTCGACGCCACCCCGCGCAAAGAGCGAGTACCGCCAGAGGTCCTCGTCATCGCGGACGGGCCCGTCCGTGTGATAGGCCTCGAACGACACGAGGGCGTCTGCTCTGGGGTCGTCCCCCTCGAAGGGTCCGAAGCGAGGCGAGGCCACGCCGACCGCGCGCCACGTGTCCCAGTAGCCTCCCTCGAGCCGGATGACCGACTCCTCGACGGCATCGAAGGGGACGTACTCGATGGCCGCCGCCGTGGCGAAGTCGCCGAAGCGGGAGAAATACGGTCCCTTGTAGGCGTCGAGGCGCTCGATCGTCTCCTTCGTGACGAAGTGGAGGTCAAGGAATCCCTGGCCGTGGGCGTGGCTGCGCAGGTTGATGGGCACGCCGTCGAAGTAGACCGCGAGGTCGGTGCCGTGGTCGGCGTCGAACCCCCGGATGAAGTACTGCTCGGCCTTGCCTCCGCCCGTGTGCTGCGCGGTGATCGCGTTGGGCACGGCCTCGATCATCTGGCCCCCGCTCTCGAGCGGCCGGAGCTCGAAGTTCTCCGCGGGGACCATCAACGTGGAGGAGGCGGTCACGGGCTTTCGCTCGGTGACGGTGAACTGGTAGACGGAGTCGCTGGCATCCGTCGCATCCGCATCCTGGGCATGGGCAGCGGGCACCCAGAGCGGAAGGATGCAGCACAGAGCCAGCGCGCGCGGTCGGACCTCCACGGGGCCGCACCGTACGCAGGCCGCGGAAGACCGACAATGGATCGGTTTTCCGGCTCCTCACAGGCCTGCCGGAAATCGGCCGACGAGGTTCGGAGGTGGGCGGGAGGAGCACACCCTGCGCCGATGTCCTCGGCGGACGAGTTTCGGCGCTGCGCACGGCTTTGGTACGGCCGCCTCCGGATTTCGGCTCCGGGTGTGCTGCTCCCACCCGGCGCTGCGCGTTCGCCAGCGGCCGATTTTCGGCAGGCCCGTCAGTGCAGTCCCAAGAGCTGGCCGAGCACGTGCTCGGTGGCGTGGTGAAGGGGATCCGTCAGAAGAGAGGCGACCACGAGGAGCCCTCCGGCCATCCACCAGCCCGCAGGGCCCGGCCTGGCGACAGGCTCCGCGAGCAGGCCGTGCACGCGAGCGGGGACCGCGCTGCCGCCGAAGGCCAGGAGGGGGCCCGGGCGCTCAGCGGACGCCGAAGCCACGAGACGCTCGGCAGCGAGGATCGCCTCCGCCACGATGAGGCGGTCGCCAAGGCGGCGTCCGGCCTCCTCGTCGCACGCTTGTTCCGTGGCCATCTCCAGCTCGGCCAGGATCGCGCGGCGAACCGCGGGAAGATGAGGCCAGGAGAGAATCTGTGCGGCGAGTCGCCGCAACCCGTCTCGGCGCCGCGCGTGCGCTCGCTCGTGCTCGATGACTGCGTCGAGGTGCGCGGGCGCGAGCGCATCGGCCAGAGCCCTCGAGACGAAGATCTCGCCACGTCCCAGGCCCGCAGTGAGTGAGAACGCGCGCTCCGACTCGATGCAACGAACGCCCGGAGCGAGGCATCGAGCCGGCGCGTTTCGAAGCCCTGCCAGGACTCGGCGCGTCCTCGCCGCGCGCAGGGCTACGCCCAGCGCTCCTCCCGCCACCAGCGCCAGGACCAAACCCAGCAGCAGCGCCGACGAAGCCGTGAGCATCGCCGTCGGGTGGACGAGACACAGATGGGGATGACCCGGGTGCTGGACGCAGTGGTCCGCGTGGAGTCCGAGCAGGCCCAGGGCGCCGGGCGCGAGGCAGAGCCCGAGCAGCACCATGGGCACAACGGTAGGCGCGATCGCTGCCGCGAGAGCGACCCACGCGCGCGCTTCCGGATGCCCGCGGCGGAGCCGGCGCCCAAGGATCGGCCACGCGGCGGCGAGCACCAGGGATGTCCCCGCCGCAAAGCCGAGACCCGCCACTGCCATCAGGGCCAGCGTTCCGAACGCGGCGCTCATGACCCGTCCGCCCTGCCCCGCGTGCGACGGGCGCGGACGAGCCGCTCCAGCTCCTCCAGCTGCTCCGTCCCGGTTCGCTCGGCCAGATCGACGAACGCCGAGAGCAGCAGGTCCGGTCCGCCTCGCGAAACGTCACCCAGTACGGCCTCGAACGCGCCGACCACCCACTCCCGCTGGGACACGCTCGCCCGGTAGACGTACGCGCGACCCACCTTCTCTCGCTCCGCCAGGCCCTTGCGGTGAAGCCGGTCCAGCGTCGATTGCACGGTGTTCGGCTTGATGCCGCGCACCACCCCGACGGCTCGCTGCATCCCCTTCACGTCAGCGGGCCCATGCGACCAGAGCCGCGCGAGAATCGCGCGCTCCAGCTCACCGAGTTGCGGCAGGCGGCTGCGACGACGCACCTGTACTCCCTGAGGTGGATCAGAGCCGCAGAGTAGACCGCGTTGGGGAGCGCACGCGAACGGAACGAGGGGCGTGGATCCCGTTGGGGATCCCGGTCGCCTCCCGACTCGAGAACGCCAACCCAAGAACGCCAGCCAAGAAGGAAGAAGGCCAACCGGCGCGCGCACTTGCGACCGCAGCGTGAGGGTTTCGAGAAACGCGAGAAGCTGAACGCAATCAAAGGCTTGGCGGGGCGGACGGGACTCGAACC
>CAADGG010000021.1:0-12500 GCA_900696485.1 uncultured Pseudomonadota bacterium
ACCGGCGCCACCGGCCGAGCCGGCCCCCGCGAGTCCCCGGCCGACGGCTCCGGCCGCGCTGCCGGCTGCCGCGCCGCCGCCGCCGCCGCCGGTGCAACCGGAACCCATCGCTCCGCCCCGCGAAGCCGCGCCGGCGCCGGCGCCGGTCCCCCCGGTTCCGGCTCCGGCCGTTCGCTCGCCGCGACTCTTCGAGCGCCTCGCGCGCACGCGCGGCGCGCTGGTCGGCGGGCTCGGCCGGCTGCTGGCGGGCCGTCGCGTCGAAGGAGACGTCCTCGACGAACTGGAACAACTGCTGTTCAACGCCGATCTCGGCGTGAAGACGGCGGAGAGCCTGCTCGACATCGTGCGCAGCCAGGCGGCGGGCGGCGACGCCGCGGACCTGCGTCGCGTGCTGCGCGCGGCGATCCTCGAGAAGCTCCGGCGCGTCGAGACGCCAGGCCCCGCGCTCGCGACGACCGCGCCTCCCCACGTCGTGCTCGTGCTCGGCGTGAACGGCTCGGGGAAGACCACGACGATCGGCAAGCTCGCGGCGCGCCACACGGCGGCGGGCCGGCGCGTCGTGCTGGGCGCTGGCGACACCTTTCGCGCGGCGGCGATCGAACAGCTCGAGATCTGGGGTGCGCGCATCGGCTGTGAGGTCGTGAAGGGTGTCAGCGGCGGCGATCCCGCCTCGGTGGCGTTCGATACCGTGAAGGCCGCGAAGGCGCGCGGTGCGGACGTCGCGATCATCGACACCGCCGGACGTCTGCAGACCAAGGCGCCGTTGATGAAAGAGCTCGAGAAGATCGTGCGTGTGATCGGTCGTGACTGCCCCGGAGCGCCGCACGAGACGCTGCTGGTGCTCGATGCCAATACCGGTCAGAACGCGATCTCACAAGCCCGCGTGTTCACCGAGGCGGCCGGTGTCACCGGCATCGTGTTGACCAAGCTCGACGGCACGGCGAAGGGCGGCGTGCTGGTCGGCCTGGCCGACGAGTTCGGGCTGCCGGTCCGCTTCGTCGGCGTGGGTGAGGGCGAGGGCGACCTGCGCGAGTTCGACGCCGAGGAGTTCGTCGCGGCGTTGTTCGACGAAGGAGAGGGCGCTTGAGCCGTTACGTCCTTGCGCTGGACCAGGGCACCACCTCGTCGCGTGCGCTGCTTTTCGACCGCGAGGGCCGCGTGGTCGCCGTCGCGCAGCACGAGTTCCCGCAGCATTTCCCGAAACTGGGCTGGGTCGAGCACGATCCGGCCGAGATCTGGGACAGTCAGTTGCGCGCCGCCCGCGGGGTGCTCGTCCAGGCGAGGATCGGGGCCGAGGCGATCGCCGCCATCGGCATCACGAACCAACGCGAGACCGCGGTCGTCTGGGATCGCCACAGCGGCGAGCCGATCCATCGCGCGATCGTCTGGCAGTCGCGTCAGACCGCGCCGATCTGCGAGCGGCTGCGCGCCGAAGGTCTCGAATCCGAGGTGCGGGCACGCACCGGACTGGTGATCGATGCCTATTTCTCGGCGACCAAGATCCGCTTCATCCTCGACGCCGTCCCCGGCGCACAACAGCGGGCCGAACGCGGCGAGCTGGCTTTCGGCACGATCGATTCCTGGCTGGTGCACAAACTGACAAAAGGGCGTGTCCATGCCACCGATGCGTCGAATGCCTCGCGCACGATGATCTACGACATTCACGCCCGCGCTTGGGAGCCCGGGCTGCTCGCCGCACTCCGGATCCCGCGCGAGATGCTGCCGACGGTCTGCGACTCGAGCGGAGTCGTCGGCGACGCCGATCCGGAGTGGTTCGGTCGCGCGATTCCGATCGCCGGGATCGCCGGGGACCAACAGGCCGCCCTCTTCGGCCAGGGCTGCTTCGAGCCCGGACGCGCCAAGAACACCTATGGGACCGGCTGTTTCCTGCTGCTCCACACCGGCGAGCAGCCGCGCAGCTCGACGTCGGGCCTGGTGACGACGGTGGCCTGGAGTCTCGGCGGTCGTTTCGAGTACGCGCTCGAGGGCAGCGTCTTCGCCGCCGGCGCCGCCGTGCAGTGGCTGCGCGACGGCCTGGGTCTGATCTCGGATGCGGAGGAGACGGAGGCGGCGGCGCGCTCGGTTCCCGACAACGCGGGCGTGTATCTGGTCCCGGCCTTCGTCGGTCTCGGAGCGCCGTACTGGGATGAGCGTGCGCGCGGCCTCCTGATCGGCATCACGCGCGGGACGACGCGTGAGCACGTGATCCGTGCGACCCTCGAAGCGATCGCCTACCAGAGCCAGGACCTCTTCGCGTGCATGCAGGCGGATGCCGGCCTGCGTCCCTCGGCGCTGCGCGTGGATGGAGGCGCGTGTCGCAACGGATTCCTGATGCAGTTCCAGGCGGATGTGCTGGGCGTGCCGGTGGAGCGGCCGCGGATGCTCGAGGTCACGGCCTTCGGCGCAGCCGCACTGGCGGGACTCGGCGTCGGTCTGTTCCGGGATCGCCGCGAACTCGAGTCGGTGACGGCGGAGGGCACCACACGCTTCGAGCCGCAGATCGATGCGGCCCATCGCGATGCCCTCCAGGCCGGCTGGAAGCGCGCCGTCGAGCGCTCGCTCGGCTGGGAGCAGGCATGAGCGGGACGCTCGGCGGCAGACGCCCGCTGGTGATCGCGCACCGCGGATCGTCGGGCGTGCGGCCCGAGAACACGATGCCGGCCTTCGCGCTGGCCGTCGAGCAGGGCGCCGACATGATCGAGACGGACCTGCATCGCACGCGCGACGGCGAGGTCGTGATCACGCACGATGAGGATCTCGCCGGACTCGGCGGCCGCGGCGAGATCGCGGAGACGACGCTCGCCGCGCTGCGCACCCTCGATGCCGGGGCAGGCGAGCGCATCCCGATGCTGGACGAGGTCCTCGACGAGTTCGGAGCGCGCATCGCGTTCAACCTCGAGCTGAAGCGGGCCACCGGGGCGCTGTACGACGGCCTCGAGGCGGCGGCGATCGAGGCCGTGACGGCGCGCGACCTCCTGGCCCGAACCCTGTTCTCCTCGTTCTACGACCCGGTGCTGGCCAGGCTTCGGGAGCTGGAGCCGTCGGCGCGCGTGGGGCTGCTGATCTCACGTCGCTACCCGCACGAGGCCGTGGCGCGCGCCCGGGCGCTCGGCGCCGAGGCCCTGCATCCCGAGGCCGTCCTCGTCGATGCGGCGCTCGTGGAATCCGCCCATGCCGCCGGGCTTGCGGTCTACGCCTTCACCGTCGACGAGCCGGACGAGATGCGTCGTCTGCTCGGGTTGGGCGTCGATGGTCTGTTCACGAATTTCCCGGATCGAATGCGGGAGATGGTGGAACACCCCCGGGGAAGCTGACCAGCTTTCGCTCGGATCCGAATGCCACACGACGAAACCGCCGCCGATCGCGGGAAGTTCTTGACTGAACGCGCTCGGATCCTCTATTTATTCGGTGCTTTGTCGTTTTATCCGAATGATCTTCGACGATTCGCTGTTCCGGCGCCGCGTGCGGATCCCTCCGGCGTGGACCGGCGTCTGCGAGGCCGCTTCGAAACCCGGAGTTCCAGATGAGATTCGAGAAGACCAGCCCGCCGGATCTCGACGGGACCGACCTTGCGATCCTCGATCTGCTGCAGCGCAACTGCAAGCAGGCGCTGGCGGAGATCGGGAAGCAGGTGGGACTGAGCGCGTCCTCGGTGGTCGAGCGGATCAAGAAGCTCGAGGACGCCGGCGTCGTCGGCGGCTACGTCGCGCTGGTCGACGCGCGTGCGCTCGGCAAGGACGTCACGGCGTTCATCGGGGTCTCGATCGTTCATCCGCGCGCGTTCGATGCTTTCGAGAAGGAGGTAGAGCGCGCCGCCGACGTGCTCGAATGTCATCACGTGACGGGTCAACACACGCTGATGCTGAAGGTCAAGACAGAGAACACGCAGACGCTCGAACAGCTCATCGACCAGATCCGCCGGATCGACGGCGTCAGCCGGACCGAGACGATGGTCGTGCTCTCCACGCACACCGAGCGAACTCGCATCGCCGTCGATGCCTCCGACACGCCCCTGGTTCGTCGTGCCCGCCGCGGCGCGGCCCGGACGCGGCGCCCCGGCGAGTTCGAGTCGTGAGGAAGCATCGAGAAGGAGCTGCGTGATGAAGCTCACCGGACGTCCCGACCGCCAGGGGCTCTATGATCCCGCGCACGAGCACGACGCCTGCGGGGTCGGCTTCGTCGCGAACATCCGCGGCGAGAAATCGCACGGGTTGGTCCACCAGGGCATCGCGGTGCTCGAGAAGCTCGAGCACCGCGGCGCGTGTGGCTGCGATCCCGAGACCGGTGACGGAGCCGGCATCCTGATCCAGCTCCCGGACCGATTCCTGCGTCAGGAGGCGGACAAGCTCGGCCTCTCGCTGCCGGCCGTCGGGTCCTACGCCTCCGGCCTGGTCTTCCTGGCGCACGCCGAGGAGGCGCGCGCGCACCAGGAGTCGCTGTTCGCAACGCTCGTTGCCGAGGAGGGACAGCAGTTCCTCGGCTGGCGCGACGTCCCCGTCCGGCCGGAAGCCATCGGTCGCATCGCCCGCGAGGCGATGCCGGCCATCCGCCAGGTCTTCGTCGCGGCGGCGGCGGGGCTCGACGAGGCTGCCTTCGATCGCAAGCTCTACGTGATCCGGCGCCGCTTCGAGAACGACGTCCGGAAGCTCGGCGCGTTCTGCTATGTGCCGAGTCTGTCGCCGCGCACCTTCGTCTTCACCGGCATGCTGATGTCGACCCAGATCGAGGCGTTCTTCCCCGATCTCGCCGATCCGGCCCTGGAGACGGCGCTGGCCCTGGTCCACTCGCGCTACAGCACGAACACCTTTCCCACCTGGGACCTCGCGCAGCCGTTCCGTTACATGGCGCACAACGGCGAGATCAACACCCTGAAGGGGAACCGGACCGCGATGCGAGCGCGCGAGGGAACGCTGCGGTCGGCGTTGTTCGGCGAAGATCTGGCGAAGCTCTATCCGATCATGAAGGAAGAGGCGAGCGATTCGGCGCAGTTCGACAACGTGCTCGAGTTCCTGCGCCTTGCCGGCCGTGAGTTGCCCGAAGCGATCCTCATGATGATTCCGGAAGCGTGGGAGAACCACGCCGAGATGGACGAGGAGCGGCGTGCCTTCTACGAGTACCACTCGTTCCTCCTGGAACCCTGGGACGGTCCGGCGTCGATCGCCTTCACGGATGGTCACAAGATCGGCGCCGTGCTCGATCGCAACGGCCTGCGTCCGTCGCGCTGGATCGTCACGAAGGACGGCCTCGTCGTGATGGCGTCCGAGGTCGGTGTGCTCGATGTCGCCCCGGAACGGGTGCTGCGCAAGGGACGGCTCCAGCCGGGCCGGATCTTCTTCGTCGATCTCGAGGAAGGGCGCATCGTCGAGGACGAAGAGGTGAAGGCGCGCTACCTCGCGCAGAGGCCCTATCGCGAGTGGGTCGAGGCGAACCGTGTCGTTCTCGAAGACGCGCCGGAGCGGGAGTTTGCGTCGGAGCCGCGGCTGGAGTCGAAGGCGCGGTTCACGCTGCAGCAGGTCTTCGGCTACACCAGCGAGGATCTCAAGTTCCTGATCGCGCCGATGGCGGCCGACGGCAAGTGGGCGATCGGCTCGATGGGCAACGACGAGGCGCTGGCCTGTCTCTCGGACCGGCCGCGCATGCTGTACCACTACTTCAAACAACTGTTCGCGCAGGTCACGAATCCGGCGATGGACTCGATCAACGAGGCCACCGTGATGTCCCTCTACTCGACGCTCGGCGCCGAGAAGAACCTGCTCGACGAGACGCCGGAGCACGCGCGGCTGCTGCGCTGCAACCGGCCGATCCTGACCAACGAGCAGTTGGAGCAGATCCGCGGCCTCGCGAGGCCCGGTTTCCGCGTGCGCACGCTGGTGTCACTGTTCAAGGTCGCCGATGCGGGGGACGGGTTGCGAGGCGCTCTCGATGCCTTGTGTCGGGAGGCCGCGGCCGCCGTTCGCGACGGAATCGAGATCCTGGTGCTCTCGGATCGGGGCATCACGCCGGAACTCGCGCCGATCCCGATGCTCCTGGCCACGGGCGCCGTCCACCACCACCTGACGCGGGAAGGCCTGCGCACGCAGTGCGGCCTGATCTGCGAGACCGCCGAGGCGCGCGATGTCTCGCAGTTTGCGCTGCTGATCGGCTACGGCGCCGGCGCGATCAATCCGTACCTGGCCTTCGAGACGATTCGGGAGCTCGTGGAGGAGAACCTGTATGTGCCGGCCGCGATCGGCTTCCCCAAGGCGGTCCGGAACTACCTGAAGGCCTGCGACAAGGGCCTGTTGAAGACGATGGCGAAGATGGGAATCTCGACGCTGCAGAGCTATCGCGGCGCGCAGATCTTCGAGGCGATCGGACTCGATCGCGACCTGGTGGCGCGGTGCTTCAGCGGAACTCCGTCGCGGATGTCGGGCGTCGGCTACGACGTGCTCGCTCGGGAGTGCACGATGCGCCACGAACGAGCCTTCCCGGCTTCGGCCTGGGTCTACCCGGAGCTCGACCCCGGAGGCCTGTACCAGTGGCGCCGCCGCGGGGAGCGCCACACCTTCAATCCGGAGAGCATCGCGAATCTGCAGCACGCCGTGCGGCAGAAGAGCTTCGAGACCTTCAAGGAGTTCTCGCGGGCGGCGGATGGCGACGCCGAGCGCTTGTGTACCTTGCGAGGCCTGTTCCGGTTCCGCTTCAGCGACTCTCCGCTTCCGATCGAATCCGTCGAACCCGCGGAAGAGATCGTCCAGCGCTTCTGTACCGGCGCCATGTCGTACGGCTCGATCTCGATCGAGTCTCACGAGACCTTGGCGGTCGCGATGAATCGGCTCGGCGGGAGGAGCAACACCGGAGAGGGCGGGGAGGATCCGCGCCGGTTCACGCCCGATCCGAATGGCGATCTGCGCCGAAGTGCGATCAAGCAGGTGGCATCGGGTCGCTTCGGGGTGACGAGCTGGTATCTGGTCAACGCCGACGAGATCCAGATCAAGATCGCCCAGGGGGCCAAGCCCGGGGAGGGCGGAGAGCTGCCCGGGCACAAGGTCGACGAGACGATTGCGAAGACGCGGCACTCGACGCCGGGAGTCGGTCTGATCTCACCGCCGCCGCATCACGACATCTACTCGATCGAGGATCTCTCGCAGCTGATCTTCGATCTGAAGAACGCCAACCGCCAGGCCAAGGTCAGCGTCAAACTGGTGGCGGAGACCGGTGTCGGGACGATCGCCGCCGGGGTGGCGAAGGGCAAGGCGGACGGCGTGTTGATCTCCGGCCACGACGGAGGAACCGGCGCCTCTCCGCTCTCATCGATCAAGCATGCCGGACTTCCGTGGGAACTCGGGCTCGCCGAGACCCAGCAGACGCTGGTGCTGAACGATCTGCGGGGCCGGATCCGCGTGCAGACGGACGGCGGTCTCAAGACCGGCCGTGACGTCGCGATCGCGGCGCTGCTCGGCGCCGACGAGTTCGGCTTCGCGACGGCCCCGCTGGTCGCGATGGGCTGCATCCTGATGCGGGTCTGTCACCTGAACACCTGTCCCGTCGGCATTGCGACACAGAACCCGCGCCTTCGCGAGCGCTTCGCCGGGATGCCCGAGCATGTGGTCCAGTACTTCTTCTTCGTCGCCGAGGAGTTGCGCGAGTTGATGGCGAAGCTCGGCTTCCGCACCGTCGATGAGATGGTCGGCCAGGTGGATCGCCTCTCCGTCGACCCCGCCGTGCAGCATTGGAAGGCCAAGGGACTCGATTTTTCGGAGCTACTGCACAAGCCCGACGTCCCGTTCATGATTCATCACTGCGAGCAGCAGGACCACGGTCTCGACGGCGTGCTCGACCAGCAACTGCTCGAGCTGGCCGCACCGGCCCTCGAGCGTGGGGAGCCCATCGACGCGGAGCTTCCGATCCACAATACGGATCGGACGGTCGGGACCATCCTCGGTTCCGAGATCTCGCGGCGCCACGGCGAAGACGGCCTCCCGGACGACACCATCGTGCTGCGCTTCACCGGCTCGGCGGGCCAGAGCTTCGGCGCTTTTACGCCGCGCGGCATGACGCTGCACGTGGATGGGGACACCAACGACTACTGCGGCAAGGGACTCTCCGGTGCCACGATCGTCGTGCGGGTTCCCGACACGGCGACCTTCGACCCCGCGGAGAACGTGATCACCGGCAACGTGGCCCTGTACGGGGCGACCGCGGGGGAGGCCTACTTCGAAGGGCTGGCTGGCGAGCGCTTCTGCGTCCGAAACAGCGGCGCGCAGGCCGTCGTCGAGGGAGTCGGAGACCACGGCTGCGAATACATGACCGGCGGTCGGGTCATCGTCCTGGGGCGCACCGGACGGAACTTCGCGGCGGGAATGTCGGGCGGCTTCGCCTACGTCCTCGACCTCGACGGAAGCTTCCCGACGCGTGTGAACCACGACCGGGTCGACCTCGAATCGATCACGGCAGAGGATGAGGAGTTCCTGCAGCGCATGCTGCGACGGCACTTCGAGTACACGCGAAGCGAACGCGCCGAGGAAGTGCTGCGCAAGTGGAACGACTTTGCACCGAAGTTCGTGAAGGTGTTTCCGAAGGATCTCAAGCTGGCCCTCGATGCGCGGATCGGGGCGGGGACGGGGAATGGCTAAGATCACGGGCTTTCTCGAGTACGAGCGGCAGGATACGCCCTACCGCCCAGTCGAAGAGCGGCTGCGCGACTGGCGCGAGGTCCAGCGCGATCCGTCGCCGGAGCAGGTCCGGACGCAGGCAGCCCGTTGCATGGACTGTGGCGTCCCGTTCTGCAACCACGGCTGCCCGCTCGGCAACATCATTCCGGACTGGAACGATTTCGTGTATCGGGATCGCTGGCGGGATGCGCTCGCACGGCTGCATTCGACGAACAACTTCCCGGATTTCACCGGGCTCGTCTGTCCAGCCCCCTGTGAGACGGCCTGTGTGCTGGGAATCAACCAGCCGCCGGTCACGATCAAACAGGTGGAATGGGAGATCATCCGGCGCGGCTGGGAGGAGGGCTGGGTCGCACCGCTCCGGCCGGAACGCCGGAGCGGCCGCTCGGTCGCGATCGTCGGATCGGGTCCCGCCGGTCTGGCCGCCGCCCAACAACTGTCGCGCGCCGGCCACACGGTGACGTTGTTCGAGAAGAACGATCGCATCGGCGGACTGCTGCGCTACGGCATTCCGGATTTCAAGCTCGAGAAGTGGCTCGTCGACCGGCGCATGGAACAGATGCGGGAGGAAGGGGTGCAGTTCCAGGCCGGGGTCCACGTGGGCGTGGATCTGTCGGTGGCCGAGCTGCGGCACAACTTCGACGCCGTCTTGCTGACGATGGGTTCCGAGCAGCCCCGGGATCTGCCCGTGCCGGGCCGCGAGCTCGACGGGGTCCACTTCGCGATGGAATTCCTGGCCCAGAACAACCGTCGCGTGGCGGGCGATGAGATCCCCGAGTCGGAGGAGATCCTGGCGACCGGCAAGCACGTCGTCGTGCTCGGCGGCGGCGATACGGGCTCCGACTGCGTCGGAACCTCTCACCGCCAGGGAGCCAAGTCGGTCACGTCGATCGAGTTGCTGCCGCGGCCGCCGGATCGGCGCGATCCGTCGACCCCCTGGCCGCTCTGGCCGATGATGTATCGCTCGTCGAGTTCGCATGAGGAAGGAGGGCGCCGCGAGTTCGCCATTGCGACCAAGCGCTGTTCCGGTCGCGATGGTCGGGTCGAGCAGCTCCAGGCCGTCCGTCTCGAATTCGGTGAGCCCGAGGCGGCAACGGGGCGGCGGCCGATGAAGGAGGTGGCTGGCAGCGAGTTCGAGATCCCCGCGGACCTCGTCCTGCTGGCGATGGGCTTCGTGCATCCCGTCCACGAAGGCCTCGTCGACGGAGTCGGCGTGCGTCTCGATGCGCGCGGGAACATCGCGGCAGACACGAAGGGCTTCGCCACCAGCGAGCCGGGCGTATTTGCAGCGGGAGATTGCCGGCGTGGGCAGTCGCTGGTCGTGTGGGCGATCTGGGAGGGGCGGGAGGCGGCCCGGGCCGTCGATGCCTACCTGGTGCGCCACTCGAGCCTGCAGTCGCGAGACGCCTACGTATGAGCCCGTGCCGGCGCGGCGGACCACCGGGAAAATCGAGCTTGACGCGTTTCTGCCGTACTCTGTACGATCCTCCCGGACGGACCTGTCTGGGGGAGATGCGCCGATTCCCGAACCGAACGACACGCGAGCCGCCGGCGCGACCCCCGAGAAGCGGACCGATTTCCTCGAATCGGAATCGCGCGGCCCCACTCTCCTGCCTTTCCCCCGGCTCGAGCGGGCCGCTCTCGAGCTGCTGGCTCGGTACGAGGGCCTGCATCGCGAGAACACTCGTCTGGCGGAGGCGTTGGCCGCCCGGGATCGCAGGATCGAAGAGCTCGAGTCGCGGCTGCGCGACGGCAGCCAGCTCCAGCGCGATGTCGCCAAGCGGATCGACGACCTGGTCGGCCAGATCGGCCAGGTCGAGTTCCGCTTCGCCGAGCGAGGCGCCTAGCCGATGCAGGAGCGACGCATCGTCTCGATCCGGGTTCTCGGACAGGAGTACCGGATCCGCACGGATACCGATCCGGCGGAACTGCAGCGCGTCGCCGGCCTGGTGGACGAGACGATGGGTCGCTTGCGAGATCGCACCGGAGCCGTCGACAGTCTCGACCTCGCCATGATGACGGCGGTGAACCTGGCGCGTGATCTGCTCGCCGAGCGGGCGGAGCGCCGCAGCGGGGCCGGTGCGGCAGACCGTCTTCGTGAGCTGAGCGAGCGGATCGAGTCCGTGCTCGAAGATCATCGGCCTGTGTCGTCTGTCTGAGCGGGATCCGGTCGACCAGGCGAAGGCTCGCCTGCGTCGCGCGATGCGTTCGCGCAGGCGTTCGGTCGATGCCGACGTGCGTCGCGCGGCGGGGCAGGCCGTCACGCGTCGAATCGTCGCATCGCCGGAGTTCCGGCGAGCGGAACGCGTGGCGTTGTACATGGCGCTGCCGGATGAGATCCCGACGGAGGGTTTGCTGCGCACCGTTCTCGACACGGGTCGCAGCCTGTTGCTGCCGAGGCCCGGCGCCGCCAGGCGACTCGAGTTCGCCTCGGTGCGGGATCTCGCCAGCCTCGTACCGGGCTGCTTTGGAACGCTCGAACCTCCGCGTTCCTGCGGGGCCGAGACGCTGCGTCCAGAGGACCTGGTGCTGGTCCCCGGTGTTGCATTCGACCGCTTCGGTCATCGGCTCGGACGCGGCGGTGGATGGTACGACCGATCCCTCCCGGATGCCGTGTCCGACGTCTACGGCGTCGCCTACGAGTTCCAGCTGCTGGCTGCCGTCCCGGCGACGCACCGGGATCGTCGGGTCATCGGTGTCTACACGGAGGCCGGACTGTGGCTCGCGCTCCGCACGAAGGGGGTGGGGGAAGTGTCGAGGGATCCGGGCTAGCGTGCACGCCGCGATGAAGGACTTTCTCGAGGAACTGCGCTGGCGCGGACTCTTGCATCAGCGAACCGCCGAAGAGCCGCTCGACCAGCATCTGCTGCGCGAACCCCGAGTCGGGTACTGCGGCTTCGATCCGACCGCGGATAGCCTCACGATCGGGAACCTGGTTCCGATCCTGCTGCTCGTCCATTGGCAGCGCGCGGGTCACCGGCCGCTGGTGGTCATGGGAGGTGGTACCGGGCTGATCGGAGATCCATCGGGGAAGGACCACGAGCGGCCGTTGCTCTCGGCGGAGCGCGTCGCAGCCAACGTGGCCGGACAACGCCGCGTCTTCGAACGCCTGCTCGACTTCGACTCCGGTGCAGCGAACGGTGCCCTCGTGCTCGACAACGCGGATTGGCTCGGTCGGGTGCGCTATGTCGATTTCCTGCGAGAGATCGGAAAGCACTTCTCGGTGAATGCGATGCTCCAGAAGGATTCCGTTCGCGAGCGACTGAACAGTCGCGACCAGGGCATCAGCTACACCGAGTTCAGCTACATGCTGCTGCAAGCGTTCGATTACCTGCATCTGCATCGGGAGTTCGGCTGTACGGTGCAGATGGCCGGCTCGGATCAGTTCGGCAACATCACGGCGGGGATCGATCTGATCCACCGCGTTCTCGGTCATGCGACCGAAGCCTTCGGCATCACGGCCCCGCTGCTCACGCATGCGGACGGTCGCAAGGTGGGCAAGAGTGAAGGCAGATCCGTGTGGTTGACTGCCGACCGGACCTGTCCGTATGCGTTCTTCCAGTATTGGATCAACGTGCCAGATGAGGACGTCGGCTCCTTTCTGCGTCGCTTTACCTTGCTCGGCCGCGAGGAGATCGAGTCTCTCGAGCAGGAGCATGCCCGGGCGCCGCAGGAACGTGTCGCGCAGAAGGCGCTCGCAGGATCCTTGAGCGAGCTTCTGCATGGAAAGAGCGAGCGTGTGCGCGCCGAGGCGGCGAGCGACGCCTTGTTCGGGCGGGGCGAGTTCGGTCGTCTGGAAGAATCCACGTTGCGCGAGATGGCGGCCGAGCTTCCCCACTCTGATCA
>CAADGG010000021.1:17500-119490 GCA_900696485.1 uncultured Pseudomonadota bacterium
GGTAAACGGCGGCCGTAACTATAACGGTCCTAAGGTAGCGAAATTCCTTGTCGGGTAAGTTCCGACCTGCACGAATGGCGTAACGACTTCCCCACTGTCTCGACCAGGGACTCAGCGAAACTGAATTGCCGGTGAAGATGCCGGCGACCCGCAGCAGGACGGAAAGACCCCGTGCACCTTTACTACAACTTCGCAGTGATCGTCGGTTCAGCATGTGTAGGATAGGTGGGAGGCTTTGAAGCCGGGACGCTAGTTTCGGTGGAGCCAACGTTGAAATACCACCCTTGTTGTGCTGCCGATCTAACCCAGGCCCGTCATCCGGGTCGGGGACACTCCGTGGTGGGTAGTTTGACTGGGGCGGTCGCCTCCTAAAGCGTAACGGAGGCGTGCAAAGGTTCCCTCAGGCTGATTGGAAACCAGCCGTAGAGTGCAAAGGCATAAGGGAGCTTGACTGCGAGACATACAAGTCGAGCAGGTGCGAAAGCAGGTCTTAGTGATCCGGTGGCTCCGTGTGGAAGGGCCATCGCTCATCGGATAAAAGGTACGCCGGGGATAACAGGCTGATCTCCCCCAAGAGTTCACATCGACGGGGAGGTTTGGCACCTCGATGTCGGCTCGTCACATCCTGGGGCTGGAGCAGGTCCCAAGGGTTCGGCTGTTCGCCGATTAAAGTGGCACGCGAGCTGGGTTTAGAACGTCGTGAGACAGTTCGGTCCCTATCCGCTGTGGGCGCAGGAGATTTGAGGGAAGCTGTCCCTAGTACGAGAGGACCGGGACGGAGGTACCTCTGGTGTACCGGTTGTTCCGCCAGGAGCATCGCCGGGTAGCCAAGTACCGATGGGATAACCGCTGAAAGCATCTAAGTGGGAAGCCCACCCCAAGATGAGATCTCCCCGGGACTTCGGTCCCCTGAAGGGCCGTTCAAGACTAGGACGTCGATAGGCCGGAGGTGGAAGCGCAGCAATGCGTGGAGCTGACCGGTACTAATCGCCCGTGCGGCTTGACCATCGACCCATGGCTGCGCACTCAGCTGGTGATGACTCGAGTTCCTTCGTTACTATTCGATTGTGAAAGGGCGTAAGCCCGTTCGGTTTATCCCACTCTCCAAAGAGCGGGGGCCACACCCGTTCCCATTCCGAACACGGAAGTTAAGCCCCGCTTCGGCGATGGTACTGCCGGGTTTCCTCGGTGGGAGAGTAGCGCGAGAGTGGGACCCTCTTTGGAAGGCGGCACCGGGTCGTAGCGACCCGGTGCCGCCTTTTCTCGTTCTCACGACGGCTGTTCGCATGCTGGGGTCGGGAGGGGGTGCTTTCCCTCAAGCAGCGCGTCCGGCCCTCCGATCCCTCCCCGGGAGAACGATCGAGGAGGGGACGCATGCGCACAGCGAGGGCTTGGCAGGCGGGGTTCGCGACGCTGCTCGGACTCGCGGCGATCGGTTGTGCGGGTCGGGCCTGGGAAGAGGCGCGAGCGCAGGATACGCCGGGCGCCTACCGGCGCTTTCTCGACGAGTCGCCCGGGTCGGAGCACGCACCGGCTGCCCTCGAACGCCTCGACTACCTGGTCGCCAAGCGCAACCCGACGGCGGAGGCCGTGGGGCGGTTCCGCGAGGCCCATTCCGGAAGCGCGGAGCTCGCCGAGCTCGAGTCCCTGCTCGAGTCGAGAAGCTTCGAGGCGGCGCGGGTCGACGGGAGTGTCGCGGCCTACCGGCGCTTCCTCGCGCAGTTCCCGGCCGGGGCGCTGGCCGGTCGCGCGAGCGCGAACCTCGCCTATCTCCTGCACGATGGGTTCTCTCGCCGTCCAGCCGACCTCCGGGGGTTCCTCGAGAGTCATGCCGCGGGAGATCATCTGGACGAGGCGCATCGGACGCTCGCCTTGCTCGACGAGCGGCGGACGGGTTCCTTCCGCTCGGCGGCCCTGCGGATCGAGATCGATCCGGCTCTCGGAGCTGCGGAACGGCTGCGGCGGCAGTTCTCGGAGCGTGCCGAACAGGCCTTTGCCGGTTCCGGTGTGCGACTGATTCGTGATGGGATGGCTCGAGCCGACGCGGTCCTCACCATCGCGCACGTGGAATCCAGCGTTCCGACCGAGCTCTACGAAGGTCGCATGGAGGGGCCGGGCGTTCTCGCACGCACGCAGGTGTCGCTGGTTCGCGCTGGCGATGACGATCCGATCTGGGCTGAGAGCTTCGAGCTTCGCGTGCCGGTGCTGGAACGGCGGGGTCGGGATTCCGTGCTGTTCACGCGGCGCGCATCGACCTACTGGGCGCGTTTCTTCGTCCCCGTTGCCACCTGGCCCACCCAGGACGCACGACGCGGGGGGTTGTCGCTGCGCGAAGGGGCCGTGGCCGTTGCCGGCGACGTCGATCGCACGATTGCGCTGTTCCGCGACGGATCCTTTCTCGAGCTGGATCTTGCGGATCCGGCGGCCCCCCGGCTCGTCAGCGAGTACCCGCGTCGCGCGGACCTCGCGGAATTCTCCGGGCTGCGGTGGCTCGGCCAGCAGGTCGTGCTGTTTGGCGCCGATGGGCTCGAACTGGTCGATCGCAACGCCGGGAATCCGCGCCGGCTGCGTGCGCTCGGTCGCGAACACGTGGGGGCGGTCACCTCCGTGGAAGCGGCGGAGGGGACGCTGTGGATCGCGGGGTCTCGCGGCTTGCTCCGGACGCCACTCGCCGGGGGTCCCGTCGAGGTCGTCGTGCAGCGGCCACTCCAAGGGCTCGCCATCGACGGCGCCAACCTCTACGTCGTCGACGACCGGAGGCTTCACGGCGTCGCGCTGGCCGATGTACGGGCCGAGCGCTTCGAGCCGGTCCTCGATCTGGGACGAACCTTCGGCGCCAGCGGACTGCGGATGGCGGATGGCTATGCCGCGGTGCTGGGCCGGAAAGGAGTCCTCACCGCGAGGCTGCGCGGCGTCGAGCCGGCGCACCCGCTGAGTCGGCTCGGGCGGGACGAGTTCGGTCCGATCGCCGACGTGATGATCCGGGCTCCGCGCGCCTTTCTGATCGGCGAGCGCGGTTTGCAGATCCTCACCCTGTCGAGCGGCCGCATGGCGGATTCCGTCGATGTCACGGCGCGAAGCGCCATCAGCGGTGCGGGACGGCACCTGGTGGTCCTCGACCGCGAAGCCCTCCAGGTGGTCGATGCGGCGCCGTGGATGGATTCCGGGGCGGCGGCCCTCGGCCGCCCGATGGAGTAAGGAGCGGCGAGCATCCGCGCAACGGCGGGTGCGACCGGGTCCTGCGCGATCGAATGCAGGCGAACTTCTGAGACAGGACACTAGACTGCGCCCGATGACGATGCCGTCCCCGCTTCTGCGGCGCATGCCTGTGCCCGAACTCCCCCGCCTGCATCAGATCGTGCTGCCGACCCCGTGGGAGATCGGACCCGTCCAGATCTATCTCGTCGAGGGCGATCCCCTGACGCTCGTCGACACCGGCGTGATGCGGCCGGAGTCCCGACGCGCGCTGGAAGCTGCTTTCGAAGAGCTCGGCTACGGGCTCGACGACGTGCAGCGGGTCGTGCTCACCCACCATCACAGCGATCACATGGGGCAGGCCCAGACGCTGCGCGACGCCGGAGCGGACCTCGAGCTCTGGGTCCACGAGGACGACGCCGAGGATGTCGAGCTGTATTCGAGGGAGCGCGATGAACGAATCGAGCTCTACAGCGCGCTGTTTCACGAGTACGGGGTTCCCGGTGCGCTGCGCGCACGGCAGGAGGAGCACATCCGGGGCTGGATCGGCACGGAAGCGCCGGTGTGCGAGCCGACGCGCGTGGAACGCCGTCTGCGCGACGGAGACCGGATCCCGTTCAAGGACTTCGAGTTGGCCGTCCTACACGCGCCCGGCCACACGGCCGGCCACGTGTTGCTCCACGAGCCGCAGTCCGGGACGTTGCTGACGGGGGATCACCTCATGGGGGAGGCGGTCCCGTTCACGGAGAGCTACTTCTTGCCGGGCTCTCCGGACCTCTGCGATCCGCTGCAGCGTCGGCCGCGGTTTCGGGGTCTTCCCGCCTACCTGGACGGTCTTCGCCGGCTCCGGCGCTCGACGTTCCGCCGCATCCTTCCGGCTCACGGCGGCATCGTCGATCGACCGGCGCGGGCCATCGAGGAGGCGATCCTGTTCTACGAGGTCCGTGTCCAGCGCATCGAGCGCGCGCTCGAGCGTGCGGCCGCCGCGACGGGCTGGGCTTCCGGCTGGGACGTCTGGCGGCTGCTGTTCCCGAAGCTCGACCCCGTGATCCAGATGCATACGCGGATGGTGATGGTGATCGGCGCGCTCGACGTGCTCGAGGAAGCGCGGCGGATCCACGTCGAACGCAACGCGGCCGGCACGCTGGTGTTCGCCCCGGCGCGCTGAGCGGCGGCGTCCTCAGCCGGCCGGGGCGGCGAGCAAGAAGACCGCGAGGTCGCGGCGTTCGGATTCCGCGAGTGGGAAGGCCGGCATCGGCGGCGTCGGGGCGAGCAGGTAGGCGGACAGTTCCTCGACGTCGTACTTCTCGCGCAACTGCGCGGCGCCGAGCGGCACGACGACGACGCCGGGGTCGGCTTGTTCGGGGTCGTGGCAGCGCGTGCACTCGTGCGTCCGGTACAACGCAGCCCCGCGCCGGCGGGCCGCTTCGCGCGCCGCGGCCGGCCGTTCGGCGAGGGGGGCCCGGCCGCCGGCCGCCGGAGCGGGCGCCTCGGATCGCCCTGGCCGGCTGCGCTGGGTGTTGCCGGCCAGCGCGATCCGGTAGATCGCGCCGGCATAGTCGTCGGAGACGTACACGGCACCATCGGGCCCCTCGGCGACGTCGACCGGGCGGCCGATGACCTCCTCGTCCTCACGCAGGAACCCGGTCACGAACCGGCGCTCCTCGATCGCCCCAGCAGCGCCTCGATGCAGGGACACGACCTCGTAGCCATCCTTGCGCGTGCGGTTCCAGGATCCGTGCAGAGCGACGATCGCGGCGTGGCGATAGTCCGGGGGCCAGTGCCCGCCGCGCAGGAATTGGATGCCGAGCGGAGCGTTGTGGGCCCGGAAGGCATGGACGGGCGGAAGCGAGCGCTCGATCTCGGCCTGGCGGCCCTTGCCGAACTCGGGATCCGGCACGCGGTCGCCGTGGGCGATCGGCCAGCCGTAGAACCCGCCCGGGACGATGCGGTTGAGTTCACAGGGCGGGAAGTCGTCTCCCAGGAGGTCGCGGCCGTTGTCGGTGGCGTAGAGATCGCCCGTCGCCGGGTGCCAGTCGAAGCCGACCGCGTTGCGCAGCCCCGTGGCCACCACCTGCTCGTCGCTGCCATCGGGTCGGTAGCGCACCAGCGCGGCTCGCCGCGGGTCCGTCTCGAGACACACGTTGCAGCTCGAGCCGATCGACACGTACAGCCAGCCGTCGGGGCCGAAGCGCAGCGTGCGGGTCCAGTGGTTGCCGCCCGCCGGCAGATCGGTGACGACGCGTTCGAGCGGACCGTCGATCGAACGCCGCTGCGCGTCGAAGCGCACGCGGGCGATCGCGCCGGTCTCACCGACGTAGAGCCAGCCGTCGTGGAGATCGAGGCCGTGCGGGCGATCGAGCTCCTCGAGCAGCACGCGCCGCCCGTCCGGCCAACCGTCACCGTCGCGATCGCGTTCCACCAGCAGGATGCGGCCCGTCCTCGGCGTGCTGACGAGGAGGTCTCCGGCCGGTGTGAAACGGAGCAGCCGCGCGTTCGGAATCCCGTCGGCCCACAGCTCGATCACGAAGCCGTCGGGCACCGAAAGCAGTCCGCCCACCGCTTCCGCGGCCGGCGCGTCGCGACCGCTCCCGAACAGCAACTGGCGGATCGGCGCGTTCACCGCGAACCGCTCGGGGAGCAGCCAGCGGCACGCCCCGACGGCGACGGCGAGAAACAGGAGCATGACGAGCAGGAAGCGAGCGGCTCTGGACGGCACGCGCTCGAGCATATCGCGTCCGATCGACGCAGCGCGCGCCCGGGCCATCGCTCGAAACGGCATCCCCCGCGGGGCTCCTTGACGAAACGGCCGCCGTCGACCACAAATCAGCCCCTCGCAACGTTTCAGGAGAAGTCATGGCCCTCGGTATCCGCAAGGGCGACGTGGTGCGCGTCGTCAAGGGATCGGATCGCGGCAAACAGGGCAAGGTGATCGGCATCGACGCCGAACGCGGCCGCCTGCGCGTCGCGAAAGTGCGTATGCACAAGCGCCACCTGAAGCCCGGTCGCCGCGGTTCCCGTAGCGGCGGGATCCTCGAGGAAGAGGGCTTCCTCGATGCATCGAACGTGATGTTGCTGGACGGCCAGGGGAATCCGAGCCGGATCCAGACGGAGTTGCGCGACGGTCGCCGCGTCCGTGTGTTCAAGACGACCGGCGAGCCCGTGCCCGAACCGGCCACGAGCTGATCGGTACAGCGAGGAGTTCACGATGGCGAAAAAGGGCAAGCGCGAGCAGATCAAGCTCGAGTCGAGTGCCGACACCGGTCATTTCTACACGACCGCGAAGAATCGACAGAATACGCCGAACAAACTGGAACTGAAGAAGTACGATCCAGTCGTGCGGAAGCACGTTCTCTACAAGGAGACCAAGCTCCGCTGATTCCGGATGACCGCGCACAGGCGCGGATCCTGCACTCCGGTCACGCGTGCGCCCGCGCGTGGCTGCTATCAAACGGGAGACGAAAGCGAACATGGCTTGGGTGATCACGAGGCTTTGCCAGGATTGTGTCGACATGAGCTGCGTGGAGGTGTGCCCGGTCGACTGCATCTATGAGTACCAGGGCGACGACCGCGCCACGTTTCCGAACCAGCTCTTCATCGATCCCGAGGAGTGCATCAACTGCGGCGTGTGCGAGCCGGAGTGCCCGTGGGAAGCGATCTTCGAGGACGAGCAGGTGCCGGAGGTGTTCCAGGCGGACATCGACCTCAACGCGAAGATCACCGAGCACAAGAGCCAGTTCGCGGTTCCGGAAGTCACCGAGAAGCCGAAGCCGACGCCGGAGCAGATCGAAGAGAACAAGAAGAAGTGGGACTTCCCCGGCTGACGGGCTGACCGCTCAGGCGTCGGCGTCGAAGGCATCCGCCGCTGCGTCGAAAGCGTCCGCCATCACGCCGATGGGCGGCTCGCATTCCGACCAGAGCCGCAGTTGCTCGGCGGCTTGATACACGAGCATCCACTTGCCCTCGACGGTCCGGGCGCCGCGTGCTTCGGCATCGCGCAACAGGCGTGTGCGGGCCGGCTCGTAGACGGCGTCGAGGACCACCGATCCGGGAGGGATGGCATCCGCCCGGATCGGCGAGGCATCGGAACGAAGTCCCACGCTGGTGGTGTTGACGAGGATGTCGCAGGGCATCGCAGGGAGTTCGTCGAGCGTGCCGGCGTGTCCGATGCCGAGCTGTCGGACCAGCTGTTCCGCGCGTCCGGGCGTCCGGTTCAGGACCGCGACGCGGGCACCGCGCTCGCGGGCGCCCCACGCGACCGCGCGGGCGGTCCCTCCGGCTCCGAGAATCACGACGTCGCGACCGGAGAGAGGCGTCTCGCGCTCGATCGCCTGTACCGCTCCGATCCAATCCGTGTTGGATCCCACCAGTCGGTCCGCACGCCGTGTGACGGTGTTGACGGC
Source organism: uncultured Pseudomonadota bacterium (assembly GCA_900696485.1). Taxonomy (GTDB): domain Bacteria; phylum Myxococcota_A; class UBA9160; order UBA9160; family PR03; genus CAADGG01. Next base: position 25,099 of record CAADGG010000021.1, read on the forward strand.
GCCGATCTGTCGTGCCGTGTCGTCCAGCTCGTCGAGGTGCGCCAGCACGGATTCCTTGTGCGGGATCGAGATCGCGAGCTGGCGGATCGCGAGCCCGCGCGCTCCGACGATGGCGGCTCCGAGCGCCGCCGGCGGGACATCGAAGGCGAGGTAGACGGCGTCGAGATCGAGGGCGGCGAAGGCCGCGTTGTGCATCGCCGGCGAGCGCGTATGGCCTGCCGGATGGAGGAGTACGGCACAGAGCTGGGTGCGAGGACCGATCGGCACGGGCTTCCTTGCATCTCGCGGCGGAATCGGCGAACTAAGAGGCTCCCGACCGGCGCAGTATGCCATCCCGAAGTATGCCATCCCGAACCGGAGGAAGCATGGTGGCTCGTTCCAAGACTCCGCGCGCGCGAACGCTCCGGCCCGCCGCGAAAAAGCCCGCCGCGAAGAGGCCTGTCGCGAAACGACGCGGAGGCCGTGTTCGCGTCGCGATCCTGATGGGCAGCGCGTCGGACTGGTCCGCGATGCAAGCCGCTGCCGACGTGCTCGAGCAGCTCGGGGTCGGTGTCGATGTGCGCGTGATGTCCGCCCATCGCACGCCGGATCGGCACCGGGACTTCGTCACGCGCGCCGAGGGTCGCGGGATCGAGGTGATCATCGCCGGCGCCGGGGCCGCGGCGCATCTGGCGGGTGTCACCGCGGCGCTGACGACGTTGCCGGTGCTCGGTGTCCCGCTCGAGGGGACGCCACTCCAGGGACTCGACGCCCTGCTGTCGACCGTGCAGATGCCGGGCGGGGTCCCGGTCGCCACCTTCGCGATCGGCAAGGCGGGGGCCAAGAACGCCGGGCTCTTCGCCGCCGCCATCCTGGCGAGCAAGGATCCCGAAGTGCGCGCCGCCTTGGCGGCCTTCCGTCGCGCCCAGACCGCCGCGGTGCCGGAACGTCCCTGACCGGCGGGCCGGGAGCCGGTCCGCCGCAACCGCTGCAGCCCCCGGGTCCGCGCCTCTGGACCGCGGTCAGGACAGCTCGGGAAACCGGCCGCCGCGCTCGCGGGCACGCGTCAGGGCTTGCTTGAGATCCTGCCAGACCTGCCGGCGGTTCTCTTCCGTGTACTGACGCAGCAAGAAGGCCGGGTGGTAGGTCGGCATCACCGGGATGCCCCGATACTCCTGCCAGGTGCCGCGCACGCGGCTGATCGCGACATTGCGATCCAGGAGCAGGCTCGTCGCCGGCTTGCCGAGCGCGAGGATGACCTTCGGCTGGACCGCGTCGATCTGGGCGTCCAGGACCGACCGGCAGGCCGCGACTTCGTCGGCGAGCGGTGCGCGGTTGTCCGGCGGTCGACACTTGACGATGTTGCAGATGTAGACGCAGGAGCGCGGGATCTCGAGACCCCTCTCGATCATCTGTGTCAGCAGCTCGCCGGCCCGGCCGACGAAGGGGATGCCGCGCCGATCCTCCTGCTCCCCGGGTCCCTCCCCGATCAGCATCAGGTCGGCATCGGGGGCCCCGTCTCCGAATACGATCTGGGTCCGGCCGGCGGCGAGCCGACACTCCTGACAGTCGCCGAGCGCGCTGCGGATGTCTTCGAGGCGCGCCGCGCTGCGGGCCGGAGCCGTGCCGGGATCGGACCCGAGCGAGGGCAGGGAGTCGGCCGGGAAGGAGTCGGGGTCACGCACCGGGAGCGCCGCCGTACCGCCCGCCTCCGCGACGGCGGGGCTCGGCCGCGGGACGGCGTCCCAGCTCTCGAGCCCTTCGTCGAGCCATTCCCGGACGTTCTCGCGCGCCGCCGAGAGCGTGGCCCGCAGCGCTTCGGCTAGCGTCCGGTCCATACCGGCCTTCGCTCGTCGAAGAACGCCTGGATGCCCGCCTGGGTGTCTTCCGTCATCGCCGGGATCACCCGGGCCGCGCCGTCGAAGTGGCGCCGACGGTCATCGATGGTTTCGCGAGCGAGAAGCTCCTCGAAGTCGGCACCGGCGCGGAAGGCCCGCGTGCCGGCGCCGCGCAGGATCAGCACCCGCACGCCGCAGCCGTCGGTGTCGATGACGAGAGGGGACACGGCCCGGGGCCTCAGTCCCGCCGGTCGAGCAGGGCGAAGCCCCGTTCGAGCGCCACGTACAGACCCGGTTCACGACGGTTCGGGAGCGCTGCCGAGCCGGCGCCACGCGTCGCGGAGGCCTCGATCGTCCCGTGCTTCTGTCGTTCGATCTTCTCCTGCACGGCGAACTCGAAACCGGGGTCGTTGTCCGAGTCGTGACAGGTGCCGCAGATCTGCAGGATCACGCACGAGTCGCATTTGTCGCCGAGCGACACGATGGTCCCGATGCGCGGCGCGCCCTCGCCGATGTGCGAACCGCCGGGCCCATGACAGGACTCGCAGCCGACGCGTGCCAGATCCGGGTGTTCCGCCGGCGTCGCGGCCGCGCCGGACGACGGACTCGGGAACCCGCCAGGAAGCCCCAGCGCGGTCACGTGGCACCGCTGGCACGCGGCGTTGCCGGCCTCTCCCTTGGCCTCGAGCGATGCGAGGGAGTTCCCGTGCGGGCTGGCGGCCCAGGTCGTGAACTCCTGTTCGTGACACGAGCGACAGGCGTCGGAGCCCACGTAGCGGGCGTTGGTCGGCAGCAGGCCGGAACGCGGCCCGGCCCGTTCGGCGAGCAGGGCCCGGCGCTTCTCGAGCGGCAGCGAGGCGAGCTCGGCGTTCGCGGCGTGCGAGACCTTCGGCAGGAAGCTCGCGATCTCGAAACCGAGCGAGTGTTTCTGGTCGTGACAGGTGGCGCAGACCGGCTCGTAGTTCGAGGCTGCGACGAAGCCCGGCGACAGATGCGGCCCGCCGCGTCCGTGGCAGTTCTCGCAACCCACGTTCTCCAGATCCGGAGTCCGTGGCGAGATGGTGTAGCCGCCGGGGTTCCCGAACCCGACGACGTGGCAGCTCACGCATTCGGGGTTGGCGTCCGCCCCGTGTCGCACCAGCGTGTCGAAGGCATGGGCGTGCGAGCTGAGCAGCCAGGTCTCGTGCTCCTGCTCATGGCAGATGCCGCACGTTTCACTGCCACTGTAGCCGGTCGAGTGCAGCAGCATCGGGACCGGCTGACCAGAAATCCGGGCCAGCCGCATGCGCAGCAGGGCGGGGTCGCGGTCGTCGCGCCAGCCCTGGATGCGGCTCACGATCGCACCGGTCGCATCGATCACGAAGATCTCGGGGACGCCGGCGAAGACGCCATAGGCCGAGCGCAGGGCGCCATCGAGATCGAGCAGTACCGGGAAGAAATCGAGGCCTTCTGCACGGAGCGCGTCCGAGACCGCGGTCGGCGAGCCGCCCACGGAGACGCCGATCAGTCGGGGCCGCTGGTCCTCCGGGATCTTGGGGAGCTCGCTCTTCAAGAACTCGAGTGCGTGGTGGCAGTGCGGACAGGTGTAGAGAAAGAAGATCAGCACCACCGGCTGGCCACGCAGCGCGGCCAGGTCGAAGGGCTCCCCACCCTCGAGCCGTTCGGCCCGGAAACCCGGCGCCTCCGGACGCACGCCGAGCGTGGGTTCGAGGGACGTCTGCGTCGCCGGTAGCCGCAGCGCTTCGCGGAGCTGGCTCTCGAGGATCGCCGTCGCGTCGGCCACGTCGGGAGGAGGAGCGAACGAGGCGGAGGTCACGTAGCCCTCCGCATCCGTACCGATCAGCGCGACCGGCGCGCGCAGGCCGATGCGGCCGGCGATCGCCGCGGTCGGATCGTCGAGGATGCGGAAGTCGAGATCGTGCTCCTTTGCGAACGCGCGCGCGCGCTCGCTCGTCGCCGAGAGCGCAATGCCGAGTACGTCGAAGTTGTGTCCGGCGCGCAGGCCGGCGATGCGCCGTACCGCCTCGGCTGCGGATCCGGCTTCGCTCGCGTCGGGGTCGAAGAAGAAGAGCAGCGCGCGTTTGCCGAGCAGATCGGAGACAGAGAACGGCGCGCCGTCGAGCGTGACCCCTTCGAACGCCGGGAGCGGGCGCTCCTGTCGTTTCACCTGCGGTGGGGGGGCCGCGCGGGGCGGAGGCGCTGGGTCCGCGGCGACCGCTGCGATCGGGACGGTTGTCGACTCCTCCGCCCCCGCGGTCTCGGAGTCGTCGCAGCCGCCGAGGAGCAGGAGCGTGAGAGCGGTGAGGAGGGCGATCGAGCGCACGCGGCGCAGCATAGCGATGCGGCTCGTGGGGTTCATCCGCCGGGCCGATGCCGTTCCTCGTCGAGCGGGCGGCCGCCAGGCCGCTAGCTCATCCCGCCCGCCGGATGCACCCGTTCACTCGCGCGCCGCCGCACCGGAGGGTCTTGCGACCAGCTCCTGCAGGAGCGCACGGAAGACCGCGTTGTCCGGCTCGAAGGTGAGCGCGGTCTTCAGGTTGCGCTCGGCGGACGCCCGATCACCGCGGTTCAGGTCCGCTTTGGCGAGTGCGAAGTAGCGGCGCCCGTTCGGGGTTCTGCCCTCGTGCTGATCTCGGCGCTGGCGATCCGCCTGGGCTTCGGCCTCTGCGAGCGGCATCCGCACGCGATCCCGATCGCCGGCCAACTGGCGGTCGTAGACCTGCCGGCGGCGAGGATCGCGCAAGACCGCATACGCCTCGGTGATCCGCTTGGCGACCTGCGCCACCTGCTGCTGCAACTCGGGCGGAGCGTCGCGGTGCGCGTCGGGATGGAAGCGCCGCGAGGTTCGGTGATAGGCCGCGCGGATCGCGCTGGTCGGTGCATCGGGCACGAGCTCGAGCACCTGGTAGTAGTCGAGCTCTTCCAAGAGGCCGGCGAGCGTGCGGATCTCGGCGATGGAGGTCTGGGACACGGTCCTCTCCTAGGACTCGGCGTCGCCTGGATCGATCGAGAGGTCTGCGCCCGGATCGCCGAACAGGTCATCGCCGCTGGCCCCGGCCTGATCTCTCTCCTGCCGCGGCCGCGTGCTCGCCATCGCGTCGTCCTCGACGGACGCCTGATCCGGCAGATCGGGGAGATCGTCGGCCAGCGCCGCCAGCGAATCGAGATCGCTCTCGTCGAGGGCCAGTGGCTCGAGATCGACGTCGTCGCTCGCAAGCATCTCGCCGGACGGCGCGCCGGTCTCGAGCGCCTCGAGATCGATCTCGCCGCCGATCGCCCGCGTGCGCCCGTCGTCGCCGGGATCGTGTCGGAACGCGTCCGCCGCGGGCGGCGCGAGTTCGAGTTCCTCGGAGTCGTCGCCCGCGCCGAGGTCGAGATCGAACTCGGCGCCGGCGCCGAGTGCGGCCTCGGGGTCCCCGACCGGCGAGCCGACGTCGCTGGCGGCGGTCGCGAGTTCGAGTTCGTCCGGGACCGACGAAGCCCGTTCGATCCCGTCTTCCGCTTGCGGCGGCTCGGCGAAGAGTTCGTCGTCTTCGAGGCTCGGAGCGTCCGCGGGCGCCAGGACCGCCGCCGGCTCCGGGGTCGGCAGCGCCGCCGCCGCTTCGCTCGTGACCCGGCGCGGCAGCGCAGCGATCGCTTCGGCGGCCGTCGGGCCAGCCGGCGCCATCGGTTCGGCCGCCGTCACCTGGTGTTTCTCGACGATCGCCTGGATCTCCGCCTCGGAGAGCCCGGAGGAGAGGTGGATCCGAGTCGAGGCCACCTGGCCGCTGTCGGGATCTCGGGCCGTGACGTTCACGATGCCGTCGGTATCGATTTCGAACGTGACGTCGATCCGCACCTCTCCGCGGCGGGCGTGCTTGAAACCCGAGAACTCGAACTCTCCGAGCAGCTCGTTCTCTTCCTGAACGCGCGACTCCCCCTGGTAGACGCGGATCTTCACGGATTGCTGGAAGTCCCGGAAGGTCGTGAAGGACGCCGTCTGCTCGATCGGGACCGGCGTGTTGCGGTCGATCACCGTCTCGGCGAGCCCGCCCGCTACGCCGATGCGCAGCGAGAGCGGCGTGACGTCGAGCAGGCAGGAGTCCTTCTCGTCGCCGACGAGCGAGGCGGCATGGATCGCGGCCCCCATCGCGACGACTTGGTCCGGGTCGACATCGGCCTTGAGTTCGCACTGGAAGTACTGGGACACCGCCTCTCGGATCAGTGGCAGCCGGGTCGGTCCGCCGACCAGGATGACTCCGTCGAGGTCGCGTACGGTGAGGTTGGCCTGCTGCAGCGATTCGTCGCAGACCTTGAAGGTGCGCTGGATCAGGTCGGCGACGAGATTCGAGAACTCGTGGCGGGAGATTCCCCGCTCGAGCTGCAGCGCGTTGCCCTCGGCATCCTGGGCCACGTCGGGGATCCGGATGGTGGCCTCGTCGTCGATCGACAGATCGCGCTTTGCCTGCTCCGCTGCCGCCTTCAGCTTCTCGAGCGCGAAGCGATCCTGCCGGAGGTTGATCTTGTGCCGGGATGCGAACTCATCGGCCAGCAGATCGATCACACGGTCGTCGAAGTCCTCACCCCCGAGGAAGGTGTCTCCGCAGGTCGAGAGGACCTCGAAGATGTCCGAGCCGATCTCGAGGATCGAGACGTCGAAGGTGCCGCCGCCGAGGTCATACACGGCAACGCGTTGTGTGAGACCTCTGCCGAAGCCGTAGGCGAGCGCGGCGGCCGTCGGCTCGTTGAGCAGGCGGAGCACCTCGAGTCCGGCGATCTTCCCGGCGTCTCGGGTGGCCTGGCGCTGATTGTCGTTGAAGTAGGCCGGCACCGTGATCACCGCCTGGGTCACCGGTTGTCCCAGCTGCGCTTCCGCGACGGATTTCATCTCTCGCAACACGAAGGCCGAGATCTCGGGAATCGCGAGCGTCTGTTCGCGCACCTTGATCCGCACGGCGTGGTTGGCGCCTTCGACGATCTGGTAGCTGCTGACCGCCTTGGCCTTCTTCACTTCCTCGGAGAAGAAGTACCGACCCAGCAGGCGTTTGGCGGCGGCGATCGTATTCTCCGGCTCATGGATCGCATGGGCCTTGGCCGGTTCGCCGACCTGCGTCGATCCGTCCGCCGCGAAGTGCACGACGCTCGGGCAGATGAACTCGCCGTAGGCGTTCGGCAGCACGTCGACGCGCCCGCGGCGGGCGACGGCCACGCAGGAATTGCTGGTTCCGAGGTCGATTCCGATCGCTGCCACGGACTCCCTCCAGACAGGCGCGCGAGCCCCGCGGGGGACTCGTCGTGCACACCGTCTGCGTATCGGGCGGCGGGCCCCGCTTCCTGAGTCCCGGCCGGCGCCCGCCGCGCCGTGACGCGGAGGGTCGTTCCGCGCGTTGACCGGCTCGACGCGCGCGTGCTAACGACGCCGGCAGAGGGCGGAGAGCGCAGATGTCCGGTCATTCCAAGTGGGCGACGATCAAACGCAAGAAAGGCGCGCTCGATGCCAGGCGCGGAAAACTGTTCACCAAGATCATTCGTGAACTCGTGACGGCGGCTCGGCTCGGGGGGGGCGACCCCGATGCCAACCCGCGGCTGCGTCTGGCCGTCGACAAGGCCCGCAGTGTCAACATGCCCAAGGACAACATCGAGCGGGCCATCAAGCGGGGCGCCGGTGGCGGAGACGGCGAGAGCTACGAAGAGGTGATCTACGAAGGCTATGGGCCCGCCGGCGTCGCGGTCCTGATCGAGGCCCTCACCGACAACCGCAATCGCACCGTCGGCGAGATCCGACACGCCTTCACGAAACTCGGCGGCAACCTCGGGCAATCCGGATGCGTCTCGCATCTGTTCGAGAAGCGCGGCGTGCTGGAGTTCGAGCGTGCCGGACTCGATACCGACCGCCTCTACGAGCTCGCGCTGGAGGCCGGCGCGGAGGACGTGACCGAGAGCGAGGACAGCGTCGAGGTGGTGACGGACCCGAAACATTTCGCTCCGCTCCAGCAGGCCCTTGCGGCCCACGGCTACGAGCCGGCCAGCGCCGAGATCACGATGCGCCCGTCGACCACGGTGAAGCTCGAGGGCGCACCCGCGGAGCAGATGTTGAAGCTGGCCGAAGCGCTCGAAGATCTCGACGACGTGCAGAATGTCTACTCGAACTTCGACATCGCGGAGTCCGAGATGGAGCGGATCTCTTCGTAGGGCTACCCTCGCAGAGCTTCGCCCCCCCTAGCGACATCCCCCCCTTCCGGCAGACGCGCGGATCCGCGCCGAATGGGCCGGCGCGAGAGGGTGCATGCGAGAGACCGGGCAGCGGGACGCAGGCGGGGAGCCGAAGCGCGCGGGCGAGCCATTCCCCGGCAAGGCCGGGTTGCGCATCCTCGGCATCGATCCCGGCTCGACCGCGACGGGCTTCGGCATCGTCGAACGCCGGGGGGGGCGCGTTGTGCACATCGCCCACGGCACGCTGCGCACCGCGCGGGGCGCCGCGTTGTCGGATCGGCTCGCGGCGATCCAGGCCGGGCTCCTGCGGGCGATCGACGCGCACCAGCCCGAGATCGTCGTCGTCGAACGGATCTTCGCCGGACGCAGCGCGCGTTCCGCGCTGGTGCTCGGTCATGCGCGCGGCGTCGCGCTGGTCAGCGCGGCGCTGGCCGGTCTGGTGGTCCTCGAGTACACCGCACCGGAGATCAAGCTCGCCGTCGCCGGGAACGGCGCGGCCGAGAAGCGCCAGGTCCAGGCGATGGTGGCGCGCCTGCTCGAGCTGGCGGTTCCGCCGGCCCGGGACGCCGCAGATGCGCTGGCGGCTGCTCTGTGTCATGCCCACCGGGGCCCGCTCGCGGCCCTCGGCGTGGCCGCCGGCTCGCGCAGCCGGCCGCGTCGCGCACCGACGGCCGGGCGCTGGGTGGTGAGGCGGGCGCGATGATCGCGCACCTCGAGGGGATTCTCCGCCAGAAGGCGCCGACCCGCGCGATCGTGAGTACCGGCGGCGTGGGCTACGAGGTGCTCGTGTCGCTGTCGACGTTCTCCGCTTTGCCCGACGAGGGCAAGACCGTCTCGCTGCGCATCTACACACACGTGCGCGAGGAGGCGATCCAGCTCTTCGGTTTCCACACCGACCTCGAGCGTGCGCTCTTCGAACAGCTGATTCGCGTCAACGGCGTGGGGCCCCGGCTGGCCCAGGCGCTGCTCTCGGGAGTGGCGCCGCGCGATCTCGTGGCCATGCTGGCGCGCGGGGACGCCGCCTCGCTGTGCGCCGTGCCGGGGATCGGCGCCAAGACGGCGCAGCGCATCGTGCTGGATCTCCGTGAGCATGCCGTGACGCTGGCCGCCGCCGAGGGGCCGCCAGAGCCCGCGTCGCCTCCGATGGCCGCGAGCGACGAACGTCTCGAAGCCGTGATCTCCGGGTTGATGAATCTGGGGACCGCGCGCCCGCGCGCCGAGCGGGTCGCGCGCGACGCGCTCGACGCGACGCCCGACGCGACGCTCGAACAACTGGTCCGCATCGCCCTCCAGAGGCTGGCGCGATGAGCGACGCCTGGCTGCGACCCGAGCTCGACGGTGCGGTCCGGCCCGAGGAGCGTCCGCTCGAAGCGGCGCAGCGGCCGCGGACGCTCGAGGACTTCGTTGGCCAGCAGGCGATCCGGGCCAACCTGCGCGTGTTCATCGCTGCGGCGCGGGAGCGTCGTGAGGCCGTCGACCATCAGCTCTTCTGCGGCCCGCCCGGGCTCGGCAAGACCGCCCTCGCCTACGTCGTCGCCCGCGAGATGGGCGCTCATCTGCGCGTCACCAGCGGGCCGGTTCTCGAGCGGCCCGGCGACCTCGCCGCGCTGCTCAGCAACATCGAAGCCGGCGATGTGCTCTTCATCGACGAGATCCACCGCCTGCACGCATCCGTGGAGGAGATCCTCTATCCGGCCATGGAGGACTTCCATCTCGATCTCATGATCGGCCAGGGGCCGGGCGCGCGCTCGATCCGGCTCGATCTGCCGCGCTTCACGCTGGTCGGCGCGACGACCCGGGCGGGTCTGCTCACGGCGCCGTTGCGCGACCGCTTCGGCTACGTGGCGAGACTCGAGTTCTATCCGCCGGGGGATCTGGTCGAGATCTTGCGCCGCGCCGCGCTGCGAATGCAGATGGCGCTCGACCCCGAGGCGGCCGAGGAGATCGCCGGCCGCGCCCGCGGCACGCCGCGCATCGCGCTCCGGCTGCTGCGCCGCGTGCGCGACTTCGCCGAAGTCGGACCCGACGGCCAGCGCAGCCCGGTCGCCGGAGCGCCGCCGGAGTCCGTGACGCAGGAGATCGCCCGGATCGCGCTCGAGCGCCTCGACGTCGACGAGTGCGGCTTCGATCGGCTGGACCAGATGTTCCTGCGCGCCCTGCTCGAAAAGTTCGACGGCGGGCCGGTCGGCATCGAGACGCTGGCGGCGGCGCTCGGCGAGGATCGGGGCACGCTCGAGGACCTCGTCGAGCCCTTCCTGCTCCAGGCCGGCTTCCTCGATCGGACGCCGCGCGGCCGGGTCGCCACCGGGCGGGCGTGGGACCACTTCGGGCTGCGGCCGCCGGCGCCGGGCGAGGGCCAGCGCCGCCTGCTCTGACAGGGTTGCCGAGAATCGGCCGACGATGTTCGGAGGCGGGTGGGAGGAAGCACACCCTGCGCCGATGTCCTCGGCGGACGAGCTTCGGCGCTGCGTACGGCTTGGGTACGGCCGCCTGCGGATTCCGGCTCCGGGTGTGCTCCTCCCACCCGGCGATGCGCGTTCGCCAGCGGCCGGTTTTCGGCAAGCCTGTGAGCCCGTGCGCGCGCTTTCTCAACACCGGTGCCGTCCCGACCGATAGAACCCGTGACTTCGTGCGCCCGGCCCCGGGCGGACGTCGGACGTGTCTCTCAGCCGGAGTTCGACGAGCTTGACGGCGATCCGCAAGTCTTTGCGCCTGCTCCTTCTCGTGGTTGCGCTCGGCCTGGTCGGCGTAGGCGGGAGCGGCGTGCTGCTGCAGCGGAGCGCAGCGGACCCCCAGATGCGCACGCAGCGCCAGCGGATCGAGGCGGTTCTGGCGCCGCTGCGGGCCCATCTGCCGCCGGTGCTGCTGAACGGCTGGGCGCCGATGGGGCTGCTCGGGGCGGGGCTCGCGCTCGCGCTCGCGGCCGTCCTGGCGGGGCGTTCGTCCTCGGCGCCGGAAACGCGGAGCCGCCAGCCGCAGGCAGCAGGACGGTGCACCGAGGAGCGCGAGCCGATCGTCGATGCACGGCTCGGCAAGAAGCTCGAGCGCCAGGCGCTCGCGATGGCCAAGAAGGGCCTGGTGCAGGAGGCCGCGGCGCTCTGCTTCGACGCCGGGCGGCTCGATCGCGCCGCCGAGCTGTTCGCACAGGCCGGCGACTACGTCCGGGCGGCCGGGATTCGTCATGACCAGAACCGCTTCCTCGAAGCCGCCGAGCTGCATCTTCAGGCCGGCGACCACGAGACGGCGGGGACGATCCTCGCCGCGCAGGGGCAACACCAGCGCGCCGCCGAATGCTTCGTGGCGGCACGGCGCATGAGCGTTGCGGCCGAGATGTTCGAGAAGGCCGGCGATCACCGCCGCGCGGGCGATTGCTACCGCGAGGCCGGCTTCGAGCGACAGGCCGCTCGCGCGTACATTCGCTGTCAGGCCTGGCGACCCGCGGCCGAGGCGCTCGACGCGGTCATCCTGGAAGTGCGAACCCGCACCGGGACCGGACAGAACCCGCGCGAGCAGCGCGAACTCCAGACGCTGGTCCTGCAGGCGGGGCGGCTCTACGACCAGGCGGGGGAGACGGAGCGCGCGATCGACGTGCTGGAGAACGGCGGCTGCTGGGTCGCCGCGGCCGAGGTGGCCGCGCGCAACGGCGAACTGGCGCGAGCGGCGGCGCTGTTCGAGAACGGCGAGCAGCCGGTGCGCGCCGCCGAGATGCTGCAACAGATGGGTGACGAACGGGGCGCTGCGGGCATTCTCGGGGAATACCATCGCATGCGCGGAGAGGACGCCGAAGCGGCGCATCATCTCGAACTGGCCGGCGAGTTCTTCGCCGCGGGAGATTGCTACCGGAAGCTCGAGGACTTTACGAGCGCTGCGCAGGCGTACGACAAGGCCGGAGATCGGATCCAGGCCGCCGAGATGTACCGACTGGCGGAGCACCCGGGTCCTGCGGCGCAGTGTTTCGAGAAGGCCGCGCGTTGGGACGAAGCCGCTGCGTGCTGGCGAGACGCCGGAGACGTGTCCCGCCAGGCGCATGCCCTGGTCCAGGCCGGCCGGTTGCTGGCCGCCGGCGAAGCGTTCCTCGAGCAGGAGGTCGACGACGAGGCGATCAAGGTCCTGCAGCAGATCCCCGCCTCGAGCCCGGACTTCGCGGCGGCATCGGCCCTGCTCGGCCAGATCTTCAAGCGTCGGGGACAGCTCTCGCTGGCGATCAAGAAGCTGCGGCAGGCCGTCGGGACCGCGGATCTCGATCGCCACAACCTGCGCTTGTACTACACGCTCGCGGATGCCTGCGAGAGCCATGGAGACGTGCGGGAGGCCGCGGATCTGTTCGAGAAGATCCTCGCCTGTGACTACCACTACGAGGATGTCGAGCAGCGCCTGACAGCCGCCAAGGCGCGGCTCGCCGATGGTGGCGAGGGCGCAGAATCGGGAGCTCTCGAAGCGGCGGCTCTCGCCGTCACGGCACGCCAGGGTCCGGCCCGCTACCAGGTGCTCTCCGAGCTTGGCCGTGGCGGGATGGGCATCGTCTACAAGGCCAAGGACACCGTCCTCGATCGGGTCGTGGCCTTCAAGGTGCTGCCGGATTCGCTGAAGGAGAACCCGCAGGCGCTGAAGAACTTCCTTCGTGAGGCCAAGAGCGCCGCACAGCTCAATCATCCGAACATCGTGACGGTGTACGACGCCGGCGAGCAGGCCGGCCGCTACTACATCGCCATGGAGTACGTCGACGGCAATACGCTCAAGGAGATCGTGCGCCGGCGGGGCTCGATCGCGCCGGGTGGCGTGCTCCATGTGCTGGTCCAGATGTGCGAAGCGCTCGCCTATGCCCACGAGAAGAAGATCGTTCACCGCGACGTGAAGACGGCGAACACGATGTGGACGCGCGATCGGAAGGCCAAGATCATGGACTTCGGCCTCGCCAAGGTCATCGAAGAAGTGCGGAACCACACCACGCTGGTTTCTGGGACGCCGTACTACATGAGTCCGGAGCAGACGCTCGGGAAGAACGTCGACTCCCGGACCGATCTCTACTCGCTCGGCGTGACGATCTTCGAACTCGCAACGGGTCGACTGCCCTTCACCGAAGGCAATATCCCGTATCACCATGTCCACACGCCCGCGCCGGATCCGCGGTCGATCCAGCCCGAGGTGCCCCCGCTGTTGGCGGCCATCATCTCGCGCTGCCTGCGGAAGGATCCGGCCGAGCGCTATCAGACCGCCCGCGAAATCCTCGCGGAGGTCCGCGCCGCAGTGGGCCAGGGCCGGACCGGCGAAACGGCGGAGAGCGCCTGACAGGCTTGCCGAAAAATCGGCCGACGAGGTTCGGAGGCGGGCGGGAGGAGCACACCCGGCGATGCGCGTTCGCCAGTGGCCGATTTTCGGCGAGCCTGTGAGCCGCGATTCCGGCCGGGTCACCGCACCCATCTGGCCGTGACGTGTTCGTCACACTCGTAATCGAGCCGTCACACTTCCGAGAAGCCGGAGCCGCCGGCTGACCCCGCGCCCGGTCGGTGGCCGCGGGAGTTCATTCCAAACATTCGATTTCATTGAGTTATTTTTTCTTCTAGCCAGACCCCACGAAAGCGACCCGATGGCACATGGGTTGCTATTCATCCGAGCCAGTTGCAATGCGCCGTTCATCTTGCCGCCGTTCATCTTGCGGTCGGAGGGACTGCGATCGGAGGCGTCTCGGTCCTAGGCGTCGCGATCCGAGGCGGCTGGCGGGCCTGGCGGGCCTGGCGAGACGGGGGCGGCGCGGCAACACGGGGGAGCCCGGCGAACGACGCCGCGGATCCGTTGCACCTCGGGGGGGGATGGCATGAGACAGCGGACGATTGCGGAGAAGATCTCGTGTACCGGGATCGGCCTCCACACGGGCAAACCCGTCCAGTTGACGCTGCAGCCGGCGCGGGCGGAAAGCGGCATCGTGTTCGTGCGCACGGACCTCACGCACCCGGTCGAGATTCCGGCCACGCCGGCGACGCTGAGCCGGACGCATCTCGCCACGGCGATCGGCTGCGGCGACGTCACCGTCGACACCGTCGAGCATCTGCTGGCGGCGCTCTACGGACTCGGGATCGACAACGCCCGGATCGAGGTCGACGGTCCCGAGATCCCCGGCATGGACGGCAGCGCAGCGCCCTTCGTGTTCCTGCTGCGCGCCGCCGGGGTTTTCGTACAGGGCACACCGCGGCGCACGCTCGCGGTCCGGCGTCCGATCGAGATCCGCGATGGCGACCGCTCGATCCGGATCGATCCGGCCCGTGAGCTTCGCGTCAGCTACGCGATCGATTTCGAGACTCCGCTGATCGGTCGCCAGAAGCTGTGCGATCTGGTCATCGACGAGGCCTGCTTCGAGCGCGAGTTCGCCCGCGCCCGCACGTTCGGTTTCGCGGATCAGGTGGGAGCCCTGTGGCAGGCCGGGCGCGCCCGCGGCGCATCGCTCGACAACACCGTGGTGCTCGGAGACGATCGCGTCCTCAACCGCGGCGGCCTGCGTTTCCCGGACGAGTTCGTCCGTCACAAGGTGCTCGATCTGCTCGGAGACCTCGCGCTGTTGGGGTCTCGGGTACGGGGACACATCCGGGTCGAGCGGGGAGGGCACTCCCTGCACCAGAAGCTGGTGGCGGCCCTGGCGCGGGTCTCGATCGCCGAGCGGAGCGGTTCCGAGGTCCGCGCGCTGCGACCCCAGTCGATCCGGTTGCAGGCGATGGGGCGGCTCTAGCCCGCGTTCTCCGGCGCCACCCGACCGAGCCCGCGCCGACGCGCGGCGCGCGTCGGGAACGGGGCGGGCGACATCGATCCCGCCGGCGTCACTCCGGCGGCGAGAGCCAGGCGCGGAGCAGCGCGCGCAGCAGCGCGACGGCGTCCGGCGCTTCGGCGAGCCAGGGCGTCAGATCCTCGTCCTCGGCGAGCGGACCGGCGCCGGCCTCCGCCGCGATCGCGGTGAGCACGAGACGCAGATCGCCATCGAGCGCGTCGGCGACTCGCGCCCAGGCCCGAGCGCGCAGCGTGGTACGCCAGTCATCGAGATCCAGCAGCGGTAGCGTGCGGTCGTCGAAGCGCCGCAACGCCCGGTTCGCCTCGCGACCGAGCCCGCCCTCGCGGCCGATGGCGATCATGGCCTCCAGCGCGGTGCGAAGCCGAGCCGCCTCGAGGCCGAGGAGTTCCGGCACGCCGACCAGCTTGCCCGCGGCGCTCCGCCACGACACGCGCAGATCGTCCGCCCGCGC
Organism: uncultured Pseudomonadota bacterium; assembly: GCA_900696485.1. GTDB lineage: Bacteria > Myxococcota_A > UBA9160 > UBA9160 > PR03 > CAADGG01. The sequence goes on from CAADGG010000021.1 coordinate 40,337, forward strand.
CGGGTCCGGCTCCGGACCGGACGTCGCCGGCGCCTCGGCTGCAAAGTGGCTGGCCAGTTCGGCTTCGACGCGTGGCGCCAGAACGGCGAGGAGACTGCGGAGGCCTTCGCCGGCGGGCGCCAACGCCGGCATGGCCGCCTCGCACGCGAGATCCAGACGGGTCGGCGTGCTGCTGCGTTCGAGGGCGGAGGCGACCCCGAGCGCGTGCAGCAGCGCGTCGCCACGGCGCGCCGATGCTTCGTCGCCGCGCTGGCGGGCGATCCGGCCGGCACGCCGGATCGTATCGATGCGCAACGGGTCCTCCTGGAGGACCTTCGCCAACTCTGCCAGCGCCTCGCCCTCGCGTCCGGGAAGCTGTGCGAGCAGGGCGGCGCGCGCTTCGCGCACATCGAGGCGTTCGGGCGCGAGCGCTCGGGCGCGCTCGTAGGCATCGAGCGCGCCTCCCACGTCTTCGAGAGGACCCGCGAGGATCCGGGCGCACTCGAGGAACAGCGCGGCTCGTTGCTCGGGGTCGCCGTGGCTCTCCGCGGCACGGTGCAGGATCTCGCTGGCCTGCTGCCAATCGCCGCGCAGACGCAACAGGCGGGCGCCGGATCGCGCGGCTTCGTGCGCCTCCGCATCATCGGCAACGGCGGCCAGATAGGCGGCACAGGCGCCCGGCTCGTCGCTCCGGGCTTCGAGCGCTCGTCCTCGAATCGTCTCCAGCACGGCACGGACGCGCGGCGAGGTGACACAGGAGGCGCCCTCGCTGGCCGCCGCCCACGCTTCGTCGGTTCGACCCTCGTCCCAGAGTCCGGTGGCGAGCTCACACCAGGCGGTGGCATGCGACGACTCCGCGGCGAGCGCTTCGAGGAGCCATTGCTCGGCCTGCTGGTGATGCGTGTTCGCGAGGCGCGCCAAGCGGGCCGCGCGGACGTAGCGCTCGGCGCGAAGAGCCGCGGGTTCCGTGTGGGCAGCCCAGGCGGCCAGTGCGGATGCGGCTTCGCCGTGATGACCGAGACGCTCCCATACCCGTAGCCGGCCAGCGTGGGCCTCCTCGTGGTCGGGCTTCTCTTCCAACGCTTCGCTGTGTCGACCGAGGGCCGCTTGCAGTTCTCCCGCGTTCTCGAGTGCTCGCGCCAGCGCCACCAGGAGTTCCGTCCGGTTCGCATCGGGCGTTGCCTGCGCAAGGCGGGTCGTGAGGTCCCGGCGGCACGCGCTCTCCGCACCCAGGTGGAACGCCGCGAGTCCGCGTGCGGCCAGGGCATCGGGCGCCTCGGGATCGAGCGCGAGCGCTTCCCCGGCCAGTTGCCAGGCAGATCGCCAGCGCGCCAGCTGGCGGGCCGCGCGCGCCCCCGCGAGGGCGGCGGCGAGACGCTGCGAGGGTTCGGTCGCGGCGCGCTCGGTCCCCGGGGCGAAGAGCCGGTCGGCGGCTGCCAGCGCCGTCGCGAGCTGGCCTCGGGCCTCGGCCAGCGGCGCGAGCGCGGCTTCCGCGGGTGCGAAGCCAGGGGCGCTCGCCACCGCGTGTTCGAGCGCTTCGAGGGCGCGCTCGGGGTGGTCCGCAGCCAGGTGCGCGGCCGCCCGTGTCCAGCCATCGGCGGCCGCGTCGCCGGACTCGTTCTCGGCCGCGCGCCGCCACGCGGCGGCGGCTGCTTCGCGGTTGCCGTCGTTCTCGTGGATCTGGGCGGAGAGCCGCCAGGCGGCGGCGAGCGCGGGATCGAGCGCGTGCGCCCGGGTCAGTCGGAGCTTTGCCTGTTCCCACTGCCCGCGCGCGACGAGCGCCAGTGCCAACGCGAGCAGGTCGCTGGCCTGCGGTCGCGCGTCGGGGTGATCGCACCAGGCGGCGGAGATCTCGCACCAGCGATCGTCGACTCCCAGCTCCGCCAATGCGGCGGCCCAGCCGGCCAGTTCGTCGGCGCCGCTCGCCCCGAGTGCGCCGGCCCGTTCGAACGCTTCGGCGGCGCGTTGCGGATCTGCGACGTGGTGACGGGCGATCGCTGCGATGCGCAGCCAGAGCGTGCAGCGCCGCGCCGGGTCCGCATCGCCGAGCAGCTCGATCTCTTCGCGCGCCAGGGTCGCGGCGCGCTCGAACCTGCCGGTTCGCTCTGCGATCTCCTGCAGCAGGGCCAACGCGCTCAGTTCGTCCGGCTCGGCGGCCCTCGCCGCGAGCAGTGCGGCTTCGGCCCCTGCGCCATCGCCGAACTCGCGCCAGCGCAGGACGCCGAGACGACGCCAGCGCGCTCCGAGGGGAGCGAGTCCGTGCTCGATCTCCGCTTCGAGGGCGCGCGCGAGTTCGCGGGCATCCCCGCAGCGCTCGGCGCAGCGCCGGACGCCGGCCCAGGCGTCGGCGGCGTCGGGATCCTGGTGCAACACTGCGCGCCAGGCGTCGGCGGCTCCGGCAGGATCGGCAAGCCGCTCCTCGCGAAGCCGTGCGAGTTCCCGCCACGCGTCCGTGCGCTCGGACTCCTCCGGCGCACGCGTCACCCAGTCTTCGAGGCGTCGAGCGCGCTCGATGACGCTCCCGCCGGCGCGGAGCAAACGCAGCAGCAGGCGTTGATCGTCGGGCTCGCCACCGGCCTTGTCGGCGTCGACGAGCGCACGCGCATGGGCCCGTGCGCGCTCGTGCCGGCCGAGCACTGCTGCGTTTCGTGCGAGGGCGCGCTGCAGGGTCCGCGCGCGGGCGGGCGGCGGCGCGGCATCGGCGAGCTCCTCCTCTGCCAGCATCGCCCAGTCCTGCATCCGTCTTGCGGCGTGCAGGGCGTCGAGCGCGGCGGGGAGCAGCGCTCGTCGCTCGCTCGGCCCGGCGCAGGAGAGTGCGGAGAGCCACAGATCGGCGGCCTGCTCGGTTTCGCCGAGCGCCGACGCCAGCGGTGCCGCCCGGCGTGCGAGGGCTCCGCGCAGCACTGGGTGGCGCAGACTCGCGAGACGCGCGCACAGCACGTCGAGGTTCTCGCGCGGACGCTTGGCCGCGGCGTAGAGGCGATCGAGCTCCGTCAACACATCCGGGTGACGCGGGTCCTCGTGGCGCGCGGCTTCGAGTGCGGCACACGCCTCGCCGGGTGCCGCCAGCGCGCCTTCGAGCCAGACGGCTCGCTCTCGGTGCAGCGCGCAGCGCCAGGCGGCGTCCGGCGCGCAGCGTGCAGCTTCCGCCAGCGCACGCTCGCACTCGGCCGCACGGCCGGCGCGCGCCTGGATCCCGGCGATCGCGCTCCACAGCGTCGGATCCGCGGGCTCGTCGGCGACCAGCCGAGTGAGCCACGCGGCGACTGCTCCCGGAACCGCCGCGGCGGCGAGGTCCGCCCCGTGGGCGGCCAGTTCGGCCCGCTCCGGCAGCGCGGCGGCTCGCCACTCGATTCTCAGCTCGGCGAGCGCGTCCTCGCTACGGCCCAGCGCCTCGAGCGTGGTTCGCAGCCGTCTGCGCAGGGCTGCCTGTTCCGGTTCGAGCAACAGGGCCTCGCGCCAGCAGCGCACCGCCTCCTCGGGTCGCTCGAGGGGGCCGGCCAGAAGCTCCCCGCAACGCTGCCAGCAGATCGATCTCGCCGAGCCGGTGCGCGGATCGGCGGCGGCACTGCGCAGCAGCGCCACGGCGTCATCGAGCCGGCCGAGTTCGATCGCCAGCGCGACGGCGTTCTCGCGTGCGTCTTCGTCGCTGGCGTCCAGCGCGACCACCCGGATCCAGTGCTCCAACGCCCGAGCTGGGGCGTGCAGGGGACCCTGGTGGAGCGCGGCGAGCTCCCGGTGCCACGCCGGATCCTGAACGGCCCCTCGATGGCGACCGGATTCGAGATGGGTGACCAACCGCACGGCGTCACCGCGGGCGCGCAGGAGGTCGCAGAGGGCGGCCCGGGGCGCCGCTCGATCCGGATCGAGGCGGAGCGCCGCTTCGTATGCGGCCTCTGCGCCCTCGGCATCGCCGCCTGCGCGCAGGGCGTCGCCGCGTCGCGCGAGCCAGAGCGCTCGCGTCGGGGCGTCGTCGGCCTCCTCGCTCCGCGACTCGCACAGCGCCGCGCATTCCTCGTGACGACCGACGCGGGCGTAGAGCCCGGCCAGTTGCTCTGCGCAGGCCCGGGCCCCGAGACCGCGCGCCGGCGCCGACTCGAGAACGGCGATCGCGTCGCTCGCTCGGTCGAGCCGGGTCGCCAGCAGTTCGGCAAGACGGAGTCGCAGATCCGTGTTGCGCTCGTCCGCGTGCGGAGTCCCCGCGATCTGCTCGAGTTGCGCGCTGAGCAGGCGAGCCGCTTCTTCGTCGCGTCCTTCGGCCTCGCAGGAGCGGAGCAGCCAGTCGGCCGCCTCTTCGTGATCGGGAGCCAGCGAGAGCGCCCGCTGCCAATGGTGGGCGGCGCGCTCGGCGTCGGCGAGCTGTCGCTCGGCCGTGCGGGCGGCCTGGACATGCAGATCGAGGCGGCGGTCCCGGGTCTCGGCGTCGGGATCGGATTCGAGCGCCGCGATCTCGCCTTCGAGAGCGTGGACGAACTCCGTTGGCTGGCCCTGTTCGTCGTACAGCGACGCGAGCCGCTGCCAACTGCTGACCCGGGCTGGCGCCAACACGACGGCCATCGCGAGATGGCGACGTGCGCGCCCGATGTCCCCGAGTCTCGTCTCCGCCAGCTCGGCGATCCGGACGTGCAGCGCCCACGCCGCGAGTCCGGTGGCCTGCTCGCCGCGCGCGGCGAGCCGATCGCACAGCGCCGCCGCGTCTCCGGTGCGCTCGAGCAGGGCCTCGAGCCGGCACGCAGCCTCTTCGCTGATCTCCGTCCCGGCATCGGCCAGGGCTTCCCACAACGCGCGCGCCTCGTCGAGCCGTCCGAGCGAGTGCTCGAGCAGGTTGGCCCGATCGGCGTCGAGGCGACGCCGTGCGACGGGATCGGTCGCGGCCGCCGCGCACTGGGTGAGTGCTTCGTGGAGCGCTTCCCGGTCTCCGGCGCCGCGCGCGCAGCGTTCCCACGCGGCGAACAGTTCGTCGCTGCGTTCCCCCTCGGCGTGCAGCGCGCGCCAGCCCGCCGCGGCCTCCGCGAGGCGACCGCCGCGCTCGAGGGCACGGGCGCGGTGCAGGGCCAGAGGACGGGAGCCCACCGTCGCGTCGATCCCGCGCGCTGCCAGCGCGTCGAGCACGGCCAGCGCCTCCTCGGTCCGGTCGGCTTCCGCGAAGGCGTCGAGCAGGGCCTCGAGCGAAGCGGCGTCGGCCGGGTCGTGCCGGAGCGCCGCACGCCAGGCGGCGATGGCCGCTTCGACACGACCCTCGACGGCGTGGAGCCAGCCGAGTCGACGCTGGTTCGCGCCGCGCTCGCGACCGTCCAGCAGGACGTCGAGACGGCCGAGTACGTCCGACAACTCTTCCGTGTCGCCCAGATCCTCGAGAGCTCGCGCCAGGGTCTCGAGCGCGGCTCGCGAGGTCGGCGCCAACAGCGCGTGGCGGCGCAGGACGGGCAGGGCGTCCTCGATCCGGCCACCGGCGTCGAGTCGGTGCGCGAGTTCGGGGGCCAGCGCTGCGAGGCGTTCGGCATCGGCGTGCTCTGCCTCTCGGAGCCAGAGCGAGAGCAGCGCCTCCTCATCGCCGGCGATCATCGCGGCGCGGGCTGCGCCTGCGTAGGCGGGGGCGTGCTGAGCGTCGGTATCGAGGACGGCGAGGTAGCGTGCGAGCGCGCGGCGCGGGTCTCCGTCGCCCGTGAGTTCGAGTTCGCCCGCCGCGCACAGCAGTTCGGCGCGCCGCGCCGGGGGCGCGGCGGCCGCGGCGCACTCCAGCACCTCGCCGAGTTCGCCGCGGCGTTCGAGCTTGCGCAGCGTCCGTTCGACGGCGGCGAGGGCGACCGGCTCGGCAGGGTCCAGGTCGAAGGCCATGCGATACGTGGCGGCGGCCGCCGCCGCATCGTCGAGTCGTGTCTCGTACAGGTCGCCCAGGGCGAGCAGGTGCTCCTGCCGTTCCGCCGGAACACTCGCCAGGGCCGCCATCCGCTCCAGCAGCTCGACGCGCTCCTGATCGTGCGGTCCGCCGGCAAGCGCATCGGCGAGCGCGGCGATCGCGTCGGGATCGGCCGGCCGGTCGCTGGCGTCGCGACGCAGCTGCGCCAGTCGGCCTTCGTCCGGCGCCTCGGGGCGCGACCCGCCGAGCCCGAGATCGGACCAGCTCGGGATCTCCGCGCCGAGCTCCATCGCGCGCTCGAGGTGCCAGGTGCGGCCGGCCGCGTCGTCGAGCCGGCTGGCGGCTTCGGCCAAAGCCAGGTGGATGTCCCCGTCGCCTTCGCGGAGGTCTGCGGCTCGCTGCAGCCAGAGGCGCGCCGCCGCGGGATCGTTCGCCGTGTCGAGCAGCAGCCGGCCGGTCTCGAGGGCGATGCGCGCGCGTGCGTCGGGAGTCCGGGCCAGCAGCAGACGTCGCTCGGCGAGTCCGACGATGGCTTCGTGACGACCGAGCGCGGACAGGGCGCTCGCCATCGCGTCGAGCCACTCGGGCTGCTCGGGCGCCGCTTCGTGAGCGGCCTCGTAGACGGCGAGCGCACGGACGGGATCGCCGAGCGCCTCGAGGAACAGGCGGCCGAGCGCACGCTGCGCACTCGAGCGCTCGGGGCCGCTGGGCAATGCCAGCGCGAGCGCCTGCTGCCAGCACTCGATCGCCTCGTCGAGCCGCCCGGCGCTTTCGAGGGCTTCTCCGAGGCCGAGCCAGGCCCGTTGCGAGCCGGCGTCGGCCGCCCGGGCCTGCTCGAAGGCCTGGATCGCGAGCGAAGGCTCTCCGGCGCGCAGGCAGGCGGCGCCGGTCTCGGCCAGCAAGGCGGCCCGCTCGGTCGGTCGCGCCGCCCCGGCGGCTTCGCGGACGGCGAGCGCCAGCGCCTCGTCCCAGCGACCGGCTGCGACACAGCGTCCGCGCAGCCGGCGCAAGGCGGGCGCGAAGTGCGGGTCGATCTCGAGCGTACGCCGGTGGCAGGCTTCGGCGCGCTCCGGATCGAGGCCGGCCTCGTCGAGGGCGTGGCCGAGCCGGTATCGCATGCGGGCGACTTCGAGCGGCGAGCTCGAGTCCTCGACGGCCGCGAGGTAGCGCTCGTAGAGGGGAACGAGCGCGGCCCAGTCGCCCTGCAGGAAGTGGTGCTCCTCGATCGCCTCGAAGGCCGCGCGGTCGGTCGGGTCCGCCTCGAAGCGTTCGCGCAGCCGTTCCGTCCGCGTCGTCACCCAGGCCACCCCCTCGGCCGTACGCAGGAAGTGCGCACAACTGGGCTGCTGATCGACCGAGACGGGCGCTGGCTTGATGCCCAAGCGCCAGCCGCGCCACGGTGTTGGAGGCATGGTGAAAAAGCCCCTTCTGCGCGCCTTGTCTCGCGCTCCCGTTGCCGGGTGGGGGGCCTCTGATAGCCTCCCGCGTCATGCCCCGGCCTCCGACCGCGAGGCTTCGTGCCAGCATGGCGTCCGACCCCGCTCCGCACCTCGAATCGCGTCCCGCCGCCGCCGGCTCCGACCGTGTCCCGGTGCCCCCGGCGTCCGACCCGCTTGCGGCGGAGCGCCAGCGTCGCCGGCGTGAGATCTGGCTGTCCGCGCTGCTGGTCCTGCTGCTCGGCGGTCTCGTGCTCGGACAGCAGTGGGTGTCGGCGCCGCGGGCCGCCCCGCCGGCCGCAACGTCGGCGCTGTTCCTGCTGCTCAACGCCGCCAACGTGTTCCTGATCTTCCTGCTCGTCTACCTCGTCGCCCGCAACCTCGTGAAGTTGGTATTCGAGCGTCGGCGCGGCGCGCTCGGCTCGCACCTGAACCTCAAGTTCGTGCTGTCGTTCGCGCTGGTTGCGATCGTGCCGACCTCCGTGCTGTTCCTGGTGGCGTCGTCGATCGTCGGGGAATCGATCGATCGCTGGTTCAGCCTGCAGATCGACCGGACGCTCGACGAGAGCCGGCAGGTGGCGGAGTTCTACTACCAATCCGAAGCCGACGATGCGCTGCGCTTCGGTCGCCGCATCGCCGACCAGATCGTCGAGCGGCACCTGCTCGATGGCGAGCCGCCCGAGGTGCTCTCGGACTTCATCCAGCGCAAGCAGCAGGACTACGGGCTCGGCATCGTCGAGGTCTTCGGCGTGTCGGGCGAGGAACTCGTGGTGTCGGTGAATCCGGAGATTCCGACGGCCAGCTTCTCCCGGAGCGACAGCGATCTCGTCCGCTCGGCGCTCGAGGGCGTCGCCAGCTCGCGCGTGGAGGAGGTGCTCGGCGGCAGCGTGATCCGTGCGTCGGTCCCGATCCCGGCGTCACCGACGGGCGCGGTCCCGACCGGTGTCGTGGTCGTCAATCACTTCGTGCCGTTCGCCCTGGTGCAGAAGATCGACGAGATCCGCCGGGCCCACGACGAATACCGGCGTCTGCAGCCCTACGCCGGGCACGTCGAGCGCAGCTACCAGTTCCAGCTGCTGCTCTTCTCGCTGGTGGTCCTGCTGTTCGCGATCTGGTGGGGCTTCCGGATGGCGAAGGGCGTGACCACGCCGATCCGCGCGCTGGCCGAGGGCACCGCGGACGTGGCGCGGGGCAACCTCGACGTGGTGGTGGAGGAGCAGGCCGACGACGAGATCGGCTTCCTGGTGCGCTCCTTCAATCGCATGATCCGCGATCTGCGCGAGGCCCGGGATGGGCTCGAGCGGACCAATGCGCAGCTCGAACAACGCCGTGGCTACATGGAGATCGTGCTGCGCAACGTCGGCGCCGGGGTCGTCTCGCTGGACGCCGAGGGGCGCATCCACACCATCAACCCGTCCGCCCAACGCTTGCTCGGGATCGCCGCCGGCGTGGGGCTCACGGGTCGGCGGCTCGAGGAGGTGGTGGCGGCGCCAGAGCAGCTCCAGACCGTGCAGGAACTCGCGGCTCGCCTGCGCGTCGGCGTGCGGGAGAGCATCCGTCGCCAGGTCCAGATGCCGACCGGCGACGAGATGTTGACGTTGCTCGTCACCGTGACGTTGCTGAAGGACGAGGACGGCAAGGGGCTCGGAATCATCGTCGTGTTCGACGACTACACCCAACTCGTCAAGGTGCAGCGCATGGAGGCGTGGCAGGAAGTGGCGCGACGGATCGCCCACGAGATCAAGAACCCGCTGACACCGATCCAGCTCTCGGCCCAACGGATCCGGCGCCGCTTCGGTCCGCGCCTGCGCGATGCGGAAGACGCGCGGATCTTCGACGAGTGCGTGGAGACCATCACCGGACAGGTCGAGAGCCTGAAACTGCTGGTCAACGAGTTCTCCAACTTCGCCCGGCTCCCCGCCGCGAACCCGCTGCCGGAGGACCTCAACCGGATGGTCCGGGAGGCCGTCTCCCGCTACGGCGGCACGGAGGGGATCGTGCTCGAAACGGAACTCGATCCGGCGCTGCCGCCGGTCGACCTGGATCGCGAACAGATCGGCCGTCTGCTGACGAATCTCATCGACAACGCCGTGGCCGCGATCCGCCAGCGCGAGCTCGAGGAAGCTGCGTCTCGCCCGGCCGGGGATCCTCCGCGGCGATCCCGCGACGGGCGCATCCTCTTGCGAACCATGCACGATGCTCCGCTGCATGCCGTCCGCCTCGAAGTCGTCGACGACGGCATCGGCATCCGCGCCGAGGATCGACGGCGCATCTTCGAGCCGTACTTCTCGACCAAGCCCCACGGCACCGGCCTCGGACTCGCGATCGTCTCGCGCATCGTCGCCGACCACCGCGGCTACGTGCGCGTGCACGATGTCTCGCCCTCCGGCGTCCGTTTCATCGTCGAGATCCCGGTTCCGGTGGAACCGCGGGCCGCACGGCCCGCGCAGGGAGAACACGCCGCGTGAAGAATCGGGTCCTGATCGTCGACGACGAAGTCAGCATCCGCCGCTCGCTGGCCGGCCTGCTCGCGGACGAGGGTTGGGAGGCCGGCGACGCCGCCGACGGCAACGCGGCCCTCGCTGCGGTCCGCGAGGCCGGTGCCGACTTCGACGTCGTGCTGCTGGACATCGCGATGCCGGGTCGCGACGGCATCGCAGTGCTCGAGGATCTGCGCAGCATCCGGCCGGATCTGCCGGTCGTGATGATGAGCGGGCACGGCAACATCGAAACCGCGGTCCGCTCGACGCGGCTCGGGGCCTTCGACTTCATCGAGAAGCCCGTTTCGGCGGAGAAGCTGTTGCTGACGCTGCAGCATGCCGCGGACCAGCGCCGGCTCGCCGTGGAGAACCGGCGCTTGCGCGCGCAGGCGTTGCGGGCGCACGAGATCCTCGGCGAGTCCGAGAAGATCCTCCGGCTCAAGCAGCAGATCGCGCAGGCCGCGCCGACCAACGGCTGGGCCCTGATCACCGGTGAGAATGGCACGGGCAAGGAGCTCGTGGCGCGACAGATCCATCTGCAGAGCCGGCGCGCCGCCGAGCCCTTCGTCGAAGTGAACTGCGCCGCGATCCCGGAAGAGCTGATCGAGTCCGAGCTCTTCGGTCACGAGAAGGGCGCCTTCACCGGCGCCATTGCGCGCAAGCTCGGCAAGTTCGAGCTGGCCCATCGCGGGACCCTGTTCCTCGACGAGATCGCCGACATGTCCCTGAAGACCCAGGCCAAGGTGCTGCGTGTCCTGCAGGAGTCGAAGTTCCAGCGGGTGGGCGGCAACGAGGCGATCGAAGTCGACGTGCGGGTGATCGCGGCGACCAACAAGGATCTCGAAAAGGAGATTGCCGCCGGAACCTTCCGAGAGGATCTGTACTACCGGCTGGCCGTGATCCCGTTCCCGGTTCCGCCCCTGCGCGAGCGCAGCGAGGACATCCCGGCGCTGGCCCGTGCGTTCGTCGCCGAATTCTGTGGCGAAGCCGGCGTCAAGACCAAGGCCATCTCGGCGCGCGCCATGGAGATCCTGCGCGGCTATTCGTGGCCGGGGAACGTCCGGGAGCTGCGCAACCTGATGGAGCGCCTCGTCCTGATGACGCCGGGCGCGCGGATCGAAGCCGAGCACCTGCCGGACGGCATGCGTGCGGCCGCGCCGCGCGAGGACGGAGGACCGGCCGCCACGCTCGACGGCGCACGGCGCGCGTTCGAGCGCGAGTTCCTGGTGGCGAAGCTTCGTGAGCACGGCTGGAACGTCTCGCGGACCGCGGAGGCCGTCGGGCTCGCCCGGGAGAGCCTCTCCCGGAAGATCCGCGCGCTGAAGATCGAGACCTCGCGTGGAGGTCACTGACACTCCGGCCGATGCCGCGTCGCGCTGGTGCGTGAGGGCGGCGCGGATCGAGGAGACCGAGACACTGGCGGCGCTGGCCGCGCAGGCCCCCGCGCGCGGCTGGTCCGCGGCGTCGTTCGCCGCGGAGCTGGCACGGCCGGGCGGCTGGGCCTGGGCGCTGCGCGAGCGCGCCGGCCCGGCGACGCCGCAAGGCCTGCTCCTGGCCCGCCCCGTGCTCGACGAGTTGCACGTCCTGCTGGTCATCGTGGCGCCCGCGCTCCGGCGTCGCGGCGGCGGCTCGGCGTTGCTACGCGTTGCGCTGGAGCGCGCGCGGCAGAGGGCCGTGGCGGTCGTCCATCTGGACGTGCGAGCCTCCAATGGCCCGGCGCTGGCGCTCTACCGGCGTCACGGATTCCTCGCGGTCGGCCGTCGTCCTCGCTACTACGAGGGGCGCGAGGACGCCGTGCTGATGAGCCTGCGGCTCGTGGAAGGATCCTGCCCGTGAGCGCCAGTCCGAGTCCGCCTGCGATCCGCGTCGACGCCGAGGTTCGCGCCAACCAGGAGGAGGGAGCGGAGAACCGCCGGCTCCGGCTCGGCGTGCCGGGTTGGCCCGGCTCGGCGCCCGGTCAGTTCGCGATGCTTTCGCCGGGTTCGCGGGGGGCGGCCGAACGCTACGACCCGTTGTTGCCCCGGCCGATGGCGGTGTATCGCACGGTGCCCGAGGCGGGCGGCGCGGAACTCGAGATCCTCTACAAGCTGAGCGGGCGCGGCACGCGGCTGTTGGCCGACGCCCGGCCGGGAGCCACGGTGCGCGTCGTGGGTCCGCTGGGGGTCGGTTTCCCGTTGCCGCAGCTCGGGCAGCGCGCGTTGCTGGTCGGCGGCGGCACCGGCATCGCTTCCCTCTACGAGCTGGCGGCGGCGGCGCAGGCCCGCGGTCCGGTCGTCGTGCTGCTCGGCGCGCGGTCGGCGGCGGACCTGATGGGTCGGGCGGATTTCGTCGCGCTCGGTGTGGATCTGCGCGTCGCCACCGAGGACGGCAGTGAAGGAACGCCGGGACGCGTGACGGAGTTGCTCGAGACGGCGCTCGCCGCGCCGGATGCCGGCGGCGAGATCGTGTATGCCTGCGGGCCGACGCCGATGATGCGACGCGCCGCCGAAATCGCGGCGCGTCGCGAGTGCCGCTGCCTCGTGTCGCTCGAGAATCGCATGGCCTGCGGCTTCGGTGTGTGTCTGGGCTGCGCGGTGCCACGAACGGAGGGCGGCTTCGCTCTGGTGTGCCGAGACGGACCGGTGCTGGACGCCGGATCGGTGCGCTGGGAGGAGGCGTCGTGACGGTGGCCGTCGACACCGAGGTGAATCTCGGCGGCATCACGCTGCGCAACCCGGTGCTGACGGCATCCGGAACGTTCGGCTACGGGAGCGAGTTCGCACCGTTCTTCGCTCTCGATCGGATCGGGGGCATCGTCGCCAAGAGCCTCACGCTCGAGCCGCGTTCGGGGAACCTGCCCCCGCGCATCGCCGAGACGCCCGCCGGCATGCTCAATGCGATCGGGCTCGAGAACGTGGGGGTCGATGCGTTCCTCGCCGAGAAGCTGCCGCTGCTTCCGGAGGGGTTGCCGGTGCTGGCAAGTGTGTTCGAGACCGACATCGATCGCTATGCGGAGGTCTGCAAGCGGCTCTCCGGGGCCCCCAAGCTGGCGGGCCTCGAAATCAACGCCTCGTGCCCGCACGTGAAGAGCGGCGGGATCGAGTTCGGCCAGCGCGTCGAGCTGCTGGCGCGACTGGTCCGCGAAACCCGCCGTGCGAGCTCCCTGCCCCTGTTCATCAAGCTGTCGCCGAACGTGACGGACATCCGCGAGATGGCGCGCGCGTGTGAAGCCGAGGGGGCCGACGGGATCTCCCTGATCAACACACTGCAGGCCCTCGACGTCGACCTGGCCACCCGCCGGCCGGCGTTGCGCAACGGCCTCGGTGGACTCTCCGGGCCGGCGATCCGGCCGGTGGCGCTGCGCATGGTCTGGCAGGCCTCGCAGGCCGTGAAGATCCCGGTGTGCGGGATCGGCGGCATCATGACCGGCGAGGACGCCGTCAAGTTCCTGGTCTGCGGCGCGACCGCCGTCCAAGTCGGAACGGCGAACTACCTGAATCCGATGGCCGCCGTCGAGGTCGCGGACGGCATCGAGCGCTACGCCGCCGCGCATGGTTTCGCGCGCGTGTCCGAGTTGGTGGGGACCCTGCGTCCCTACGCGTCCAGTCGCTGATTCTGCCCGCGGGGAGAGGCCTCCCCGAGCGCGCAGCCAGCTTGCCTTCACACGTGAATTCAGATACGGTGCCGGCACTTGCAGGGCTGTGCCCGTTTCGCTCGTCCCGGTCCCAGGATCGTTTTCGCAAGTTCCAGTTTCTGAAGGGGCCGATCGATCGGAGGCGGGTTCGGCGCGCTGGTTTCTTGCTCTGGTTGTCTGCGTCGGTCCGTTGTGGCCTCGTTCTTCTTTTCGTCCTTGGTTCCGGTCTTGGTTTCGGTCTGGTTTCGGTCTGGTTTCGGTCTTGGTTTCGGATCGGGGTTCATGGCAGAGGTGGTGTGCGGAAGGCGGACCCCGAGTCCGCTGTTTTGTTTCTGGGATCCTTCTTTCTTCTCCCTTCCTCAAGCAGGTCCGACCGAGCGCTTCCGCCGCGGAGCGAGAACGAGGCGCCGTTTTCGAGGTGAATGCGATGTATCGGGACATCCCGCCGCGTCTGTGCGAGCTCATCGAGCCGATCGTGGCCGGCCACGGGCTCGAGCTGGTCGATACCGAGATCCTGCGGGGTCCCGGCGGGGTGCTGGTTCGCGTCGTTGTCGACACGCCGGCGGGCGACGGACTGGTTCCGGTCGGGCGCTGCGCCGAGGTTTCGCGCGAGATCGGGACGAGCCTCGATGCCGAGGCCCACTTTCCCCGCGGCTACCGCCTCGAGGTCGCGTCGCCGGGGCTCGACCGCGTGCTCGCCCGCGAGAAGGATTTCGCCGCTGCCCGCGGCGTCGAGGTCAAGCTCGAGACGCGCCGGCCGCTCGACGGACGCCGCCACTTTCGTGGCCAGTTGCTGGCCTTCGAGGCCGGCGTGGCGCGGATCGGCATCGACGGCCGTGAGCATCTCGTTCCCTTCGAGGAGATCGCCCGCGCCCGCCGGGTCTATCACTTCACCCCTGCGGACTTCAGCAAGTCGCCCAAGGTGGCTCGGGAAGCCGGAGAAACGTCATGATCCTGCTCAAGCGCGAGATCGATCAGATCGCCAAGGACAAGGGAATCGATCGCAAGATCGTCGTCGGCGCCGTCGAGGAGGCGATGCTGCAAGCAGCGCGACGTCGCTACGGCAACGAGAAGGAGATCGAGGCCCGCTTCAACGACGAGACCGGGGAGGTGGAACTGTTCGAGTTCCGCACCGTCGTCGAGCACATCACCGATCCCGAGACCCAGGTGCTCGTCGCCAAGGCCCGCGAGCTCGATGCCGAGTGCGAAGTCGGGGACGAGATCGGCGTGAAGCTGGATACCGAGGGCTTCGGCCGGATCCTCGCCCAGACGGCCAAGCAGGTGATCATCCAGCGCGTCCGCGAGGCCGAGCGGGGCATCGTCTTCGACGAGTACAAGGATCGCCGGGGCGAAGTCGTGAACGGCATCGTGCGTCGCTTCGAGAAGGGTTCACTGATCGTGGACCTCGGCCGCGCCGAGGCGCTGCTGCCGGCCAAGGAGCAGGTTCCGCGCGAGAACTACCGGGTCGGCGATCGCATCCGCGCCTACGTCATCGATGTCAACAAAGAGGCGAAGGGTCCGCAGATCATCCTGTCGCGCGCGTCGATCGACTTCTTGGCGAAGCTCTTCGCCCAGGAAGTCCCCGAGATCTACGAGGGCATCGTCACGATCGAGTCCTCGGCTCGGGAGCCCGGCGTGCGCTCGAAGATCGCCGTGGCGTCTCGCGATAGCGACGTGGACCCGGTCGGGGCCTGCGTCGGCATGAAGGGCAGCCGCGTGCAGGCGGTGGTGCAGGAGCTGCGCGGCGAGCGCATCGACATCGTGCCGTGGAGCCCGGATCCGGCCCGCTATGTCTGCAGCTCGCTGTCCCCGGCCCAGGTCTCGAAGGTGATCATCGACGAAGCGGCGAAGTCCATGGACGTGATCGTTCCGGACGATCAGCTCTCGCTCGCGATCGGGCGCAAGGGGCAGAACGTCCGGCTGGCCGTGCAGCTCACCGGATGGCGCATCGACATCAAGAGCGAGTCGAAGATGCGCGAGGTGGCCGGCTGGCTGGCGAAGGCGGTCTCGGTGGTGGAGGGCTGGGGAGAGCCCGAAGCCGAGATCCTGCTGAACCAGGGAATCGCGTCGTTGCAGGATCTGTCGCGCGTCTCGGTGGACCTGCTGCTGCAGCTGCCGGGCATCGACGAGGCGGGCGCCGAAGCGATCAAGGCGAGGGCCGCCGAACTGGCCGAAGAGCAGCGCCGTCTCGAGGCCGAGGCGGCCGCGGCGTCGCACGCCGCCGAGCTGGCCGAGATGGCGGCGGCCGCGGCACCGCCGGCCGAGCCCATGCCCGTGCCGGCGACCGAGCCGGTCGCGGATCCCGGTCCCGAGCGGGCTCCGCAGGTCGAGGAGAGCTAGCGTCTGCACCCATCCTGGGCGACGGGCGGAGCGATGGACGTTCGCATAGACGGATAGACGGTCTGGATGTCGAGGTAGATGGCCAAGATTCGCGCCTATAAGATTGCTGAGGAACTCGGCATCGATCGCAATGATTTCGTCGAGAAGGCGAAGTCGGTCGGTGTCGATCTCGCGAGCCCGATGGCTTCGGTCGACGAGGACATCGCGGGCGAGCTGCGCCTCAAGCTCGGCGGGCACGTCCCCGGTGCCCAGATCGTCGAGCGACGGGTCGAGGCCGAGGGCGGTTCGGCAGTCATTCGCCGTCGGCGCCGGGCGCCGGCTCCCGCCCCGACGCCGGTCCCCGAGCCGGCGAGCGTGACGGCTCCGGCGGCCGGGCCGCATCGCGAGGCGACGGAGACGGCGGCCGAGGAGCCCGAGGGAGCAGTGCCGGCTCCGATTCCGGAACCGATCACCGCCGAGGCCGAACCGGAGGCCGAGCCCACACCGGACGTGTCGGAGCCGTCGCGGCCCGAGCCGGCGCCGCGGGTCACGGCCGACCGCGAGGCGCCACGCGAGGGCGCGACCGAAAAGGGCGGCCCGGATTTCGGTCCGCTCGGCGCTGCGGCCGCAGCCGCCGCGGGCAAGGGCAAGGAGCGCAAGCGGGTCCGCGAGGTCGTGAACCTCCGCGAGCAGGAGCAGCTCGCGCAGCAGGCGACGTCCCGGCTGATGCGGCGGCCGACCGTGATCGATCCGCGCGTGATGCAGTCACCGCGTCGCCGCCGGCGCGACAAGCTGGCGCCGGCGGCACGACCGGCCGCCGCCAGCGCGGCCCAGAAGACGGCCAAACGGCTGGTCCGAGCCGAAGGGCTGATCAGTGTCGCGGAGCTTGCGCGGCAGCTCGGTGCGAAGGCTGCGGAGGTGCAGGGGCGGTTGATGGCGCTCGGCACGATGGCGTCGGTGAATCAACAGCTCGATCTCGAGACGGCCCGCAAGGTCGCGACGCACTACGGGTTCGAAGTGCAGGACGTCGGATTCCAGGAGCAAGACGTGCTGCTCGACAGCGCG
Source organism: uncultured Pseudomonadota bacterium (assembly GCA_900696485.1). Classification (GTDB taxonomy): domain Bacteria; phylum Myxococcota_A; class UBA9160; order UBA9160; family PR03; genus CAADGG01. The sequence continues at coordinate 57,089 of CAADGG010000021.1, forward strand.
CCGGTGGAGGCCGAGGCGCTCGCCGCGAGGCCGCCGGTCGTGACCGTGATGGGCCACGTCGATCACGGCAAGACGTCGCTGCTCGACGCGCTGCGCGAAGCCAACGTCGTCGCCGGCGAGGCGGGCGGCATCACCCAGCACATCGGCGCCTACCAGGTGATGAAGGGAGAGCGCCGGCTCACCTTCATCGATACGCCGGGCCACGAGGCCTTCACGCTGATGCGCGCACGCGGCGCCCAGGCGACCGACATCGTCGTGCTCGTCGTCGCCGCGACCGAAGGCATCATGCCGCAGACCGTGGAGGCCGTCGAACACGCCAAGGCCGCCGGCGTGCCGATCGTCGTCGCCGTCAACAAGTGCGATCTCCCCGACGCCAACCCGCAGCTCGTCCGCCAGCGGCTGATGGAGCACGGGCTGGTGCCGGAGGACTTCGGCGGCGACACGATCTGCGTCGACGTCTCGGCGGTGAAGCGTACGGGTCTCGACCAACTGCTGGAGATGCTCGCGCTGCAGTCCGATGTCCTCGAGCTGCGCGCGGATCCGACGCGCCGGGCTCGCGGAATCGTGCTGGAGTCGCGTCTCGACAAGGGCCGCGGGCCGGTGGCGACGGTGCTGGTGCAGGAAGGCACGCTCCATCCCGGCGATGCGGTGGTCGTCGGGACCGCCTACGGCCGGGTCCGCGCGATGGAGAACGAACGCGGCCAGCGGGTCGAGGAGGCAGGTCCCTCGACACCGGTGCAGGTGATCGGACTCTCCGAGGTTCCCGGCGCGGGCGCCGCACTGAACGCCGTCGACAGCGAGCGCGCGGCCCGCGAGGTGGCCGAGCACCGGGTCGGGCAGGAGAAGGCGCGACCGGTCCAGGCCCAGCGCCGGATGTCGCTCGAGGATCTGTTCGCACGCGGCGAGGACGCCGGGCCGAAGGAACTCCGGATCGTGCTGAAGGCCGACGTGCACGGCTCGCTCGAGGCCGTTCGCGATGCGCTGACGAAGCAGTCGACCGACGAGGTCAAGGTCCACGTGATCCTGGCGGGGGTCGGCGGGATTTCGGAGAGCGACGTGATGCTTGCCAAGGCCAGCGATGCGATCGTCGTCGGCTTCCACGTGCGGCCGGACTCGGCGGCGCGGCGGGCGGCGGAAGGCCAGGGCGTGGACATCCGCAGCTACCAGATCATCTACGAGGCCACCGATGAGATCCGCCGGGCGATGGCCGGGTTGCTGCCGCCGAAGCGGGAAGAGAAGATCCTCGGTCGGGCGGAGGTCCGGAAGACGTTCAGCGTGCCGCGCATCGGGACCGTGGCCGGCTGCTACGTCACCGAGGGGCTGGTCCGGCGCAACGCCCGCGCGCGCCTGCTGCGCGACGGGGTGCAGATCTGGGAGGGCACGTTTGCGTCGCTCAAGCGCTTCAAGGATGACGTCCGCGAAGTGCAGACCGGCTACGAATGCGGCATCGGCCTCGAGGGCTACAACGACGTCAAGATCGGCGACGTGATCGAGCCGTACGAGATCGAAGAGACGCCCGCGACACTGTCATGATCGTCGCGGCTGCGGTTGTCGAGCTGCACGTGCACGGCTCGCAGTCGCTCAAACAGAAGCGGGGCGTGGTGCGCTCGATCACGCAGCGCGTCCGCAATCGCTTCAACGTGTCGATTGCCGAGATCGGCGGACAGGGCACCTGGCAAGTGGCGGTGCTCGGGATCGTGATGACCGGCAGCGATCGCCGGACGGTCCGCAGCCAGCTCCAGCGCGCGCTCGTGTTTCTCGAGGAGCTGCATCTGGCCGAGGTGACCGGCAGCGACTTCGAGCTGCTCGAGCTGTGTTACGAAGGCGCCGAACGCGACGAGGACGATCCGCTCAGCGCGGCGGATTTCGGGGCCCACCACGATCCAGGGGACGAGGACTAGATGGCATCGCGTCGGCTCGTGCGCGTGGGCGAGCAACTGCGGGAGGAGCTTGCGCGGGCGTTGCGCGCGGACGTGGCGGACCCACGCGTCCGCCACGTCACCGTGCTGCGCGTCGATCCGTCGCCCGATCTGCGCAACGCGCTGGTGTTCTGGAGTCGTCTCGAGACGCCGGAGGGAGCCTCGCTCGACGAGGTGGCGGCCGGGCTCGCGTCGGCCGCACCGTACCTGCGGCGGCGGCTCGCGCACGATCTGTCGCTCAAGCGGATGCCGGAGCTGCGCTTCCGGCACGATCCCGGGATCGAGCTCGGCGATCAGACGCTGTCGCTGCTGCGGAAGCTTCGCGATGAGTCCTAAGGGACGGCAGCGGAGCGCGGAACGGCCCGGTCCGAGCGGCTTCCTGGTGGTCGACAAGCCGGCCGGCTGGACCTCGCACGACGTCGTCGATGCCGCTCGCCGCTGGTTCGGAACCCGGCGAATCGGTCATCTCGGCACGCTCGATCCGCAGGCGACCGGCGTCCTGCCGCTGGCCGTTCGCGACGCCACCAAGCTGGTGTCGTTCGTGTCGGCGGACCCGAAGATCTACCGGGGGGTCGTCCGGCTCGGTGCCGAGACCGACACGCTCGATGGGGACGGCCAGATCCTCGTGCGCAGCAGCGGGCCGCTTCCGGAGCAGGCGGCCTTGGCGCCCGTGCTGGCGGGACTCGTCGGTGAGCACGAGCAGGTGCCGCCGATGTTCAGTGCGGTCAAACAGGGCGGGGTTCCGCTCTACCGTCTCGCGCGCCGCGGCGAGGAAGTCGAGCGAGCGGCGCGCAAGGTCCGCATCGATTCGTTCCAGCTGGTTTCCTACCGCCCGCCCGATCTCGAGGTCGAGGTGCAGTGTTCGCCAGGAACTTACGTCCGGGTGCTCGCCGCCGAGGTCGGACAGCGGCTCGGCTGCGGCGCGTATCTGCTCTCGCTGTGCCGGCTGCGGAGTGGACCCTTCGCGCTGGAGCAGGCGGCGCCGGTGGGCGTGCTGGCGGCGGAGGCGGAGCGCGGAGAGCTCGAGGCGAGGCTGCTACGCCCCGTCGCCGTTCTCGGACTGCCCGCTCTCAAGCTGGCGCCCGAGGACGCACGGCGCATCCTGCACGGGGGAGGGCTGCCCCAGGGAGGCCCGAGTCGCTCGCCGGGCGAGCGGATCGCCGCACTCGATCCCACGGGGGCTTTGATCGCCATCCTCGAAGTAACACCGGATCGAACCCTGCAACCGCTTCGCGTCCTCGGTCAGCTTGCTGCGCATCGCTGACTTTGGTACCTCTTTCGCCCGACCAGAGAAGAAATCGAGGCAGAACTTGATCGCGACGGAACGCAAACAGAGCGTCATTGGAAGCCACCGCCGTCACGAGACGGACACCGGTTCGACCGAAGTCCAGGTGGCCATCCTGACCGAGCGGATCAACGAGCTCTCCGAACATTTCAAGGTCCACGAGAAGGACCATCATTCACGCCGCGGTCTGCTCAAGATCGTGAGCCAGCGCCGCCGGCTGCTCGACTATCTGCGCCGCAAGACCCCGGCGCGCTACCAGGAGTTGATCCAGCGGCTCGGTCTCCGGCGTTAGCCGAACCGCTGCGGACGCCCCCGAAACCCGCGGGCCTCCGATTCCATCCGACGCCGACCAACAGACCCCAGACGGGCCAGCAAAGCATCGCGCCAGGCTGGGGTGTGGGAGTCAGTCATTTGCGAAGAGCCCGGCGAAGCCGGGCGGCCATCAGGCCGTCTTCCGGCGAAGCCGGGCGGCCATCAGGCCGTCTTCCGGCGAAGCCGGGCGGCCATCAGGCTGTCTTCCGGCGAAGCCGGGCGGCCATCAGGCCGTCTTCCGGCGGCGAAGCCGGGCGGCGCCGAACCTTTTGGCTCTTCGCTCATTCCTGATCCCGCATCCCGCCCTCCCGCGATTCCTCCGCTGCGCACCCGCAACGCTCCGGTTCCGCCGAGACGGCATCCGTGCATCCGGCGAGCGGAGAGGAGAATCGCAATCCATGGCCAACTATTGGTTCCAACCTCATTCGGTGACCCTCGACGTCGGCGGTCGGCCGATGACCCTCGAAACCGGCCGCATGGCCAAACAGGCCTCCGGCGCCGTCGTCGTGACCTACGGCGAGACCGTCGTGCTGGTGACCTGCACGACCGCCAAGGCTCGTGAAGGCATCGACTTCCTGCCGCTGACCGTCGATTTCGTCGAAAAGACATCCGCGGCGGGCAAGATTCCCGGCGGCTTCTTCAAGCGCGAAGGGCGCCTCTCGGATCGCGAGGTCCTGGTCTCGCGCTTCATCGACCGCTCCGTTCGGCCGCTGTTCGCCGAGGGCTGGCGCGACGAGACGCACATCGTCGCGACCGTGCTGTCGGCAGACCGCGAGAACACCCCCGACCTGCCGGCGTTCGTCGGCGCGTCGGCGGCGCTGCACCTCTCGGACGCCCCGTTCCTCGGCCCGATCGGGGCCGTGCGGGTCGGACGCATCGATGGCAAGTGGGTCATCAATCCGCTGCGCTCGCAGCTCCCGGAAGCCGACGTCGAACTCGTCGTCGCCGGCAGCCGCAGTGCCGTCGTGATGGTCGAGGGCGGCGCGAAGCAGGTGCCGGAGGCCGAGATCCTCGAAGGGCTTCGCTTCGGGCATGCGGAGCTGCTGGGCCAGCTCGACCCGCAGGAGGAGTTGCGCCGCGTCGCCGGCAAGGCGAAGCGCAATCCGGACCCGGCGCCCGATTCGAGTGCGCTGGTGGCGCGCGTTCGCGAGCTGGTCGGCGACGACCTGCGCGAGGCGGTGCGGATCGAAGAGAAGCTGTCCCGCTACAAGGCGACCGGCGCCACCGAGAAGCGAACGATCGAGACGCTGTCCGAGGAATATCGCCGGGCCCCGGCGAAGCTCGAGAGCCTCGCCGACGTGGAGGAGCGGCGCGCCGGGCTCCAGAGCCTCGTGTCGAAGACCAAGTCGATCCTGCACGACGTGCGTTCGGATCTGATCCGCGAGCGCATCCTCAGCGACGCCAAGCGGATCGACGGTCGCGGCACCGCCGACATCCGGCCGATCGCATGCGAGCTGCGCGTGGTGCCTCGTGTCCATGGAGTCGCGTTGTTCACGCGCGGAGAGACGCAGTCGCTGGTCTCGGCGACGCTCGGCAGCGCCTTCGACACGCAGATGATCGACGGACTCACCGAGCGCTACGAGAAGGCGTTCATGTTCCACTACAACTTCCCGCCGTTCTCCGTCGGTGAGGCGCGCATGCTGCGCGGCCCGGGTCGGCGCGAGGTCGGGCACGGGACGCTGGCCGAGCGGGCGATCCAGGCAGTGCTGCCGTCGCGCGAGGAGTTCCCGTATACGCTGCGCATCGTCGCCGAGACGCTCGAGTCGAATGGCTCCTCGTCGATGGCGGCCATCTGCGGCGCTACGCTGGCACTGATGGATGGCGGTGTCCCGATCGCCGCCCCGGTGGCCGGCATCGCGATGGGACTGATCGAGGAGGGCGACCGCGTCGCCATCCTCTCCGACATCCTCGGCGACGAAGACCACCTCGGCGACATGGACTTCAAGGTCGCCGGGACGCGAGCCGGCATCACGGCCGTCCAGATGGACATCAAGGTCCGGTCGGTCGATTGGTCGGTCATGGAGCGCGCGCTCGAGCAGGCACGCCAGGGGCGGCTGCACATCCTCGATCGCATGGAGGCCGAGACGGCCGACGTGCTCGGCGGGCAGTTCAGCCATCGTACGGAGCTGGCCGATCACGCCCCGCGCATGACGCAGATGTGGATCAAGCCCGACCGGATTCGCGACATCATCGGCCCGGGCGGCCGGGTGATCCGCGCGATCCAGGAGGCCACCGGCGTCAAGATCGATGTCGAAGACACCGGGCAGGTGCGGATCTTCTCGCCGGATGGCCCGAACCTCGAGCGGGCCCGGGCGATGGTCGAGGAGCTGACGCAGGAGGCCGAGCTCGGCCGCATCTACGCCGGCAAGGTCAAGCGCATCACGGACTTCGGAGCGTTCGTCGAGATCTTCCCCGGCACCGATGGGATGATCCACATCAGCCAGCTCGCCGAGGGCCGGGTCGAGCGCGTCACCGACGTGATCCAGGAGGGCGACGAAGTCCTCGCCAAGTGCATCGACATCGATCCGAGCGGACGGATCCGCCTGTCGCGCAAGGAGGCCCTCGCGGATCTCGCCGCAGAGGCCGCACCGCCGACCGAGGGCTAGGGGGGACGTGGTCGAAGGCGACGCGTCTCGCCCCCGGCGCTCGCCGCGCGGTCCGCGCGCGGCGAGCGGCGTCGTGGGGGTCGGCATCGTCCGCGCGGTCGGCGCGGAAGACCTGCCGCTGCCGCGCTACGCAACGGAAGGTGCGGCCGGCGCCGATCTCCACGCGGCCGTCGTCGGCGTGCTACGGATCGAGCCGGGGGCACGCGTGCTGGTGCCGACAGGCCTGCATCTCGCCCTGCCCGACGGCTACGAGGCGCAGATCCGCCCCCGCAGTGGCCTTGCACTGCGCCACGGGATCCTGCTCCCGAATGCGCCCGGCACCATCGATGCGGACTACCGCGGAGAACTTCAAGTGATCCTGTGGAACGCCGGGAGCGACCCGTTCGAGATCCGGCGTGGCGATCGCATCGCGCAGCTCGTCATCGCGCCGGTGGTTCGCGCACGCTGGGAAGAGCGCCCGAGCCTCGAGGCGACCGAGCGTGGCGCCGGTGGCTTCGGACATACCGGCCGACACGCCTCGCGCGTGGAGGGCAAGGCTTGACGCAGACCCCCGCCGTCCCGAGCCGCGAGCCGCTGCACCCGCAGCCGCCGTCTCCCACGCCGATGAAGGCACCGCCGTCGAAGCACCGGGAACTCACGCTGCGGCTGCTGACGGCCGCGGTCCTGGTCCCGAGTGTCCTGTGGCTGATCGCGCAGGGTGGCTACTGGGTTCTCGGCACCGTCGTGATCATCACGCTGCTCGGGATTCGCGAGCTGTACCAGTTGCTCGAAGCGAAGGGAGCCCGACCGCTGTGGGGGGTCGGCCTGACGGCCGGCGGCCTGCTCCCGGTGGTCGGCTATTTCGGGAACGAGTATCACGCGACGATCCTGATGACCGCCTCGCTGTTGGCCTTCATGGTGATCCAGGTCGGCAAGGCCGAGATCAGCCAGGCCTTGGCCTCGATCTCCGGCACCTTCTTCGGGGTCTTCTACGTCGGCTGGCTGCTCGCGCACACGGTGACGCTGCGCAACTTCCAGAGCGTCGTCGGCGCCAAGTGGGGCAGCGAAGCCGCGGCCCTCTTCGATCCGAATGCCGGCGCATTCTTCCTGACCTTCTGCTTGACGGCCGTCGTGCTCTGCGATGCCGGCGCCTACTTCGTCGGCCGTGCCTGGGGGCGACGCAAGCTCGCGCCCAAGGTGAGCCCGGGCAAGACCGTCGAGGGCTCGCTCGGCGGGATCGTCGTCGGCACCCTCGGGGCGCTGGTGTGCAAGGCCATCTTCGATTTCTTCTGGCCCGAGCTGTCGAGCGCCTTCTCGTGGACCACGGCGGCCGCGTTCGGCGCCGTGCTGTCGCTGGCCGGGATGGCCGGCGACCTGGTCGAGTCGCTGCTGAAGCGCGACGCGGCGCAGAAGGATGCCGGCGCGCTGCTGCCGGGCATGGGCGGCGTTCTCGACCGCATCGATTCCGCGCTGCTCGCGATCCCGATGATGTACTACCTTCTGCTCGGATTCACCTTCCTCAGCGCGGGTTTTCGATGACCGAACGCGACCCGCGGCCCGGCCACAGGGCGGACCTCCGATGATCGATCGGTACACACGGCCCGAGATGGGTTCCGTCTGGACGGAAGACGCGCGCTACCGCGCGTGGCTCCGCGTCGAGATCGCCGTCTGCGAGGTGCTCGGCGAGCGTGGCAGGATCCCGGCTTCCGCACTGCAGGCGATCCGCACGCGTGCCGGCTTCGACGCGACGCGCATCGCACAGATCGAGCGGGAAGTCCGCCACGACGTGATTGCGTTCCTCACCAACGTGGCGGAGCAGGTCGGTCCGGATTCGCGCTGGATCCACTATGGCATGACGTCGAGCGACGTGATCGACACCGCCCTGGCGCTGCAGATCCGTGAGGCGGGGGCGTTGCTGCTGGCGGGCTGCGATCGTGCGCTGGCGGCGCTGCGGGCGCGCGCACTCGAACACAAGCACACGCCGATGGTCGGCCGGACCCATGGCATCCACGCCGAACCCACCACCTTCGGGCTCAAGCTGCTGGTGCTGTTCGGAGCCCTGCGCCGGAGCCGCGAGCGGCTCGCGACGGCCGTCGACGAGGCGGCGGTCGGCAAGATCTCCGGCGCCGTCGGCACGTTCGCCCATCTCGATCCGGCCATCGAGGAGGCCGTGTGCCGGAAGCTCGGGATCGGGTTCGAGCCGGCCTCGACCCAGGTGGTGCAGCGCGATCGGCACGCGGCGTTCGTGCAGGCGCTGGCCCTCGTCGCGTCGGTGCTGGACCAGGCGGCGGTCGAGTTCCGGCATCTGGCGCGCACGGAGGTGCGGGAGGTCGAGGAGGAGTTCGGCCAGGGCCAGAAGGGCTCTTCGGCGATGCCGCACAAGCGCAATCCGTGGCGCTTCGAGAATCTCTCCGGTCTGGCCCGGGTGGTGCGCGGCTACGCCGGCACCGCGCTCGAGAACCTCGCGTTGTGGCACGAGCGGGACATCTCCAACTCATCGGCCGAGCGCATCGTGCTGCCGGATGCCAGCATCGTCGTCGACTTCATGCTGCATCGCTTCGCCGGGCTGGTGGAGACGCTGCGCGTGCTGCCCGACCGGATGCGCGAGAACCTCGCGTCTTCGCGTGGGCTGGTGTTCAGCGGCACGCTGTTGCTGGCGCTGGCCGAGCAGGGCCTCGCACGCGAGGACGCCTACCGCCTGGTGCAGGGCCACGCGATGGACACGTGGGAGAAGGGCGGCCAGTTCCAGGAACGCGTGCTCGCAGATCCCGAGATCGACCGCGTGCTCGGCAAGGAAGAAGTGGAGCGCGCCTTCGATCTCGGCGCCGCGTTGCGCAACGTCGATGCGATCTTCGCACGCGTACTGGGAGAGTGAATTGAAGGCGGTCGTCTGTGTGATGCTGAAGCCCGACGTGCTGGATCCCCAAGGTCGTGCGATTCAGCGCGCCTGCGTGACGCTCGGCTACGATCGGGTCGTCGATGTCCGGCAGGGCAAGGTCTTCGAGATCGAGCTCCGCACGGAGGATCGCGCGACGGCGGAAGGCCTGGTGCGGGAGCTGTGCGAGAAGCTGCTCGCCAACGGCGTGATCGAGGACTGGCGGATCGAGCGCTTCGCAGACTGACGGATTCGCCATCGGCTTCCCGTGGACGTTCTCAGCGACGGAGGTTCTCCCCCCGATGTCGATCGATCCCGATCTGCTCCGCGAGCAGTGCGCACGCACGCTCGAGCACAGCGACTTCCCGGCTCTGGGCGTCAAGCACGAAGGGAAGGTCCGCGATTCCTATGTGCGGGACGGCCGCCGGACGATCGTCGTCACGGATCGCGTGTCGGCCTTCGACGTCGTGCTCGGCACGATCCCGTTCAAAGGCCAGGTGCTGAACCAGATCGCCGCGTTCTGGTTCGACCGCACCGGCGACGTCGCGCCGAACCACGTGCTCTCGGTGCCGGACCCGAACGTGACGGTCGGCCGCGAGTGCCGGTTGGTCCCGATCGAGTTCGTGGTCCGCGGCCATCTGACCGGCGTCACCAATACGTCGATCTGGACCGCCTACGACCGGGGCGAGCGGGTCTACTGCGGCCACCGATTGCCCGAAGGCCTGCGCCGGCACGAGCGGCTGCCGGAGCCGCTGCTGACGCCGACCACCAAGGCCGAAGCGGGTGCCCATGACGAGCTGACGTCCCGCGCGGCGCTGATCGAGCAGGGCGTCGTCTCCGCCGAGTTCTACGATCGCGCCGAGGCGATGGTGTTGCGGCTGTTCGCCGCAGGCCAGCAGTGGGCGGAAAAACAGGGACTGATCCTGGTCGATACCAAGTACGAGCTCGGCTTCGCTCCCGGCGACGACGGCACGGAGCGCCTGGTCGTGATCGACGAGATCCATACCCCCGACTCGTCGCGCTACTGGTATCGGGACAGCTACGAGCGCGCGCTGTCCGCCGGGACGGATCCGAAGGCGATGGACAAGGAGTACGTGCGGCGCTGGCTCGCCGAACGCGGCTACACCGGCGACGGAACGCCTCCGGCGCTTCCGGACGAGGTGCGCTGCGAGGCGGCGCGTCGCTACATCGAGACCTTCGAGCGGATCACCGGGGAGCGCTTCGCGCCGGACCTCGAAGCCCCGATTCCGCGGATTCGCCGCCATCTGGGCATCTGATCGGGAAGGGCGACGCCGACGGCGCACGTCCGAGTAGGAGTGACACACCGTTGTTTGCCGTGATCCAGTTTCCGGGCTCGAACGACGATCGCGACATGCGCTTCGCGATGAAGAGCGTGCTCGGCGTGGCGGCGGAGCTGGTCTGGCACAAGAATCCCGAGCTGCCGCCCGGGACGGCCGGCGTGCTGCTGCCCGGCGGCTTTTCCTACGGCGACTACCTGCGTTGCGGCGCGATGGCGCGCTTCTCGCCGGTGATGACGGCCGTGCGGCGCTTCGCCGAGGCCGGCGGCCCCGTGCTCGGGACCTGCAATGGCTTCCAGGTGCTGTGCGAGGCGGGTCTGCTGCCGGGGGCGCTGCTGCGCAACCGGGATCTCGATTTCCTCTGCGATTGGATCCACGTCCGGGTCGAGCACGCCGGGGCCCCGTTCCTGTCGCGGGCCCGGGCGGGGCAGGTGCTCCGGTTGCCGATCAAGCACGGGGAGGGGCGCTACGCGATCGCTGCCGATGCGCTCGCCGGACTCGAAGCCGGCGGCCAGGTGTTGCTGCGCTATTGCACGCCGGCCGGAGCGGTCGACGAGACCGCGAACCCGAACGGTTCGATCGGGAACATCGCCGGGGTGCGCAACGCCGCCGGCAACGTGATGGGCCTGATGCCGCATCCGGAACACGCCGTCGAAGCGCTGACGGGGGGAACCGACGGCCTCGCGCTGCTCGGCTCGCTCGTCGACGCCGTCACGGCCGCGGGACGCTCGCGATGAGCGTGCGTCGCGAGCCGTCCGTCGATCTCGAGCTGGCGCGCGAGCACGGCCTCAGCGACGCCGAGTGGCAGCGGATCCTCGAGCTCCTCGGTCGCACGCCGACCTTCCCGGAACTCGGCATCTTCTCGGTGATGTGGTCCGAGCACTGCTCGTACAAGTCGAGCCGGATCCATCTGCGCACGCTGCCGACGCAGGCGGCCGGGCAGGGAGCCGGGCCGGTCGATCCGGGGTCGGCGGCGGTCGGGACCGTCCTCGTCGGACCCGGCGAAGGCGCCGGTGCGGTCGCGATCGGCGCCGGACTGGCGGTGATCTTCAAGATCGAGAGCCACAACCACCCGAGCTTCATCGAGCCGACGCAGGGAGCCGCGACCGGGGTCGGTGGGATCCTGCGCGACATCTTCAGCATGGGCGCACGGCCGATCGCGTCGCTCGACTCGATCCGCTTCGGTCCGCTCGAGGATCCGAAGCACCGCATGTTGCTGCGCGGCGTCGTACGCGGGATCGGCGGCTACGGGAACTCGGTCGGCGTCGCCACCGTCGGCGGCGAAACCAGCTTCCACGAGTGCTACCGCGGCAACATCCTCGTGAACGCATTCAATCTCGGGATCGTTCCGCAGGACGCGATCTTCCTCGGCCAGGCCGCCGGTGTCGGCAATCCGGTCGTCTACGTCGGTTCGAAGACCGGGCGCGACGGAATCCACGGCGCCAGCCTGCTCGCCTCGGCGGAATTCGACGAGCAGACCGATGCCAAGCGTCCGACCGTCCAGGTCGGCGATCCATTCACCGAGAAGTGTCTGATCGAGGCCTGCCTCGAGGCGATGCGCAGCGGTGACATCGTCGGGATCCAGGACATGGGCGCGGCAGGACTCACCTGTTCGTCCTTCGAGATGGCGAGTCGAGCTGGGACCGGCATCGAGATGGAGCTCGACCGGGTGCCGCGCCGCGCGGCGAACCTGACGCCGTACGAGCTGCTGCTCTCGGAGAGCCAGGAGCGGATGTTGCTGGTGACGCGGCAGGGCGCCGAGCAGCGGGTCTGTGAGCAGTTCGCCCGCTGGGATCTCGAGGCCGTGGTGGTCGGACGGGTCACCGAGGATGGCCGCATGAAGGTCCGCTGGCACGGTGAGACCGTCGTCGACATCCCGGTCGATCCGGTGGCCGAGAATGCGCCGTGCTACGAGCGGCCGATCCGCGTCCCGGCGGAACTCGGGGAACGCCAGAAACTGGACCTCGCATCGATCGAGCCGGAGAGCGACCCCCAGCGTGCCCTCGAAACCTTGCTGGACGCGCCGAATCTCGCGTCGAAGGCATGGATCTGGCGGCAATACGATTCGCTGGTGCAAGGCAATACCGTGATCGGTCCGGGCGGCGATGCCGCGTTGGTGCGCGTCAAGCACGAGGACGGGACCCCCACCGACCTGGCGCTGGCGATGTCGGTGGATTGCAACCCACGCTGGTGTTGGCTCGATCCGTACCAGGGGACGATCGCCGCCGTGGCGGAGTCCGCCCGCAACGTCGCCTGCAGCGGCGCGCGACCCCTGGCGCTCACGAACTGCCTGAACTTCGGCAGTCCCGAAAAGCCCGAGATCATGTGGGAGTTCGCCGAGTCCGTGCGCGGGCTCGGCGAGGCGGCGCGGGCGCTCGGCACGCCGGTGATCTCCGGCAACGTCTCGTTCTACAACGAGACCCGCGGCCAGGCGATCTTTCCGACCCCGACGATCGTGGTCGTCGGACTGCTCGACGACGTGCAACGCCATGCCGTGTCGCACTGGACGGCCCCGGGGCTTGCGATCGTGCTGCTCGGCGAGACGCGCGAGGAACTCGGTGGCAGCGAGTGGCTCGCGCAGCGACGCGGCCTCGAGGTCGGCTCCCCACCGACCGTGGACCTCGCGCACGAGCATCGGCTGCACGGATTGTTGGCGGACGGCGTCGCCGCCGGCGAGATCCGGACGGCGCACGACGTGGCGGACGGCGGACTCGCGATCGCGCTCGCCGAGTGCTGCTTCAGCGGCCCGGAGCGGATCGGCGCTCGCGTGACGCTCGATCCGGCGCTGCGGCTCGAAGCGCTGCTCTTCGGCGAGTCGACGGGCCGCGTGCTGGTGGGGACGGCCGATGCCGCCGCGCTGCTGGCCCGTGCGGCGGCGGCCGGGATCCCGGCGCAGCGCATCGGCGAGACTGGAGGCGCGCGCTTGCAGATCGGGTCCCGGGCCGGGACGGCCTGGATCGATGGCGAACTCGAGCGCTTGGCGGCGATCTGGTCGCGGGCGCTGCCGCGTCGGCTCGAGGAAGGGGAGGGCGCCCCGGCGCTTGCGGAGGAGACGAGCTGATGTGCGGAATCTTCGGCGTGCATGGCCATCCCGAGGCGGCGCACCTCACCTATCTGGGGCTCTACGCGCTCCAGCATCGCGGCCAGGAGAGCGCCGGCATCGTCTCGTCGAACGGGCACGAGCAGTACGTGCATCGCGCCATGGGCCTGGTGGCGGACGGCATCACCGAGAAGCATCTGCGCCAGTTGCCCGGTCGCCACGCGGTCGGCCACGTCCGCTACTCCACGGCGGGCGGCTCGAGTCTGCGCAACGCCCAACCGTTCTGCGCTACGACGGACGGCGGATCCGTCGCGATCGCGCACAACGGCAACCTCGTGAATGCCTCCGCGATTCGCCGCGAACTCGAGGGTCGCGGGTCGATCCTCACCTCGACGTCGGACAGCGAAGTCATCGTGCACCTGCTGGCGCGTTCGCGGGAGGGCACGCTCGAGGATCGCCTGATCGATGCGCTCTCACGTGTGAAGGGGGCCTTCAGCCTGGCGATGCTGACGGACGACGCGCTGGTGTTGGCCCGCGATCCGTGGGGGTTCCGGCCGCTCGTGCTCGGACGCCTGGGCTCGGCCTGGGTGGCGGCGAGCGAGACCTGCGCTCTCGACCTGATCGGCGCCGAGTACGAGCGCGACGTCGAACCCGGTGAGATGGTCGTGATCCGTCGCGGCCGGATGCGTACGCTGCGGCCGTGGGTCATGGCGCCGCGACAGGCGTTCTGCATCTTCGAGCACATCTACTTCGCGCGTCCGGACTCCAACGTGGCCGGCCAGAACGTCTATGCGTTCCGCAAGGAGCTGGGTCGCATCCTGGCCCGGGAACATCCGGTGTCGGCCGACATGATCGTTCCGGTGCTCGACTCGGGGAACGCCGCCGCGCTCGGGTATGCCGAAGAGTCGGGAATCCCCTACGAGGCCGCCCTGGTGCGCAACCAGTACGTCAAGCGGACCTTCATCGAACCGTCCCAGTCGATCCGGGACTTCCGGGTACGCATCAAGCACAACGCGAGCCGTGGCATGATCGCCGGCCGGCGCGTGGTGCTGGTCGAGGATTCGATCGTGCGCGGGACGACGCTGCTCAAGCTGGTGGACCTGATCCGCCATGCGGGCGCGACCGAGGTGCACGTGCGAGTCTCGTCGCCTCCCAACACGGGTCCTTGTCATTACGGCATCGACACGCCGACCCGGGAGGAACTGATCGCCCACCGCCATTCGGTCGAGGAGATCCGGCGCATCCTCGGTGCGGATTCCCTCGGATACCTGAGCCTGGAGGGACTGCGCCGGGCGTCGGAGCAGCTCAAGCACGGCATCTGCGACGCCTGTTTCTCCGACGACTACCCGGTCCTCTCGGAGGACGATCCGGAACTCCCGCAGCTCTCGTTGTTCCGGCCGCCGATCGAAGTCGATGGTGAGGACTCGGACACGTGAGCCGCGACCGACGGGTCCGCGAGCGGGGTCGCCTCGGGCTCGAGGAACTGGTTCGCGAGGTGGAAGCGGGGCGCCTCGAGACGATCGTGACGGCGCTGCCGGATCTCTATGGTCGTCTCGTCGGCAAGCGCATCACCGGGGAGTTCTTCGTCGACGAGATCGCGCGCGGCGGCATGCACTGCTGCGACTATCTGTTGGCCTGCGACATGGAGATGGACCCGACCCCCGGCTACGCCTACACGAACTGGGCCAAGGGCTACGCCGATCTCCACGCGGTGCCGGATCTGTCGACACTCCGGAACGCCGCCTGGCTCGAACAGAGTGCGATCGTCCTGTGTGATGCCGTCGACGAGGCGACCGGAGAGCTGGTGCCGGTGGCGCCGCGCTCGATCCTGAAGCGCCAGGTGGCGCGTGCCGCCGAGTCCGGGTTCGCGCCCAAGATGGGCAGCGAACTCGAGCTGTACCTGTTCCGCGACGGCTACGACGAGGCGCGCGGCAAGCGTTACCACGGACTGCGGCCCTACGGCGGCTACATCGAGGACTACCACGTGCTGTCGAGCACCTTCGCCGAGCCGGTGCTCGGTGCGATCCGGCGCGGGGTCGGCGCGTCGGCGATCCCGGTCGAGTTCTCGAAGGGAGAATGGGGCCCGGGCCAGCACGAGATCAATCTCCGCTATGCGCCGGCCGTCGAGATGGCCGACCGGCACGTGCTGTACAAGACCGCCGCCAAGGAGATCGCCGCGCAGCATGGCTGCTCGGTCACGTTCATGGCGAAGTGGCACGAAGCGATGGCCGGCAGCAGCCTGCACGTCCATGTGAGCCTATGGACGCCGGAGGATCGCGCCGCCTTCGCCGAGGACGCTGAGCCGCTGCCCGGCACCGATCTCGACGCGGCGCCGTCCTTCCGCTGGTTCCTCGGCGGTCTGCTCGAGCACGCCCGGGCGCTCGGCTGGTTCTTCGCGCCGACTCCGAACTCCTACAAGCGCTACCGGGTCGGCAGCTTTGCGCCGACGCGGATCGCCTGGAGCGTGGACAATCGCACCTGCGGCTTCCGGGTGGTCGGGAGGGGCCCGTCCCTGCGCGTCGAGTGCCGCATCCCCGGCGCCGATGCGAATCCGTACCTCGTCTACGCCGCGCTGCTCGCCGCCGGTCTCGATGGCATCGAAAGGCGCCTCGAGCCCGGCCCGCCCTTTGCCGGCGACGCCTACGGCGCCCACGAGCTGCCGTCGGTCCCGACGTCGCTGGCGCAGGCCATCGCCGAGCTGGAGGCCAGCGCCTTCGTCCGGCGGGCCTTCGGCGACGCCGTCTTCGAGCACCTGCTGCACTTCGCCCGCACCGAACTCAGCGCCTACGAGACGGCGGTCACGGACTTCGAGCGGGTCCGCTATTTCGAGCGGATCTAGGAGCCGCGACGAGCGATGCCCCCGCGGCGGCCGCTGATCGGGATCACGACCTACCATCGCGATCGCAGCCAGCGCGAGCGCTTTCACGTGCCGGCCGCCTACGTCGATGCGGTGCGCCTCGCAGGCGGCTTGTCGGTGCTGTTGCCGCCGGGCGATGCGCACCCCGACGAGATCCTCGATGCGATCGACGGCCTGCTGCTGTGCGGTGGAGGCGACATCGATCCGGCGCAGTTCGAGGGCCACAGCGGCCACGAGGCGCAGTACGCGACGTGCCGCGAGCGCGATGGCTTCGAGCTCGCGCTCGTCCGCGGATCGCTCGAGCGACGCATGCCGCTGCTCGCGATCTGTCGCGGCCTGCAGGTCCTGAACGTGTTGCAGGGCGGGGATCTCCACGTCCATCTCCCGGACGTCGTCGGCGAGCGGGTGGTGCATCGGCTCAGCCAGGATCGCCACACCCTGCATCCGGTGCGCCTCGAGCCGGCCAGCCGACTGGCGGCGGTCTTGGGGGCGGCGGACGTCGAGGTGGCCTCGTGGCACCACCAGGCGGTCGCACGGCTCGGGGACGGCCTGCGGGCCGTCGCCTGGGCCGAGGATGGCACCATCGAGGCCGTCGAGCTGCTCGGCCACCCGGAAGTGCTGTCGGTCCAGTGGCATCCGGAGCTGCAGGTGGCGGACGCGGACTCCCCGCATCGGCGGCTGTTCCGGGAGCTCACCGCGCGCGCCGGGGACCGCAGTGCCGGGCTCCGCCGGCGTGGTTCCGAGCCCCCTGCGATCCCGCCGCGGAAGGCGTAAGGCTCGGCCGCGGGCGCGCCGATAGGCCCCGCGGAGGCCTTCTTGGCAGATCCGTCGGACGAACTCGCTGCCGCCCCGGCAGTTGCGCGCTCGTTGCACCTCGTGTTCACGGACGCGGGAGCGTTCCTGCGGGAGTATCAGCAGAACCTCGTGAAGGGCGGCGCCTTCGTCGCGAGCGACGAGTCGTTCGAGCCCCGGGAGCTGGTCGACGTGCGCGTCGAGGCGCCGTTTGCCGATGCCAAGCTGGACCTCGCCGCCGAAGTGGTCCACTGCGGCCCGGCCGGCGTCGCCGTACAGTTCCTCGATCCGGCCCCCGATCTGCGCGCCCGCTTCGCTTCGGTGCTGCAATGCGCCGAGACGCTCCGGGAGGCTGCGGCCGCTGCGGGGGTCGCGACGGAAGTGTCGTCTCCGCAGCCCCGGGATCTGCTGGCCGGAACCGAGGAGTGGCTGACGGGCGGCGATCTCGAGGCGCTCTCGCTCGACGAAGAAGTCGCCGTCGCGGCGTCCGCGGTTGCAGATCCCGACCCGAACGAGCGGACCTTTCGGGATCGCGCCGACCGTGCGCCGACCCGCGTGCCCGTCCGCGTGAAGGGTCCCACCGGAAACTCGTTGCGCGGCCGCACACGCGATCTCTCGAAGAGCGGAGTGTTGCTCTCGATCGATGGGGAAGAACTGCCGATCGGGCGCGAGGTCGAGCTCGAGCTGGTGCACCCGGCGACGAGCGAGGTGTTGGCCGTGACGGGTCGGGTCATGCGCCACCTGCGCGGCGACGGTGTCGTACCGGCGGTGGCGGTCGCGATCCACGCCGGGGCCCAACGCGAGGCGCTCGAACGCTTCGTCGATGAGGTCCGACGGCTCGACGACGAGCAGCAGCGGGCCGGGATCCGCGGCCCGCTCGAAGAACTCGGCGCCGTGGGTCTGCTCCAGATGTTCGCGGCGCTGGCGAGACGCGGCACGTTGACGGTGACCTCGGGGGTCGAGGAGGGCGTCGTGTCGTTCTCCGACGGCCAGTTGGTGATGGCGCAGGTCGGTTCCGTCGCGGGCGTGAAGGCGCTCGCCCGGATCTTCGGCTGGCGCGATGGCTTCTTCGAGTTCCGGGCCACCATCGATGCCGAACCGGGCGCCGTGGACCCGACGCCGATGGAAGCGTCGATCCTCGAGGCGCTCCGCCTGCTCGACGAGGCCAACCGGCAGGCGGGTCCGGAGCTCGCCCCGGCCGCGCGTTTCCTCGTGCACCACGACATGCTCGAGACCACCCAGGGATCCCCCGACACCACCGAGGCGGCGGTCCTCGAGCTGGCGGCTGCGGGTTTCACGCTGCGTCGGATCCTCGACGTGATTCCCGAGAGCGACGTCTCGATCCGCGTCGCGATCGCCCGCCTGCTCGAGCGCGGCCTGCTCTCGGCGCGCTGATCCGCCGCGCTCCGCGGCGGGCGCCGGGGCGGGGCGATATGCTGCCGGCCGTCTTCGGCAGCGGGGAGCAGGTGGACAGCGTCGGACTCTGGATCGAGGGACGGGTCGTCGCGACGAACGGCGCGACGGCCGATCTGTTCGAGCCCGCCACCGGCCGCGCGCTGGCGCGGGTCGCCGTGGCCGGCGCCGGAGACGCCGAGCACGCCGCCGAGGTGGCGGCGCGGGTGTTCCGCGAGGGCGCGTGGTCCCGCACGAGCGCGGCGGCGCGCCAACGCGCGCTGCTCGCGCTGGCGGCCCGGATCCGCGAGCAGGCCGAGGCCCTGGCGCAGCTCGAAGCGCGCAATGCCGGCAAGCCGATCAGCGACGCACGCTGGGAGGTCGATGCCGCCGCGCAGTGTTTCGAGTTCTTCGCCGGCGCGGCCACGGTGCTCTCGGGACGCGTGCCGCCGGTCGACGGCCGCGGCCTTTCGGTGGTCCTGCGCAAGCCCGTGGGCCCCTGTGCGCTGATCGTGCCGTGGAACTTCCCGTTCCTGATCGCTGCCTGGAAGCTCGCACCGGCGCTCGCGGCGGGCAACACCGTGGTGCTGAAACCCGCCAGCGCGACGCCGCTCAGCGCCCTGCGCCTCGGGCCCCTCGCGCGCGAGGCCGGGATTCCCGACGGCGTCGTCAACGTGGTCGCCGGTCCCGGGGCGAGTGCCGGCGCGGCGCTGGTGTGTCACCCCGCGATTCGCAAGATCTCGTTCACCGGGGATTCGAGCAATGGGGCCGAGATCCTGCACCTGGCCGCCCCCGACATCAAGCGCGTGTCGCTGGAGCTGGGCGGCAAGTCCGCGAGTCTCGTGTTCGCCGATGCCGATCTCGAGGCCTGCGTCGAGAGCTCCCTGCTCGCGGGGTTCGGCAATGCCGGGCAGGATTGCTGCGCGCGCAGCCGGATCCTCGTCGAAGAGTCGGTCCACGACCGACTGGTCGAGCGCTTCACGGCGGCCACGCGCCGACTGCGCATGGGCGATCCCCTCGATTCCGACACGCAGGTGGGTTCGCTGATCTCGAGCGCACATCGAGAACGCGTGCTCGCCTACGTCGAGACCGGACGGGCCGAGGGGGCGCGGCTCCTGTGCGGCGCGGAGATCCCGTCCGCCGGGGCGCTGGCCGGCGGTGCGTTCCTCTCGCCGGCGGTCTTCTCGGACGTGACACCCGCCATGCGCATTGCCCGCGAGGAGATCTTCGGGCCCGTCGTGGCGATCCTGCCGTTCCGCGACGAGCAGGAAGCGGTGGCGCTGGCGAACGACTCCGAGTACGGCCTTTCCGGCTCGCTGTGGACCGGCGACGCGCGGCGCGCGCTGCGGGTGGCGCGTGCGCTCGAGACCGGCGCGATCTCGGTCAACGCCAGCCGCAGCGTCTTTCTCGAGGCGCCGTTCGGCGGCTGGAAGCGCAGCGGCATGGGGCGCGAACTCGGCATCGAGGCGCTCGAAGGCTATACGGAGACGACCTCCATCTACTTCGAGACCGAGACGGAAGGGTGAGCCCCATGGCGGATCGATTGGCGGGAAAGGTGGCACTGATCACCGGCGGCGCAAGCGGGATCGGCCGGCAGGCGGGTCTGCTGTTCGCGTCGGAGGGCGCGAAGCTCGTGATCGCCGACGTCGACGGGGCGGCCGCCGAACGCACCGCCGCCGAGGTGCGGGCTCGCGGCGGCACGGCGGAAGCCGTCGCCTGCGATGTCGCGTGCAGCGAAGACGTGCGCAGCGCCGTCGATCGCGCGGAACGGAGCTACGGCGCGCTGCACGTGCTGTTCAACAACGCCGGGATCTTTCCGGCCGAGGACGGCTCGCCCGTCGAGACGCCGGAGGCGGTCTTCGACCGGGTGCTCGCCGTCAACACGAAGGGCGTGTTCCTCGGCTGCAAACACGGGATCCCGGCGCTGCTCCGGGCCGGGGGCGGCTCGATCGTCAACACCGCGTCGTTCGTGGCGGTGCTGGGCGCTGCGACGTCGCAGGTGGCGTACACCGCGAGCAAGGGCGCCGTGTTGGCGATGACGCGCGAGATCGCGATCGAATACGCGCGGCGCGGGATCCGCGCCAATGCGCTGTGCCCGGGACCCGTCAACACCCCTCTGTTGGCCGAGCTGCTGGCGTCTCCGGAGGCCCGGCAGCGACGGCTCGTGCACGTTCCGATGGGTCGCCTCGCCGAGCCGATCGAAGTGGCGCGCGCGGCGCTGTTCCTCGCGTCCGAGGAGTCCTCGTACGTGAACGGCACCACATTCCTCGTCGATGGCGGGATCACGGCGGCCTACGTCACGCCGGAGTGAAGGAGGCGCCGGCGCGAGCCGCTCGCCGCGCTCACGCCACCCGCGGTCCGGCGCCGATGGGCTTGCGGATCAGCGTCTCGACCCGGTAGCGGGCGTCGTCCGTCTCGCGGTGATCGAGGTTGTAGTGCAGACCGCGGCTTTCCTTGCGCCAGGCCGCGCACTCGATCACCAGCGCGGCGACCCGGGCCAGGTTGCGCAGCTCGAGCAGGTCCGGCGTCACACGGAAGTTCCAGTAGTACTCGTCGATCTCGCCCTGCAGCAGGGCCAGCCGGTGACGCGCGCGAGCGAGGCGCTTGTCGCTGCGCACGATGCCGACGTAGTTCCACATGAAGCGGCGGACCTCCTCCCAGTTCTGGGTGATCATCACCGCCTCATCGCTGTCGCGGACCCACTGCGCCTGCCAGGTGGGAACGCTCGCCGGAGCCTGCGCCGCTCCGTGCCGCTTCCGGCTCTCGTTGGCCGCGGCGTCGGCGAACACGACGCATTCGAGCAGCGAGTTCGAGGCGAGTCGGTTGGCGCCGTGCAGGCCCGTGCAGGTGACCTCGCCTGCAGCGAACAGGTTGGGCAGGTCCGTCTCCCCGCGCAGGTCGG
This sequence comes from uncultured Pseudomonadota bacterium, assembly GCA_900696485.1. Classification (GTDB taxonomy): domain Bacteria; phylum Myxococcota_A; class UBA9160; order UBA9160; family PR03; genus CAADGG01. The sequence goes on from CAADGG010000021.1 coordinate 78,346, forward strand.
TCCGCACGCCGCCGCAGGTGTAGTGCGCCGCCGGCACGACGGGGATGGGTTGCCGCGTGATGTCGATGCCGTACTGCAGGCAGCGTTCGTAGATGTTGGGGAAGCGCTCGCGCACGAAGCCCGGATCGCGATGCGTGATGTCGAGCAGCACGTGCTCGGCCCCGGAACGCTTGAGTTCGGCGTCGATCGCGCGGGCGACGACGTCGCGGGGCGCGAGGTCCGCCATCTCGTGGACCTGCGACATGAAGGCGACGCCGTCACGGGTGCGCAGGATCCCGCCTTCCCCGCGCACGGCCTCGGTGATCAGGAACGACTTGGAGTGCGGATGGAACAGGCAGGTGGGATGGAACTGCATGAATTCCATGTTCGAGACGGTGGCGCCCGCCCGATAGGCCATCGCGACCCCGTCGCCGGACGCGACGTCGGGGTTGGAGGTGTAGAGATAGACCTTGCCGGCCCCGCCCGTCGCGAGCAACGTGATCGGCGCCAGGAAGCGATGCACCAGCGTGCTGTTCGCGTCGAGCACATAGGCGCCGAGGCAGCGCTCCGGCCCGGCGACGCCGGAGCGCCGTGCGGTGATCAGATCGACCGCCAGATGGCTCTCGAAGAACGCGATCCCGGGGTGCGCGCGCGCCCGTGCGAGCAGCGCGCGTTCGAGTTCGCGGCCGGTCGTGTCGCGATGGTGCAGGATGCGGCGCCGGGTATGCCCTCCCTCGCGGCCGAGGGCGTAGCCGTGTCCCGCAGGAGTGTCGGGCGCCGCCGCGTCGAAGCGCGCACCGAGCGCGCGGAGCGACTCGATCATCGCCGGCGCCCGCTCCACGACGTGCTGCACGACCTCCTCGCGGCACAGGCCCGCGCCGGCGCGCAGGGTGTCCTGCACGTGCGCTTCGAACGAGTCGTCGTCGCCGAGCACGGCGGCGATCCCGCCCTGGGCCCAGGCCGTCGCGGACTCGTCGGCGGCGCGTTTGGTGACGATGCCGACCCGCCCATGCTCCGCGACGCGCAGCGCATAGAACAGGCCCGCCATGCCGCTGCCGAGGACCAGGAAGTCGAAATCGTGACGTTCGGGCATAGGAGGAGCGCGGAGTGTACCGCGCGGCGCTCGGGCCCGGGAATCGCTGCTCAGGCAAAGCCGGGGAACGCCCGAAAAGGGCAGCGACCGATCCCGGCGTTGCGCCCCCGGAGGGAACACGGGATCCGTCGGGATCGAGGAGGCACGGCTTGCCGACGTTCGCGCGGATCGGGGGACTCATCCTCCTGCTGCTCGCCCTCGAGGCCGGGACGGCCCGGGAGGCGAGGGCGGAGTTCTATCGCTGGGTCGATGCCGACGGCGTCGTGCACCTCACGGACTCTCCGGGCGACCGCCGCTATGCCCGCTACCAGCCGAGCCCGGGTGGCACCGGTGCGGGCATCCGCGCGATCACGCGGCGCTCCTCGACGCTCGGTCTCGGACGGCGCGAAATCCGCTATTCCCTCGGGGCCCTCAGTTCGCAGCGACCGGGCGATCGCTCCGCGCCCGGCGCGTACGATGCCATGATCCGTGCGACCGCCCGCCGCTACGGCGTTCCGGCGGCGCTGGTGAAGGCCGTCGTCAAGACCGAGTCGAACTTCCAGCGCCATGCGGTCTCGCGAGCCGGAGCCCAGGGTCTGATGCAGCTCATGCCGCAGACGGCCGCGGAACTCGGGATCCAGAATCCGTTCAGCCCCGAGGAGAACCTCCACGGCGGCACGCGCTACCTGCGGACGATGATCGACCGCTTCGGGGGGGACTGGAAGCACGCGCTGGCGGCGTACAATGCCGGACCGGGCGCCGTCGATCAGTACGGCGGGATTCCGCCCTATCGCGAGACGCGGGAGTACGTCGAGCGCGTCCTTCACTACTATCGCCGTTACGATGGTGACTTCAATTGATGAATCGACCCCCGCGGCGCCGGCCGTGGCCCCGCGGCTCCCCACCCCCGAACGCCTCTGGAACCTGCCCAATACGATCACGATGCTGCGCGCGGCCATCGTGCCGGTGCTGCTGCTGTTCCCGGAGGCGGCTGGAAGCCGGCTCGGGTCCCAGTTGCTCGCCGGACTCTTCATCCTGGCGGCCGTCACGGACCTGCTCGACGGCTGGCTCGCCCGGCGCGGCCAGCAGGTCACGCAGATCGGCAAGCTGATCGATCCGTTGGCCGACAAGTTGCTGGTCGCGACGGCGCTGATCGTGCTGCTGGCTGGCGGACGGATTCCGAGCTGGGGCACGCCGATGGTGGTCGTGATCATCGGGCGTGAGCTGGCCGTGACGGGCCTGCGCGGCTTCGCCCAGGCCGATGGCCACATCATGGCGGCGGACTGGTCCGGCAAGCTCAAGGCCCTGCTGCAGAACATCGCCATCGGCGCGTTGCTGTTTCCGACTCCTCAATGGGGTCTGCCGGCACACACGATCGGCCTCTCGTTCCTCGTCGCGGCGACGGCGCTCACGCTGTGGTCCGGCTACGGCTACTTTGCGAGTTATTTCGGGGAGGCGGGCCTGCGGGCCCGCAGGGAGAAGAGACGATGAGCAGACTCCGCGATCTCGGTGCGCGCATCGACGCGCGACAGACGCGAATCGGAGTCATGGGACTCGGCTACGTCGGCCTGCCGCTCGCGGTGGAGTTCGCCAAGGCCGGTTTCCCGGTGACGGGTTTCGAGCTCGACGGAGAGAAGGTCCGCGCCGTTCTCGACGGGCGCTCCTACATCGAAGACGTCCCGGCGGCCGAGATCGCCGCGGTGCGCGAGCGGGGGCACCTCGTCGCCACCGGCGACATGGGGGAGCTCGCCGGCTGTGACGTCATCAACGTCTGCGTGCCGACGCCGCTGACCAAGACCAAGGATCCAGACTTCTCGTTCATGGCCGCCGCCGTCGAGGAGATCCGCAAGCGCCTGCGCGGCGGGCAACTGGTGATCCTCGGCAGCACGACGTACCCGGGCACGACCCACGAGCTGTTCCTGCCCTTGCTCGAGGCGTCGGGTCTGCGCGTCGGGGAGGACTTCTCGCTGGCCTTCGCGCCCGAGCGCATCGATCCGGCCAACAAGCAGTTCAAGGTCCGGAACGTCCCGAAGGTGGTCGGCGGCGAGACGCCGCTCTGCACCGAACTCGCGGTGAAGGTGTTCCAACCGGTCGTCGACACCGTCGTGCCGGTCTCCTCGTCGCAGGCGGCGGAGATGGTGAAGCTGCTCGAGAACACCTTCCGAGCCATCAACATCGGTCTCGCCAACGAGGTGGCGCTGATGTGCGACCGGCTCGGGCTCGACGTCTGGGAGGTCATCGAGGCGGCCGCCACCAAGCCCTATGGCTTCATGAAGTTCCTGCCCGGACCCGGCCTCGGCGGCCACTGCATCCCGATCGATCCGACCTATCTGTCCTGGAAGATGAAGTCGCTGAACTTTCCGGCGCGCTTCATCGATCTCGCGACCGATATCAACACGCAGATGCCGATGCACGTCGTCCGGCGGATCGGCGACGTCCTGAACGAGGACCGGATCGCGGTGAACGGCTCGCGGATCCTGCTGCTCGGTGCGGCCTACAAATCGAACGTGTCGGACATGCGCGAGTCGCCGGCCATCGAGGTGGCCGAAGGGCTGCTGCGCAAAGGCGCCCAGCTCGACTACCACGACCCGCACGTGCCGGAGTTCCACCTGAGCGCGCACGTGCTGAAGAGCGTCGATCTGAGCGACGAGGTGCTCGAGAACGCCGACCTCATCGTGATCGTGACGGATCACGACGGCGTCGACTACGAGCGCATCGCGTCGAAGGCCCAGCGCATCTTCGATACCCGCAACGCCACCCGCCGGGTCACCCGGCACCGGGAGAAGATCCGCAAGCTGTAGCGGCGGCCGGGCCGGGTATACTCGCCGCACCGATGGCGACCCCCGGGTGCTCCGTACCGTTTCTCGTGTCGTATCCCCCCCGCGATGCGCGGCTGTCCCGTTAGCCCGCCATGGCGGACGACGTCGTCTTCCGCGCCGAAGGCCTCACCAAGACCTATCGCGTCGGCGACGTCGACGTCCACGCGCTGCGCGACGTGGACCTGGACCTCCGACGCGGCGAGTTCGTCGTGATCCTCGGACCGTCGGGCAGCGGCAAGTCGACGCTGCTCAACATCCTCGGCGGGCTCGACGTGCCGACGCGCGGCCACGTGCGTTTTCTCGAGCACGATCTCGCGGCCGACGACGACGCTGCGCTGACCGCCTTTCGGCGCGACCACGTCGGCTTCGTGTTCCAGTTCTACAACCTGATCCCGAGCCTCACGGCGCGCGAGAACGTGGCGCTGGTGACGGAGGTCTCGCCGCATCCGATGACGCCCGAGGCCGCCCTCGCGCTGGTCGGGCTCGACGAACGGATGGACCACTTCCCGGCCCAGCTCTCGGGCGGGGAGCAGCAGCGCGTGGCGATCGCGCGGGCCGTAGCGAAACGACCCGACGTGTTGTTGTGTGACGAGCCCACCGGGGCCCTCGACTTCGAGACCGGCGTGAAGGTGCTCGAAGTGCTGGCCCATGCCAATCGCGAGCTGGGCACCACCACGGTCGTGATCACCCACAACGCCGCGATCGCCGGGATGGCCGACCGCGTGATCCGGATGCGCAGCGGGGGCATCGTCGGGATCGAGCGCAACGCGCAGCGCCGCCCGCCGGCGGAGCTCTCGTGGTGAGGGCCCCGTGACGGCGCTCGACCGCAAGCTGTTGCGCGATCTGTGGCACCTGCGCGGGCAGGCCGTGGCGATCGCGCTGGTGGTGGCCTGCGGCGTCGCCACCGTCGTGACGACGCGCGTCGGCTACGAGTCGCTGCGCATCTCGCAGCAGGAGTACTACGCGCGCGAACGCTTCGCCGATGTGTTCGCCCAGCTCGTGCGGGCGCCGGAGTCGCTGGGTCGGGCGCTGGCGGCGCTGCCGGGAGTCGCCGCGGTGCAGACGCGGATCGTGTTCGAGGTCACGCTCGATGTGCCGGGTCTCGCGGAGCCGGCGACGGGCCGGCTGATCTCGATCCCCGAGCACCGCGTCCCGATCCTCAACGATGTCCACCTGCGCCGCGGTCGCTGGATCGAACCGGGCCGGCGCGACGAGGTGATCGCCAGCGAGGCCTTCGCCAGCGCGAATGGGCTCGAGGTCGGCGACCGGATCGGCGGCGTGCTGAACGGCCGCTGGCAGGCGTTGCGGATCGTCGGGATCGGGCTCTCGCCGGAGTACGTCTACGAGGTCCAGGGCACGAATCTGTTTCCGGACAACCGCCGCTTCGGCGTGCTGTGGATGAGTCGCGAGGCCCTGGGGCCCGCCTTCCAGATGGACGGAGCCTTCAACGACGTGTCACTGCGCCTGGGCGCCGGAGCGCAGGAATCCGAGGTCATCGCGCGCACGGACCGGCTGCTCGAGCGCTGGGGAGGGCTCGGCGCGTACGGGCGGGAGGACCAGATCTCGCATCGCTTCCTCAGCGACGAGATCCGGCAGAACCGGGTCTTCGGCACCGTGCTGCCCGCGATCTTCCTCGGGGTCGCCGCCTTCCTGCTCCACATCGTGCTGTCGCGGCTGGTGGCGATGCAACGCGAGCAGATCGCCGTGCTCGGTGCGTTCGGCTACTCGCGCCGCCGGATCGGGCTGCACTACCTCGAGTTCGCGCTCGCGTGTGTCGCGGCGGGCTCGCTGCTCGGCGCCGTGCTCGGCCTGTGGTGGGCGGCGGAGATCAATCGGCTCTACGGCCAGTTCTACCGCTTCCCGGTCCTGGCCTTCGCGCCGGGCGGCGGCGTCGTCGCGATCGCCGTCGCCGTCTCGGCCGGCGCCGCCGCCGCCGGTGCGAACAGCGCCGTCCGGCGCGTGCTGCGGCTGCCGGCGGCCGAGGCCATGCGTCCGGAGGCGCCCGCACGCTTCCGCCCCGGCTGGTTCGAGCGCAGCGGCGCCGCCGCTGCGCTGCCGGCCTCGGCGCGCATGATCTGGCGCAACCTCGCGCGCCGGCCGCTGCGGGCGGGACTCTCGGTGCTCGGCATCGCGCTGGCCGTCGCGATCCTGGTGGTCGGCTACTTCTTCGTCGATGCGATCGAGACGCTCGGCGTCGTCCAGTTCCGCACCGTGCAGCGCGAGGACGTGACGGTGGCGTTCCACGATCCGCGGCCGAACCGGGCCCGACACGAACTGGCGTCGCTGCCCGGCGTGCTCCGCACCGAGCCGTTCCGCGTGGTGGCGGCGCGGCTGCGGCACCAGCACGCGATGCGCCGGATCGCGATCTTCGGGCTCGAGCCGGGCGGCGAGCTGCGGCGCATCGTCGGCGCCGATCTCGCCGTCTTTCCGCTGCCGCCCGAGGGCGTCGTCCTCACGACCAAACTCGCCGAGATCCTCGGCGTGGCGCCGGGAGACACCCTCACCGTCGAGGTGCTGGAGGGCTCGCGGCCGGTCCGGACGGTGCGCGTCGCCGGCCTGGCCGACGAGCTGATCGGGCTGTCCGCCTACATGGACGCCGGCGCGCTGCACCGGCTGATGCGGGAAGGCGATACGCTGTCCGGCGCGTTCCTGAAGGTCGATGCCCGGGCCACCGAGCGTCTCCACGCGGAGCTCAAGCGCATGCCGGCCGTGGCGGGGGTCACGACGCGGCAAGCGGCGTTGCAGGGATTCGAGGAGACGTTGGCCGAAAGCCTCGGGATCTTCACGACGGTGCTCGTGACGTTCGCGTCGGTGATCGCGGCGGCGATGGTGTACAACGCCGCCCGCATCGCCCTGTCCGAGCGCGGGCGCGAACTCGCGAGCCTGCGCGTGCTCGGCTTCACGCGCGCCGAGATCACGCGGCTGCTGCTCGGCGAGCAGGCGCTGCTCACGGCCGCGGCGATCCCGCTCGGGTTCGCGCTCGGCTACCAGATCTGCGCGCTGCTCGCGAACGCGTATCAGTGGGAGCTGTTCCGGATGCCGCTCGTCGTCAGCAACCGCACCTACGGCTTCGCGTTTCTCGTCGTCAGCGCCGCGGCGGTGGTCTCCGGCGCCGCGGTGCGCCGCCGGCTGCATCGCCTCGACCTGATCGCCGTCTTGAAGACGCGCGAGTGACGACGACGACGACGATGCAGCGCCGCGTGCTCGTCGTGGCCGGAGCCGTGCTGGCCGCGGCGGCGCTGTGGCTGGTGATGCGCCCGCAGGCCCTGCGCGTCGACGTCGCGACGGTGCGGCGCGCGCCGCTCCGGGTCACCGTCGACGAAGAAGGGGAGACGCGTGTCCGGGACCGGTACGTGGTCGCGGCCCCGGCGACCGGGCGCCTGCTGCGGATCGAGCACGACGAGGGCGATCCGATCGAGGCCGGGGCGGTCGTTGCGCGGATCGAGCCGGCTCCTCTCGATCCGCGCGATCGAGCCGCCGCGCAGGCCCGCCTGGAGGCTGCCGAGTCGTCCCAGCAGGCGGCGCGCGCCCGGATGCAACGCGCCGAGGCCGCGCTCGCGCAGGCCCGGCGCGATGCGGCCCGTGCCGCGCAGCTCCATGCTCGCGGCACCGCCAGCGACTACGCGCTCGAGCAGGCGCGGCTCGCCGAGACCAGCGCGGTGCGCGAGCACGAGGAGGCGCGCTTTGCCGCCGCTGCGGCCGCCTCCGATGTCGAGGCGGCGCGGGCGGTGCTGATCGCGGATCCGGGGCCGACCGCATCGCGGCCAGAGGCCGCGGCCGCACCGTCGTGCGCCGGCGCGGTCCCGTGTCTGGAAGGCCGCGCGCCGGTCTCCGGCCAGATCCTGCGCGTGCTCGAGGAGAGCGAACGGATCGTCGCGGCCGGGACGCCGCTGGTCGAGATCGGCGATCCGGCGGCGCTCGAGATCGTGACGGACGTCCTGTCCCGCGACGCCGTCGGCGTGACGGCCGGAACGCCGGTGTGGATCGAGGACTGGGGCGGACCGGGCGCCCTCGAGGGGCGCGTCCGGCGCGTCGAACCGTCCGGCTTCACGAAGGTCTCGGCGCTCGGCGTCGAGGAGCAACGCGTCAACGTCGTGATCGACCTCGCCGAACCGGATCCGCGCCTCGGCGACGGCTATCGGGTCGAAGTGCGGATCGTCACGTGGGAAGGCGACGACGTGCTGCAGATCCCCGCGAGCGCGCTGTTTCGCGTCGGCCCGCAGTGGGCGGTCTTCGTCGTCGAGGGCGGTCGCGCGCGCCGCCGCCCGGTCGAAGTCGGCGCCCAGGCCACGTTCGATGTCGAGATCCGCGCCGGTCTCTCCGAAGGCGACGTCGTGATCCTCCACCCGAGCGATCGCCTCGACGACGGAACGCGCGTCGCGCCGCGCTGAAACCGCCCCGGCGCCCCCGTCTGGCCGCCCCATCCGGCGGCGCCGGACTCGCGTGGCAGCCGGCCCCGGAGACGCCGCGACCAGACTTGACGCCGGGCCGGCCGTCCCGTACCTCCCCTGGCATCCGCACGAGTAGCTCAGTGGTAGAGCATCACGTTGCCAACGTGAGGGTCGCGGGTTCAAATCCCGTCTCGTGCTCCAGCATTCTTGCAGCGCCCCCGCGCAGTTGCGTCGGGGGCGCTGTCGTGTTCGGAATCCGCTTCCTGAGCCGGAGACGTCTCCGGTGGGCTCGGTGCTCCGTGCGGACGGGTCCTGGGTCGATCCGAAGTCCGCGAACGCAAGGTCGCCACCCTCGACGGGGACCGCGTGGGCGTGGACCCGGAGGGTCAGCGCCGGGTTCGCGTGGCCCAGCGGCTCGGCCACGAAGCGGAGGCTGCGGCCAGCCTGGAGGGCCAGGGTCGCGAAGGTATGCCGGGCCGCGTGGAGCTTCAGCGGCCGGACGCCGAGCTTCTGGGCGCGGCGCGCCCCGGTGGACAGCAGGAAGCGCAGCAGCGGCGCGAAGCGCGCCTCGTGCTCCTCCGCCACGGCCAGGAGCGCCTCGGCTTCGGCGCCGGGTCCAGGCATCGACGATCGCGACCTCGGAGTCCTCCCGGCGCGCCACACGGGCGATCAGGCGGCCGACGCCGTTCGCCGGATTCCGGGCGATCAGCCCGTCGCGGGCGGCCAGGTTCAGCACGCGGCGCAGTCGCCGTCCCGGCCCCGGCCCGGAGACACGATCGAATGCCGGCGAACTCCTGGGACCTGACACTGAAACGCCGCCGCCCCCCAGTACGGCCGCCCGTGAACGACGCGGCGCTCGAGGCGCCCGGCCAGGATCTCGCGCCGGATGCACGCACGGACCGAGTTTCTCCCGTAGCGGGTGGACCCCGGCGCGTTCTCCATCCATCAGATCCGGAAGCGCTCGAGAACGAGTTTCGCGAAGGCGCGCAGATCGCCGAGTCGGTTGCGCACGATCGAGTCGACGATGCTCGGATCGAGCTTCCGGTATTCGTGGATGGCGACGTTCCGAAAGCCGGTCATGCGGCGCATGCGATCGGTGAGCTCTTCGTCGAGGAGGCCCGCCCGGTGCAGGAGATCGAAGATCGCCGCGAGGTCGTCCGGGACACCGAGCCCCTCGCGCGCCACGACGTGTGCCGCCAGATCGAGCATCGCTTGCACCGCGCGCTGCAAGTTCAGCACGAGGATGTCCTGACGATCGAGCGGATCGAGGCCGGGACGCTCGCGCGCCGTGTCGATCCGAGCCAGGCAGCGCTCGAGAGTCGCGACCTTGGCGAGCACCAGATCACGATCGACCATGGACCACCCGCTCGACCAGCGCGCGCTCCGCCTCGGCGCGGAGGCGTTTGAGATCTTCGTAACGTCCAGGCAGCGTGGCCTCGAAGCGCGCCAGCTCCGGCGCATCCGGTCCGAACACGCAGCGCCCGTGTTGCATCACCTGCCGGGCGAGGATCGGGGAGGCCGTCCCGAGATCGACGAGGTCGACGGCAGTGCCGGCGATCTGCTCGAGGGCGGTCTGGGCATCGAGGAGTGCGAGCGCGTCCGGGCGGCGGCGGAAGAGCGCCGCCAGGTCCAGGTCCGAGCCCCGGTGCTGGGTGCCCGCGGCCTCGGAGCCGAACACGAAGAGCGCCGCAAGCCCGAAGCGCTCTTCGAGCAGGGCGACGAGGCGCTGGGTGAGAGAGCGGGTGAGCATGCCGCGGTCAGGATCGCGCACGTGCCCGCGGGGCGCTACGAACGGAACCGGGACGTTGTTTCCGATCTCCGTTGCGACCGCCGCCCGTCGCCGGAATCACGGGTTCCGGGCCCGGCGCAGCGAAAGTTCGGAAAGAACGTCCCCAGTCCACGTCCCCAGTCCACCAGTCCACGACCTCGGAACGATCGTCCGCCGGCACGCGGACGCGTGGACCGACGATCCCGCGCGCGCCTCCCCGAAGCCCAACGCTCGGCCGCGCTGCACAGCGGACCCGCGGCTCGATGGCGAATCCCGAGGCGACCCCGGGCGGCGGTCGTCGCGCCAGCCGGGTCCCCTTCCGCGCGGTCACGGCTCGGCCGCGGCCGCCGCGGCGCCGGAAGCAGTGACACAGGATTGTCTTGACACCGCGACGGGGGGGTAGAACGCTGCAGAGAGGTCCCGCTCCCCGGGGCCGATCGCGAAAAGGGGAAGGGGAATGAGGGTCCACGTGCGCTCGCTGTTGTTGCTCTCCACGCTGTCGTTCAGGTGGGCGTCGCCGAAGTTCCAGCCGAGCACGAGGCCACCTAGGAGCTCGCCAGTAGGTGGCACGCTACCGGCTCGGAGACCACTCTTCGGGGGGTGTTGACGGAACGGCGTCTATCGTCCCGACGACGGCCCGCTTGTTCGCCTTACCCGTGGAGGCAGCCGGCGCCGTCGACGCCCGGGGAGGTGAGTTCATGCCCCTTCACGGCCCGCTGAGCCACATCGACCTCTCGGTCAGCGACCCGGACCGCTCCATCCCGTTCTACGCCGCCCTGCTCGAAGGCGTGGGCTTCCGCCGCATGCCCGTGGATCTGCCCGACTTCCAGGGGGAGCGCCCGCGGCGCGCGTGCTGGCTGCTCCCCTATCCGGGGGGCGGCCTCCTCGGGATCGAGGTGCGTCCGGCGTCGGGGCCGGCACGCGACCGCCCCTACGACCGCTACGCACCCGGCCCCCACCACCTGGCGTTCCACGCCGGAAGCCGGAAGGCCGTGGACGACGTACACGCGAAGGTTCACGCCCTCGGCGGCACCGTGCTCGACGCCCCCGCCGACTACTCGGGCCAGCGCGGCTATACCGACGGCTACTACGCGGTCTTCTTCGCCGACCCGGACGGCGTGAAGCTCGAGGTCGTGCACGACCCGGTCTGCAACCCCTGAGGGGCGGGGACGAGGGTCGCGTCGGCGCCCCCCTCCGGGCGGCGGCAGGCACCGGGCGATCCGCTCCGGCTGCGTATCCTTTTCGCATCCTCGTTCGTCCTCGAGGACGGAGCTGCACGACAGTAGGTGGCACGCTACCGGCTCGGAGACCACTCCCCGGAGGGTGTTGACGTGACGGCGTCTATCGCCACGACAACGGCCTGCTTGTTCGCCTTACCCGTCGCGACGACGACGGTGTCACGTTGACGTGGCGCGTGCGCAACATCGGCGCGCGCGCCGGCAGCGAGATCGTGCAGTTCTACGTCGGTGACGTCGCGGCGCGGGTGCGGCGGCCGCCGCGCGAGCTGGCGGCATTCGCGAAGATCGCGCTCGCGCCCGGCGAGGAGCAGGAGGTGCGGTTCGCGCTGGAGCGCCGCGCGTTCGCGTTCTGGGACGCCGCGGCGCACGCGTGGGCCGTCGAGGACGGCGCGTTCGAGCTCGCGGTCGGGGCCTCGTCCCGGGACCTGCGCCTGCGCACGACGATCGAGGTCGAGGCGGTGGCGCCGGTCCGGGCGCGCTTCGACCGCCACACCCCGCTGTCGCGCTGGATCGCGGACCTGCAGGCGCGCGCGGCGATCGAGGCGTCGGCAGGCGGCCTGCTGCGCGTGTTCGGATTGCTGCCGCCGAAAGCGGGCGGGCCGCCGGGGCCGGCGGCGGACGACGAGCGCTTCGCCACGCGGCGCGCGATGATCCTCGGGCTTCCGATCGCCAAGCTCGGCCGCTTCACGCGCGGAGCGTTCTCGGACGAACAGCTCGCCGCGTTGATCGAGCGGGCCAACGCAGGGGCCGACGACGACGCGGGACGGACCGCATGAAGATCCTCGTCTGCGACGATCACCCGATCTTTCGCGAAGGCCTCTGCGAAGCGCTCGCCGAGTTCGATGCGGCGTTCGTCGAAGCGCCGGACAGCGACGCCGCGTTGCAGGCGGTCGCCGCGGACACCGCCATCGAGCTGGTGCTGCTCGACCTCTCGATGCCGGGCGTCGACGGCTGGACGGCCTTCCGCGCGCTGCGCGAGCGACACCCCAGCGTGCCGGTCGTGATCGTCTCGGCATCGGAGGATCCCGGCGACATCCGGCGCGCGCTCGACGGCGGCGCCGCTGGTTTCATCCCGAAGTCCTCGCCGATCGAGGTGTTGCGCAGTGCGTTGCGGCTCGTGCTGGCCGGCGGCGTCTACGTGCCCGTCGCCGCGCTCGGGGCGCCGCCCGCGGCGCCGCCCGCGGCGCCGGCGCCGTCCGGCGGACTTCGGCGGAATCGCGCGCCTGCGCTGACCCGGCGCCAGATCGACGTGCTCGAGCGGCTCGCGCGCGGCCTCACGAACCGCGAGATCGCCGCGTCGCTCGGCATCGCCGAAGCAACCGTGAAGACGCACCTACGCACGCTGTTCGAGGTGCTCGACGTCAGCAACCGCACCGAGGCGACGCTGGTGATGCGCGAACTCGGGCTCGACGACGCGCCGACCGACGAGCCCGGATGAAGTTCCTCGCTCATCCCGGCGGACGCATCAGCTCCGCGAGCAGTGCGCGCAGGCGCGCCGGCGCGATCGGCTTGACCAGCTGCGCAAGGCCGTACTCGCGGATCCGGCGGCCGACGCCCTCGGTCGTCTCGCCGGTCGACACGGCGGCCGGGATCTCGCGACCGCAGGCCGCGCGGATCGCGGCGATCGCGTCGAGACCGGTGTCGTGTTCGCCGAGGCGATAGTCCGCGAGCAGTACGTCCGGCTCGAGCCCGCGCAGCGCCACGGCCTCGCAGGCCTCCTGCGTGGAACTCGCGGCGACGACCCGGCAGCCCCAGCTCTCGAGCACTTCGCGCGTCGCCGAGAGCACCGCGAGGTCGTCGTCGACGAGCACGACGACCCGGCCGTGGAACGCCGCCGGCCGCGACCCGCCGGCGCCGACGTCCGGCCGTTCGGCGCGATCGAGTGCCAGCCGGAACCGCGAGCCGCGACCCGGCTCCGAGTCCAGATCGAGGGGGTGGCCGAGCGTGCGCGCGAGCCGATCGACGATCGCGAGCCCGAGCCCCAGCCCGCGCGAGGCCCCGTCCGGCGCGAGCCGAACGAACTCCTGGAACACCATCTGTTGACGGTCGAGCGCGATCCCGGGCCCCGTGTCGGCGATCTCCACGACGACGCGGGTGTCGGTCGCGCGCGCCTCGACGCGCACCTCTCCCCGATCGGTGTAGCGGACCGCGTTCTCGAGCAGGTTCCGGAGGATCCGGCCGAGCAGCACGGGATCACTGTGCACGGCGACGTCGACCGGCGTATGGAGCAGCTTCAACCCCTTGGCTTCTGCGGCCGGAATCGCTTCGGCGCACAGCTCCGTGAGCAGCGGGTCGAGCGCGACCGGTCCGACGCGCGGTTCGACGGCGCCGGCGTCGAGCCGCGACAGGTCCAGCAGCGACGAGAACATCGTGGACAGCGAGCTCGTCGAGCGTTCGATCTGCTCGATCAGCGTATGCGCGTCGTCGCCGCCGAGCCGCTCGCGCAGCAGGCTCGTGTACATCGAGAGCGCGTGCAGCGGCTGGCGCAGATCGTGGCTCGCGGCGGCGAGGAAGCGCGAGCGGCGCCGCAGGACCTCGTCGGCCGCGGACTTCAGGACGGCGAGCTCCTCGGCTCGGACGCGCTCGGCGCGGATCGTCTCGACGTCGCGCTGGTGGAGCAGCTCCGCGGACGCCTTCTCGGCGATCGCTCCCAGCAGCGTGAGATCGCTGTCGGTATACACGTCGGCGGATCGGCGCGGGCCGAGCGTGACGATGGCGGCGAGGTCCTTGCCGCAGCGCAGCGGAAGCAGCACGCGTGTCCCGCTCGCGACCAGCGCCGTCGCTTCCTCCGGCGCGAGATCCGGCACGGCCCGTGCGAGCTCGCTCTCGGCGACGCGCAGCGGCGCCGGGTGCCGCGCGAGCGCGCGCGGCAGCGGACCCTCGGCCGGGAGCCAGGAACCCGGGCGGCCGCCGCGAATCGTGAAGCGCCCGGCCTCGGCGACGTACACGTCGCATGACTCCGGGCGCACGATGCCGTCGAGCCGCTCCGCGACGAGATCGAGCACCTGGTCCGACGACGTGCACTGCGACAGATCCCGCAGCAGCTGCTCGGCGCCCTCCTCCTGGAGCCGGCGCGCCGGAAACAATCCCGCATCGAGCCACGGTCGCAGCCGCCGGTACGCCGGCGCGAGGAGTACGAGCAGCCCGACGGTCACGAGCAACCGGGCGGCGCCCGGTCCGATCGGCGCCTGCGCCGCGACGAAGCTCGCCAGCTCCGGAACGACGATCGCAACGGTCCCGATGAACGCGACACCCAGAAGCGCCACCGACGCCGTCGCGCTCATCAGTCGGTCGATGTCGAATGCACCCTCGCGCACGATCGCAACGAGCAGGAAGACGGCCCACGTTCCCGACGCCGCGGTCCCGAGCGCGAACGCGCCATCGAAGCCCTCCCAGCCCGGCCATACGAGGAGTGCGAACTGCGCGGCGGCCAGCGGGGACGCGCTGATGGCGGCGCCGTAGAGCACCCATTTGAGCCGCCGCCGGCCGATCGGCTCGGCGTAGGCGTAGTTCCGCGCGAGCAGCGCGACGGTGCCCAGCAGGAAGCCCCCGTGCAGCGCCTGCGACGCGACGGCGAGATGACGGGGCTCGATCGGGACGCCCCACCAGTAGCTCGTGCGGACGGCCAGCATGCCGGCGGCGCCGACCCACGGCCAGCCCCACCATGCGCGCGCCGCGTCCGGAACCTCGGTGGGAAAGAGCCGCGCCCAGCGCAGCAACAGCAGGCCGACGAGCGGCCCGCCGGCGTTCCACAGCCACAGCGAGGTCCGGGTCTTCCACGCGGGACCGCCGTAGAACTGCGACATCAGGATCGCGTAGCCGAGCATCGCGAGCGCGAACCGCTGCGTATCGGGACGCCCCGGTGCGCGCAGCACGATCAGGACGATGAGCAGCGCACCGCTCCCGATCACGAGCGGCCGGGACCACGCGTACGGCCGCGGCCGCGCGCGGATCGAGGTCTCGCGCCGGACGCCGTCGCGCTCGAAGACCAGCGGCGCCTCGCCGCCGGTCCCGACCGCCTCGAGCGCGAGCGTGTCGAACTCGACGTAGCCCGCGCCCCACAGATCGGTGTCGCCGACGCGCAGTAAGCGGTCGCCGGGCAGAAGGCCGCTGCCGGCGCTGTCGGTCTCGATGCGAAACCCGCCGACCGTCGGCGGCCCGCCGCCCGGATCGGCGAGCGCCCAGACCGGCAGCTGGGCGAGCCCGGAGCGGCGGATCTCGTGGACGTGGAGCGCGAAGCACACCAGGAACACCGGAACGAGGATCCCGAGCAGCAGCCGATCTTCGCGGGTCAGCGAGGACATCCGAAACTCCTGACCGCGAGATGCTACCCGGCCCTGGGGTCGGCAGCGCTCAGCGCGGCGCGCGCACCCGCCGCCGTCGGAGGGCCAGCAGGACGGCCGCCGCGACGCCTCCGGCGAGTCCCTGCGACGGCTCCGGGACGTACACCTTGTCGATGGTCGTCTCGCTCGCCGCTCCGGATGCGAGGCTCCGACTCGCCGTGGCGTTGAACGCGACGGTCTTCGCGCCGGCCGGCGCCACCACCTCCGTCGTCAGTCTTCGCCAGACGCCGTCGGGCGGCGAGGATCCGAGCGAATCGTTGCCGACCACGCCGCCCGTGCAGTTCTCGCTCGAGCTCCAGAGGAGGTACGCCGTGCCCGGCTCTGCCCCCTCGGTCCGGATCCACACCGACGGCCGGTACGGCACGTCTTCCTGCACCTTCACACAGCTCGACGTCAGCCGGCCACTCGTGGCCGCGGCTTCCAGCGGCGGACTCGTGACCCGTCCGGAGCCCGTGTTCGCCGGCGCGAACGGGGAATCCCAGTCCCAGCCACAGATGCCGCCGTTGGTGCAACGCCAGCCGAACAGATCCGTCTCGAAGTCCGGGTTGACGATCTGCTCGAGCGGCGGGAGTTCCAGCGGCGGCGGTTGGTTCTCCTCCGGATCGACCCCGATCTCGTCGAGGATCGTCTCGCAGTAGAACGAGCCCGCGGTGAACGGCGACGGGTTGATGCCGGCGCCGACGCCTAGGACGTCCTCGGTGCCGATCAGATCGCCGGTCAACGGCGGAAAGTCGTTCCCGAAGCGTTCGAAGACCTGCGACGTCGAGAAGTTCAGGAACTTGAACGGCGTCTGCGCCGTCTGGGTGTTGACGAAGGACGTGCCGCCGACGGCGTCGAACTGCGTGTAGAAGCCGAGCGAGGTGAACGCCCCGGTCACGCCGACGTCGCTGAAGATCCCGCCGCACAGCGCGGTGAAGCAGCCGAACTCCCCGTTCTGCCCGTAGGCGACGCCGAACGCCTGCGACTCCGTCGCGACCGCGCCGATCCCGTTGCCGCCGGCCCACGTGAAGGTGGTGTCGCCGCCGGTGATGCCGTCGGCGATCACCGGGCTGTACAGCTTCTGGCACTGCTGCTCGGTGATCGCGCCCTCGTTGGCGTTCGGGAAGCACTGGAACGGCGCGTTGCAGCTCTCGGTGAAGCAGGCCTCGCACGACAGATTCTCGGCGCACGGGTTGAACGCCGAGCAGCCCTCGCCGACGGTCCGCTTCCGGCGGCAGATCTGGGGCACGCCCGCCTGGCAGTAGAGGCCGGAGGCGCACGGCACCTTGACGTCGCAGGTCTCGCCTTCGCGCGCCGGCTCGTGCGAACAGGTCAGCGCGAGCGTGCACTGGAGCCCGTCTTCGCAGTCGATGCCGACCCCCGGCGCGCAGCTCTCGTTCGGGCCGGACTTCGGGATCGAGACGAAGCCGTCGCTGCACAGGCCGAACCGGACATCGAGTCCGGCATCGCAGCCGGGCGTACACCACTGCGACGTCTCCTGCGGACACGGGATCTGACCCTTGGCGCTGCAGTCGTCGCAGCTCGGCCGCGAGTCGTAGCAGCCACTGGAAACCTTCACGTCCTTGATCGGCCACGGGCAGTCGATCGTGATCGGGAACGGGCTGCCGCTGTAGCTCGTGTGCCCGGCGTCGCACGCCGCGCCCGACGTGCAGGCCGGCTGGAGGTGTCCGCCGCAGGAGCGCTTCACGACGCCGCAGAACGTGCGCGTGCGGGCCTCGGCGACCGATGCGAAGCCGGCGACGAAGAGTCCGAGCAGCAGCAGCCAGACCAGACGAGACGCCGAACAGCGGAAGGGATTCGACATGGCACGCTCGCAGTTGGAAACGCAGGGAGACGTCGGGCGTAGCCCACGTCGGCCGGAGGAGTCTACGCCCGCGGCCCGGCTCCTGTCGTACCCCGAACGGACTAGTCCGGACGGACGATTCCCGCGGCCGGCCCGCCCGGGTCTCCCGCGCGGCCGCAACGAATCAGCAGGAATCCGTCCTTGGTCAGCCTGCCTTCATCGACTCCGTGTAGCGACGTTGCATCTCCTGCGGTGTCACATCCTCGATCGAATGGCCGATGTTCCAGCGGTGGCCGAACGGATCGCGGATGGAGCCGGAGCGCTCGCCGTAGAACCGATCCTCCGGCGCCATCTCGAGTTGCGCGCCGGCGGCGACGGCGCGCTGGATCACGGCATCCGCGTCGTCCACGTGAAGATGGATCGTCACGGGGGTACCGCCGAGCGCGCGGGGGCCCCGGATTCCGTACTCCGGGAATTCGTCGGACAGCATCAGCGTCGTCCCGCCGAAGTCGAGCTCGGCGTGGCCGATGCGCCCGCCCGGCTCGGCGAGGCGGTACTTCTCGCGCGCGCCGAAGACGTTGCCGTAGAACTCGATGGCCTGGCGGGCGTCGTCGACGCACAGGTATGCGAACAGCTCGTGGATGCTCATGGGGCCTCCTCGGGTGAGTGGGTCGATGGGCCAACGCTAGGTCCGCCGCGGTGCCTCGATGTCGTCGTAGATCCGCAGCGGGTCGTCGGCGAGCCGGAAGACGACGTGGACGGCGCCGGTTGGCAGCACGCGCTCCCGAGTCGGCGCCGCGCCAGGCGAACGCGAGGACGACATCGCCCACAGCGTCTGCACGTACGGCCGAAGGGCCGGTCCGGGATCGCGGGTCCGCATCATCCGAGCCTCGCCCTGCACCCGGAGATCGTCCGGAACGGCGGGCTCGCCCGAGCCTACCAGGCGGCTAGCGGATCGGCAGCGGCGGCACCGAGCCCATGGCAGTCAGGATGCCGCGGATCGCCAACGACGAGCCGAACAGCGCGTAGATGAGCGGTGCGGAGTAGAACCCGAACGGGCTCTCGGACCGGCTCGGCTTGTAGACACGGAAGCCGGCCGAGCCGCCGCCGACACCCAGGCGGCGTTCGCCGCGCCGACGGCCCCGAGTTCGCTGGTGTACTGCCCGACGTGCGAGTACCCGGGCCCGCCGCGCGCGACGAGCGCAGCGACGGCCGCCCGGTCCTGCGCATTGACGGCCTCGACGACGCCGCGCACCTTGCGACACAGCGAGCAGTGACCGTGGGTGAGGAGCGGAATCTCGTCCGCCTCGAAGCGGACGGCGCCACAGAGACAGACCCCGCGAATCATCGGATCTCTCGCTTCTGCTGGCTTCGGCCGACCGTCACGGCCTCACCCGCAAGGATCGAGACGCAGCGTGATCGTCTCGGGCCCCGGTCCGTCTCCGAACATGCCGAGCACGCCGCCGAGCCGCTGCACAGCGTATTTCTCCTCGCGCAGATCGAAGGTGCGGCGATTCGCCACCGGATCGTCCACGATTCGAGGAATCACGCATCGCGTCTCTCCCGCGCGCAGCAACTCGAGCCGGGCCCCGTCGATGGCGTATCGCTCCGCCTTCGAGCGCGGCATCGAGACCCACTCGGCCCCTTCGTGATCGACGATCCACAACCGCAGCTCGGCATCCTGGGCGTAGAGGACGACGACCTCCTCGGCCTCCGCGAACGCGCCGTAGAGCGCGAAGAACAGCACGACGGGGGAAGCGACGAACGCGAGGATGCGCACCATCGTTGGCGTGCCCCGCGCAAACAGCACGCCGGCGATCACGAAGCAGAGCAGCCCGCCCACGAGGCCGCGGCCGGGGATTCCGTACGGGCCCGCGTGTTGCAGCGGAACCAGGAATGCCGCCAGACCGGCGCAGAGCGTCAGCACGGCGACGATCGTTGCCCCGATGGATCGCGATCTGGTGTCATTCATCGACGTGCTCCTCGCTTCGGGTTCCCGTGAGTCGCCTCGACCCACGCGTGTCGGAGGAGACGAGGACGCCCGTCCGGACGAGTAGACATCCCTGTGTCGGCGAGAGTATCCGCGTCCGAGCGGACGAGTCAAAGGCTTCGTGAGCGGCGTCGGCTGCGCTGGTGGTATTCGGCGGTCTACTTCAAGAAGTGACCGCTCGGCCCTTCAAACGGCGTCCCCCGGCTCGCGAACGCAGCCGCACGAGAGCAGCTGGCCTCCGTCGGAATCGTGCTTCAAGAGATGGCTCTCGCTTCGGGACCGAGCGGGTGAGCTGGCGGGAAGCGTCGGCCGGATCCGTGCGCGGCGCAACGGCGGACAGCAGTTCACCGCGTACGGCTCTCGCTCGCGCTGGCTCCAAGGGACCAAACTACGCGTCGCCGAGAAGCCACCGCGGGCGAAGCTCCTGCTCGACCTGTTCGTGCGGGATGAGGCTTCCTGACTCCACGTCGGCGAGACCCTGCGAAACGCGCTGGAGGACGTAGAGGGGGTAGGAGACTTCCTCGAGGGTGCGGTCATCGGGGAGCTTGTCGAGGAGTTCACGTACGGCTTTCTTGGCTCGCATCGCGGCGATCCTGGCAATCCGGGCGGATCGCTCCCGCCACCCGACCGACTCGTACTTCAGCTGTCGGCACCCGGCCTCCGAGCCTCGCTCTCGCGCGCCCGGGTGAGGGTCCAGCCGTCACCGCGGCGGCTCCTCGCTCGACTCCCGGTCGTAGTCGTCGACCGTGTTCTCCGCGCGGAACCTCTTTCGCAGGCGTCGGTCGCCACGATTGCCCGTCACCACGAGGACCTTCTGCGAATCCGGATCCTCGCATGCCTGGACATCGACGATCGTCGACAACGCCAGGTAGCGCAGGGTCGTCGTTCCGGTGTCGAGGATCTGGTGCGCCACCTCGGGGCCGCCGGGTGGGCACGCGATCACGTCGTGTTTGCGGATCGGATAGCGCTCGTCGCCGAACCGCAAACACGACCCGGGCGCGTTGCCAACCGGGCAGGGCTTCTTCACAGCTGAAGTCGTCGGGAAGGATGAAGCCGGACTCAACACCCGAACCCCCCTCGCAGCTCGTCGCGGCTGCGAGACAAAGCGCGAGCCAGACTGTACGGCTAGCTGAGACCATGATCGCGATGCCTCGTTTGCGGGCGAGCGGAGCGCCAGCGAAAGATCGGGCAAGAGCCTCGAGCCGATCTCGGCAGATCGAGCAAACGGTCCTCGAGCGCTGCCGCCGCATCGCCGAGAGCCTGGCGGATCTCCTCGTCCTCGAGCTCCGGATACTCGCGACGGAGCGCGTCGCGGTCCGGGTGGGTGGCGAGCGCTTCGAGGACGCGGCGCACCGTGCGGCGCAGGTTGCGGATGCAGGGTTGTCCGTTCAGGCGCTCGGGGTCGGATGTGATGCGCCTGAAGCGGGTCATGGCGTCTCCGTCACGGGACGACACCGCCGGATCCGTCTGATGCAGGCGTCCCCGCGGATTGGTCATGGCGACGGCCGGGCTCCACGAGGCCTGGATCCGGCGCGCCTCGCCAGCGATTCCGCCGATCGGCTGCCTGCCTGGCGAGAATCTCGAAAAATTGCAAAAAACCTGGAATCTATTCTAATCTTGGAACCGCTTATGGGTTTGCGAGAAGCTGGCAAGTCGAGACGGCGCCGACGCATTCTTCGTGCGGCGCGCCGCCTGATCGAGTCGGGAGGAGCCGAGAGCTTCTCGATCAAGGCCGTCGCCGAGTCGGCCGAGCTGAGCGTCGCCACGCTCTACAACCTGTTCGGCTCGAAGGAAGCCATCCTCATCGCACTGCTGGTAGAGTCGATCCAGTCCTTCGAGGAGCGCCTGGATGCGCTCGCCCCGGCGACTCCGATCGGTCGCATCACCGCGATCTCGGACCTCGCGGTGGGCGAGTTCACCTCGGCGGAGCGCTTCTACCGACCGCTGCTCTCCCTGGTGGAGCAGATGGGCTCCCGAGCGCGGCTGCTGGGCGTGATCCGCCGCTGTGTCGACCTCGGCGAGGTGAGCATCCGCTGGGCGATCGAGACCGGTGATCTGCTGGCGGTCGTCGAGCCGCGCGTGCTCTCGCACCAGATCTTCATGGCCTTCGTCCACTCCCTGCGAATGTGGTCGAGCGGCCTGGCGAGCGCGCGGCTCTTCGAAGCGCAGGTCCTGCACTTCCGCACCCTGATGCTCGCCGCGGTGGCCAGCGAGCCGCTGCGTGAACAGCTCCATCGCCGGCTCGAGGAGCTCAACGCATCGATGCTCGAGCTGGTCGACTTCGGAACCGGCAGCTTCGATCTCCAGCCACGAGGCGCACCCCACACACTCGAGAAAGGAGCACGCGCATGAGTCCGCTTCCCGAGCTCACTCCCGAACAGGCCCTGGCACACGAACGCGCGAAGCGCATTCGGCCGCTGGCGGCCCTGCGCGCCATGCGCCGGGCGGTTCGCGATCCCGACGACACGGAGCAGGCGGTACGCATGCTCACGGCCCTGGCGGGCAGGAGCACCGAGCGAATGATGGAGCGCTTCACGAGTACACCCCACGGCCCAGAGATCCTCGAGCGGCCGCACAGCCTCCTCGATCGTCTGATGGATCGGGAGTCGTTGAAGGCGCTGCCGGCCGGGAGCTTCGGTCGCACGTATGTCGAGTGGTTGGAGCGAGAACAGATCTCGGCCGAGGGCCTGGTGGCCGCGAGCGAGGCCGCGGGCGCGGGCGAGGGCGAACGCGATGGCCCCTACTTCGTGCTCGCCGCCCGCATGCGCGAATCCCACGATCTGCTCCACGTGATCACGGGCTACGGCCGCGATCTCGTCGGCGAAGTCGGCGTGCTGGCCTTCACCTACGCCCAGACCCGGCACTCCGGCATCGCCTTCCTGCTGGCCGTGGCCTACGTCCGCAGCTTCTTCGGCGGCCGTGGCATGCCCGGCACCGCAAGCCGGGAGGCGCGCGCCGAGGTTCGCAGACACCTCCGCGAGGGATATCGGCGCGGATGCGAGGCGGACTGGATCGCCGGCTCCGACTGGGAAGCGCTCCTGGGCCTGCCGATCGACGAGGTTCGCAAGCGCTTCCGAATCCCCGAGCCGCCCGTCTACCGCGAGCTGCGCTCGCGCGGCGCTCCCGTGCTCGCCAATTGAGGAGCGGCTTTTCGAACCGCTGGGCCAGCCGAGCGCACCCGAGCGCTCGATCGTGCCGTGTCCTTCGGGAAAGGAGCACCCCGTGACGAAAGCGACCCACTCCATCGACCACGAAGCCCTGCGCGCCAGGTATCGCGAGGAGCGCGACAAGCGGATCCGCCCGGACGGCAACGAGCAATACGTCGAGCCGACGGGCCGCTTCGCCCACCTGCTCGACGACCCCTACGTCGCGAAGACCGAGCGCGAGCCGAAGCGCGACGAGGTGACCGTCGCGCTGATCGGCGCCGGCTTCTCGGGGCTCTGCGTCGGCGCGCGGCTCAAGGAGGCGGGCATCGAGGACATCCGGCTGATCGAAGGCGGCGGGGACGTGGGCGGCGCGTGGTACTGGAACCGATACCCCGGCGCGATGTGCGACACGGCCGCGATGGTCTACCTGCCGCTGCTCGAGGAGACGGGCCACAAGCCGACCATGAAGTACGTGTTCGCGCCGGAGATCTTCCGGCACGCGCAGCGGATCGCCGAGCATTACGGGCTGTACCGGAACGCGCTCTTCTCCACCGAGGTGACCCGGCTCGAATGGGATCCGTCGACCTCGCGCTGGATCCTCCAGACGAACCGTGGCGATGTGATCCGTGCGAGATTCGTGACGATGGGCCCCGGCCCGCTGCACCGGCCCAAGCTGCCCGGCATCCCCGGAATCGAGACCTTCGGCGGCCACAGCTTCCACACGAGCCGCTGGGACTACGCGTACACCGGCGGCAATCCCGATGGCGCGCCGATGGAGAAGCTCGCCGACAAGCGCGTCGGCATCATCGGCACGGGTGCCACCGCGGTGCAGTGCATCCCGCCGCTGGCCCGCGATGCCCGGGAACTCTACGTGTTCCAGCGCACGCCCTCGTCCATCGATGTGCGCAACAACCACCCGATCGAGGACGACTTCTTCGAGGCGCTCGAGCCCGGCTGGCAGCAGAAGTGGCTCCTCAACTTCGCGACGCTCCAGACCGGGGGCTTCGCGGACGAGGATCTCGTGAAGGACGGCTGGACCGACATCGCCCAGCGCATCCGCGACCGCCTCGTCGAGAACGCGCAGAAGGAGGGCGCGGTCCCCGGGCCCGAGATGTTCCAGAAGGCCTACGAGGACAGCGACGACGAGAAGATGGAGGAGATCCGGGCGCGCGTGGACTCGATCGTCGAGGACGAGGCCACGGCGCAGGCGCTCAAGCCCTGGTATCGGCAGCTCTGCAAGCGACCCTGTTTCCACGACGAGTACCTGCAGGCCTACAACGAGCCGAACACCCACCTCGTCGACACCGATGGCAAGGGCGTCGAGCGGATCGACGCGACCGGCGTGTGGGTCGCGGGCGTCCACTACGAGGTCGACTGTCTCGTCTTCGCCTCGGGATTCGAGGTCGGCACCGACTACGCACGGCGGGCGGGCTTCGACCCGGTCGGCCGCGACGGAATCCGCCTCTCGGATCGCTGGGCCGAGGGCATGCAGAGCCTGCATGGCATCCACGTCCACGGCTTTCCGAATCTCTTCGTCGTGGGACTCACCCAGGGCGCGAACCTCATCTCGAACATCACGCACAACCTGACCGAGGCGGGCTCGACGATCGCCGCGATCCTGCGGCACGCGCTCGACACGGGCGCGGACGAGGTCGAAGTGACGGAGGACGCCGAGCAGGCCTGGGTGAAGATGCTCGAGGGCAGCACGCGCGCCTTCCTCGGCAGCCCCGACTGCACGCCGGGTTACTACAACAACGAAGGCGGCCCGATCGGGCGCCGACAGCGGCTCAACCAGAGCGGCCATCCGGAGGGCCCCGTCGCGTACTTCGAGTACATCGATCGGTGGCGCCGCTCCGGGCGCTTCGAGGGACTCGACTTCACACGGCCGGCCGCACGCTCCGGCGAGCCCGAAGCGTGTCCGAAGGCCGAGTGAGGAGCCCGCGGCGTCGCCGGCGGACTCCGTGCCTTTGCGCCCGCCCACCGGCATCTTCTACGCGCAGGGCGTGCAGGCGAATCCCGGATTGCCGGAGACTGCATCCGTCGGGAGTCGCCGGCCGAGTTCGAGGCGACGTATGATGCACGACGACAGAGTCCGGTCATGGAGTCGGGCTCGAGGAACCGAGTCTCCGAGAAAGCCGGGGCGGCTCACCGAGGGAGATGGACGATGACATCGGAAGGAACGCGCTACGACACGATTATCGTTGGAACCGGTCCTGGTGGGGCAACGGTTGCGCGGGAGTTGGCCCGCGCCTCGCAGCGCGTTCTCATTCTGGAATGGGGCGGCCGCGAGCCCGTCACTGCGAACTTCGGCCAGGCGCTACGCGAACTGTTCATGCCCGGGAGAAGCTTTCTGATCACCCCGGATCTGATGGGAGTTGCGCGAGGAATCACGACCGGCGGATCTTCGATCTATTATTGCGGAACCGCGTTTGAGCCGTCCTACGAAATGTTCGACAAGTACGGCGTCGACCTTCGCGATGAGATCGCCGAAGTGCGGGCCGAATTGCCGATCGGGCCTCTGGAGCCGAGGCTGATCGGGCCGAAAAGCCAGCGCATCATGGAGAGCGCTCGAGCCATCGGACTCGACTGGAAGCCTCTCGACAAGTTCCTCTATCAGGATCGCTGTGAGTCGTCGGAGCCGATGGGCTTTTACTGTGCGCCTTCCTATGAATCCAAATGGAACGCCCGCATGTGGATCGACGAAGCGGTGGCGGCCGGGGCGATCCTGCAGACGGGGGCGCGCGTCCACAAGGTGTTGGTCGAGAGCAAGACGGCGACGGGCGTCGTCTACACGCAAGCAGGGCGGACGGTCCGCGCTGATGCCGACAACATCGTCCTTGCTGCGGGGGGCCTCGGTTCGCCGATGATCCTTCGCGAGAGCGGAATTCGCGGCGCGGGATACAACTTCTTTGTCGATCCCCTGATCTTTGCGTTGGGAGAGCTCGACGAGCTGGAGGGGCCGGGCGAGCTCCCGATGTCGACGGGAATCCACTGTGACGAAGACGGCTACATGTTGACCGACTTCTTCCTCCCGAGGGCCCTCGATGTGGCGACGGCTCTTCAGGTCGGAAGGTTCGGCAAGGTGCGTCCTCGTGCTTCCGCGCGCACTCTGGGCATCATGATCAAGGCAAGGGACGTCCTGGCGGGCCGTCTCTCGAAGCGGGGCGGTATTCGCCGGCGGCTCATGCCCGTGGATGCCGCGAAGCTCGAGCACGGCTACGGAAGGGCGCACGCCGTTCTCGCCCAGGCGGGCGCACGCAAGATCTACCGGACCGGTACGATTGCGGCACATCCGGGCGGCACGGCCAAGCTCGGCGAGCTGGTCGATGAGAACCTGAGGACGGAGTTCTCGAATCTCTACGTTTGCGACTGCTCGGTCGTTCCGGAGCCCTTTGGTCGGCCCCCGACCCTCACGCTGATGGGCTTCGGAAAGCGCCTGGCTCGTCATCTGGTCGGTGCCGAGGATCGCTCACAGAGGACCGTTTCGGCGGTTGCCGCGGCAGGAGGCGGATCCGCATTCAGACTCGCACCGCGGTAGGGTCGAGGACTGGCGCGGTGGCGGATTGCGCATGCGCAACGACGGCGGCACGCTCGGTCTGAACTGTCTCGACATCGACGTGGCCGGCATCACGCAGAGCGACCTCGCGGAGCTGATGGACGTGACACAGGGAGCGGTCTCGCAGCTCGAGAGTCGTCACGACGCGCTGCTGAGCAAGCTGTCCGAGTACATCCATGCCCTCGGAGGGGAGCTCGAGCTGATCGCTCGCTTTCCCGACGCCGACGTACGGATCACGCAGTTCGACCCCGACGAGACCGACGCGCCCGCCAACGGTTGAGGCGCCGCGGGGATGGGGGCTCTTCGTGCCTGCGCGTGATCGCTCCCCGGTTGTTCTCAGAGACGCATAGAGACGCCGAGCCGCCCTCGCTGCCGCTCCGTGCCGCTCTTCGCATGCCGTCGCAGGGAAGGAGACGCAAGTACGCGTCACTTCTCGTCCTCCTGGCGCTTTGCCAACGTGAGGGTCGCGGCTTCGAATCCCGTCTCGTGCTCCAGGTTTTCGAAGCGTCGCCGCAGACTTGCCGCGGCGGGGGTTTCTTCTTCTCCGGCCTCCTCTGAATCCGGAGCCGGATCGAGCCGGTCGGAGCCGGACTGCCCCGGCGCCCGAACGCGGACGCTGCCCAGGAAGCGTTCCTGGCGCTGCTCTCGAAGGGCTCGGGCTCGCGCTGACCTCCGCTGCGATGAGGCGCTCACGGCTCCGCCAGGAGCGCACTCGACACGAAGACCCACCGACCCGACTCGGAGCCGTCCCCGGGTTGACGCGGAGTCCACGAACGAGCGATCACCGCCCTCGACGGGGGGGCGGGCTGGCGATTCGACCGACGTTGACACGTCGAACCGGGTGCGACAGGCTGCTCGGACCGTGAAGTTTGCGACGTCCCGCTGTTCGTTCGGTCGCGCCGCCGCCTCGGCCGTGCTGCTGGCCCAGCTCGCCGCCGGCCATGCGGGCGTGTTCGCCGGGGCGCTCGCAGCCGGCTTCCTCGGTCATGGTCACGGGCACGAGCTCTCTCTCTCGGGCGACGTGGGGCACGTGGATGTCGTCCTCCATCACGGGGACTGCGACGATCCCGTCGACGCGACCGGCCCGGGAGCGGCAAGCCACGACGGCGATCATGTGGTCCACCTCGCGGCGTTGGATCGTGCGCTCGACGGCAAGCCCCGGGTCGCCGCACCGACGTTCGGTCTGCTCGTCGTCGCGCCGGTGGCACCCGCAGAGAGCCGCTCGCTGGCGCTCCGGGACGTGCCCGCGGACGCGGCCGGCGCGTCCGCTCTGCTGCGCACCATCGTCCTGCGCATCTAATCGTCGTCTCACCGGAATCCCGCGCGCTTCCGCGCCCACGTCCGCATACGAGGCCCACCGGGCCTCGCATGCGCCTTCGGTCTTCCGCTCGAGGACGATACCCGATGCGACGATTCGCTCCCCGTTGGAGCGGTCTGGCGCTGGCGCTCTGCGCCGGCCCGGCTGCATCCGTACAGGCCCAGACTGCGCTGCCGGAACCGCGCCCGCTCGGCCGGGAACTCCCCGCCTTCGAAGCCAGCGCCGACCCCGCGCAGGCAGCAGTCCCGGCAACGCTCGATCCGGACGGCGTCCTTTCGCTCTCCGACGCGTTGACTGCGGCGCTCCTCGGCAACCCGGATCTCGCTGCTCACGCCTACGAGGTGCGCGCCCAGGAGGCGGCTGTCCTCCAGGCCGGCCGCGTCCCGAACCCGAAGCTGTCGATGGAGGTCGAGGACGTGCTCGGAAGCGGTGACTTTCGCGGCGTGCGCGAGTCGCAGACCACGATCCAGCTCGGTCAGCTCGTCGAGCTCGGCGGCAAGCGCGCGGCGCGCGTCCGGCTCGCCGCAGCGGAGCACGGGCTCGCCGGCTGGAGCTATGAGGCACGCCGGATCGCGGTGTTCAGCGAGACGGTGGATGCGTTCGTCGAAGTGCTGGCGGCGCAGGAACGGCGTCGCCTGGCGGGCGAGGCGCTGGCGCTCGCCGAAGCGATGCGCCGGGCCACCGCGCGCCGGGTCGAGGCCGGCCTGGCGTCACCGGCCGAGGAGATCCGCGCGGGTGTCGCGGTCGATGGCGCGGTCGTCGAGCGCGAGCATGCCGAGCACGAGCTGGAGACCGCGCGCACGCAACTCGCAGTCAGGTGGGGCGGAACGGACGCCCATTTCGAACGAGCGAGCGGCGACCTGGCGGACCTCCCCGATCCGCCGCCGCTGGCCGAGCTGCAGCGGCGCGCGGCCCGAAGCCCGGAACTCGCTCGCTGGACGGCGGAGCGCGAAAGCCGCGACGCGGCGCTGGCGAGCGCGCGCAGCGAGCGTGTCCCCGACCTCACGCTGACGGCGGGTCCGCGCTACCTCGCCGGCTCCGGGGACACGACGATCGTGATCGACGCATCGCTCCCGATCCCTCTGTGGAACCGCAACGAGGACGCGATCGCCGAGGCGCGCTTCCGCCGGTCGAAGGCGACCCTCGAGGAGCGTACTGCGGCCGTGCGCGTCGCCACCGAGGTGTCGACCGCACTGACGGCGCTGCGCGCTGCTGCCGAGGAAGCAGAGCTCCTTCGGACGCGCGTCCTGCCCGGCATCGAACGCAGCGTCACCGTACTCCAGCGCGGCTACGAGGAGGGGCGCCATTCGCAGCTCGAGGTGCTCGAGAGCATGCGGAGGCAGCTCGAGGCACAAGAACAGCACCTGCGCGCTCTCGTCGAGGCTCAGCACGCCGCGCAGAAACTCGAACGCCTCACCGGAGCACCGCTCGGGGAGGAGAAGCCATGAGCAGATCTCCGAATCGGCGCGGACGTTGCGTTGCGGTAGCGGCCGTCTCCTTGCTCTGGCTCTCCGCGGCGCTCTCGTGCAGCGGGGGAGATCCCTCCTCGGAACGCGCGGCCGCCGCGAGCACCACCGGCGAGTTCCGAACGGGGCCGCACGGCGGTCGGCTCCTCGAGGACGGCTCCTTCGGCGTCGAGCTTTCGATCTACGAGAAAGGTGTGTCGTCCGAGTATCGCGCCTACGTGTTCGAGGACGCGGAGCCGCGCGACCCGGCCGGGATCGAGCTCGAAGTGACGCTGCACCGGCTCGGTGGCCGCGTCGACCGCATCCGGTTCGCACCGCGTGGCGACCATCTGGTCGGAGACCAGGAGATCGACGAACCGCACTCCTTCGATGTCGAGGTCGCGGCGCGCGCGGACGGGCGCGAGCACCACTTCGAGTTCGCGTCCTACGAGGGGCGCGTCGAACTCGACGCGGAACAGGTCGCGGCGGCCGGGATCGAGATCGCGACGGCGGGTCCGGCGACGATCCGGGAGACCGTCCTGCTGAACGGCCGGATCACGCCGGACGAGGACCGACTCGTGCATCTCATGCCGCGCTTTCCCGGCGTCGTGCGCTCGGTGCACAAGCGACTCGGCGATGCCGTCGCCGCCGGCGAGCTGCTGGCCGTGATCGAAAGCAACGAGAGCCTCCACCCCTACGAGCTGCGCGCGCGGCTCCCGGGCACCGTGATCGGGAAGGAGATCTCGCCGGGCGAGTTCGTGTCCAGCGACCGAGAGGTCTTCGCGATCGCCGATCTCGCGAACGTGTGGCTTGCGCTCGACGTGTACCGGCCCGACTTCGGGCGGCTGCGTGTCGGCCAACGGGTGCGGGTCGACCCCGGCGACGGGCGGCCCCCGATCGAGACCACGATCGCGTACCTGTCTCCGACCGGTGCGGCGAACACGCAGACGCTGCTGGCCCGGGCCGTGCTGGCGAACCCGGATCGCAGCTGGCGCCCGGGTCTCTTCGCGACCGCAGAGGTCGAAGTCAGCGACGAGGAGGTGCCGGTGGCGGTGGCCACGAGCGCGCTCCAACGCCTGCGCGACGGGGACGTGGTGTTCCTCGCCGACGGGGACCTCTTCGAAGCGCGGCCGGTCGAGCTGGGTCGCCGGGACGCCGAGCGCGTCGAGGTCCGCGCGGGACTCACGGCCGGCCAGCGCTACGTGGCCCGCAACAGCTTCGTGGTCAAGGCCGAGGCCGGCAAGTCCGGCGCGAGCCACGACCACTAGGAGACATCGTGCTCGAAGCCGTGATCCGTTTCTCGCTGCGGCGCCGCTGGGCCGTGATGGGGCTCACGCTGCTCGCGGCCGCCGCCGGCGCGTGGAGCTTCACACAGCTCTCGATCGACGCCGTTCCGGACATCACCAACGTCCAGGTGCAGATCAACACCGAGGCGCCTGGCTCCTCGCCGCTCGAGACCGAGCAGCGCATCACCTTCCCGGTCGAGACGGCGCTCGCCGGACTGCCACGGCTGAGCTACACGCGATCCTTGTCGCGTTACGGCCTCTCACAGGTGACCGTGGTCTTCGAGGACGGCACCGACATCTACTTCGCGCGGCAGCTCGTCGGCGAGCGGCTGCGCGAGGTGAGCGCGAAACTGCCGCCCGGGATCGAGCCCGAGCTGGGGCCGATCGCAACGGGCCTCGGCGAGATCTTCATGTTCACCGTCTCCGCCGAGCCGGGCGCGCAGGATGCCGACGGCCGGCCTTGGGATTCGACGAGCCTTCGCACCCTCCAGGACTGGGTGGTGAAGCCGCAGCTTCGCAACGTCCCCGGCGTCACCGAAGTGAATTCGATCGGCGGCTACGTGAAGGAGATCCACATCACGCCGCGGCCCGAGCGGCTGATCGCGTACGGGCTCTCGTTCCGCGACCTGCTGGATGCGATCGCGCGCAACAACCGGAACGTCGGGGCCGGCTACATCGAGCGCAATGGCGAGCAGGTGCTGGTGCGTGTTCCGGGTCAGGTGGCGGATCTCGACGAGATCCGCCGGATCGTCGTCGGCCATCACGCCGGCACCCCCGTGCACGTCGCCGAGATCGCCGAGGTCGGGCCGGGCCGGGAGCTGCGCACGGGCGCCGCCACCGAGAACGGCGAAGAGGTGGTCCTCGGTACGGTGTTCATGTTGATCGGCGAGAACAGCCGCGCGGTCTCCCGGCGTGTGGCCGCAAAGCTCGAAGAGGTGAACCGGACGCTCCCCGAAGGCGTCGTCGTGAAGACCGTCTACGATCGCACGAACCTGGTGGACCGGACGATCGCGACGGTCGAGAAGAACCTCGTCGAGGGCGCGCTGCTCGTGATCGCCGTGCTGTTCCTGCTGCTCGGCAACGCGCGCGCCGCCTTTCTGACCGCTCTCGTGATCCCGCTCGCGATGCTGTTGACGTTCGCCGGGATGGCCCGCGCACGGGTCAGTGGCAACCTGATGAGCCTCGGCGCTCTCGACTTCGGGCTGATCGTCGATGGCGCCGTCATCATCGTCGAAAACTGCATCCGGCGGCTCTCCGAGGCCCAGCAGGAGCGCGGGAGACCGTTGCCTCTGGCGGAACGCCTCGATGTGGTGGCCGACGCCACGCGGCAGGTGGTGCGTCCGAGCGTCTTCGGCGTGATGATCATCCTGATCGTCTACGTGCCGATCCTCGCGCTCTCCGGCGTCGAGGGGAAGATGTTCCACCCGATGGCGATCACGGTGATCTTCGCGCTGTTCGCTGCGCTCGTGTTGTCGGTGACGTTCGTGCCCGCTGCGGTCGCGCTGCTGCTCGGCGGGCGCGTCGTGGAGCGCGAAAGCGTGATCCTGCGCCAGGCGCGCCGTAGCTATGCGTGGACCCTGGACCGGGCACTGCGCTGGCCCGCTTCCGTCCTCGTCGCCGCCGTGCTGCTGCTCGTGGCTTCGCTGGCGATCGGCTCGCGCATGGGCCGCGAGTTCATTCCGAGTCTCGACGAGGGCGACATCGCCCTGCATGCGCTGCGCATCCCGGGAACGAGCTTGACGCAGGCAGTCGAGATGCAGCGCTCCCTCGAGAGCGCGATCGGCAGGCTCCCGGAGGTGTCCCACACCTTCACGAAGATCGGGACCGCCGAAGTCGCGACCGATCCGATGCCGCCGAGCGTGGCCGATGGCTTCGTGATCATGAAGCCGCGATCGGAGTGGCCCGATCCGCGCAAGCCCAAGGCCGACCTGGTGCGCGACGTGGAGGCAGCGATCGACCGGCTGCCCGGCAACAGCTACGAGTTCACCCAACCGATCGAGATGCGCTTCAACGAGCTGATCGCCGGGGTTCGCAGCGATGTCGCGGTGAAGGTGTTCGGTGACGACCTCGAGGTCCTACGCATCCTGGGCGAAGAGATCGCTGAGATCCTCGCGCGGGTGCCCGGCGCCGCGGACGTGAAGTCGGAGCAGATCGCGGGCCTGCCGCTCCTCGAGATCGACCTCGACCGCGCGGCGCTGGCACGATTCGGGCTCTCGCTCGAAGCGGTGCAGGAGGTGGTTCAGGTCGCGATCGGCGGGTGGGTGGCCGGACAGGTCTTCGAAGGCGACCGGCGTTTCGATCTCGTGGTCCGGCTTCCGGAGGATCTGCGCGCAGACTTCGGCGCGATCGAGCGGCTGCCGATCGCGCTCGCCGCCGAAGCGCAGACCGACGCGTCGCGGCTGCACCCGCCACGCGCAGGCCCGACCCCAGCGCGCGCATTCGTGCCTCTCGGCGCCGTGGCGGATCTGTCGATCGGGACGGGTCCGAACCAGGTGAGTCGCGAGAACGGCAAGCGGCGTGTCGTCGTCTCGGCCAACGTTCGCGACCGCGACATCGGGTCGTTCGTGGCGGAGGCCGAGCAGCGGATCCGCGACGGCGTTGCGGTGCCATCCGGCTACTGGACGACGTGGGGAGGTCAGTTCGAGCAGCTCGAGTCGGCGTCGCGCCGGCTCCAGGTGGTCGTGCCGCTCGCGCTGCTGCTGATCTTCGCGATCCTGGCCGGCGTCTTCGGCTCGTTCCGACACGCGCTTCTGGTCTTCAGCGGCGTGCCGCTCGCCTGGACCGGTGGGATCCTCGCGCTCTGGCTGCGCGGCATCCCGCTCTCGATCTCGGCGGGGGTTGGCTTCATCGCACTTTCCGGTGTCGCGGTGCTGAACGGCGTCGTGATGATCTCGTTCGTGAACGCGCTGCGCCGCGAGGGGAAGGGCGTTTCCGAGGCGCTCCGCGAAGGCGCGCTCACACGCCTGCGACCCGTGCTGATGACGGCGCTCGTCGCCTCGCTGGGGTTCGTGCCGATGGCGCTCTCGACGAGCGCCGGCGCCGAGGTGCAGCGGCCGCTCGCCACCGTGGTGATCGGCGGGATCGTCTCCTCGACGGCACTCACGCTGATCGTGCTGCCGGTCCTGTATCGCATCGTCGAAAGCCGCACGCGCCGCCGCGGCTAGACGCCGCGGCGGCGTCCCGGAGCCAACGTCGGGAAACCGGCCAGTGCCGCCGGCTTCGGATCGCACGAGGCGCGGGTTGCCGACCTCGGGCGAACGCGGGCGAGTGCGAGAAGGATGCCGACCGCGGCGAGGGATCCGGCGCCGGGGCCGGGCTCGGGAACCTGGATCGTCCATTCCCAGTCGTAGCTGCCGGGGAGCTCCTGTTCACCGCCGACGAAAGTGGCAGTGAAGCCATAGTCGCCGGGGGGCAGAGGGAAGGGGGGAGCCGTGAAAGGGTAGATTCCGTCTGCCGAAAGGATACGGCTTTCGAGAGCCTGGTAGTCCGGTGTTTCGAAGACTTTGGTGGAGGCCGGGATGTTGCCGAGGTAGTTCGAGACCTCGAGCGTGATCGCTTCGATCTGCGCGCCGGGGGGCACCGTCACAGAGAGCTTGTCCCCATCGAAGACAGCGGGGGCGGTCCAGAACACGCCACCCGAGATCACGTTGAGACCCGGATCGAGAACTCCGATCAGCGTGGGATTGTCTTCAGTGTTGGACAAGATGTCGCCGTCGACCGACTCATCGTAGTCGAAGGCACTGGCGTGAAGCGGGGAGAGGAGCAGGACGCTCGCAAGGAGCGCCAGTCGCACGAGTTCGAGAATGTTCGCGTCCGCACGTTCGTGCATGTTCATTTCTCCGGGGCTGGTGTGAGAATCCTGGTCGCCGCGGGCAGCACGCCGGACGTCGCGGAGTCCTCGGCGTCGAGCGCGTTCCACGTCGCCGACGAATCGCCGGCCGCCAAGAGGGCCCCGCCCGTCAGGTCCTCGTCGAAGCCGCCATTCTCGATGAGGTTCTGTCCCCATGCCGAACCGGTGAGACTCAGCGCCGTGGCTGCCACCAGGCCCTGGATTCGCACTCGAGTCCAGATCTTCGCGCGCGTCGATCGGGTCACGTCGCCCCTCTCTGCCAGAAGACCCTCCGGATGGGGCCGGTCAGGGACCGGCGAGGCCGGTCCCGATCTCGTCATCGACATCCGCCTCTCCGGGTCGTCATAGCACGACAGGTCGCGAGGCACCGGCGCCTTCTCGGGGGGGATGCTGGCAACTCGCGGAATCGGCGGAGGGGGTCGTCGCCGATCCGATTCCCGGCGGAGTCGGCCCAACCCAGGATGAGCCTCCAGCATTCTTCGAGCAAGGGGCTGGGCTGCGATCGGAGTCACGCCCGGCCTGACGCGGTGACGTCGCGCGCGACGGCGGCGTGAAGGGCGTCCGTCCTCCAGCGGGGTGAGCCCCGGCCCGACGCTCCCCTTTGGCATTTCGGTGCTATGACTCGCATCATATGGACCTCGAGGCCGAGTCCGTAGGCTGCCCCGTTCGCCGTGGCCGCGCCGCGGCGGCGCCGTGGCAAATCAGGGAGGCATGACGCGATGAGCCTGCCGGACATCGAAGTGGGGCTCAGCGAGTTCGAGCGCGAGGTGCGGGACTCGGTCCACAAGTTCGCCGAGGACGTGTTGCGGCCGGCCGGGCGCGAGCTCGATCGGCTGGCGGATCCGGGCGACGTGATCGCCACCGGCTCGCTGCTGTGGTCGGTGTTCGATCGCTACCGCGAGCTCGGGATCGCGGACCTCGAGGAACTCGGAGGGGACCTCGATCCGATCGCGCGCGCGCGGCTGCGCTGCATGGTCAGCGAGGAGCTCGGCTGGGGCGATGCCGGCCTTGCGATCAGCCTCGGCGTGGCGGGATTCGCGCGGCTGTTTGCGCGCATGTCCGGCCGCCCGGCGTTGATCGAGCGCTTCGCGGGTCCGGATCATCGCGAAATCGGCTGCTGGGCGGTGACCGAGCCGGACCATGGGAGCGACACGCTGGCGGTCACCGAGCGCTCGTTCTCGGATCCGGAGTTGCGCGCCAACTGCGTCGCCCGTCGCGAGGGCGAGGAATGGGTGATCCGCGGTCAGAAGGCGGCGTGGGTCTCGAACGGCACGATCGCGACGGTGGCGGCGCTGTTCTGCACGATCGACCCGAGCGAGGGCTTCAAGGGCGGGGGCGTGTGCCTGGTGCCGCTCGACCTGCCCGGTGTCTCGCGCGGCAAGCCGCTCGACAAGCTCGGCCAGCGGGCGCTCAACCAGGGCGAGATCTACTTCGACGACGTCCGGATCCCGGCCGATTACATGGTGGTCGGCAAGGATTCCTACGCGACGATCGTCGAGATGGTGCTGACGATGGCGAATGCGTCGATGGGGGCGATCTTCGTCGGCACCGCCCAGGCCGCGCTCGAACTCGCGCTCGACTACGCGAAGGAACGCGTGCAGGGAGGGGTCCCGATCTTCTCGCACCAGAGCGTGAAGGCGCGGTTGTTCCGGATGTTCATGCAGGTCGAGGCGGCGCGTTCGCTGGCACGCCGGGTCTTCGTTCACAACTTCTCGCAGGTGCCGCTGCTGCAGTATTCGATCGCGTCGAAGGTGTTCGGCACCAACACCGCGTTCGAAGTCGCCAGCGCGGCGCTGCAGATCTTCGGCGGCAACGGGCTCACCCGCGAGTACCCGATCGAGAAGATCCTGCGCGACGCCCGCGCGTCGATGATCGAAGACGGCTGCAACGAGGTCCTGAGTCTGGTCGGTGCGACCAAACTCTGAATCCGAACGTGCTGAGGAGGAGCCTTGGAACTGCGAGAAGTGATCGGCCGACGTCGCTCGATCCGCTTCCTGTTGCCGTACAAACCCGTCGAGCCCGCCAAGATCCAGCGCATGCTGGAGGCGGCGCGGATCGCCTCGCACTGGGGCAACGTGCAGAGCCTGCGGGCGGTCGTGGTGATGAAGGAGAGCGCGCCGCAGGACGTGATCGACGCGATCACGGCGCCGGTGGCCGGGTTCCAGATCCGCCTCGCGCCGGTGGTGATCGTCTGGTACCTCGACACCAGCGCGATCGACGACCAGTCGAACCGGCTGCGCGAGCTGCTCGCCGCCGGTGCGCTCGGCTTCGGCGAGGGCAAGCAGGAGGCGCTCGAGAAGCAGTTGATTCCGATCTTCGATCAGCTCCGGGAGGGGCTCAAGCAGCCGGGCCTCTCGGAGATCGATTGCGGACAGGGCATTGCGCAGGCGACGCTGATGGCCTTCGAGCAGGGGCTCGGCACCTGCTGCCTCGGCACGCCGAACGTCGACAAGATCCGGGAGCGGCTCGGCCTGCCCGATCACTGCCGCGTGTTGCTGCTGCAGACGGTCGGATACCCGGCGGAGAGTCCCGAGGCGGGCGGCCAGCGGCCCCGCCAGCCGTTCGAGCAGCTCTTCCATCTGAATGGCTACGGCAAGCCGTTCCCGCGCGACGCCGCCGTCGTCGACGGGCTGACGCGAGACGCCATGCTGCAGGATCCCGCGCCGCTCCCGTGGCGCGAGGCCGAGCTCGAGTACTTGAAGCACGCGCTCGGGATCAAGGGACACGGCTTGCTGTGAGCCGGCCGATCCGGCGGCACCAGAGGAGGATCGGGACGTGAAGGTGGACGTCTGTCTGGCCGGGCTCGGCATGACCCGCTTCGGCAAGCACATGGAGACCGGCCTGAAGGCGCTCGGCGCCGAGGCCGTGCAGGCGGCGCTCGCCGATGCCGGCATGGCGCCCGCGGATCTCGACGCGGCGTTCGTCGGCAACGCAGCCGCCGGCGTCATCACTGGCCAGGAGAGCATCCGCGGCGAAGTGATCCTGCGCGGCATGGGACTCGGCCGCCTGCCGGTGATCAACGTCGAGAACGCCTGCGCCAGCGGGTCGACGGCGGTCCACCAGGCATGCGCGATGGTGTCGGCCGGCCTCTATGACGTCGCGCTCGCGCTCGGTGTGGAGAAGCTCTACCACGCCGACAAGAAGCGCACGTTCTCGGCGTTCAGCGGAGCCGTCGACGTCGAGGCGCTGCAGGGGATCCTCGAAGGCCTGCGTCGCAACGCGGACGCCGGCGGTGCGCGGGCGGCCGCCTCGGGCGCCGGCGAGAAGCGCTCGATGTTCATGGACATCTACGCGCTCGCGGCGCGCGCGCACATGGCCCGCTACGGAACCACGAAGGAGCAGTTCGCGGAGGTCGCTGCGAAGAACTCCTTCCACGGCAGCCTCAATCCCCGCGCGCAGTTCCGCGACGTGCTGACGGTCGCCGAGGTGCTCGCGGCGCCGATGGTGGCGGAACCGCTGACGCGGCCGATGTGCTCGCCGATCGGCGACGGCGCCGCGGCCGTCATCGTCGTGAGCCCGCGCAAGGCCCGCGAGCTGGGCCTCAGCAAGTCGGCCCGGGTGGCGGCGATCGTGCTGCGCTCGGGCTGGGACCACGGCGGCGATGAGCCCGGCACCGTGGAGGTGTGCGCCGCCGAGGCCTACGAGCAGGCCGGCGTGGGTCCGGAGGATCTCCACGTGGCCGAGGTCCACGACGCCAGCGCGCCGGCCGAGATCCTCGCCTACGAATCGCTCGGCCTGTGCCCGGCCGGGGAGGGCGGCAAGCTGGTCGAATCCGGCGCCACGCGGCTCGGCGGGCGCATCCCGGTGAACACGTCTGGCGGCTTGCTGCGCAAGGGGCATCCGGTCGGAGCGAGCGGCGTCGCGCAGATCGTCGAGCTGGCCGAGCAGCTCGAGGGGCGTTCCGGCGCGCGGCAGGTCGAAGGCGCACGCGTGGCCCTGGCACAGAACGGTGGCGGAAACATCGGGACCGATGCGGCCGCCATGTGCGTGACGATCCTCACCCGCTAGGAGGCGCGATGCGCACGCCCGACGAGGCGATCCTCGGAGACCTGGTGCGTCTGCGGGCGCAGACCCATCCGGATCTCGATGTGCTCACCTTCGAGCACCTGAGTCTCGATGGCGGTGCGACCCCCGACGAGCGGCGCAGCTTCGCGGATCTCGCCGAACACGGCAATCGCATCGCTGCGGAGTTGCTGCGCCGCGGGCTGGGCCGCGGCGATCGCTTCGGGCTGATGATGCGCAATCACCCCGAGTTCGTCGAAACGATGGTCGCGGCGTCGCTCACCGGCACGGTCATCGTGCCGATCGATCCCCGGACCCGCGGCGAGAAGCTCGCGTACTTCCTGCGCGCGGCCGGCTGCCGCGGTCTGGTCTGCGCGGACTACTGCCTCGCGTCGGTCCGCGCGGTGCGCGAGCAGGCGCCTGCGCTCGAGTGGATCCTGGCGCTCGAGACGCGCGAGGAACCGGGTGCGCCGGAACTCGGCAGCATCGCCGGCGCGGAGCCGCTCGGCGCGTGCCTCGCGCAGGCGGTGCCGACGGTCGACGCGCGGCTCGAGACACCCGAGGACCCGCTGCAGATCATCTTCACGTCCGGCACGACGGGCGACCCGAAGGGGGTTGTGTTCCCGAACTCCCGCTTCGGCGCATTCGGGTTGCTCGGCTACCTGATCGGCTACGGCCCCGAGGAACGCCCGTACACCGGCCTCTCGCTGACCCACGGCAACGCGCAGGCGGTGACGCTCGGTCCGTCGCTGCGCATGAACCTGCGGGCGGTGTTCAGCCGCCGCTTCACCAAGTCGAAGCTCTGGGACGTGTGCCGCCACTACGGATGCACCACGTTCTCGATGCTCGGCGGAATGGCGACCGCCATCTACAGCGAGCCGCAACGGCCCGACGACGCCGACCACCAGGTGCGCTTCGTGATCAGCGCCGGCATGCCGGCGGCGCTGTGGGCGGACTTCGAGAAGCGCTTCGGCGTCCGGATCTTCGAATGGTACGGCGCCGTCGAAGGGGGGCTGGCGTTCCATCCGATCGGGCAGGGTCCGATCGGTTCGTTCGGCAAGCCGGCGCCGGGCCTCGACATGAAGATCCTCGACGAGCAGGATCGCGAGTGCGCCCCGGGTGAGATCGGCGAGATCTGCTCGCGACCGGCCACCGGCGAGACCGCGTCGGTCGAGTACTACCAGAACGAGGAGGCGTCGGCGTCGAAGACGCGGGGCGGGTGGCTGCGCAGCGGGGACATGGGCTGGCGCGACGAGCAGGGCTGGCTGTTCTTCTCCCACCGCAAGGGCGGCGGCATCCGCCACAACGGAGACTTCGTCAATCCCGGCTTCGTCGAGAAGGTGATCGCCGAGCAGCCCGGTGTCGATGATGTGTTCGTCTACGGCGTGCCGGCCGCGTCGGGGGCGCCTGGCGAGAAGGACGTCGTCGCGGCGGTGGTGCTGTCGCCGCAGCGGCCGTTCTCGGCCGACGCGATCTTCGCGGCGTGTCGGGCGAGCCTCGAGTCGAACTTCGTCCCGACCTATCTGCAGGTGGTGGACGAGATCCCGAAGACGGCGTCGGAAAAGCCACAGGAGCGCTTTCTGCTCGACCGCTTCGCGCCCGACGCTCCCGGCGTCTACACCGAGAAGCGGTAGCTCCCGACCGCCGGCGGGCCTGCGTCTCCCGGTCGTCGACGTCCCGCAGACGTCGCCCCCGGTGAGCGTGCGGCCTCGGCTCAGCCGGCTCTGCTGATCTCCGCATCGACGTGGCGCATCAGGGTTTCTTCCATCGCCTCGTGGCGCTTGAAGCGCGCTTCGAACGCGACGAAGCTGCGACGGGCGGTGGCTTCATCGCCCCGCTCGAGCTGGTCTCCGATCGCGGCGAGCTCCAGGCGGAACTGGCGATGGGCTACGGAGATCGCCGAGATCTCCGGCTTGAGATCGGGGCGGAGCGCCCCGATCGACGCGTAGTAGAGCCGGTCCTCCTGCTCGAAGTGCA
The DNA here is from genome assembly GCA_900696485.1 of uncultured Pseudomonadota bacterium. Classification (GTDB taxonomy): domain Bacteria; phylum Myxococcota_A; class UBA9160; order UBA9160; family PR03; genus CAADGG01. The sequence continues at coordinate 118,309 of CAADGG010000021.1, forward strand.
CGTCGAGCATCTCGGACAACGCCGCGAAGGCGTCCCGCATCTCCTCGAGGTTTCCCTGTTCCCCGAAGATCCGGCCCACGTCGGCGAACAGATCGTCGAGATCGCGGTGCTCGGCCTGCACCGCCTGTCGTACGGCGCCCCCCACGAACTTGCTCCTATCCTTCTAGGTGCTCTGGGTCCCCCAGGTCCCCTGGATCCCCCAGGTCCGGTTCGTCCACCGGCTGCTGCACCCGAGGCCTGATCTTACGGCGGCGCTGAGGTTCCAGTATGATCGGGATCATAGACGGGAGCGGGGTGGGTGGACGGGGACCCTTCGATCGATCGAGAGACTGCCCTGCGGGACGTCGAGTTGTTCCGCGTTCTCGCGCCCGAGCGTCTTCAGAACCTACGGACGCGTTTGCGCGAGAAGGCGTTCCGGCGCCAGCAGGTCCTCTACTTCGAGGGCAGCCCTGCCGATCGGCTGTGGATCATCCGGACCGGGCAGGTGCGGCTCTACAAGAGTTCGAGCAAGGGGCAGCTGACCACTCTCGACGTGCTCTCCCCCGGAGAAGCGTTCGGGGTTCTTTCGGCGCTCGACACGGACCTGTATCCGGCCAGTGCCGAGGCCGTCACCGCCGGGAGCGCGTGGTGGTTGCCGCGCGAGAGCTTCCTGCGGCTGTTGGCCGAAGAGCCGCGCCTCAACGTCGAGATCCTGCGCATTCTGTCGCGGCGTCTTCAGGACGCCCACGACCGGCTGCGTTCTTTTGCCCATGACCCGGCTCCGGCACGGCTCGCCACGGCCTTGTTGCGGGCCGCCGTGTCCGGCGGTGAAGCGCGCGTCACGCGGCGCGCACTCGCCGAGGAGGCCGGCACCACCGTCGAGACTGCGATCCGGGCGTTGCGCCGCTTCGAGCGCGAGGGCCTCATCGAAGGCGGCGTCGGCTGCATCCGCATCGTCGACGAGCTTCGCCTGCGCGAGGCCGCCCGCGGAACGGCTGCGGCCGTCGCGGAGTCCGCGATCGCACGCTGACCGGGCCGTCAAGAAAGGGGCCGGGTTCGTTCGTCAACTTTTCCGTCCGGAAAAGTTGACGAACGAACCCGGCCCCTTTCTTGACGGTCAGGTGCTCGTCGGGCGGGAGCGGGCTCGACTCCTGGACCCCGGTGAGCCTCGTCGTCTGCCCGACGGACACCCGGGGCTTCCCC
>CAADGG010000022.1 GCA_900696485.1 uncultured Pseudomonadota bacterium
CGCTTCCTCCTTCCGCAGCCGACGCTCCATCGCGATCCCCCCTGTGGGGATCGTGGAGCACCTGCCTCAAGAGGAGGTGCGCAAAAGATCGTGTCCTCTTAGCCGGTCAGTACCGCGTCCCGCGACACCAAACGCGGCATCCGTCGGAGCGAAGACGGTGAACGGGCCGGACCCCTGCAGGGTTTCGACGAGGTCCGCGGCCTCGAGAGCCGTGACGAGCGTCCCGAAGCTGCCGGCCTGCTGGGCCACGACGACGATGTCGCCGGCAGGGACCGGGGCGTCGGAATCGGCCGCCATAACCGGCGCCGAGACGGTGAAGACACAGGCGAACGCAATCGCAAACGAAGTCGAGAGGATCTGATTCATGGGTTTCTCCTTGGGCACGCCGTTGGATTCTATACGGACTTTCTGAGACGTCAAGATGTTATCTTGTTTGATTCTTTACATAAGTTGATCTTTCGAGTGAATACTCTAATAGTCCATACATGCAGTATCGAATCGACGAGCTCGCGGCCCGGAGCGGCGTCCGGATCGACACGATCCGTTTCTATCAGGGGCGGGGGTTGCTTCCGCCGCCGCGGCGCGAAGGGCGGATCGCGTTGTACGGCGACGCGCACCTCGAACGGCTGCGGCGGATCCGGGAGCTGCACGCCGATGGCCTGTCGTTGCAGTGGATCCAGCGCGTGCTCGAGGCCGAGGCGCAGCCGACCGACCCGCGCGAGCCGCTGCTGTCGGCGCTGGTCGCAGAGCAGGTCGGGCGCCGGACGCTGACGCGCGCGGAGTTGGCCGCCGAGGCCGGCGTCCCGGAGGCGCTGATCACGGCGGCGCAGTCGGCCGGCCTCGTGCAACCGATCCGGGTCGGAAGCGAGGAGCGCTACAGCGAGGCCGATCTCGACATGGCGCGCGCCGGCCTCGCGCTGCTCGCCGCCGGCGTGCCGCTCCCGGAGCTGATCGACCTCGCGGTGCGGCACGCCCGCACGACCCAGGAGTTGGCCGAGCGCGCGATCGAACTGTTCGATCGGCACGTGCGTCACCACGGCGCGCAGCGGGCCGACGACCAGGCGGTGACGGAACAGTTCCGCACCCTGCTGCCGCAGGTGACGAAGCTCGTCGCGCTGTTCTTCCAGCGCACGCTGGTGAGCCGCGCGCTCTCCCGGCTCGAGGGCGCCGGCGAGAGTGACGCGCTGCGGGCGGCGATTGCCGCGACCGAGAGCGCGCGCCTGGAAGTGAGCTGGCGATGACGGCGACGACGCAACGGGCGGCATCGACGCTGCCCGTCGGGGCCGCCAAGCGCGCCGCGGTGCAAGCGATGTTCGACCGCATCGCACCGCGCTACGACGTGCTGAATCGGCTGCTGACCGGCGGCCTCGATCAGCGCTGGCGGCGTATCGCGCTGGACGCGATCGCCGTCGGCCCGGGAGATGCCGTGCTCGATCTCGCGTGCGGCACCGGCAACCTGGCCGAGCAGGCGATCGCCCGCGGTGCAGACGCGCTCGGCATCGACTTCGCGCGCGGCATGCTGCGTGGCGCCCAGCGCCGCCGCGTTTCCGCTCGCTTCGCGCAGGCGGACGCGGCCGCGCTGCCGCTGCCGGATTCGTCGATCGACGCCGTCGTGTGTGGCTTTGCGCTGCGCAACTTCACCGCGCTGCCGCCGGTCTTCGCAGAGCTGGCCCGGGTGCTCACGCCGGGCGGGCGCATCGCGCTACTCGACGTCGACCGGCCGCCGTCGCGCCTGGTCGCGGCCGGACACTCGCTCTACTTCGACCGCGTGGTGCCGCGGATCGGCGGCTGGCTCTCGGACCGTTCGGCGTATGCCTATCTGCCCCGCTCCACGAGCTACCTGCCGGCGGAGCCGGCCCTGCTCGCGATGCTGCGCGACGCGGGTTTCCGGGATGTCCACAAGCGGCGCTTCCTGCTCGGCGCTGCGCAGCTCCTGACGGCGCGGCGCGCCGGAACCGTTCGGTGACGGGCGGGCTGCGGGCACATCTCGCCGCCGTCCGCCGCGAGGCCCGGGCGCTCGGCCGCCCGCTGCTCGCCGCGTGGCGCGAACCCGCCAGCGACGCGGCGGATCCGCTCGCGCACTTTGCCGCCACGACCGACGAAGAGCGCTGGTTCTGGTCCGTTCCGGCGCGCGGCCTTGCGCTCGCGGCGAGCGGCCGCGTCGCCGCGATCGAGACGCACGGACCGGAGCGCTTCGTCGAGGCCGCCGCCGCCGCGCGTGCGCGCTTCGCGGAGCTCCGGACGGCGGCGGATTCCGCAACCCGGCCGACCGCTGCGGAGGTCGGCCCGCTGTGGGTCGGCGGCTTCGCCTTCGGCGACGAGCCGCTCCGGCACGGCGTCTGGGCCGGGACGCCCGCCCTGCGCTTCGTGTTGCCGGAGCGATCGGTCGTCCAGCACGGAGCGCAGCGCTTCTGCGTCCTCGCCGCCCGCGTCGGACCCGACACGGACCTCGACGCGCTCGAAGCTCGACTCCGCGGCCGCTCCGACCCTGCGGCGGCGACGCCAGCGCGCCCCGACGCGCCGGGCTTCGCGGCGCTCGCGGACCGGTCGCCGGAGACGTATCGCCGCGGCATCGACATCGCGCTCGGCGCGATCGCCCGCGGCGATCTCGAGAAGGTCGTGCTCGCACGTTCGTGCCGCGTCGCGCGGCGCAGGGTGTTCGACGCGGCCGAGGTGCTCGCGGCGCTGCGCGCGCAGCATCCGGATTGCTTCGTGTTCGGCGTCGGGATCGGCGCGACCTGCTTCGTCGGCGCGACACCGGAGCGCTTGCTGCGGCGGTCCGGCCGCCGCGTCGAGGCCAGCGCGGTCGCCGGCTCGGCGCCGCGCGGGCGAACGCCGCAAGAGGATCAACAGCTCGCGCAGATGCTGCGCGAAAGCAAGAAGGAGCAGGCCGAGCACGAAATCGTGCGCCGGACGATCGCCGCCGCGTTGGCGCCGGTCTGCGAGCAGCTCGACGCGCCCGAGTCGCCCGCACTGCTGACGCTCGACGGAATCCAGCATCTGCACACGCGCATCGAAGGGCGGCTGCGCACCGGCCCGGGCGCCGACCTGCTCGAGCTCGCCGGCCGCCTGCACCCGACGCCGGCCGTCGGCGGCGCCCCGCGCGAGGCCGCTCGCGCCTTCCTCGCCGAACACGAGGGTCTCGAACGCGGCTGGTACACCGGCGGCGTCGGCTGGCTGTCCCCGTCCGGGGACGGAGAGCTGGCGGTGGCGCTGCGCTGTGCGCGATTGCACGGACGGCGCGCCACGCTGTACGCCGGCGCCGGCATCGTCGAGGGCTCGGATCCGGATGCGGAGCTGGCCGAGACCCGGCTCAAGCTGCGCGCCGCGCTCGCCGCGCTGGTGGAGCTGTAGGTGGCGACAGCGCTGCCTTCCGGACCGGCGGCGCCGGCGGCCCCGGCGTTCGCCAATGCCAACGCGGCGTTCGCGGCCGCCCTGTTCGACGAGTTCGCACGGGCCGGCATCCGACACGTATGTGTGTGTCCCGGATCGCGCTCGGCGCCCCTGGCGATCGCCGCCGCCCGGGCGCCGGGGTTGCGCGTCTGGACCCATCTCGACGAGCGGGCCGCGGCGTTCTTCGCGCTCGGCATCGCGAAGGCGTCGCGCACGGCCGTCGCGCTCGTGTGCACGTCCGGCACCGCAGCGGCAAATTTTCTGCCGGCCGTCGTCGAGGCCCACCTCGCGCGCGTTCCACTGCTGGTGCTGACCGCGGACCGACCCGCGGAGCTGCGCGATTGGGGCGCCGCGCAGACCATCGATCAGGTCCGGCTGTTCGGCAGCCACGCGCGCTGGTTCGCCGAGCTGCCGCTGCCGGAGCCGCACGCCTCCCTGCTCCGGCACGTCCGAGCGACCGCCGCGCGGGCCGTCGCCGTCGCCTCCGGCCGGCCGGCCGGCCCGGTGCATCTGAATGTCCCGTACCGCGAGCCGCTCGCCCCCGTCGCCGTGCCCGACGACGTGGCGGCGCTCGCGGCCCTCGACGCGTCCCCGGCGCTGCGCGGTCGACCCGAGCGCCCGTACCTGCGTCTCGACGACGCATCGACGGCGCCGAGCGCACCGCTGGTCGAGCGCCTGGTCCGCGACCTGCGCGCGGCACGGCGCGGCATCCTGCTGGCCGGCCCCGACGATCGCGATCCGGCGCTGGCCGCAGCGCTGGCGAAGCTCGCGCGCACGGCCGGCTGGCCGCTGCTCGCCGACGGCGCCTCGCCGCTACGGACCGGTTCGCACGTCGGCATGACACCGATTTGCGGCGCTCACGACGCATTCCTGCGTGTGGAGCGCTTCGCGGCGCGCCACACCCCGGATCTCGTGCTGCGTTTCGGCGCGCCGCCGACCAGCCAGGCGACGGCCCGTTGGCTCGAGCATTCGAATGACATGGATCTGCGACTTGTCGACGCCGAGGGCGGATTCGCCGATCCGAGCCAGGGGGCGGCCGAGATCGTGCGCGCCGATCCGGTGGCGCTGTGCCACGCGCTCGCGGACGCGTGGGGCCAGCAGCCCGGCCGGACATCCGAGACCTGGCTGTCGAGCTTCCAGAGGGCGGAATCCGCCGCGCAGGGGGTGCTGACCCGCGGCATCGAGACGGCGCCGCTCCTGTGCGCGCCGGCCGTCGTCCGCGCGCTCGCAGCGGCACTCCCACACGACGCTGTGCTGTTCGCTTCGAACAGCATGGCGGTGCGCGATGTCGACTCCTTCCTGTCGCCGGCGAAGAAACCGCTGCGCGTTCTGGTGAGCCGCGGAGCCAACGGCATCGACGGCATTCCCAGCACCGCGCTCGGCGCCGCGGCGGCGCTCGAGACGTCGCTCGCGCTGCTGACCGGGGATCTTGCGTTCCTGCACGACGTCGGCGGGTTGCTCGCCGCCCGCCGGCACGGCCTGTCCGTCCTGTGTGTCGTCGTGAACGATGATGGGGGCGGTATCTTCTCGTACCTGCCGGTGGCCGGCTACGGAGAGGACGCGCACTTCGAAGACCTGTTCACCACGCCGCACGGCGTCGATCTCGCCCACGCGACGGCCTTGGCTGGCGGCCGGCACGTGTGCGTGACGGAACAGAACGAGCTCGAAGAGGCGCTCGGCCGCGCGTGTGCGGAACCCGGGCTCCAGGTGGTGGAGGCGCGCATCGCCCGGGAGGCGAACGTCGCCCATCACCGCGCCCTGTGGGCGGCGGTCGCCGGCGCCGTCGCGCAGGAGTTCGGAGCATGAGGAGCGCGCTGGCCCGATCTTGCGGCGAGCGCCGCGTGCTGCGCATCGGTCCCGCCGGCGAAGCGCTGCACGTCGAGCAGGCCGGTGCGGGCCGGCCGGTCCTGCTGCTGCACGGATTCACCGGTTCGACGCGCACACTCGACGACGTCGCCGCAGGCCTTCGCGAAGCGGGTCGGAGCACGATCGCCGTCGACCTGCTCGGACACGGCGACTCCGAGGCTCCGGGCGACGCATCCGCGTACACGATGGAGCGATGCCGCGAGAGCCTCGTCCGGGTGCTCGAGGCCAGCGGGGCCGGCCCGGTCGACGTGCTCGGGTACTCGATGGGCGGACGCGCGGCGCTGGGACTGGCCGTGGCGCGTCCGGAGTGGGTCCGCGCGCTGATCCTGATCGGAGCCTCGGCCGGCCTCGCCGATCCCGCCGAGCGCGCCGCACGCCGCGCATCCGACGAGGCGCTCGCCGCGGCGCTCGAACGAGACGGCGTCCCGGCCTTCGTCGAGCGCTGGCTGGCGCAGCCGCTGTTCGCGTCGCAGGCCCGCCTCGGTCCGGCGTTCCGCGCCGCGGCACACGCGCAGCGGCTGCGCAATCGGGCGGCCGGTCTCGCCGGCTCGCTGCGCGGCCTCGGCGCCGGCGCACAGCCGCCGCTGCATGCCGCGCTCGCCGCGCTGCAGGTTCCGATGCTGCTCGCCGTCGGCGCCGAGGACGCGAAGTTTCGCGCCATCGCCGAGGACCTCGCGCATCGCGCCCCGCGCGCACGCATCGCGGTGATTCCCGACGCCGGGCATGCCGCGCACCTCGAGAACCGCTCGGCGTTTCTCGCCGAGATGCTGGCCTTCCTCAACGACCTCGACGACAGGAGATCCCGACCATGACCCGACCCGACTGGAAACTCGTGAAGTCCTACGAAGACATCCGCTACGAGCAGGCCGACGGCATCGCCCGCATCACGATCTGCCGGCCCGAGGTGCGCAACGCCTTTCGTCCGAAGACGCTGTTCGAGCTGATCGACGCGTTCGCACGGGTGCGCGAAGACCAGGAGATCGGCGTCGTGCTGTTCACCGGCGAAGGCAGCGAAGCGTTCTGCTCCGGAGGCGATCAGACCGTCCGCGGCGACGCCGGCTACGTCGGGGACGACGGCGTGCCGCGCCTCAACGCGCTCGACTTGCAGCGCGTCCTGCGCACGCTGCCGAAACCGGTGATCGCCCTGGTCGCCGGCTACGCGATCGGCGGCGGCCACGTGCTGCACCTGCTCTGCGATCTCACGATCGCCGCCGACAATGCGCGCTTCGGCCAGACCGGCCCCCGCGTCGGATCCTTCGATGCCGGCTTCGGCACGGGGTACCTGGCGCGCGTCGTCGGGCAGAAGAAGGCGCGCGAGATCTGGTACCTGTGCGAGCAGTACGGCGCCGACGAAGCTCTTGCGATGGGACTCGTCAACAAGGTCGTGCCGGTCGCCGAGCTCGAGGAGGCCGGGGTCGCGTGGGCGCGCCGGATCCTGCAGCACAGCCCCCTTGCGATCCGCTGCCTGAAGGCCGCGTTCAACGCGGAGTGCGACGGCCAGGCCGGCATCCAGGAACTCGCCGGCAATGCGACGATGCTGTTCTACATGACCGAGGAGGCCCAGGAGGGGCGCAACGCGTTCGTCGAGAAGCGACGGCCGGACTTCTCGCAGTTTCCGTGGCGTCCCTGACGTGTCGTCCGGATTCGTGTCGGCCTCGCCGCCGGCCGGTGAGCGACTCCCGCCGGCCGGCTCGCTCTCGGCATGGTGGCTCGCCGCCCGGCCAAGAACACTCCCGGCGGCGCTCGCGCCGATCGCCGCCGGCACCGGCGTCGCCGCCGCGGAAGGCCGCGCGCGTCCGGGCCTTGCGCTCGCGTGCCTGCTGACGGCGCTGCTGCTCCAGCTCGCCGCCAACCTGGCCAACGATCTCTACGACCACCTGCGCGGGACCGACACGCAAACGCGTCTCGGTCCGCCGCGCGCGGCCGCGCTCGGCCTGCTGTCGCCGCGAGCGCTGCGCCTCGGTCTCGCGGCGACGCTGTGCGCCGCCGCCGCGAGCGGCCTCGGGCTGATCGCAGCCGGCGGCTGGCCGATCGCGACCGCCGGCGCGCTCGCGCTCGTCGCCGCGTGGGCGTACACCGGCGGACCCTGGCCGCTCGCGTACCACGGCCTCGGCGACGCGGCGGTGTTCCTGTTCTTCGGCCTCGTCGGGGTCGCCGGCACGCACTTCGTGCAGGCCGGCGCCGGCTCGCTGCTGGCCGTGCTGGCCGCCGTCCCGGTCGGACTGCTGGCGACGGCGATCCTCGCGATCAACAACCTGCGCGATCTCACCGGCGACGCGGCCGCCGGCAAACAGACGCTGTCGGTACGGCTCGGCGCCCGGGCTGCGCGCGGCTATGTCATCGCGTTGCTGGCGCTCGCGTTCGCGCTGCTGCCGCTGCTGCTCATCGCCGGGGCGCCGGCGCTCGGGGCGCTGGCTCCGCTCGCGCTGCTCCCGCTCGGCGCGCGGCTCGTGCGGACGGTCGCCGGCGGGCTCTCCGGCCATGGACTCAACGAAGCGCTGGCCGGCGCGGCGAAGTTGACGGCCGGCTACGGCCTGCTGCTCGGCGCCGGCCTCGCCCTCGGCGGCCTCCGGTGAAGATCGTCCGGGCGCGCGTCGTCCCGTTCGCGCTGCCGCTGCGGGCGCCCCTCGCGACGGCGCACGGCGTGCTGCACGAACGCCACGGCGCACTGCTCGTCCTCGAGACGGATGGGGGCCTCCTGGGGCTCGGCGAAGCCACGCCGATCGCCGGCTTCGGTCTCGAGACCCGGGCGCGCGCACAAGAGGCGCTCGCGACTCTCGGCAAGCAGGCGCTCGGTTGCGATCCGCACCGCCTCGATCCGCTGCTCGATGCGGCCGAACACAGCGCCCCGGATGCCCCGTGCGCACGCGCGGCCTTCGACAGCGCGATCCACGATCTCGTGTCGCAGTCCGAATCCCTGCCGCTGGCGTCGTGGCTCGCGCGACACCTCGGCCGCGTGGCGCGCACGCGGATCGAGACCAACGCGCTGCTCGTCGGCGCGACTCCGCGTGAGCTCGCATCCGCCGCGGAACGCGCCGTCGCGCGCGGTTTCCGATCGTTGAAGATCAAGATCGCCGGCGCCGCACACGCCGCCGATCCCGAGCGCGTCGGCGCGGTCCGTTGTGCCGTCGGGCCGGCCGTTCGGATCCGGGTCGACGCCAACGGCGGCTTCGCGAATTCGAATCTCGCGCTGCGCGCCATCGACGCGCTCGCGCCGCATGACCTCGAGTGGATCGAACAGCCGGTGCCGGCGTCCGACATCCCCGCGCTGGCCCGCGTGCGCAGCCGTTCGCCCATCCCGATCGCCGCCGACGAAGCGGCCGTCGCCGGCGCCGGCCTCGCGCGCGTCCTGGCCGACCGCGCGGCCGACTGGGTGGTGCTGAAGCCGAGCGCGCTCGGCGGCCTGCGCGCCGCCGCGCGCGCCGCCGCGCAGGCCCGAGCAGCCGGTTGCGGCATCGTCGTCACGACGCTGCTCGACGGCGCCATCGCGCGCGCGGCCGCGCTGGCGCTGGCCGCCGCGCTCCCGGGGCCGCTCCCGGCCTGCGGCCTCGCAACCGGCGCGCTGCTGGCCGCCGATCTCGCCGCCGCCGAGCGCCACGACGCGGCCGCGCTGGCGCCGGCGCCGGCGCCGGGACTCGGCGTCCCGCTGGACTCCGCCCGCCTCGAACGCGTCGCCGAAGGACGCGGCCGGGTCCTCGCGCACCGGGACGGGCAGGCCGCGTGAAGGCGTGGATCCTCGAGCGCGCGGCACGCACGCCGGACGCCATCGCCCTCGCCAGCGGCGACGGGACGCTGCGCTACGCAGAGCTCGCCGCTCGCGCGCAGGCCCTCGCCGCCACCCTCCGCGACGCCGGTATCGTCCCCGGCGATCGCGTCGCCGCCGTGCTCGGCAACAACCCCGCCCTCGTCGAACTCTTCCACGCCACGGCCCTCACCGGCGCCATCCTCGTCCCGCTGAGCCCCCGCCTCTCTCCCCCCGACCTCGCCCGCCACCTCCGCGACGCCTCCCCCAAAGGGTTGACAACGGGGTCGGGTTGGAAATTGACAGGGCCTCCCGACACCGTTTCGGGTCGCGCGGTCGACGAACCGCGTCCGGCGCGGGACGGCGGGCCGTTCGAGCTCGAGGCCGCGGCCGCGATCGTCTACACGTCCGGCACCAGCGGCGAGCCGAAGGGGGTCGTGCTGTCGTATCGCAACCTGCTGGCGAGCGCCGTCGGCGCGGCGTTCCACCTCGGCGCGCTGCCGACCGACCGCTGGCTCGCCTGCCTGCCGTTGGGTCACATCGGCGGACTGGCGATCCTCGCGCGCAGCGTGCTGGCCGGCAGCGCCGTCGTCCTGCACGAGCGCTTCGATCCAATTGCAGTGTCGCGTGCCATCGATCGGGACGGCATCACGATCGCGTCGTTCGTCCCGGCGATGCTGGCGCAGGTGCTCGAGGTGCGCGGCACGACGCAGCCACCCGCGACGTTGCGAGCGGTGCTGCTCGGGGGCGCGCCGGCGCCGGCGCCGCTGCTCGAGCGGGCCGCGAAGGCCCGCTGGCCGCTGTTGCCGACCTACGGCCTCACGGAAGCCTGCTCGCAGGTCGCGACGCTGCCAGTCGGCGCGCCGCTGCGTACGGACGGCGGCGGCTTGCGCCCGCTGCCGGGAGTCGAGCTGCGCATCGCCGATGACGACGAACGTGTGCGGCAACCGGGAACGACCGGCGAGATCCACGTGCGCGGCGCGACGGTGACCCCCGGCTACTGGCAACGCCCGGAGGCCAGCCGGCAGCGGCTCGCCGGCGGCTGGCTCCGCACCGGCGATCTCGGCGTGCTCGACGCAGACGGTGCGCTGCGCGTCGTCGGGCGCGCGGACGACTGCATCATCACCGGTGGGGAGAACGTCCACCCGGCCGAAGTCGAAACGGTGCTGCTCGCTCACCCGGACGTCGCAGACGTCGGCGTCGCCGGCCTCGCGGATCCCGTATACGGCGAGCGCGTCGCCGCCTGGGTCGTCCGGCATCCCGGCTCGCCCGTCGACGCGGCCACGCTCGAACGCTTCGCCCGGACCCAGCTCACGCACTACAAGGTTCCGCGCTCGTGGCAGTTCGTCCCGGCCCTGCCGCGCAATGCCGGCGGCAAGCTCCAGCGCCGCAAACTCGGCGACGAAACCCCGGCGACCTAGCGCCGACTGCAGCCGGGCGTCGAGGCTGCTCCGCGAGGCTGGGATACCCTGACGCATTCCGGCAACCGCCGACTCGGAGGACCGCACGTGGAAGCACTCACAGGCAAGGTCGCCCTCGTCACCGGAGGCGGTTCCGGCCTCGGCCGCGCCGGCGCCCTTGCGCTCGCCGGCGCCGGCGCCCACGTCCTCGTGAGTGACGTTCGAGAGGCGAGCGCCCGGGAGACGGCGGACACCATCCAGCGTGCGGGCAGGGTCGCGCAGGCCAGCGTCGCGGATGCCGGCCGCGCCGAGGACGCCGCCCGGCTCGTCGAGGAAGCCACGCGCGAGTTCGGCGCACTGCACGTGCTGTACAACAACGCCGGCGTCGCGTGGCCGGGTCGCGACGGCTTTACACCGGACATCGACCCTGCCACCTGGGACGAGGTGATCCGGATCAACCTGTCGAGCGTCTTCTACTGCGCGCATGCCGCGATCCCGGCGATCGCCGCCGCCGGCGGCGGCGCGATCATCAACACCGCGTCGTCGATGGCCAGACTCCCCCTCGGCGGTCTCGACGCCTATGCGGCGTCGAAGGGAGGCGTCGCGCTGCTGACGCAGTCGCTGGCGCCGGGCTGCGGCCGGCTCGGCATCCGCGTGAACGCGATCTGCCCCGGCTACGTCGACACCCCGATGAACGCGCTGATCTGGGGCAACGACGCGCTCAAGCAGGCGTTCGCCCGCGGCCACGCGACCGGCCTGCAGACACCCGAAGAGATCGCCGAACTCGTCGTGTTCCTCGCGAGCGAGGCCTCGCGCAGCCTGACCGGCGCCGTGCTCGCCTGCGACGGCGGCTGGACCGCGTTCAAGCAGCCGCCGATCTGACGACGCCGGGTCCGCCGGCGACGACCGCACGGGGCCGGCCGCACCGCCGGGGCCGCTTCCCGCCCGGGCCGCTCCCCGGCGAGGCCTCACGGGTCCCATTGGCCCTCTCATTCTCCCGCTGATTGGATCCTTCCGGTCCAGATTGGCTCTTCTACCCTCCAGGCCATGCTCGATCTGTTCTTCCGCCCGGACCCGCAGCGCGACGCGCCGGTCTATCAGCAGCTCGCCGAGCATCTGATCGAGCTGATCGACGCCGGACGGCTGCGCCCCGGCGAGCGTCTGCCGGCCTCGCGCGAGCTGGCCGCGGCGCTCGGACTCTCGCGCAACACCGTGAGCCGTGCGCTCGACACGCTCGTGTCTGCGGGCCTGCTCGGCGCGCACGTCGGCCGCGGCACCTTCGTGCAGCCGCGCGTGCGGAAACTGCGCGATGCCGCCGAGGGCCGTCCGGCTCTCGACCCGTCGCCGGCGCGCTCGTTCGCGTGGCCGACATTGATCTCCGCGCGTATCCGCGCGCTGCGCCTGCCCGCCGACCCGGTCCGCGGCCTCGCCGCCGACACACTCCGCTTCGATTTCCGTCCCGGCCGGATCGACGCCACCGCGCTCCCGATCAGTGACCTGCAGGGCGCCTGGCAGCGGGCGCTCGGCCGTCTGCCCGAACACGGAAACGAGGTCGAGCCGTTCGGACACCCGCCGTTGCGGGTCGCGGTGGCCCGCGCGCTCGGCGCCCGCGGCATCGCCTGCAGCCCCGAGCAGGTCCTCGTGACCGGCGGCGCGCAGCAGGCCTTCGACCTGATCGCCCGGGCGCTGATCGAGCCCGGCGACGCCGTCGCCGTGGAGCAGCCGGGCTGGTTCGGCGCAGCCCTGGCGTTCCGGGCGGCCGGCGCCGATCTGATCGGTGTCGGCGTCGACGACGACGGGCTGCACGTCGAGGACCTCATGCGACTGGCCCGGGTGCGACGTGTCAAGCTGGTGTATGCGACACCCGCCGTCCAGATGCCGACGGGTGTCGCGCTCTCCGAAGCCCGGCGCGAAGCGCTGCTCGCGCTCGCCGACCGCGAACAGATCCCCATCATCGAGGACGACTTCGACGCCGAGCTGCGGCTCGCGGCGCCGGCGCGCCCGGCCCTCAAGACGCTCGATCACGGCGATCACGTACTCTACGTCGGAACGTTCTCGAAGGTGTTGTTCCCGGGCTTGCGCATCGGCTACCTCGTAGCCGCGCGCTCGCTGCTCGCCCGGCTCGTCGCGCTGCGCTTCGCGAGCAGCATGCAGCCGCCACTCGTCGAGCAGATGGCGGTGGTCGAGCTGCTCGCGAGCGGGCGGCTCGAGCGCCACGTGCGGCGCATGCGGCGGCGTCTCGCGGAGCGCCTGCAGGCGCTCCGCGAGACGCTGGCCGCGGAGTTCCCGGAGGCGGCCGTGCGCGAGCCGGCCGGCGGCAGCTGCGCTTGGGTCGAGCTGCCGCCGGATTGCGACGCCACCGGTCTCGCTGCCGACGCGGCGGCGCACGGCATCGCCTACGCACCCGGCGACTCGTTCCGCTTCGACGGGGAGGGCCCCCCAGCGCTGCTGCTCTCGTTCGCCGCTCTCGCGCCCGACGCGATCCGCGAGGGCCTCGCGGAGCTGGCGGCGCTCGCGCGCGGTCGACTCCGCCGCGCTCCCAGGAGGAGATCCGGATGACTACGCTACGACTCGATCCGATCGACCAGCCCCCGACGCTGCTGGCCCGCATCGCCGCCCTGATGATGCGTCGGGAGCTCGGCAAGGTGATGACCCCGGCACGCGTCCTCTACAACCGCGTGCCGCGGATGTACAACGTCTCGTGGCAGCTCGTGAAGCTGCAGCGCGACGGTCTGGTGCTGGAGCAGGATCTGCGGCTGCTGGTCCAGACCTGGGTGGCGATGATCAATCGCTGCGCGTTCTGCATCGACATCTCGAAGGCGCAGGCCGTGCAGCGGCGCCTCCCGCTCGACAAGTTCCACGCGCTGCCGGATTGGCGCACGAGCCCGCTGTTCTCCGATCGCGAGCGGGCGGCGCTGGCCTATGCCGACGAGGCGACGCGCCACAAACAGGTCGACGACGCGACCTTCGACGAGCTGCGCCAGCATTTCAGCGAGCGCGAGATCGTCGAGATCACCTTTCTCAACGCGCTCGAGAACTTCTACAACCTGATGAACCTGCCGCTCGGGATCGAGGAGGACGGACTGTGCGCCCTCGCCGAGGAACGGCAGCGCGAGGGCTGACCCCCGCAGCACAGGGCGCGAACCGGGCCGGCGCCTCGCGGGCGGTCCGCCGGGACGGGTCGCTCACCGCTAGCGGAGCTCGAATCTCTTCAGGCCGCCCTCGGCCCGGGCGTCCTCGAGGATCTTCATGAACTCCATCGGCCCACCGAAGAAGAAGAAGAAGAAGTTCTGTCGGCTCACCTCACCGGGCTTGCCCTCATTGTTGTATCGCTGGGCGTGCAGGTGAGCGGCTCCCGCTCGAAGCCGGGCTCGACGTAGGGATCTTCGAGGAAGTGGGCGAAGCCGTCCTTCACCTCGATGTACTGCTCGTTGCCGTCGGCGCGGAGACGCTTCTCGCGCTCCTCGCGGTACCTGGCCCGCAGCTGCGCGGCGTCGAATCCGAGGCCCTTCGTCACCGAACGGGTTCCAGCCGAATCGCGCACGTCGCTCGTCATGGTCCCCGCCTCCGCGTCGGAGCTCGGCGCGCGACGATACCCCGCGCCCAGCCGCGCGACGAGCGCCGACACGCCCGCCGTCGCCGTCGTTCGGTCAGCGCGTCTCCGCGACGGGATCGGCCGCGCGGCCCGCGCGGGCCCGGACGACGGGCTTGCTCCAGCGCGCCGGCCCTGAGAGCCGGGCGTCGCGCTTCGGTTCGAGGCTCGGCGGATCGAGCGCGGGATCCTCGAACACGCGCAGGATCTCGTACTTCGTGTTGCGCTCGGCGGGCGTGCGACCCATCTCGCGGATCAGCCGGCGCATCTCCTCGGACGGCAGGTTCTCGCCGTGCTCGGAGCCGGACTCGCGGCTGATCGATTCCTCCATCAGCGTGCCACCGAAGTCGTTGGCGCCGGCCAGCAGCGCCACCTGCGCGAGCTTGGTGCCCATCTTGACCCACGACATCTGGATGTTCGGGATCTGCGGCCGCAGGAACAGACGCGACACCGATACGAGTCGGACATCCTCGGGCGCCGACGAGCCCGGCCGCGCGCCGAGGTGGTTGTAGAGCCGGTTCTTCTCGTGGATGAAGCCGAGCGGGACGAACTCGGTGAAGCCGCCGGTCCGCTTCTGGAGATCCCGGATCAGGCCGAGATGCGCCGCGACGTGCCGGGTCTGCTCGATGTGGCCGTACATCACCGTCGCCGTCGAGCGCAGCCCCACGCGGTGCGCCGCCTCGATGATCTCGACCCAGCGCGCAGTCTTGAGCTTGCGCGCTTCGATGACGCCGCGGATCTCGTCGTCGAGGATCTCGGCGGCGGTGCCGGGGATCGTGCCGAGCCCGGCGTCCCGGAGCCAGCGCAGATAGTCCTCGAGCGTCATCCCGCTCTGCTTGTGGCCGTGATCGATCTCTTCGGGGGAGAACGCGTGGATGTGGACGTCCGGGAACGCCGCCTTCAGCGCGAGCAGGATCTCGTGATAGTGCCGGTGATCCTTGCCGGGATGGATGCCGCCCTGGATGCAGAACTCGGTGGCGCCGCGCGCCACCGCATCGCGACCCTTCTCGACCAGCACCTGCATCGGGTGATCGTAGGCGTCGACATCGTCCTTGTGGCGCGCGAAGCCGCAGTACGTGCAGCCGACGTAGCAGACGTTCGTGAAGTTCATGTTCCGGCACACGACGTAGGTGACGAGATCCCCCTTGTCGGCGCGGCGGGCGACGTCGGCGGCCGTCATCAGCGCGAGCAGATCTGCGCCCTGCGCTTGCAGCAGGAGATCGGCGTCGTCCACCGTGAGCTCGCGATCCGCGAGCGCCCGGTCCAGGACCGCGGCCACCGGCCGGCTGATGCCACGGAGCAGGCGATCGAGACTCATGCGGCCTCCGTCGCAGTCCCGGAACGTTCCGGGGTCCGCGCACGCGCGTATCCGTCAGCATCCGCCAGCTCGAGGCAGCGCGCGCGCAGCGCCGGCTCGAAGAACTCCGGCGCGCCGAGCAGGTGTTCCGGATACACCGGCAGGCGTTCACGAAGCTCGAATCCCGACGCCTCGGTGCGGGCACGCAGCGCGGCGAGCGCCGGCCACGGGGCTTCCGGATTGATGAAGTCGATCGTGATCGGCGAGACGCCGCCCCAGTCGTCGACTCCGGCGCGCAACAGCCGCTCGAGCAGCGTATCGGTCGCGAGGTTCGGCGGCGCCTGCACGTGCACGCGCGGACCGAGCAGCAGGCGCGCCAGCGCGACCCAGCCGACGACGTCGTCGTCCTCCGCCGACGGACTCCCGCGCATCTTGGTGTCGGACTTCGGATGGAACGGCTGCAGGATCACCTCCTGCACGTGGCCGTAGCGATCGGAGAGCGCACGGATCGCCAGCAGCGCATCGACGCGCTCGTCGGTCGTCTCGCCGATGCCCAGCAGGATCCCGCTCGTGAACGGGATGCGCAGCTCGCCGGCCTCCTGGTGCATGCGCAGGCGCAGGGCGGGGTGCTTGTCAGGCGCCGCGTGATGGGCGCCGCCCTTCTGCAGCAGCCGTTCGCTGGTGGTTTCGAGCATCAGCCCGAGCGACGCATTCCACGGTCGCAGCGCCGCCATCTGGGCCTGCGTCAGCAGTCCGGCGTTGGTGTGCGGCAACAGGCCGCCTGCGACGGCGACGCGACACGCATCGACCAGGTAGTCCGCCGTCGCGGCGTAGCCCTGAGCGGCCAGCCACTCCGCATAGCTGCGGAACGCCCGCTCCGGCTTGTCGCCGAGGCAGAACAGCGCCTCGATGCAACCCGCACGGCGCGCCCCGGCCGTCACATCGGCCACCTCGGCGAGCGTGTAGGTCCTGGCGCCGGGATCCCCCGGCCGCTTCGCGAAGGTGCAGTACGTGCAGCGGTCCCGGCACAGGTTCGTCAGCGGCACGAACACGTTCGGCGAGACGGTGACGACGGTTCCGAACCAGCGCCGACGGGCTGCGAGCGCGGCCTCCGCCACCGCGTCGCGCAACCGGGCGTCCGCCGTGAGCTGCCGGCCGATGCGCTCGGCCGGCGCGCGCTCGAGCCGGCCCGTTTCGAACGCCTCGCGGACGAGGCGCTCGGCCTCCCGCAGCGGGAGCGGCGCGTCGGAGAGAAGAGCCATGAGGCGGGATTCTAGCATTCGCCGACGCGAGCGTTTCCGGCGGAGCTCCGCCCGGCGGCGCCGGTCGGCCAGAGCGACGGAAGCCAGTGCCGCCGCGGGACGAGACTCCGCGGCGAACCGCCTCCGCAGCAGGCGTCGCGCTAGACCGCGTCCTCGACGCCGACCCACGCGCGCAGCTGCGCCGGATCCTGCTCCCACAGCCAATCGCCGGGCTCGACGCCGGCTGGGGCGCGCTCCTTCAGGGTCCGCAGCAGCCCGCGCAGCGCGTCGACCATCCGCTCCCCGGACAGCCGCGTATACAGCGTCCGGGCGAGCCGGTCGCCGCGCTTGCTGCCGCCGACGAGCACGACGTGATCGTTCTTGCCATAGCCGAAGATGCCGATCTCGGCGGACGGCGGGCGGGCGCAGTGGTTCGGGCAGCCGGTCATCCGGATCTCGACCGGTACGTCGCCGAGACCGGCGGCCTCGAGCTCGTCCATCCAGCGCGGAAGGATCGTCTCGGCGTCCGTCATCGCGAGCCCGCAGGTCGGCTTGGCAGGGCACGCCATCGAGTGGCTGCGCAGCGGCGACACGGCGTCCGCGCGCGGGACGCCGTGGGCGTCGAGCACGCGCAGCAGCTCGTCTCGATCGCGCACTCCGCACAGCAGCAGGTCCTGGTGCCCCGTCAGACGCACGCGCAGATCGAGCGCGTCGACCGCAGCCCGGATGCCCTTGCGGAGCTCCGTCCGGAGCCGCCCCGCCTCGACCGGGATCCCGTAGCAACTGCTGCCATCGAGCGCGTCACTCCAGCCGAGGAACAGCCGGCCGGCGGCCAGCGGCTGCGGCTCGGCGTCTTCCAGCGAGATCTCGAAGCGCTCGCGCAGCAGCCGCTTCACCTCCGGCGTGCCGATCCGCCGGATCGTGTACTTCCAGCGCGATTGCCGGCGGTCGCGACGCTCGCCCTTCTCCTTCTGGAGGATCGCGATCGCGCGCGTCACCGCCACGACCTGCTCGCGCGGAACACGTCCGAGATAGACGCCGAGCAGTGGCGCCGTCGTGGGGTTGTTGTGGGTCTGCCCGAGTCCGCCGCCGGACCACAGATCCCACAGCGCCCCGTCGGCCGCGCCGTCTCTCGGCACCGGCGCGAAGCCGACGTCGTTCGTCCGCACGTCGATCGAGTTGTCCGCGACGTGGGTGATGCCGACCTTGAACTTCCGCGGCAGGTACTGCGGCCCGTAGATCGGCTCGTCGACGTGGATCGGCGCGATCGTGCGGCCCTCGTCATCGGTGGACCAGACCTGGAAGTACGCACTGCTGCGCGGCGCCAGCTCCTGGGCGATCTCGTAGGCGAGCTCGCGGCCGCGCGCGTCGCCCGGTCCGAGCAGACCGTCGGCCGGCGACGTCATGACGTTGCGGTTCACGTCGCCGCAGGCCGACAGCGTCGCGTCGCGGCGGTAGTGACGAGAGAGGTGGCGCACCAGCGGGGCGAGCTTTGGCCCGTAGACGTGGTGATACTGGATCGACTGGCGCGACGTCAGCCGCAGCGTCCCGTCGCCGAACAGGTCGCACGCTTCGTCGATCGCGGCCCATTGCTTCGCCGTGAGCTCACCACCAGCGGGGCACTTGATGCGCGTCATGAAGATCTGGTCGCCGGTCTTGCGACCGCGCTCGCCGCGCTCCTGCTGCTTGTAGATCCCGAAGAACTTCGAAAGCTCCTTGCTGACGCTGCCGAGCGTCTCGCGCTCGCCGCGCGTCAGTTGATCGATCTCCTCGGCGAACGTGTGCTTCGACGCGCCGTCGTGGACGAAGAACAGACCCTGGCTCTCGACCTTGATCCGCTCGTTCTTCGACATCTCCTCGAGGCGGGCGCTCTCGAGGTTGATCACCGGCTTGTCCGGGGGCGTCCAGTCCCCTCCGGGGTCGCTCATGACGAAAAATCCTCAGCGATGGAAACGCCGCAAACCGGCGGCGGGCGCGTGTCAAGACGGTAGCGGACCCAGGAATGGGTCTCCATTTCTACAGTGCCACCATAGGTTTCTGCGCTTCAGCGGATCTCGTCGCGCGTGCGCCGCAAGCGCACGCCGGCGTATTCGAGCACACCGGCGATCGGCTTGGGTTTGCGCACGGTGACGGTGACCGCGGCGCAGTCGAACTTCTCGAGCACGGCGCGCGCAATGCGGTCTCCGAGCGCCTCGACGAGCTTGTGCTGCTGGCTCACTGCGACGTCCTCGACGACCTCGAAGATCCGCTTGTAGTGAAGGGTCTGGCCGATCCGGTCACTGCGGCCGGCCGGCCGCAGCTCATACTCGACCTCGAGATCGAGCGTGACGGGCCGCCGCATCCGGCGCTCCGCCGCGGTGACGCCGAGCGCGGCGGGGATCTGGATCCCTTCGAGCAGGATCACGTCGGCGGGCTGCGGATCTCGCGGCGGCTTCATCGTCAACCTCCGATCTGGCTCATCGTCCGCTCGGGCTTCACGAACAGGCCGTCGCTGATGTGGTGCTTCAGCTCCTTGGTCGTGACGGCCGCGCGCAGCCGGTCCGCCAGCTCGGCGTCCGAGAGGCCGGCGCGCATCGGCCCGAGCAGATCGTGCTCGCGCAGCGAGAACAGGCAGGTGCGGAGCTTGCCGTCGGCCGTGAGCCGGATCCGGTTGCAGCTGGCGCAGAACGGCGCCGTCACGGAATCGATGAAGCCCATCCGGCCCGGCGCGCCGTCGGCGAACACCCAGTCCCGGCTCGGCGCATGCGGGTCCTGATCCGGGGCCGGCCGCAGCGGGAAGACCTGCTCGACGCGGGCGCGCAGCTCGTGGCCGGGGACCAGCGCGTTCGTTCCCCAGCGCTGTCCGTGCTCAAGCGGCATGAACTCGATGAAGCGGACCTCGAAGCCGCGCTCGCGGGCGAAGCGCGCAAAGGCGACCGCCTCGCCGTCGTTGACGCCGCGGAGGACCACGCAGTTGACGCTGATCGGCACCAGCCCGGCCGCCTCGGCGGCGTCGATGCCGGCGAGCACGTCGGCCAGCGCGTCGCGCTGCGCGAGCTTCGCGAACGTCGCTGGATCCAGCGAATCGAGGCTCACATTGACGCGCTCGAGGCCGGCGGCGCGCAGCGCGCCAGCGAGGCGCGGCAGCTCGGTCCCATTGGTCGTCAGCGCCAGATCCTCGAGGCCCGGCAGCTTCGCAACCTCGCGGATCAGGTTCGGCAGGTTCTTGCGCAGCAGCGGCTCGCCGCCGGTCACGCGCAGCTTCTTGACCCCACACCCGACGGCGACGCGCGTGATCCGCGCCAGTTCCTCGAGCGTCGCCAGCTCCCCCTTCGGAAGCCACTCGATGTCTTGCTCGGGAATGCAGTAGACGCAGCGGAAGTTGCAGCGATCCGTCACCGAGATGCGCAGGCTCTCGATGCGCCGAGCCCAGCCGTCGACGAGCGCCGACTCCGGAGCGACGCCGTCGAACACGGGGCGGGGGAGGTGTTCCGGGACGTGCGAGTCAGACATGAGCCGGATCGTAGCGCTCGCTCCGGCGCCGGCCGGCCCGCTGGCGGTCGGCCACTCGCCGGGTGCGCCGTGGGCTGCTTGACGGCGGCGCGCCCACGCCGGACTCTCCGGCGGGTCGCGGCCTCGCCTCGCGCCCGCTCGGAGGATTGCCGGTCCATGAGCCAACGCTTCGAAAGCCTCGTCGCCCGCGAAGCGCGCGTGTTCCTGCCGGTCGTGAAGCGCCTGCCGGTCGTCCTGGTGGAAGGCCGCGGCGCCCGCGTGCGCGACGTCGACGGGCGCGAGTACGTGGATCTCACCGGCGGCTGGGGCGTCACCGCTATCGGGCACTCGCATCCGGCGCTGGTCGCGGCGATCGCCGAGCAGGCGGGCCGGCTCATGCAGACCACCAACCTGTTCTACACGCTGCCGCAGCTCGACCTGGCCGAACGGCTGCTGGCCGTCGTGCCGGACGCGCTGACGCGGGCGTTCTTCGTCAGCTCCGGCGCCGAAGCGATGGACGGAGCGCTGAAGCTGGCGCACCGCGCAACGGGGCGGACGAAGTTCGTGTCGACGACGCAGAGCTTCCACGGCCGGACGCTCGGCGCGCTCGGCATCATCGGGCAGGAGAAGCACCGCGTCCCGTATCAGCGAATGGTCCAGGAAGGCTGCTTCGTGCCGTTCGGCGATCTCGATGCCGCGGCGCGCGCCGTCGACGCCGACACCGCCGCGTTCGTCGTGGAGCCGATCCAGGGCGAGGGGGGCGTTCACGTCGCACCGGCCGGGTACCTCGCCGGTCTGCGCGAGCGCACGCGCGCCGCCGGCGCGCTGCTGATCCTCGACGAGATCCAGACCGGCATCGGCCGCACCGGCCGCTGGCTGGCGCTCGAGCACGAACCGCTGCCGGACGGCTCGGGGCCGGTCGTACCGGACATCGTCACGCTCGGGAAGGGACTCGGCGGCGGCTTCCCGATCGCCGGCTTCCTGTGTACCGAGGACGTCGCCAAGACCGTGTCGCTCGGGGACCATGGCGGCACCTATGCCGGCAATCCGCTCGCCTGCGCGGCGGCCGACACCGTCCTGCGTGTGATCGCCGAAGACGGCCTCGTCGCGCGCGCGGCGGAGCTCGGCGCGCGGACGCTCGGACGGCTGCACGCGTTCGCGGCGGAACACCCGGAACGCGCCGGAGAAGTCCGCGGGCGGGGCCTGCTGCTCGGCATGGAGCTGCGGGATCTCGACGCTGCGGCCACGCTGTCGCAGCGCGCGGTCGCGCGCGGCGTGCTGGTGAACGTGACCGCCGGCAACGTGCTGCGGCTGTTCCCGGCGCTCAACATCCCCGAGCACGAGCTGTCCGGAGCCCTCGAGACGGTGCTGGACCTGATCGCGGGCTGAGCGTCGGCGTGGGGCCGGATCGGGTCGAGTCGGCCGGCTACGGCCCGGCTTTGACAGCGTCGGCGCGTGGTGCCACGATCGGCGACCCCCGTGCGGAGGAATCGCGTGGATCCGGCGCAGCTCACCGACGTCCGCTACGAGGTCGACCGCGGTCTCGCGTGGATCACGATCGACCGGCCCGAACGGCTCAATGCATTCACCGCCCACACGGTCGACGAACTGATCCGCTGCGTGAAGGCGGCCTGGGCGGATTCCTCCGTCGGTGTGCTCGCGTTGACCGGCGCCGGCGAGCGCGCCTTCTGCGTCGGGGGCGACCAGAAACAGCGCGAACAGACGGGGGACTACGGGCCGTCGGAGTCCGGCCTGTTCGAGGTCGAGACGCTGCACCGGGTGCTCCGCGACGTCCCGAAGCCGGTGATCGCGGCGATCAATGGCCTCGCGATCGGCGGCGGGCACGTGTTGCACGTCGTCTGCGACCTCAGTCTCGCTGCCGAGCACGCGCGCTTCGGACAGGCGGGGCCGCGCGTCGGCTCCTTCGATGCCGGCTTCGGCAGCGCGTACCTGGCGCGCATCCTCGGCGACAAACGCGCGCGCGAGATCTGGTACCTGTGCCGCCAGTACGATGCCGACACCATGCTGCGCTGGGGCCTCGTGAATGCCGTCGTCCCCGGAGCCGAGCTGCGCGCCGAGGTGCGGCGCTGGGCCGACGAGATCCTCGAGAAGAGTCCCACGGCGCTGCGCTTCCTCAAGCACTCGTTCAACGCGGACAGCGAGTCCATCGCCGGCATCGGGCAACTGTCGTTCGACGGGCTCGATCTGTTCGTCGACAGCGAGGAAGCCCGGGAAGGCGTCCGCGCGTTCCGCGACAAGCGCCCGCCCGACTTCTCGAAGTTCCGACGCTGATGTCGTCGCCCCTGCGACGGGTCGCGGCGGAGGCCGACGAGCGGCGGATCGTGCTCGTGACGGGCGGCGCCGGCGCGATCGGCGCCGCCGTCTGCACCGCGCTGGCCGAACAGGGGCGCCAGGTCGTAGCGGCCGATCTCGACGCCGCGCGCGCCGCGGCGATCGCCGAGCCGCTCGGCGGCGTCGGCGTCGCGATGGATGTGGCGGATCCGGACTCGGTCACGCGTGCGCTCGCCGAAGCCCGGGAACGCATCGGCGCGATGACGCTGCTCGTCTCTTGCGCCGGCTGGGACGAGATGCGGCCGTTCATCACGACCGACGAAGCGTTCCAGGCGCGCGTGCTGGAGATCAATCTGGCCGGTCCGATGCGCGTGGCCCGCGGCGTGCTGCCGGACATGATCGCCGCCGGCTTCGGCCGCATCGTGCTGGTGGCGTCCGATGCGGGGCGCGTCGGCTCGTCCGGTGAGGCGATCTATGCGGCCGCCAAGGGCGGCGTGATCGCACTGGCGAAATCGCTGGCGCGCGAAGTCGTACGCCACGGCATCACCGCCAACAGCGTCTGCCCCGGGCCGACCGACACGCCGCTGTTCCGCGGACTCGCCGCCGCCAGCCGCGACGGCGATCGCCTCACCCAGGCGCTCGAGCGCGCGATCCCGATGCGGCGCCTCGGCCGGCCGCAAGACGTGGCGCCGGCCGTGGCCTTCCTGTGCTCCGACGAAGCCGGCTACGTCACCGGCCAGACGCTGTCGGTGAGCGGGGGCTTGACGATGGCCTGACGTCGAGACGGGCCCGGGGCTTCCTGGTTCCGCTCGGGACCGAGGGTCGCGGCGGGATGCGGCCGCGCCGCGACGCCACAGGCCGGGACGGGCGCCGGCGCGCACTAGGGTCCGGCGAGCCGGGCATGCAGCTCGGCTTCGACGCGCCAGAGCCGATCCTGCCCCCACGTGCAGAAATCGGACTCGCCCGGGCGCGCCCGCAGGCGGAAGCTCGGGACGCCCCACAGGCCGAGCGCGAACAACGTCTCCCGGTTGGCTTCGAGCTCGTCGCGCCAGCCGCGATCGACACCCTGCTCGGCGCGCGCCTCGTCCCAGGACAGGCCCGCCCTCTCGACGACGGCGCGGAGGCCCGCGTCGCTTCCGGTGTCGACGCCCTCGGCGAACGCCGCCCGCGCGAACGCGTGCAGGAACTCCGCGGCGCGACCGCGCTCCCGCGCCCATGGATAGAGCTGGAAGGCGCGCTCGACCGGGCGGCCGACGGGATCGCAGACGCGGCCGAACGGAACCCCGGCGCGGCGCGCCTCGCGGCGGGTGTCGAGCACGATGTAGAGGCGCTTGGCGGCGGGCACGGGGAGCCCGCGCATCACCATCGGCAGCACCGGGCGCAGGACGATGTCGACCGGCAGCCGGCCGGGGAGCGCAAAGACACGCTCCATCGCGATGTAGCTGTAGGGACTGCGCAGCGAGCAGAAGAACTCGAGCGTCCAGCGATCAGGAGATGCGGCCGATCGCGCCGGCAGCACGGGCGGCGCGACCAGCGGCGCGACGTCGGCGCTGCGCGCGAGACCGAGACCGGCGAGGCGTTCCTCGAGGTGCGCGAGGCGGTCGACTCCCCAATACCACTCGCCACCGTAGTGAAACATGCCGCCGAGATAGTGGCCGAGACGATGACGCCGTTCGGTGCCGGCCGCGACGGCTGCACGCGCGGCGGCGTCGGGCAGCGGCGCGGATTCGTGCTCGAGCGCGCCGAGCGCCGCGGCGTCGCCGCGCCAGAGCGCGTCGCCGACACGCGGCGCCAGCGCTGGGAATGCGGCGGAGGATGCGCCCGCCAGGATCCTCGTGGCCTGCGCGACGAGCGCCGGCGCCGGAGCCGACGCGCCGCGTGGAAAGGCGAGCCGGTAGCCCGGGGCAACGTCGGCAGCGTCCTTGCGCGCGAACGCGTCGAGTCGTGCGCGCTCCGGAGCCGCCTCGTCGGGAGGTGGGCCGACCAGCAGCGGCACCAGCTCGACGTTCCAGCGCGCGGCGAAGCGTTCGAGCACCTGCGCGCCGAGATGCGAGTACGGATCGTCGACCTGATGGAACCACAGCACCTGATGCGGCGCGCGGGCCACGCTGCGCCGGAGCTCGGCGACGCCGCGCCGGACATCCCGCAGCCCATCGCTGGTCAGCGCCGCGACGACCCACGGCTCGAGACGCCGGCGCAGGCTCACGGCGCGGCAACCGGCCGGAGCGGCGATCCGCGAGGTCCGGTCCGGCGCGCCGCTCCGCGTCTCATGCCGGGACGGACTAGACGATCGTCGCAGCGGCGGCCAGACGCGGCGCCGGCGATCCGGCGCTCATCGAGCAGCGGAGCGCTCGCACGGGCGGAAGCGGGGCTAAGCTGGGAACTCCCGCGAAAGGAGGATCCATGTCCGTTCGGAACCACGCCCGCCTCTCGTCGATCGCGTGGGTGGCCCTGGTGCTGCTCGCGAGTCCCCCCGCCGCACACGCGCAATCGGAGCATGCGCATGACGACGACGCGTCCGCATCGGCCGCCGATCTCCCGCGCACGCCGCGGCCGGCCGACGCGGTGCTCTACATCATCGCGCCGGTCGACGGGGAGACCGTCCCGAGCCCGGTGACGGTGCGCTTCGGACTGCGCGGCATGGGCGTCGCCCCCGCCGGCGTGGAGTTCCCCGACACCGGTCATCACCACCTGCTCATCGATGCCGCGCTGCCCCCGCTCGACCTCCCCCTCCCGGCCAACGAGCAGAACCTGCATTTCGGCGCCGGCCAGACCGAAGTCACCCTGGACCTCGCCCCGGGCCGTCACGCACTCCAGCTCATCCTCGGCGACAAGAACCATATCCCCCACGCTCCCCCGCTCCTCTCCGACCGCATCACCATCACCGTCCCTCCCTCCTCCCCCTGACCCCCTCCGTCCACCAAGAACGTCGAGAAAGGAATCGTCAAGAAAGGGGTCGGGTTCGTTTCGTCAACTTTTCCGAGTGACGTCGATCAAGGCGGCATAGCCCTCGCGATAGGTCGGATACCGAAACGCGTAGCCAGACGCGCGCAGGCGCCGGCTACTGCAGCGCTTGTTGGAACTGCGGCGACCCTCTCGGCCGGTCGGCGGAGCCGGGCCGGACACCACGGACGGCCGATCCACCCCGAGTGTCCCGGCGAGCCAGCGCAGCACCTCGGCTTCGTCCGCCGGCTCCTCGTCGACACCGATGTAGACGGGATCGAGAGTGCTGCCGGCGAGCACCCGGGAGACCAGATGGCGCAGCGCGCCGGCGGCATCGTCGCGGTGGATCCGGTTCGTCCAGCGCGGAGGGCCGGGCTGGATCGACGCACGCCCCGCCCGCACGGTCTCGATCAGACGCGTCCGACCCGGACCGTAGATGCCGCCGAGGCGCAGCACGGTCGCGTTCCCGCGTCTGTCGGCGAGCAGGCCCTCCGCTTCGAGCATACAGGCTCCATTGAACTGCGTCGGCTCGGTCGGACTGCTCTCGTCGACCCAGGACCCATCCGTCTGGGCGT
This sequence comes from uncultured Pseudomonadota bacterium, assembly GCA_900696485.1. Taxonomy (GTDB): domain Bacteria; phylum Myxococcota_A; class UBA9160; order UBA9160; family PR03; genus CAADGG01. The sequence continues at coordinate 25,813 of CAADGG010000022.1, forward strand.
ACACCGCGGTGCTGGACGTGAAGAGGAGATGCGGCGGGCGCATGCCTTGCGCCTGCGCCCACTCGCTCACATGACCAAGCCCGTCCACGTAGATCCGTCGATAGGATTCCTCGTCCCTGCCGTCCGCCGCCGCGGCGTAGACCACGGCATCGATTCCGCCATGCTCGACCTCGGCGAGTGCCGTGCGCAGGGATTCGGGGTTGCACAGATCCGCCGCGACGGGATGAACGCCATCCGGCAAGCCCTCCGGGTGCCGACGCAGGCCGAACACGGTATGGCCGTCTGCGAGCAACTGGACGGCGCAGGCCGTTCCGACGTAGCCACAGCCGGCGACGAGAATGCGAGCCATCGAGCGGATCCTCCTATCACGGTCTTTCCGGCTTCTTGCCGTCGCATCCGCCACGCGGGCGGATCCTCGGTAGCCGCGCGCCGAAAAGTTGACGAAACGAACCCGACCCCTTTCTTGACGTTCGTGGTGGCGAGGTCAGGGGGGGATGCAGACTTCGGTGAGGAGGGTGGCGAGGCGGGAGCGATCGGCGACGACGACCTGGGAGCCGGGAGGCAGGGCTTCGCCGAGGCGGCGGAAGTAGCGCTTGTCCGTGCGGCCCTCGACCAGCACGACGAGGCCGCGATCCTCTTCGCTGCGGATCAGGCGGCCGACCATCTGCTTGAGATTGAGCAGCATCTTGCCGAGCGTGTAGCGGCCGAACGCATCGATTCCGGCGCGCTTGAGGCGCAGCTCGCGGCGACGGCGCAGCTCCGTGGGCACCTCGAACGGCAGTTTCTCGATGACGACGGCCTGGAGTTGATCGCCGGGCAGATCGAGTCCCTGCCAGAAGCGGCGCGCACCGAGCAGCACCGCGCCGCCGCTCGCAAAGCGCGCCACGAGCGCGTTCGGATCGTCGGCCGCGCGCCGCGGCGTCAGGACTTCGATGCCGTCATCGCGCAGCGCCTCGGCCAACTGCGCGGCGACGTCGTGCATCCGTCGCAGGCTCGTGAACAGACCGAGGGTGCGACCGCCGAGGCGCCGGGCCAGCTCGGCGAGCACCGCCGCCGTCTCCCCGACGAGATCGCCGGGATCCGGCAACGCGACGACCCGCATGTGCTCCGCATACGGGAACGGGCTCGGAACCGAAACCGTATCGAGTCGTCCGAGGACGCTCGGCTCATCCGCCTTCGTCTCGGCGCCGCGCCGACCTTCGGAACCGAGCCCGAGGCCCAGCTCTCCGAGCGCGGCGAACGCATCGCCGCCGACGAAGACACTCGCCGACACTCCGGCGAACGCATGCAGGCGCTCGAGGAACTGCTCGCGAAAGGGCTCTCCGGGCGAAACCAGCCGCACCACCAGCCGCCAGCGATCCCACGGCGCATCGACACCCTCGAACGCCGCCACGGAATCCTCGGCGCCCGCGAAGGCGAGGCGCAGCGCACTGGCCGCCGCACGCAGCTCCGCCGGGACGCGAGCCAGCGCACTCGTCGGCCCATCGGGCTCGGCCAGCGCATCGATCTCGCCGGCGACGGCCTCGATGCGTTCCGCGGCGAGTTCGGCCGTCCGGGCGGCCGCCTCGAGCGCCACCGGCGGGTGCTCGGGCACCTGCACCTCACCCCACTCGCTCGCCAGCGGCTCGAGCGCGCGGCCGAGGGCGGCGAGCCCCTGCTGGATGCCGCGCCGCCACGCCACGGTGTCCTTGCGCAGCGATCGACGCTTCGACGCCGACAGCAGCGCGTCCGAACTCGTCGCCTGATTCGGTCGGCCGAAGACGTCGTCGATGCGATCGAGCACTTCGTCGGGCCGCACCGCGAGCGCGTAGACCTCGTCGGCCACATCGGCGAGCTCGTGCACCTCGTCGACGATCGCGTGCGCGAACGGCGGGTAGTCCGGCGGCCAGCGCAGCAGCAGGTCGTGGTTGGCCACCACCAGATGCGCCTGCGCGAGCGCCGCACGCCGTTGACCCAACGCACAGCCGGGGTGCTGCGCGCACTGATCGCGAGAACACTGTTCGGCGCGCGCCGCGACCGAACGGCGCAACAGCTCGCCGAGCAGCGGCTGCCGGCGCAGCCATGCCGAGCCGATCGTGCCGACCTCGCCGTGCGGCCGCGTCGACGCGCACGCCGCGAGCACGGCGTATGCGAAGCGATCCTCGGCGAAGATGCGCGGTTCGTGCCCCTCGGCGAGCACCGACAGCAGGCGCCGCTCGCACACGTAGTTGGCGCGGCCCTTGATCGACAGCGCGCGCAGCGCCGGCCAGCCGAGGAAGCGGGCCGCCGTCGGGATGTCCTTCGCGAGCAGTTGATCCTGGAGCAGCTTGGTGCGCGTCGAGACGACGACCGGGAGCGATCGCTCGCCGGTGCGCGTGGCTTGCTCCGCGCGCTCCATCGCGAACGGGATCGCCGCCGCGAGATACGCGAGCGACTTCCCGACCCCTGTGCCGCCCTCGCACAGCAGCGTGCCGCCCTCGCGCAGGAGCCGAACGAATCGCCGCGCCAGCTCGACCTGCGGTTCGCGGACCCGATAGCCGGGCCAATGGCGGCGCCCGCGCTCGCCGTCGCGCAGCGCCGCGGCGATCGCCTCCTCGTCGAACGCCAACGGGACTTCGCGGGTCTCGCCGACGACGACGAAGGGAGAGCGGGCGGGGGCCGCCGCCACGTCCCGCTTCGAGAGCAGCGCGAGCCACGGCGACTCCGGCGCGAAGCTCTCGAGGGCATCCCGCGCGGCGGCGTAGCGGCGCGCCGAGCGCGCACGGTCGTCCGCGACCTCGCCGACGGCTCCCTGCGCGACCCGCGAGATCACGCGTGCGGTATCGAGCGCATCCTCGAGCGCGCGATGTCTCTCCTCGCTGTCGAGCAGACTGCGCGTGAAGGTCTCGAGACGGAGATCCGGAGCGTCGGGATGCGTGACGGCCAGGAGATCCTGGGTGTCCAGGTAGCGCGCCTGCTCGAACTCGCCGCCGACGAAACGCGCGAGGAACTGGCGCTCGAAATCGGCGTTGTGCGCGACGAGCACACGCCCGGCCAGCGCGGCGCGCAATCCCGCGCGAAGCTCTGCGAGCGGCGGTGCCACCGCGGCGTCCTCGGGGCGGATGCCGGTGAGCCGCACGATCGCCGGCGGAACCGGCTCGGACGGCCGGACCAGCGTCGACAGCGTGCACACCTGCGCCGCACCCGGCTCCAGCAGCACGGCGCCGAACTCGAGCAGCTCGGCGCCGGCATGGATCGCCAGGCCCGTCGTCTCGAGGTCGACGATCGCGACCGGCCCGGTCCGTTCGAGCCACGGCGCCAGCGCCGCGAGATCGATTCCGAGCGCGGCTGCATCCTGCACGACCGGCGCGATCGGCGTCGCGTCGACCTGCCCGCGGCGGAAGGTGGTGTCAGACGTAGATCCCGCCCTTGTACTGGCGATCCTGGCGCAGCTTCACGTTGACCAGCGCCGGCTTGCCAGAGGCCGCTGCGCGGTCGAGTGCCGGCCGGATCTCCTCGGGACGCTCGCAGTACTCGCCGTAGCCACCGAGCGCCTCGACGACCTTGTCGTAGCGCGTGTACTCGAGCAGCGTCGCCTGCAGGCGATCCCAGCCGTAGACGGCGCCTTGCGGCCGCATCATCTGGCCCCACGCACCATCGTTGCCCATCACGCCGAGGATCGGCAGGCCGAAACGCACGGCGGTGTCGTATTCGAAGCCATTGAGGCCGAAGGAACCATCCCCGTAGACGATGACGACGCGCTGGTCCGGGTGCGAGAGCTGCGCGGCCAGCGCGAACGGCATGCCGACGCCGAGCGTCCCGAGCGGACCCGGGTCCATCCACGCGCCTTCCCGCGGAACCGGCAGGATCTTGGCGGCGGTCGCGACGATGTCGCCGCCGTCGCCGATCACGATCGAATCGCCGAGGCTGGGCAGCCAGTCGCGCACTTCCCGACACAGGCGCTGCGGATCGACCGGCGACTCGTCACTGTTCAGCGCCGCCTCGACCTTCTTCTCCTCCGCCACCTCGACGGTGCGCAGCTCGTCACGCCAAGCCGAGAAGTCGAGCTTCGCACCGGAGTTCTTCATCTCCTCGAGCAGCAGCTCGAAGGTGCAGGCCAGGTTCCCGACCAGCCCGACGTCGGTCGGCCGGTTCTGCCCGATCAGCGTCGCGTCCATGTCGAGCTGGATGATCTTCGCGCTCGCCGGAATCGTCTTGCCGAACGCGAGTCGGAAATCCAGCACCGAGCCGGCCAAGATGATGAGATCGATCTCCTTCATCGCGTGCCGGCGGGAGCGGCTCAGGTACTGCGGCGAACTCGGCGGAATCGTGCCGCGGCCCATGCCGTTGGTGTATCCGGGCATGTGTGTCTCGTCGAGAAACGCATTCATCGCGGCACTGGCCATCGACCACTTGACCGACGTGCCGGCCATCAGCATCGGCTTGCGTGACTGGGCGATCAGCTCGAGCGCCGCACGCACGTCACTGCGGTCCGGCGACAGCCGCGGCGGCGCGGTCCGGATCGGCGGCAACATCGCCTCTTCCCATTCACACTGTCCCATGAAGACGTCCATCGGGATCTCGAGGAACGCGGGACCGGGAATCCCCGACACCGCATGGCGGATGCCGAGTTCCGCATACTCGGCGATGCGGTGGGTCTGGTAGCAGGAGTCGGCCCACTTGGTGATCGGTCGCATCAGCCCGACGTGATCCATTTCCTGCAGCGAGCCGCGGCGCAGGTTGGTGAACGGACCCTGGCCGCCGATCACCAGGATCGGCGAGTTCGCGCGCCAGGCGTTGGCGACGCCGGTGACGCCGTCGGTGACGCCCGGACCCGCCGTGAGCGCGGCGACCCCGATCTTGCCCGGGTTGCAGCGCGCCCACGCGTCCGCCGCGTGCACGGCCGCCTGCTCGTGACGCACGTCGACGATGCGGATGCCCTCGTCGATGCAGCCGTCGTAGAGCGGCATGATGTGGCCGCCGGACAGGGTGAATACGCACTCGACTCCGGCGTTCTTCAGCGCGCGGGCGAGAATCTTGCCGCCGTGGACGGGCATCTGGAGGTCTCCTGGTCGGGGGAGGGGCGGGGTCGGCGCCGGAGTCGGACAGGAGACCGACGCGGGAATCGATCCGGGTCGGGCTCGCGACGCCGACGACGGTATCATCCGCCCGGGGCGCCGGCAAAGAAAACGGGGCCGAAACCTCCCCAGAAGGCCGGCCCCGCCAGAGCGACCGTCAGAGAGCGACGGAGAGAGAGACGACCGCTCGCGCGGTCGTCAGCGGTTGACGCGGAACTCGACGCGCCGGTTCCAGCGCCAGGCGGACTCATCGCTTCCCTGCACGGCCGGGGCGCTCTCGCCGAAGCTCACGACCTGCAAACGCGACGACGGAACGCCGAGGTCCTCCAGGTACTGCCGCGTGGCATGGGCGCGCTGCTCGCCGAGCGCGAGGTTGTACTCCTCGGTCCCGCGCTCGTCGGTGTGACCCTCGATCACCACCGTCCGCCACTCCCGCGTACCCTGGATCGCCCCGGTATTGGCCTGCAGCGTGGCGCGGGCGTCGGCGCGGATGGTCGAGCTGTCGAAGTCGAAGTAGATCGTCGCCAGCTCGCGCACCTTCTCGGGCTCTGCATACGTGTCGCTGCTGCGACCCGACGTCCCGGAATCGAACTCGCTCGAACCGATGCCGCTGCCGAGGCCGAGCGCGGCGTCGTCTTCAGCGCCGTCCTTCGAGCACCCGAGTGCGACGAACGAGACGAGAACGAACGTCAGGATCACATGTTCGAAGCCGAATCGGATCGCCATATCGTTGGACCTCACCCCTCGGAATTGTGCGGCGCTGCCGCGGCGGACTCATGCGCACCCGCGCACGGCGACGCGCGCGGACGCGGCCAGAAGGATCGAGCGGCGGAGTGAGTCTGGAACTTGTCGACGAACCCCGCAACGGCGGCTTGGACCCGGAGCGCACCGATTCCTTCGCGGCCGGCTTGCCGAGTTCCGGGCCGGCATGGATCCTCGGCCGAATGGCCGTCATCGATCCGCAATCCGAACGCCCCCGCAGCCCACCGACCTGGCCGCCGGCCGTGGGCCACGCCCTTCGCACGATCGACGCCGGCCTGCTGGTCGCCGGTGCGGGGGGCGGGATCGCCGTCGGCCTGGGAGCCGAGTCAGGCCTGCTCGCCGCCGCGGCGGGCGCCGGCTGGCTCGCGATCGAGCTGAGTCCCGCCGGCCGCTGGCTCCGCGCGGTCCGGCGGCTCGAGTGGGCCCGCGCACCGGCGCTCGTCCAGACGGGGCTCGCGTGTGCGGCGGATCGGCGCGGCGTGCCCGGCGCACTCACCCGCGCGGGGGATGCGTATGAACGCGACGGCCGGGCGCGGATGGCGCTGCGTGCGCTGGGCGCCGAGCCGTCGCGGGGCGTCAGCGCGTTGCGGAGAATCGCCGAACAGGTCGGTCGCCTGCGCTGAGCCGGCCCGTCAGCGGGGGGGGAAACGCCGCACTACGCGCGCCAGCGGCCCGTCAATCCGGCCCTGGGCGCCAACGCGCGAGCTCCTGCAGTCCCTGCTCGGCCACGCTGTCGAGGTCCGGCAGCCACTGGCCCGGGTGACCGTCGGCCTGCAGCGCGAGCAGCGACCGGGAGCACCGCGAGCGCCCGAGTCCGGCGACGATCCGCCCGGCGAAGCGCTGCGCGTCGGGTCCCGGATCGGCATCGAAGCGGCACACCTGGCACGCGTCCCCCTTGCGCCCGACGATCAGATCGAACACCACCGTGCAGACGCCTTCCGGCTCACCGACCTGGGCCGACAGCCCATAGAGAACGCTCGCCCATTGCAGCAGCGCGCGGCGGCCGCCGTCGAAGTAGCCGACGCCGTGCTCGCCGACCTCGACCCACGGTAGGACGTCGACGTGGTAGCGGACGCCGAGATCACTCCCGAAACCGATCCACGCCGAGGCATCGCGTGACGCCATAGACCCTCCCCCGCCGAGCGACCCACGGCGTTCCCATCGGCGCGGACGGCGCGGCGCTTGAAACGGCCGTCACCGCACGGGCCACGGCGCGGCGAAGCGATCGGGTGTCGCCGCTGCGTTCCGGGAGGGATCGGTCGGGGGCGGACAGGCGATCACGCGGAAAGCCGACCGGCTACTGGTCGGCGCCAGCGACCGCCGCAAGGATGGCTGCGCGTTCGGGCTGCGGCAGGCGCGACGCTCAGCGTCGCGACGGCGGCGGCCTGCTCGGCCGCATGGCTCCCGTGCTCGATCCCCCGGCCGCCACGATCAGCGCTCGAGCGCTTCCACCAGCGCGACGAACGACGCCAGCGTGCGATGCGGACGAGGCGGCGCGGCCGGCGGCTCCCGCCGCCCCTCGCGATCGATCCACACCGCCTCGAGACCGGCGTGCAGCGCGCCGAGCACGTCGCACGCATAGTTGTCACCGGCCATCAGCGTCGCCGCCGGATCGACGCCGAGCGCACCGAGCGCATGCCCGAAGTGCCGCGCATCCGGCTTGCCGGCGCCGACCTCCCCCTCGATGGCGATCACGTCGAAGAACGCCGCGAGCCCCCAGCGCTCGATCTTCGCGCGCTGGGCCGCCGCGGCGCCGTTCGTCACGAGCCCCAGCGCCGGCGTCCGGGCACGCAGCCGGGCGAGCGCGTCGAGGGCGCCCGGGAACGGCGCCAGCCGCGCGTCGCGCAGCGCGCCGTAGGCCACGGCCACCTCACCGGCCAGCCGCGGATCCGGCCGGCCGAGGCACTCGAGCACATGTGCAAGAACCGCCCGGCGCGAGCCCGGCATGTCGAGCCGGCCGCGCCGATGGCGTTCGTCATCGTCCCAGTACCAGTCGCTGCTGACCCGGATCTGTGCGCGCACCGCGGACGCTGACACCGTCTCGAGGCGGGCCGCAAGCAGGCTCGCCGCCTGGTCCCAGGCCTCGTCGAGTCCGGCTCGGCCGTCGAGGATCGTGTCATCGAGGTCGAGCAGCACCGCCGCGAGCGGCCGATCGTTCCAGCGCAGCATCGACCCGAGGGTAGCGATACCGTCTCGGCATGTCCGAATCCCTCCCTCGGGTCCTCCTGCTGCGCCTGTCCGGCGAAATCGGCATCAAGGCGAAGGCGACGCGGGGCCGTTTCGAGGCCCAGCTGCTGCGCAACCTCGGGGACGCCCTGCGCAGCGAGGGCATTCCGGCGCCGATCTCGCGCACGCGCAGTCGGATCTTCGTCCCCAGCGACGATCCGCGCGCGCCCGAGATCCTGGCGCGCGTGTTCGGCGTGCAATCGCTGTCGGTGGCGCGCGTGCAGCTCGCGGAAAAGCTCGAGTCGGTGGTCGAGACGGGCCGTGCCCTGTTCCGCGACGCCGTGGCCAGACGTCGCTTCGCGGTGCGCGCGCGACGCGTCGGCGACCGCTCGAAGATCCGCCTCTCGACGCGCGACATCGAGCGCGAACTCGGAACTGCACTGCTGCCGGGCTCCGCCGGCGTCGATCTCGAGGATCCGGAGTTCGTCGCGCGGGTGGAGCTCCACGAGGGACAGGCCTACTTCTGCACCGAGTCGTGGCCCGGTCCGGCCGGACTCCCGCTCGACGTCCAAGGACACGCGCTGTCCCTGCTGTCCGGCGGCTTCGATTCGGCCGTCGCGAGCTGGCAACTGCTGCGCCGCGGCGTCCGCATCGATTACCTGTTCTGCAACCTCGGTGGGCGCGCGCACCAGCAGGGCACGCTGCGCGTGGCCAAGGTGCTGGCAGATCGCTGGAGCTACGGCGGGCGCCCGCAGCTGTACGCGCTGGACTTCGACGCCGTCGCCGCCGAAATCCGCGCGCAGACCCGGACCCGCTATTGGCAGGTCCTGCTGAAGCGGCAGATGCTGCGGGCGGCCGAACAGGTGGGCCGGTCCGTCGCCGCCGGTTCCGGGCGCGGCGTCGACGCGTTGATCACCGGCGAGGTCGTCGGGCAGGTCTCGTCGCAGACGCTGCCGAACCTCGCGACGATCTCGCAGGCGACCGCGCTGCCGATCCTGCGCCCGCTGGTCGGCATGAACAAGGACGACATCATCCGGGCCGCCGAGCGGATCGGCAGCGCGCCGATCTCCGCGATCCTCGACGAGTACTGCGCGATGGCGCCGACGCGACCCGCCACGACGTCGAGCGTCGCAGCCGTGCAGGCCGAGGAGACCCGGCTGGATCCGGCGGTCTTGCAGCGCGCACTGGAGACCCGCCAGACCTTCGACCTGCGCGCGCTCGATCTCGACGCGATGACGCTCCCGGAGCTCGCGATCGACGGGATCCCGGACGACGCCACCGTGCTCGATCTCCGCCCGCGCGCGGCCTACGCCGCCTGGCACTGGCCGGGGGCGCTATCCCTCGATCTCGATCACGCGCTGGCTGCGCTGCCCGCGCTGCCGCGCGATCGCCGCTACGTCCTCTACTGCGAGTTCGGCCTGAAGAGCGAGCACCTGGCCGAGCGGATGCGCCGCGAAGGCCTCGAGGCATGGAACTTCCGCGGTGGGCTCAAGGGCCTCATCGCGCTCGCCCGCACGCAGGGGCGACCCACCCCCGAACTCGGCTGACGTGCCCCGTCAAGAAAGGGGTCGGGTTCGATTCGTCAACTTTTCCGTCTGGAAAAGTTGACGAATCGAACCCGACCCCTTTCTTGACGGCGGCGCCTCCGTCGAGGCGCATGACGGACCACGCGGTCCGGCGCGCGTGCGAACCGATCGTGTGATGCGGCTCGGTCGAGGCGACGGACGGACGTCGAACTCCGGCGTCGGACACTTGCCCGTCCGCGACACACCCCGTAGCGTCCCGGCGTGAGCGACGAGCGCGCAACGCCCTGGTACCGGCGCCTGCACTGGCAGATCTTCACGGCGATGGCGCTCGGTGCGGCGGCCGGCGCGATCGGTGGCAGTGAGTTCGCCGACCGCGTGTCCTGGATGGGAGCGCTGTTCGTCCGGCTGCTGCGGATGGTGATCGTCCCGCTGGTGCTGACGTCCGTGGTCTCGGGCGTCGCATCGATTGGCGGCGGCCGAGACGTCGGCCGGATGTTCGGTAAGACCTTCGCGTACTACATCGTCACCAGCTTGCTCGCGATCCTGGTCGGGCTCGTGTTCGCCAATGCGATCCGGCCCGGTGTCGGTGCCGAACTCGGCGGCGTCGGCGGCGGGGTGCTGCCGGCCATCGAGACGCCGACGTCGATCGTGGACATGTTGCTGCGCATGGTGCCGACGAACCCGCTCGCCGCCGCCGCCAGCGGCGACATCCTCGGCCTGATCGTGTTCTCGATCCTGCTCGGCCTCGCGCTCGGCCGGCTGCCCGACGACGCGCGGAGCCGGCTGCTCGGCGTCTTCGAGGCCGGCTTCCAGGCGATGATGGTGCTGACCAGCGGCATCATCCGGCTGGCGCCGTTCGGCGTCTTCGGTCTGATCACCAGCGCCGTCGGCAGCACCGGTCTCGAGGCCTTCCGCGCGCTCGGTTGGTACGCGCTGACGGTCACCGGGGGGCTCGCCACGCATCTGCTGCTCGTGCTGCCGCTGTTGCTGATCCTGCTGGGCCGGATCCGGCCGTGGGTCCATTTTCGCAACATGGCCGAGCCGCTGGCGATGGCGTTCTCCACATCCTCGTCCGCCGCCACGCTGCCGGTGACGATGCGCGCGGTCGAGCAGAAGGTCGGCGTTTCGAACCGCATTTCGTCGTTCGTGCTGCCGATGGGCGCCACGATCAACATGGACGGTACGGCACTCTACGAATGCGCCGGCGTGTTGTTCATCGCGCAGGCGCTCGGCATCGAGCTCTCGTTCGCGAAGCAGATGCTGGTGGTGTTGACGGCGCTGCTCGCGTCGATCGGCACCGCCGCGATCCCATCGGCCGGCCTCGTGATGATCTTCATCGTCCTCGAAGCCGTCGAGCTGCGCGGCCCGCAGGTCGACCTGATCGTCGGCGCCATGCTCGCCATCGACCGCCCGCTCGACATGGCCCGCACCGCCGTCAACGTCTTCAGCGACTCCTGCGGCGCCGCCATCATCGCCCGCTCCGAAGGCGAGACCACCGTCGACCTCCCCTGACCCCACCATCCCCGACACCCCGTCAAGAAAGGGGTCGGGTTCGATTCGTCAATTTTCGGAGCCGCGCGCCAGCCCGCCCGGCGCAAGCGCGCGCGGCGCCTCGCCCGGTCGCTCCTCGGCATCCCGCGCATCGCCGTGGATCGCCGTCGCGATGATCCGCCGCGTGACGGCATCGAGATGCTGGCGCAGCGTGGCGTCGAGCTCACGAAACTCCGGCCACAGGACCTGGTCTGCGAAGGTCCGCGCCACACGGACCATGACGGTCGTGCGGCGTTGTCCGCGATAGCGATACGGCGCAAGGCCGTAGCGCCGGAGCAGCGCGAGGAACAGCGACTTCGACCACGCGTCCGGAAGCGAGAAGCGGAACTCGACCGGCGGCTCCGTCTGCGCGAGCTGATCGAGCCGCTCGCGGATCCGTTCGCGCGCGCTCTCCGCCGCCGCGCGTTCGCCGGCGACGTCCGTGCGCGCGAACAGCCGCTCGATCTTCCGCAGCTTCTCGATGAGCCGCGCCTCGTCGGACTCGTGCATCTCTCCTCCCCTCCCAGCCCGAGACCGGCGTCCGTATCGGTCCGGAGATCGTTCGACTACCAGCCCTCGGATCCCGGCTCCCCTTTGCACGGCCCGACGATCTCACGCGTGACCCACCCGGCGTAGAAGCCGCCGGGCTGCGGCGTCACCCGCTCGCCGGCGACGACGACGCTCCCGGCCTTCACCAGGACGTGTCGAGAGTCGGGAACCAGGCGTGGCGGCCGCGGATAGTCCCACACGGATTCTTCGCCGGCGCCCGGCGCGATCGCGAACGGCGGGCGCTCCCGGCCGCTCCAGCGCCCGCTCGTGCGAGCCGCTCGCGCCCAGCTCGGAACGCGCGGACCCCTCACCGGGTGCGGTTCAAGGCCATGGGAAGTACGCCGGCCAGACGATCGCGTCGAGCACGGCGGTCTGCAGCCAGAACGGCAGGATGCCGGCGAAGGCCACCCAGCCGAACGCATCCCGGCGCTGGCGCGCGATCGCGAACAGCAGCACCAGCAGCCCCGTCGAACCGAGTCCGACCAGCGCGAGATCGATGCGGATGGCGGCCCACAGCCACCCGCTCGGCTCGGCGAGCATGCGAGCCGTCAGCGGCAGCCACAGCGCCGACGGGAACAGGATCAGCCCGTAGAGGAGATGCAGCAGGCGGTACGGTCGCCCACCCGGCAGCCCCGCTGCGGGACGCAGCGCGAACAGCAGCAGCGCGGTGAACGGAAAGTAGCCCGCAGCCGCCAGCAACATATTGACGGTGTAGAGCGGGCGGAGCGATTCCGGAACGCCGCCCCAGAGGCCCGTCTGCAGCTCCGGCGTGCCGGCAAACGCCAGCCAGTAGCTGCCGAGAACCAGCAGACCGCCCGCGACGTTGAGGGCCGCGAGGCGCCTCTGCTCGGAATGCACGGGGACGACCTCCGCGGGCTGGGCTTCCGGAGGAGTAGAGCCCGCATCCGCTCTCGTCCACCCGGAGCCCGGGCGGCGCGAGGAACCGTTACGGCAGCGATGAGCCTGTGTCGAGCAGCCGAGCGCGCTCCGGCTCGGGAAGCGCCTGGTACTCGAGCCAGCGCTGGCGCAACGCCTCGCGCTGCGGCGCCGGCATCTCACGCCAACGCAGGATGTTGTCGCGCAGGCGTTCGCGATCGCTCGCGGCCGCAGAATCAGGCGCCGCGAGGCGCTCGGCGAGCCGGCGGCGCTCGGCAGGCGGTAGCTCCTGGATCCGCGGCAGGGCTTCGAGCGCATCGAGGCGCTCGATCAGCGGTAGATCGGCCCGGCCGAAGTCCGGCGAGGCGACGGCGGCGTCCGTTTCCGATCCCGATCCGGCGGCCGGATCCTCCGGCGCCGACGCGCCGAAACGACCCGGCGTCATCGACAGCGGACGCGGGATGGCCGCCGGCGGCAGAGCCGGCGCCACGGACGGCGCGGTCTCGCGAGCGGCAGACTCCTTCACGATGGCTTCGTCGCGCGCAGTCCCGTCCCGGCCGTTCGGCCCCGGCGACCGACTCGCCGCGCGCTCGAGCAGGACCGGGACGACGACGACCGCGAGCGCAACGGCGGCGAGACCGGCGAGGCCCGGGGTCCACCGGCGACGCGGCCGCCGCCGCGGAGCGCCGATCGGCGGTGCGGACACCACCGGGATCGCGTGCGCGGCAGACTCTGGTCGGAACCCGACCTCGCGCGCGTCCTGTCGAGCCGCCAGGAGGCGCGCCTCGAGGCGCTCGAGTCGGGTGGCCTCGCTGCGCGTCGGCGGCGCACTCGCGAGCCCGCGCAGCGCGTCATCGACATTGCGCAGCGCCGCGACGCGCGGCCGGCAGCGGGCACACGCTGCGACGTGGAGACGGATCTCCCGAGCGCGCCACTCGGCGAGCTCGCCGTCGATCCAGGCCGAGAGATCTTCGTCGCAAGCGGCGCAGACGGGGTTCGTGGTGGCTTCGCTCATGACGTCTCTCCGGGAGGAGCGCCGCGGCGGCCGGCGGCGTCAAGCTGCTCCGCCAACGCAGTGCGCGCGCGGTGCACGAGCGCCTTCACGGACTTGTCGGTGGTATCCAACAGGATCGCGACCTCGGCGTACGAGAGGCCTTCGACGGCGGCGAGCCAGAGAGCAGCCCGCTGGCGCTCGGGTAGCTGCCGGAGCGCTCGCTCGACGTGAGCGCTGGTCCGGCGCGCATCGACGACGGCGTCGACGGCGGATTGTCCGGCGACCAGATGAAGCGCTCCCGTGCCGGACTTCTCCTCGATCGAATCGTGCGACCGCTGGTGGCGAGGCCGACGCAGCTCGTTCCACGCCAGCCGTGTGGCGATCGTGAACAGCCAGGTCGAGAAGCGAGCGTCGGGCTCGTAGCGCTCACGCGCCCGATAGACGCGCAGGAACACCTCCTGAAGCAGATCCTCGGCGCAGCCGGCATCGCGGACGATGCGCTCGAGGTAGCGGAGCAGCCGGCCCGACCAGCGGGCGAACAGCGCGTCGAACGCCGCGGCGTCGCCGGCCCGCAGCGCCAGCATCAGCCGCACGTCTTCATCGCCAGTCTGCGTCAACGCGAACGCCACCTTCCCAGGAACCCGCCCCGATCCGTCCGGTTCCGGCAGAACCCGACCCCGGGGCCGAAAGCGACATCGGGGCCGGGCTCGGAATTGACAGGACGCCGCCGGGGGCCTTCGGCTTCGAGCCGCCACCTCGGGCTCACCGAAAAGTTGACGAATCCAACCCGACCCCTTTCTTGACGACGACCTCTTTCTTGCTGGGGGGGGCGGGGGGGAGGAGGAAGTCGAGGAGGGCTTGGGTCACGGCTTCGGGTTGCTCGAGGGTCGTGACGTGGCCGGCGTCCGGGATGACGACGTGGCGGGCGTGGGGGAGCCGGGCGGCGAGGACCTCGGCGGCGCGCAGGAAGGCCGTATCCTCGGCGCCGACGAGGACCAGCGACGGCGCCTCGATCTGCGCCAGCTCGTCGATGCAGCTCGGCGCCAGTCCCGAGACCTGCCGCCCGAACTGCGCGACGCCATGGACTCGTTGGCGGGCGATGGCGGCCGCAGCGGCAATCGCCGCCGGCGCCTCACGGTGCCGACCGACTGCCGTATCGGCGCCACGGCTCGCCAGGAACCCGTCGAAGCCGCGCTGCTCGAGGATCGCCGCGGTCTTCTCGGTCTGCGCCCGCCAGCGCGCTTGCGCCTCCGGATTCTTGAAGCCGGGACCGGTGTCGAGCAGCATGAGCGCACGCACGCGTCCGGGCTGGCGCAGCGCAAAGTGCAGCGATGCGAGACCCCCGAACGAGAATCCCGCAAGGACGGCTGCGCCGCCGACGCCCGCGCCCCAGTCGAGCACGCACGAGAGATCGTCGAGCACCTGCGCCATCGAATACGCATGGGCCTGTTCGGGCGCGTCGGACTCCCCGTGACCGCGATAGTCCCACAGCAGCACGCGGAAGCCCGCGGCCACCAGCGGCGCCACCTGTGGCCGGAAATTCTCCCGCGTCGTGCAGTAGCCGCAAGAGAACAGGATCGGCGGGCCGTCGCCGTGGGCTTCCACCGCGAGCCGCACGCCGTCCGTGGCGACGACCCTCTCGGCCGCCACGCTCAGCCCTTCGCCTTCGGCTGGCGCTTCGGCGCGAGGCGACGCCGCAGCGCCTGCGCCATCTGGTCGAGCTGGCCCTGCATCGGGCCGCGAATCGTGAACTCCGGCACCAGCGCCTTGGTCCGGCCCTCGAGCTCGACGCGGACCCGTGTCTTCGTCTTGCGCTCGACCAACGTCACCGATCCGTGCAGTTCCTTCCAGACTCGCCCATCGCACACCTTCTCGAAGCGAATGTCCCCGCCCGGCTCGTAGTCGAAATGAAAGCGCGCCGTCCCCGCTTGCCCGAGTGCGGTGTAGTGACTCTCGATGGTCTTGCGCGGGCCGCGGCGATCGACGATCTGCGTCTCGGTGTCGGGGAACAGCTCGCAGAGCACCGCGTCGTCGGCCAGCAACGCAGCCGCTTCGGCGCGCGGCCGGTCGATGTCGAACTCCTTCTCCATCCGCACGGCGCAGTCCCTCCGCTGCGGGGCGACCGGGAACGGACTCCCGATCCGTCTCGTTCCACGCCGTCCCGTCCGTTTCACCCGTCCCGTCCGTTCCGCTCCTCCGCTCGCATCGCTCTGGTTCCGGACGCTATCGGATCTCGATCCAGACCGGGGGCAGCAACAACGCGCCCCCTTCGGCCACGGCGCCGAACCAGGCGGAAACCCGGCCGCCGGCGTCCGGCCAGTGCCCGGCATCGAACGGCAGCGCGGACCGGGCTGCGTGCACCGCCGAGAGCCGAAGGCTCTCCGCGATCTGCTCGGCGAGCGGTCTCGGCGGCGGGTACACCGCGAGCCCCACGTCCGCGTCCTCATCGATGCCGGCGCGCTGCTTGGCCACCCGGACCGCCGCGCGCAGGCCGCCGAGCCGATCGACGAGTCCGTGTTCGACGGCCTGCTCTCCGGTCCAGACGCGCCCCTGCGCGACGACGTCCACCTGCGGCACCTCGAGCCCGCGCCCCTCGCCGACGCGGTCCAGGAACAGCTCGTAGACGCGGCCGACTTCGCGTTCGAGCCACTCCTCGGTATCGGCGGAGAGCGGCGGCGTGGCGAGATTCAGTTCGGCGTGCGGGGCGCGCTCCATCGTCTCGGTGGCGACGCCGAAGCGCGCCAGGAACGCGCCGAAGGACGGCCGCACGGCAAACACGCCGATCGAGCCGGTGATCGTGCCCGGCTGCGCCACCACGGCATCCGCGGCCGAGCCGAGGTAGTAGCCGCCTGATGCCGCGTAGTCCGAGAACGACGCCACCACCGGTTTGTGCGCGCGTGCGGCCCGGACCGCGCGCCAGATCGTCTCCGACGGGAAGGAGCCGCCTCCGGGGCTGTCGATGCGGAGCACGATCGCCTGCACCGAATCATCTTCGGCCGCCGTCTCGAGCGCCTTCGCCACGGTGTCGGCAGCGGCCACCGGTTGCCCGGTCCGCGTCGCCTGGCCCTCGCCCTGGACGACCGTGCCGCTGGCGTAGACGAGCGCGAACGTCGCGACCGGATCGAAACCGACCGACGCCGCGTCGATCGCCGCGTAGTCGTCCCCCTCCACCACCGGCGGCGCGCCGAGCGTCTCGATCAGCTCGTCGCGGCTGCTCTCGCCGTCGACCAGAGCGAGCGCCTTCAGCGTCTCCGGCCGCGAGGAGGCCAGCGCCAGCGCCCGGCGCACGTCCTGTGCGGAGAGCCCGCGCGCCTCGGCGATCCCCGACACGAATTGCGTGTCGATGGAGTCGAGCAACGACGCGGCCTGCTCGCGGTACGGGGCGCTCATCTCGTGGCCGGTGAGCTGCTCGGCGGCGCCTTTGTACTTCCCCGCCTTGCCGACGGCGACCGCGATGTCGTAACGCTCCCAGACGCCGCCGAGGAACATGTGCTCTTCGGCGAGACCGATCAGCGGCGGTCCGCTACCGGGCTGCAGATAGACCTGTTCGGCGGCACTCGCGACGTAGTACTCGAGATTGGCGCCGAACCCGGCGACCCCCAGCAGCGCCACCGGGTGACGGCCGGCCTCGCGCAGATCCTGGATCGCGTCGCGCAGCTCCTGCGCCTTGGCCCAGCCGATCTCGAGATCGCCGATCTCGAGCACTACGTGGGCCAGGCGCTCGTCGCGCTGCGCCTTGCGCAGCTCCGAGAGCACGCTCAACAACGAGCGGCGCTGTACGCCGAGCAGGCGGGCGATCGGCGGGGCATCGGGAGCATCGACGAGTTCGCCCTCGAGGCGCAGCACCAGGGCGCTGCCCGGATCGACTCCCGGCTGGCGGGCGCGCTGCACCAGCCACCCGATCCCCAACAGCACGAGGATCGCCAGCAGTGTCCAACGCAGCGTCCGCATCGAATCTCCTCGCTATGATGGTCGTCCGTGGCTCGCGACGTGTACATCGCCGCGGTCGGCCTGACCAAGGTCGACCTGACTGGCCGGATCTTCGCCTCGGTCTTCGACCTGTTCGCCGAAGCCTACCAGCGGGCCCTCGAAGAGTCGCCCGCGCGCAGCTTCGAGGCCCTCCAGGTCGGCATCATGGACAGCGAGGAGTTCGAGAACCGCGCCAATGTGGCCGCCAAGATAGCCGACCGCCTGGGCCTGACCGGGATTCCCGCCATCCGCTCCGAGACCGCCTCGTCGACCGGCGCCGCTGCCCTGCACGAGGCCTGCTACAAGGTTGCGTCGGGTCAGTGCGAAACCGTGCTGGTGCTGGCAGGCGAGCGGATGAAGAACGTCACGACCGAGGTCGCCACGGCGATCATGTCGAAGACGATCGATCCGGCCGAACGGAACTTCGGCTTTACGATGCCGGCCCTGATCGCGCTGGTGACGCAGGCCTGGCTGGCCGAGCGACGGCTGCGCGGCAAGCCGGTGGCCGACCTGCTGGCCCGGCTGATGGTGCGGGCCCATGCCCTCGGTGCGGCGAATCCGCTGGCGGCGTTCCACGGCCGGCCCGAGTCGCTCGACGCCTACTTCGACACCACCCGGAACCTGCCCGTGGCGACGCCGCTGCTGCGCAAGGATTGCTCACCGATCTGCGACGGGGCCGCCTGCGTCGTGCTGACGGCGCGGCCGCAGGCCGTGAAGATCGCCGGCCTCGGATCCGCGACGGAAACCAGCTCGATCCTCGATCGCCGGCATCTGTCCGGCATGGATGCGACGCGCGCCGCCGCTCGTGTCGCGTACTGGCGCGCCGGCATCGCGCGGCCGCGCGACGTCGAGGGCTTGTACGTCGAGTGTCACGATGCCTTCAACAGCCTGCTGCCGATCAGCCTCACGGACCTGGGACTCGTCGAACCGGGAGAGGCGATCGAGGCCCTGGTGGGGAGTCTCAAGCAGGAGCCCAAGGATCCGCTCGAACACCCGGTGACGGGCCGGCACGGCCGCTTGCCGGTGAATTTCTCGGGCGGACTCAAGGCGCGCGGCCATCCGGTCGGCGGCACGGGGCTGTTCCAGATCGCCGAGTGCTACCTGCAGCTCGCCGGGCGCTTCCCGAATCCGCACGCGCAGGTGCCCGGCGCGAAGGTCGGCATCGCACACTCGATCGGCGGACCCGGCAACAACGTGTACGTCACGGTGATCGAGCGCAGCGACTCGAAACGCACGCCCGCGGCGGCTCCGCGCCCGCCGCTGTCGTTCCGCTCGGCCGGGCCGGCGAACCTCAGCGAGGAGCGCGAGCGGCTGCCCGGCGGGCGCGCGTTGCTCGAGGCGTTCACCAGCATCCACGTGACGAGCGGCCACCGGCCCGGTCCGGTGCACGTCGGGCTCGTACGCATCGACGGCCGGCGCGCATTCGCCAAGCTCGATCATCCCCCCGGCGAGGGAGAGCCGGCGGAGTCCGCACTGGCGGGCCAGCACGTGAAGCTGCTGCTGAAGGACGACGGCGACCAGTACTTCCAGATCCCGCGCGGCCGCGGCTTCGACCTCGCCCGGCTCGTCGAGCGCGTGCGAGCGCGCGTCCGAGTCTCCCGCACCGCGGCCGCGGACGATGACGCCGCCGCCGTCAAGAAAGGGGCCGGGTTGGATTCGTCAACTTTTCCCGATGGGAAAAGTTGACGAATCCAACCCGGCCCCTTTCTTGACGGCGCGGAGCCAGGTGATCGTGTCGTCGAGGGTGTCGCGGGCGGGGCGCAGGCGGTAGCCGAGATCCGCTTCCGCGTAGAGCGAACGCAGCGCCCAGTGATGCGCGGCCATCTCGACGACGACGGGATCCGGCAGCCAGTGCGGCGGCTGGCCGAGCAGGCGCGCGCCGAGGCCCTCGACGAGGCTCGCGAGCGCGTGCGCGGGCCCGTACGGCAGCGTCCAGCGCGGGCCCGGCACCCCGGAGAGCGCGGCGATCTGCGCGAAGAACTCCTCGATGCCGCAGACATGGCCGGGCAGGTGGTAGACCGGCTGCACGTCGGGCCGCTCGAGCGCGACGAGCAGCGCCGCCGCGGCGTCGCGCACGTCGCCGAACGCGATGCCCCCGCGGACCACGAACGGCAGCTTGCGCTCGAGGACCTTCTGCACGTTGCGGGTCGAGCGAAAACGATGATCCCCCGGGCCCAGCAGGATCGGCGGGCGGACGAAGACCAGCTCGACGCCGAGTTCGTCGGCCAGCGCGCGGGCGCGGCGCTCCATCTCGATCTTCGAGGCGTAGTAGGGCCAGCGCGCGACGGTGGCCTCACAGAACGGGGACTTCTCGTCCGCGGCCTCGTCCGCACTGCGGAAGCAGGCCACCGTGCCGCTGGTCGACACCACGACGAGACGGCAGCGCTGTGCAGCGGCGAGCCGCACCATCGCGAGCGTGCCATCGACGTTGACACGGCGCATGTCGCCCGGATCGTGTCGGGAATGTTGCACGACGGCGGCGAGGTGGGCGATGCCGCCGAGCGCCGGTAGCTGCTGTGTCCATGACGACGGCTCGGTCACGGAGCCCTCGACGAGCGAGACATCGCCGAGCGCCGCCGTCCAGTCGGCGCGACGCCACGCATCGGCCGTGCGCACCAGCGCCAGCATCGGCTGCGGTGCGGTGCGCAAGACGTTGGCCTCGAGCAGATGGCGACCGACGAAGCCGGACGCGCCGGTCACGAGCAGCGGTTTCATCGCGGGCCCTCCTCGACGGGGAGACCGATCGTCTCACACGCAGCAGCGTAGCGGAGCAGTTCGGCGGCGCGCGGGCCGAAGCTCCACGAGGCGCCGCGATCGGCGCGCACCAGCAGGCCGCCCTCGGCGAGCTCTTCGTAGAGCGCTTCGAGGTCCGGCAGATGGGCGGCCGGCAGCCGGCGTGCCAGCTCGGCCGGCGCCGGCAGCGACGCCCCCGCGTCGGCGAGCAGCGCGCGCACGCCGGCGACCTTCGCCGCGCACACCGGATCGAAGAGCGCGCGGACCACCGAGCGCACGCGGGCATCGGCCAACTCCGCCTGCGCATCGATCGCGGCGCCGCGCGCGCCCCACGACTGGCGGCGCACATGCGCTTCGATGCCCGGGTTGCCGGCGTAGGCGAGCGCCGCCTCGGCCAGGAACCACGGCGCGATGTGCTCGCGCAAGCAGCGCTCGGTGACCGCGTGGACCGGCTGTCGGCGAGGGGGCCCATCGAGCACGTGGCCGCCGCGGCGCACGATCGCCTCGCGCAGCCACGCGAGGTCGACGCCGGCCGGCGCCGTCGCCGCGAGGAACGCGCGCAGATGGTGCGTCGTCGCCACGGTGTGGGCCTGGAGCTCCGCGATGAGCTGGCGGCTCAGGTCGTGCACGTCGCTCTCGAGATCGAGCCGGATCGGGCGGCCACACGCGATATGGGCGTGGCCGAGCTCGACGTCGCCGCGCAACAGCCGGCCGGTCCAGCGAAGCAGATCTCGCAGCCGCATCGACGGCTTCGGCGCGCCGCGCAGCTCGTCGAGGAAGCTCGCCTCTTCCGGCACGTGGTCGTAGCTGATCGCGATCGGCAGCAGCGCGCACGGTCGGCCGGTCGCCTGCAAGCTGCGCAGCAGCCCGCGGCGCGGCTCGAGGAAGCGCCGCGACCGGCTGCGCTGTCCTTCGAGGAAGAACTCGAGCACGCAGCCCTCCCGAACCAGGCGGCCGACGGTTTGCGTCAGGCGCTTGTCCTCGTGCCCCTGCCCGCGCACCAGATAGAACGCGTGCAGACGCCGGAACAGCCAACCGAGCAACGGGATCCGCGCGAACTCCGACGCGGCGGCGACGTGCGGGATCGGGATGCCGAGGTCCGGACGCGCGAAACACAGATACGAGAGCAGCACGAAGTCCAGATAGCTGCGGTGGGATGGCACCAGCATCCGGCGCGCATCGCGCGGCAGCCCCGCGAGCGCCGTCCGGAACGAGGCCTCGTCGACACTGACGCACTCGTGGGAGCGCGCCAGCGTCGCGTCGACCAGAACGCTGGCCAGACGCAGGAAGCCGTTGCCGTGGGGCTGGCGCAGCGCCCACCCGATCCGGCCGCCATCTCGCGCGTGGACGCGGCCGGCGACCGGCACCGTCCGCTCGTCCCCACCGAGCAGGTGCCGCCAGACGCCGCGGCATACGGTCTCGAGGTAGGCGCCCGGCTCGAAGTCCCGCGCGTCGAGTGGCACCGACGAGACGAACCGGAAGCTGTGATGCGTGAAATACGCGAAGCGCCGGCTCGTCTCGGCGATCGCATCGGCCCAACCCTCGCCGGCCGCGCGCCGGCCGTGATGGCGCCGGTGCGCGAGGCGCCAGCGCCAGCCGTCGGGGCCGAGGTAGCGCACGCGCGGCGGCGGAGCCCCCGGCCGCGCATGGCGCTCGAAGAACGGTCCGACGCGCTGCTGACACATCCGGAGCGTCGGGCTGAGCTCCCAGCCGGACGTGAGATGCAGAATGGGAGGCGCCGGAGTCGGAGCTTCGGCACGGACGGCGTCCGGACGCACCGCGGGGGCGCGAAACGCCGCCTCGACGATGCGTTCGGCGACGGCGTCGACCGGCACCAGGTCGAGGCGCGCTTCCGGCCGCGCCAGCACGACGCGCATGCGTCCGCTGCCGATCCCGACGGCGAACAGCGCGAACGCCGCCGCGCTGTCGATCCAGCCCGGAAACGGCCGGCGCTGACTCGCGGCGATGATGCTGGGCCGTACCAGCACCAGCGGCAGCGCGCCGCGCCGGCGCGCCAGCAGGTGCTCGGCCAACGACTTCGTCAGCGTGTAGGTGTTCGGGTGGCCCGACTCGGCGAGCAGCGCCGCCTCGGCCACGGGCGCGTCATGGCGACCGGCGCGAATCGCGTCGTAGACCCGATCGGGATCCCACGGCAGCGGCGCCAGGCGCTCCTCGACCGGCGTCTCGGCGCCGGGGTGCGGCGTCACGTACGCCGTCGAGACGGAGACCAGCGCGGCGAGCCTCGGGAAGCCGCGCGCCAGCTCGAGCACGTGCAGAGCGCTCGTGGCGTTGGCGGCCGTCGCCTGTGCGATCGGGAGATCGAACTCGACGGACGCTGCACAATGGATCACGTGCGTCACGGACGACGCCAGGGCGGCCCGCCGCGCGGCCTCGATGCCGGCATCCGGGCGCTCGCAATCGCCGGCGATCACCGCGACCCGATCGGCCCAGCCGGCGGGCAGCTCCGCGAAGCACGCCGATGGCAGCAGCTCCTCGCGCCACCGGTCGGCCACGGCGGTCCCGCCGCGCGGCCGCAGCAGCACGTGGACGCGCGCAAGGCCGAGCTGCTCACGGCGCCGCAGCAGCTCGTACAGCACCACCTTGCCGAGGAACCCCGTCGCGCCGGTCAGCAGGACTTCGGTGTCGTTCGTGCCTCGTCGCTGCACGATCCCCCCCGTCCGGATCAGCCCTTGCGCTCGCCTCCGAACAGCTGGTTGTTGGCGCCGAACACGTTCTGCGGGTCGACCGCGTGCTTCATCGCACGCGCGAACGCCAGCAATCCCGGAGACGCGATACGCCCGAGGAACGGTTGTCGGAGCTTGCCGATCCCGTGGTGATGCGACAGGGATCCGCCGCGCGCCAGCACCTCGTCGCGCGCGGCGTGTTCGATCTCCGCGTAGACCTGGCTCGGATTCCCGGCGATGCCCTTGAAGTAGAACGCGAAATAGAAGTAGATGCAGACTCCCGTCGGGTACAGCTGTGTCACCCGGCACGTGACGAAGGCCTTGCCCGGTAGCTGGCGGGCCGCATGCTCGGCGTGGATCCGCTGCTTGACGGCCTCGCACAGCTCGAGCGCGCGGCTCCACGGCACCGACGTCTCGAAGCTCTCGGCGATCATGTAGTGATTGAGGATCCAGTCGCGCAGGTACGCGATGCCGAAGGTCAGTTGGTAGCCGCGCTCGCCGTTGGCAGCCCCTCCGGCCAGGCCCCCGTGCCGCTTGGCGACCGCCTTGGTGCGCTTCTGCTGCGCGGCCACCTCGGCACGACTGCCTTCGAAGACCATCGTGCAGGCCGTCATGCGCTGGACGTCGAAGCCCTTGACGCGTGTGACGAACAGCTTCTCCGCCGCCGACACCAGTTTCTGGAGCCCTCCCTTGCGCGGCTTCAGCATCTGCGAGAGCTGGAACTGCAGGTTGTCGACGAGTCGCACGCTCGCCGGCACGTCGCCGGCCTGTTGCAGTTCGTACAGGAAGTCGACGCCACTCGGGAAGTCGGGGAACACCACCGAGCCGTAGACCTGCTCCTCCGGCAGCGGAAACAGCTTCACGATCGCTCGCGTCACGATGCCGAGACACCCCTCGCTGCCGAACACGAAGCGGCGCGTATCCCCGGCGCCGACCGACTCGCGCGGATGGACGGCGGTGCGCTCCAGCACGCCCTGCGCCGTCACGACCCGCACGTCGAGCACGAGATCCTCGATGTTCCCGTAGCGGTTCTTCTTCATGCCGGACGCATGGGTTGCGATCCAGCCGCCGAGCGTCGAGAACTCCACGCTGTCGGGCTCGTGTCCCATCGTGAACCCGTGCCGCGTCAGGCCGGTCACGATGTCGCGGCCGACGGCGCCGGCCTCGATGCAGGCCATGCGATTCACCGGATCGATCCACAGGATCCGGTTCATCCGGCGCAGGTCGACCGAGACGATGGTGCGGGACTCCTCGGCCCGGCAACGCAGGGCGTCTGTGACATTGGTTCCCCCGCCGTACGGGATCAGGACGACATCGTGTCGCCCGGCCGCCTCGACGATCCGCTCGACGTGGGCGTCCTCGCTCGGGTACACGACCAGATCCGGCACTCGCTCGAGCTGTCCGTACTTGATCGCATACATCTCCTGCTGCGTGTGGCCGTGCCCATGGCGCAGACGCAGCTCCGGATCCTCGCTGAGCTGATCCTCGGCCAGCGTCTTGCGCAGCTCGTCGACGAAGCCGGCGTGGCGGCGCGGCTCCGGAATCGGCGGCGGGTACTGCGACCGGTTCAGATCCTCGGGGCACACATCGGGGTGGAACTGCTGCTGGGCCCAGGCGAGGAGCTCCGGCAGCTCCTGACCCGACAGCGCGTAGCGCGTCCCGGTCAGCACCACGACCCCGTCGGCCCGCGCGACGAAGCGGGTATCCCGAAACCCCCAGACGTCGAGCGCTTCCTCGTCGGACGGCTCGGGGACGACGGGTTCGGGGGTGATCCGAGGTCGCTGCGGATCGAGAATCATGCGTCTCCCCTCCCGCGCAGAGATCCGTTCCGCATGCGGGTGGCCGGGCGGCCCGCCGGATGCCGACCCTCCGTGGCGTCGTCGAGACGGCGCCGCGGAAGGCCTCTCGGGAGTGTGGCCCAGTCCAGCAAGAGCGCCCGTCGATTCCGCGAGGAATTTCCCGTCCGGACGCTCTGCCCTTCGGCCGCCGGGGGGGCGCCTCCGCTCGATCGCCTCACCGGCCCCACAGACGTGGGTCGCGAAGCCTCACGGAATCGCGATTCGCCGTTCCCATCGGTCCGGCGGTCGCGCTGGTGTCGGCACGCGACTTGCTTTCCATCCTCGTTGTCGTTGCGTTCTTGGCCGCACAGGAGGGACCGACCATGGCGAGCGCGCCGCCGTTCCGACTCGATCCGCCCGCAGAGGCCAGTGCCGTCCGCCTCGGGCTCCAGCTCCGGCAGCATCGCAACGCGCTGCGCGCATGTGCACG
The DNA here is from genome assembly GCA_900696485.1 of uncultured Pseudomonadota bacterium. GTDB lineage: Bacteria > Myxococcota_A > UBA9160 > UBA9160 > PR03 > CAADGG01. Next base: position 50,906 of record CAADGG010000022.1, read on the forward strand.
GCGCTTGCTGCGCGACGACGCCGAGGCCGACGCCGTCGTCGACGAGGTGCTCGCGAGCGCCGCGCCGGTGATGGCGCTGTTCCGCCCCACCGGAAGCCTCGGCGGCTGGCTGCAGGGGCTGACGATCGGCGTGTCCCTCGCGCGGCTGCAGCACGGGGATCGAGCGAGCGCGCGGTGCGAAACGCATACGGCGCCCCGATCTCGCGATCGGAGCGCCGTCGAACAGACTCGGATGCCGTCGACCGGCTAGAACACGATCACGCCGCGGGCGTTCACGCCCGCCACCAGATCGTCGAATGCCTCCGCCGCCTGATCGATCGAGTACGTCTTCGTGACCAGTTCATCGAGCTTCAGCCGGCCGGCCTTGTACAGGTCGAGCAGGCGCGGGAAATCGATCGACGGCCGCGCCGAACCGTACATCGAACCGACCAGCACCTTCTCCTGGAACGGCATCAGGAACGCGCCGAGCGTCACCGTCTCGGTCGGCTTCGAGACGCCGACGACGACGGCGGTGCCGCCCTTGTGCAGACAGTTGTAGGCCTGGCTGATCGTCGCGCCGAGCCCGATGCACTCGAATGCGTAGTCGGCGCCGCCCCCGGTCAGTTCCAGGATCTTCGCGACGGCATCGCCATCGTTGGCCGGGTTGATCGTATCGGTGGCGCCGAACTGGCGTGCGAAGTCGAGCTTCTTGTCCGACATGTCGACGGCGATGATCCGCACCGCCCCGGCGATCGCGCAGCCCTGGCTCGTGTTGAGGCCGACGCCGCCGGCTCCGAACACGACGCAGACGGCACCCGGCTCGACGTGCACGGTGTTGAGCGCCGCACCGGCGCCGGTCATCACCGCGCAGCCGACGATCGCCGCCTTGTCCATCCCGATCGACGGATCGATCTTGATCACGTTGTCGCGATGCAGCGTCGCGTACTCGGCCATCACGCCGACGCCGGCCATGTGATTGAGCGGCTTGCCGTCCTTGTCCTTGAAGCGCGGCGTCCCGTCCGGCAGCGTGATCGTGGCTTTCGCCGACATGTCGCAGAGCTGCGGCTTGCCCATCACGCAGTAGCGGCACTTGCCGCACATCGGCACCCATGAGACGACGACCGTGTCGCCGATCTCGAGATCCGTCACGCCCTCGCCGAGCTGGAAGATCGTGCCGGCGCCCTCGTGGCCGAGCACCAGCGGCGGCGGCAGCGGGATCGTGCCGTTGGTCGCGGACAGATCGCTGTGACACACGCCACACGCACCGATCTTCACCATCACCTCGCCGCGCTTCGGAGGATCGACGGTGACCGTCTCGACGACGACGGGCTTGTTCCACTCGCGGCAGATGACGGCCTTGGCCTGCTGGGACATGACTCTCCTCGCTGGGGGGTCGGACGCGTCGGGAAAGCGGCGCGCCGGGGTGGGGATCAGTTGGGCATCGCCGGTCCGCGCGGGCCGGAGCCCGCACCGGAGACGCGGAGCATTCTAGGAGAGAGTTGACTCACGTGTCAAAGCACGGCGAAATCCGGAGGCTGCGGACGGCGCGGCGCTTCGGCCCGGAGCGCGCCGGCCCGCCGACGCGGCACGACGGTCCCCGGTAGACTGCGCGTCAGTCCGGCCACGCCGGGGAGGTTCCGATGCCGATCCGCGCGTTTCGCCCGGAGGATGCCGACGCCGTCGTCACGCTGGCCCGCAGTTGCGCCCGCGGCGAGACGGACTTCGTGCTGAATCCGCTCTGGGAGCGCCCGGAGGAGTTGTTCGCGGACTTCGCCCGGCACCGCATCCGTCCGGAGCCGCATCTGCTGGTCGCAGAGAGCGCCCTCGGCGTCGAAGGCGCGGTCGGCTTCCTGCGCCCACCCGAAGCCCGAACGGCAGGACTCGTGTGCCCCATCGTCGTGTCCGAGCGGCGCGGCCGAGGCCTCGGGGGCGAGCTGCTGCGCGCCGCCTTGCAGCACGCCCGGGAGCCGCTCGGGATCGAGCTCCTCTCGGCGGCGATCGGCGTCCGCAACCGTGCGGGGTACTCGCTGCTGACCGCGCTCGGTTTCCGCGCGACGCGCCAGCATCTCCTGCTGCGGCTGGCCGCAGCGCCGGCGGCGCCGCGGCGACCGCTCACCGCCGGCCTGGAGTTCGCGGCGGCACGACCGGCCGACGCCGACGCCGTGCTCGCGCTCTACCAGCGCAGCGGCTTCGCGTTCCGCGATCTGGCCGGCACGCGCGCCGCGCTGGCGGATCCGCAGCGCGCCGTCGCGATCGCGCGACTGGGCGAGCGGGTCGTCGCTGTGATCGAACTCGAGACGCACTGGCCGACCCGGCCGTGGGTCTCGTACGTCGGCGTCGAACCGGAGCTGCGCGACCGCGGGGTCGGCTCGACGCTCGTCGCGTGGGCGCTCGCGCCGCTCTTCCAGCACGGCGCCCGCTCGGCCCTGCTGCTGCTGTCCCCGGGCAACCGCACGGCCGTGCGCGCGTACGAGAAGGTCGGCTTCCGCCGCTACCGCGTCATCGACGTGCTGGAGCGGAAGCTGTGAGTGTCGAACTCGCTCGCCCCGGCGGACGGGGGATGCGGGAGGCGACGCGCGGCCGATGTGCCGGCGATGCGGATCCACGCCTGAGCCTCACCGGCGTCCGCGCAAGCCCGGCCGTCGCAGCCGCCTCCGCGCCAGCAGCTCGGCGGCGGCGGCGCCACCGCCCAGCAGCGCGACCGTCGCGACGGCGTCGGACGTGCGCTCGATCTCGAGCCGGGGCCACCCGGCCACCGGCGACGTGAGGACCAGCGCCGTCACCAGGGCCGCGAGCGCCAGGGACAGCGCCAGCGTGGCCCAGACGCCGGGATCCGAACCGCGCCGGTGTCGCCAGAACCAGCAGGCCGCCCCGGTGGCGAGCACGGCCGGAAGCGCGCCGCGCACGAACACCACCGCCGCGTGCAGCGCGAGTCCGAGCGCCTGATCGAGCGCGACGGCGCGTGACCAGCCCGCCACCACACCCAGCACGACGCCGAGCAACAGGTACCCGAGGCCGGTCCCGAGCAGCGCGAGCAGCACGGCCAGCAGCAAGCGGGTCAGCGCCGCCTCCGCAGCCACGCGAGCAGCGGCACGACGAACGCCAGCTCGGCGCCGAGGCCGCATCCGGACGAGGCCTCCCCCTTGCGCCAGGGCATGTCGCCGCATTGCGGATCGGGCGTCCCGCCGCCGGACCCCCCGTCCCAGTCGATCTTGCCATCGTTGTCGTCGTCGAGATCGTTGTCGCAGGCGGGGTTCTCGACCGTCCAACTGGCATTCCGGCAACCGGGGTCGTCGAGATCCACGAGTCCGTCGCCATCGTCGTCGATCCCATCCGAGCACGCGATCGGGAGCGCGTCGATGACGGCGATCTGGAGCGTGCCGGTAAAGAGCCCGCTGCGGACGACGCGACGCGTGCCGGAGGCGGGATCGACGTGCGCCACCAGGCCGCCGCTGCAGCCGCTGCTGCCGCAGCTTCCCGAGTCGACCACGTAGAGGTCCCCGCCGGCGGCGACGGCGACGCCCTCGGGTTGGACCCACGCGGGATCCGTGGACAGCGCGGTCACTGTTCCGTCGGACGTGTCGATGCGGAACACACCCTCCCCCAGCGAGGCATGGCGTCCGACCGCCACGAGGGTTCCTGGAGCCTCGAGCGCGAGGTCCCGCCACGCGTGGCCGAGGAAGCCGGGCGTCACCTTGGCGACGCTCGGCGGGGACAGCTCGGCGCGGAACACGCCGTCGCCGAGCAGCCCGAAGCCGGTGACGAGCGCCGTGTCGTCGTCCTCGAGCACCAACGTGAAGCCGGTGAAGATCTGGAGCGAGCCGGGGTTCCCGCCGACCGGCGCCGTCAGCAGCGTCGTGGTGATTCCCGACCCGTCGGGATTCCACGCGATGCGATGGATGCCCGCGGTGTCGAGCGCCACCGGATTCCCGGCCGAGTCGACGGCGAGCGGGATGCCGCCGGCCGACACGAAGGGATCGCTGCGACGGGTCTGGCGGCCGGTCACGAGGCTGATCTCGAACAGCCCCGACGGACTCGAGAGCACCAGCCGGCCGTCCGCCCGCTGCACCAGTCCCTCCGGCTCGGCCAACTGCGCCCCCTGCGAGACGATCTGCTCGGCGCCCGTCGCGGGGTCGATGACGAACAGCGCGGCCTGCCCGCGGTCGACGACGAGCAGATCGCCGATCGAGACCTGCGTCGGCGCCTCCACGTCGAAGAGCGGCCCCGGGCAATCGACGTCGTCGGGATGGTCGCTGAAGCCGTCGCCGTCGTCATCGAGGGCATCGCTGCACTCGGGGGCCTCGGCGGGATCGTCGAGGCTGCGGCAGCGCGGATACGCGGCAGGGTAGTCGGTGAGGCCATCCCCGTCGTTGTCGACGAAGTCGAAGCAGGCGGGATCTTCGGACGCATCGGCCGGGCTGATGCAGTCGGGGTCCGCAGGGAAGTCGACGAGGCCGTCGCCGTCGTTGTCGAAGCCGTCGTTGCAGTCGAGCCGCTCACTGGTGTCGCTGGGATCCACGCAGCCGGAGTCGGCCGTGTCGATGTCCCCGTCGCCGTCGTTGTCGAGACCGTCGTCGCATTCCGGCGTTTCGCTCGGCGAGCTGGCGACGCGGCAGCCGGGGTCGTCGGGGTGGTCGACGAAGCCGTCGCCGTCGTTGTCGAGGCCATCCTCGCAATCGAGCCGCTCGGTCCCGTCGGAGCCGGCGGTGCATCCGGAATCCGCGGGAAAATCGACGGATCCGTCCCCGTCGTTGTCGAGGCCGTCGCTGCAGTCGGGTCCCTCGGAGCGATCCCCGGCGAACGTGCAGTGTGGGTCGCCGGGGAAGTCGACGAAACCGTCACCATCGTTGTCGACGCCATCGTGGCACGCCGTCGGCGAGAGGATCGCGACGAATCCTTCCGGTTCCCCGGACGGATTGGTCCCGGATCCGACCACGGTGAACTCGCCGACGCCGTCGACCGCGGAGATGCCGCTGGCGGCGTGGAGCTGCCAGCCGCCGAGATCGAGGCCGAATTCGTCCGCCAGCACGTCGGCCAGCGAGCGCATTCCGTTTACCGCGTCCCACAGGAAGGCGACGTCTCGCCCCGTGAGATTTCGGGTGGTGCCGACGATCAGGCTGCCGTCGGGCGTGACGTCGATCGCCTGCCCGCGCGCGCGGGTCTGGCCGGGGAGCGCGCCGAGACGCTCGATCACGCCGTAGCTCGCCCCGGTCCAGCGGACCGGTTCGGGAAAGTTGGTCTCGGCGGATGCGGAGTTCGCCTCCCCGACGATCGTCGATCCGTCGTCGGAGATCGCCAGCGCGCCGGTGCGGTAGACCGCACCGGGCAGACCGGGGAGCGCGTGCAGCGAACCATTCCACCAGAAGCCGGCCGGACCCGAGCTGGAGTCGGTCTCCCCGACGATCAGCGAGCCGGTCGGTGTCGCGTCGTGCGCCACGCCGGCTTCACCACCCCCGGGCAGGTCACCGAGATCCCGGATGCTGGTTCCGCCGCTCGTCCAGCGCGCAGCATTCACGCGCGGCGAGCCGAGGAACGGAAGCTCGAGGCCGGAGCCGACCGCAACGAGACCATTTCCGGACACGCCTTCCCCGGTGGCCGCGCCGTCGCACAAGAAGCAGGAGAACGTGCCGAGGAACGTGTAGCCACCGCCAGATGTCCAGCGGAACGCACGGCCACCATTGCCGGTGGCCGCGGATCCGACGATCACCGCGCCGTCGGCCGACACGCCGTTCGCCCGGCTGAACGGCGTGTCGGCACCGGGCTGACCCAGGCCCTGGAGTCCCGCCGCTTCCGTCCAGCGCACCGCCTGCGTCCCGGTGGCGCCCTCGGCGAAGCCGACGACCGTACTCGCATCGGTCGAGACCGCGGTGGCGACGCTTCCGACGTCGCCGCCGGGAAGATCCCCCACGCCGTGAAAGGCGGGGGAGTTCTGCCCGGCGGCCGCCAGCGGGCAGGCCACTGCCAAGCCCAGCGCGAGCGAGAAACGAAGGAACTGCATACGAGGTCCGCTCACTCTCGGCTCAGAGGCTTGCGATGAAGGCCTCGCAGGTGTCGAGCAGCGGATCGCTCGGCGGGATGTCGCTGCTGGCCAGTGTCAGCGACCCGGTCACGCGGATCGTCCCGAAGATCGGCAGCGGCCCGATTTCGGTTTCGATGTCCTGCGTCAGCGCGAGGCCGCTGTCGCCACCACCGATCATCGTCAGCAGATCTCCGATGCTGAGCGGTACGACGGCGCTGATGACCTGCGTGAACGGATCCGGCTCGCCGAACAGCGAAGCCAGAACCGGGTCCGAAACGCCGAGCCTCGTGTTCAACGTCATGTCGAACGCAGCGACGCCGAGCAGCACGTTCATCTGCGCGGAGCCGACGCTGGCGAGATCGGGATCCTGGAACAGGCAGATGGCGCCAGTCGGCAGGCTCCCCCCGATCACGATCTCGGTGCCGGCGATCAGGATGTCGTCGATCTCGATCACCGCCGGAATCGCCTTTCCGACGAGGGCGCCGAGCAGCTGGAACAGGCCGACGTTCGCCACGATCGTCGTCTGGACGCCGCCGACGAGCGAAGTGGTCTCCTCGTTGTAGGGCGGCGGCATGATCGGCAACTCGAGCGTCAGCGAACTCGGCTGTTCCAGCACGAGATCGACGGGAACCTCGATCTGGCCGCAGCCGAAGGACGGCAGCACGGCGACGGCGAAGAGAACGGCGAGCAGTCGGGCGCGCAGACTCGCGGGCATGGCAGGAACCTCCCGAGAACCACCGCCCGGAGCGGTCCGAGCGGGGGTGGGTGTGGGGTGGATCGATCGCTCCAGCATCGGGGCTCGGGAGCCGCCCGAGCCGGGGTTGTCGCGACGAGCACCCTATCACCCTGAGGCCGGTTCCGAACAAAGAAGAATATTTTCTTTTCCCATATCGGGAAAGCCGCTATTTCATGAGAGATGACAGCAGCTTGGATTCCGGCTCGAGAGCCTTTTGCACATTCATAAACGTGCAGTTTTCCTCTTTTCGGAAACCGCGAAGCGGGGGGCCCGCGGGCGCTCCGCACGGAAGCGGTCTGCCTGCGCGGAGCCCACCGGCTCGATCGGGATCCCGGCGCGGCGGAAGCGGCCTGCCGGCGCCTCCTCTGTCCGGGTCCCTTTTGCAGACACCGTTCGGCGAACATACGATGGCCAGCTCGGCACGGGAACCCGGTCCGGCCCCGGATCGTGCCGGGTTTCCAGGCCAACAGGAGGCATCGGATGAAAGCCCTCAAGGTCCTGTTGATCTTCGCCCTCGTCTACGTCGGCATCGTCGTCGTGTTCGAGTCGCTGCTCGGATACCTCCAGCCGGCGAACGAAAGCACCGTCGTCATCACCACGACGGACGAGGACGGCACTTCGAACGACCGGGTCGTCTCCCGGCTCGACAGCGACGGCCAGCTCTACGTCGCGGCGAACCACTGGCCGCGCGCGTGGTATCGACAGGCGCTTCGGAATCCGGAGGTGCAGGTCACGATCGGCGGCAAGCGGGAGGAGTACCGCGCCGTCCCGGTGAGCCCGGCCGAGCACGATCGTCTGATGGCGGAGCACGGACACGGCATCGTGTTCCGGATCCTCACCGGCTTCCCGCCCCGGTACTTCCTTCGCCTCGATCCCCGCTAGTCCCGACCGCTGCCGGACTCCGAGCATGGCGCCGCCGACGCGGCGCGATTCCATCGAGACTCCCTGCTTCGGCGACCCGGGCGTCAGCAGTCCTGGCACGGGCGCTGCTGTTTGCGCCAGGCGTTCATGTCGCCTTCGAGATGGCGCAAGTCGGAGAAGCCAGCGTCGCGCAGCATCTCTTCGGCCAGCGCGGCACGCCGCCCGCTCCGACAGTACACGATGAGTTCCCGCTCGCGCGCGTCGGCGCCGAGTTCCGCGAGCCGCGCCGACAGCTCCGTATGCGGGATGTTGACGGCGCCGGGGATGTGGCCCGCCGCGAACTCTTCGGGGGTGCGCACGTCGAGGATCCGCGGGGCGTCGCCGTTTGCGAGGCGCGCCTCGAGTTCGTCGCCAGTCACCCGCGGCGTATCGCTCCACAGCATCGCGCAGGCGAGCCCGAGCGAGAGCGCCGCGAGCGCCGCCGCGATGCCGAGGGCTGCGCGCCCGCAGACGCGTTGGGAGATCTGCCTCATGTCCGGATCCTCCGTTGCACTCGGTTCTCGCCGGGTTTCGCGAGAGCGTACCGTCGCAGCTCGCGGGCGCCCGCCGTCAGAACCGGTCTGCGGGCCAGAACGTCATGCGCTCCGGGGGCCACGCGCGCGCGAGCCAGCCGGCGTCATCGTCCTCCGGCCGGCGCGGCACGCCGAGACGCCGCGCCAGTGCGGCCGGCTCGAGAACGGACAGCATCAGGTCGCGCGACGAAAAACGGCTGCGGACGACGCCCCGCGCGTCGAGCGCCGCGTCGAGAGCCGGATCCGTGACGCACGGGCCGACCAGCAGCGCACGCAGCGCCTCCGACGCGCGGCCAGCCGGAGCCAGCGGATCCGGGTCGCGCGGCTGCATCAGCGTAACGACGAGGTCGGCCAGCGCGTCGGCACCGGCGCGCTCGGCGCGGCGCGCCAACTCCGTCACGCAGTAGAGGCCTTCGAGGACGATGCCGCGCACATAGGCGGCCAGCGCCCCGGCGGCGTCACGCGCGAGCAGGAACTCCTCGTCGGGATTGCCGGCGAACGCGAGTTGCGCGCGGAATCCGTCCGCGTCGCGCACGCAGGTGCCGGGCCGGTCCGCATCATGGGCCCGATGCAGCGCGAACACCTCACCGAGGTGGCGCGCCGGATCGAAGCGCTCGATCCGGCGCGCCGCCTCGGGCTGGATCGTCGCGCCGTCGCGACGCCAGAGCGGACGTGCGCGCGGCCACAAGTGCCAACCGAGCCGAGTGTAGAAGCCGTGACGCGCCGCGAAGAGCACGCCGAGCTCGAGTCCGCGCGCGCGCATCTCGGCGCGAGCGCGCTCGAGCAGCGCTGACGAGACGCCCTGGCCGCGCGCCTCGAAACGCGTGAAGACGCTGCCGATGCCACCGACCGGCACCTCCGCAAGGCCTCCTCCGCCCTCGCACGCGGCGCGAAGGACGCGCGGAAAGATCTGCACGCAGGAGATCAGTCGCCGCTCGCGCTCCGCGACGACGACGTTGCGCGTCTCGAAGCTCGGATCCCGTTCGACGTAGCGCCGGAAGAAGTCGGTCGCGCGGCCTTCCCACGGCGCCGGCATCTCCCACTCGCCGAGCAGCGCGAGCAGCGGCTCGCGCTCGTCGGCCCGCAGCAGTCGGATCTCGGTGTCGCCGGGCGCAGCCATCGCGGCGGCTATACTGCCTCCGATGTCGCAAGCCCGCACGTACTACAAAGCCGGACTCGATCATTTCGCCCACGGACGAACCCCCGAAGCCATCGAGTCCTACCGCCAGGCCCTCGCGCTGAACGACGGCTTCGCGATGGCCTGGAACGGCCTGGCGATGGCGCTGGCCAAGCAGGGCGACCTCGAGGCCGCCATCGACGCGGCGCGGCGCTACGTCGCGCTCGATCCCGACGAGCCGCTCTCCCACACGAGCCTGTCGATGCTGTATCAGCAGAAGGGCATGATCCCGGAGGCCGAGGAGGAGAAGGCGCTGTCGATGCAGCTGCAGAGGAAGCGCGGCCGCTGAGCGTCAGCCGGTATTGCGCAGGCCGGCCGCCACACCGGCAATCGTGGCCTGGATCGCAGCATCCAGTCGCGCCCGCACCCGCCGGCCGATCTCCCCGGCGCGCTTGCGACGCAGCAGCTCGAGTTGCAGGTACGACAGCACGTCGATGTACGGATTGCGGCGCTCGATCGAGTGGCGCAGCTCCGGCTCCTCGGCGAGCAGCGCGGGTTCGTCGACGACCGCCAGCACGCCCTCCAGCGTCCGCCGATGCTCGATCTCGATCTGCGCCAGCATCTCCTCGGTGCCGGGCAGTCCGCGCGCCAACGCCCCGTACGACACCCCGATGGGAAGGTCCACCTTGGCGAGCACCTGCTGCAGGTTGTCGATCGTGCTGCGGAAGAACGGCCAGCCGCGATACATCGAGCGCAGCCGCGGAAGGCCGCCCGGAGTGGCCAGCTCCGCCGCCAGTGCCGTGCCGGACCCGTACCAGCTCGACAGCAGGATCCGGTTCTGGTTCCACGCGAAACTCCACGGAATCGCGCGCAGATCCTCGATCCGACCGCTGTCGACGCGCCGGGCCGGCCGCGAACCGATCGCCAGCCCCGCGATCTCCTCGATCGGCGTGATGGCGCGAAAGAACTCCGGAAAGGCCGGCGTTTCGTACACCAGCGTGCGATAGCTGCGCTTCGCATCGTCGGCGAGGCGCGCCATCGCGCGCAGCCAGCTCGGTCGCAGCCGGCGCCCTTCCATCGGGTGGACCAGCGTCGCCTCGAGCGTCGCCGAGACCAGTCGCTCCAGATGGTGCACGGCCGCGTGCACGCTGCCGTACTTGCTGGCGATGACCTCCCCCTGCTCGGTCAGCTTGATCCGGCCCCGGACGGTGCCGCGCGGCTGCGCGAGGATCGCCCGGTGGGTCGGACCGCCGCCGCGCGAGATCGTGCCGCCGCGACCGTGGAAGAACTCGACCGCGACGCCGTGCTCGTCGGCCTGGACGGCCAACGCGAGCTGCGCGACGTAGAGCGCCCAGCAGGCGGCGAAGTAGCCACCGTCCTTCGTCGAGTCCGAGTAGCCGAGCATGATCTGCTGGCGCATGCCGCGAGCGCGCAACTGCTGTCGATAGGCCGGAGAGAGATAGAGCCGCTCCATCGACGCGCGTGCCGCGGCCAGCGACTCGATGCTCTCGAACAGCGGCACGATGTCGACGTCGCTGTCGACGCCGCCGGAGCCGTCCGGCTGCACCAGGCCGGCCTGCCGCGCCAGCACCAGCAGCTCGAGCACGTCGGCATGCGTCATGGTGTTGCTGATCACGAGTTCGCACACGGCCTCCGGGCCCCAGCGCTGCTGCGCCTCCCGGACCCCGGAAAGGGTCGCGAGCACTTCGCCGGCTTCCTCGCTGAGCCCGACCCGGGCGGGCTCTGGCATCGGTTCGGCCAGGAACGCCGCTTCGAGAAAATGCTGCTGCTCGGCGAGACCGAGGCGGTCGAGCGGGCCGTCGACGGGGCACAGCAGGGCGGCCACCGCCCCGCGATGCCGGGCCTGGTGCTGGCGCACGTCGAGCCGCACGAAGTGGAAGCCGAAGCCGGCGACCTGCTCACGCCAGCGCGCCAGCTCGCCGCTCGCGAGCCGGCGGCCGCGGTTGCGGCGCAGGCTCGCGTCCATGCGCGCCAGATCCGCCGCGAGCTCCTGCGCGTTCACGTAGCCGCCCCGCGTGCCGGGCGCCTCGAGCGCCTCGTTCTCGGCCAGCGACAGCTCGAGCCGGCGCATCACGGCGTTGAGGGCAAGGCGATAGAATTCGCGGCCCTCGCGGGCCGCCACCCGCTCGGCCAGCCCCGGCACCCGGGCCAGCGCGTCCTCGACGCTCGCCTCGAGCGCGCGGGAGACCGGCACCAGCGAAGCCGACGACGTCAGATGATCCATCAGCCGTGGACCCTGCTGCCAGTGCCGGCGCAGCGCGGCGCCGCGGTACAGCCGCAGCGCCTCGCTGGTGACCCAGGCCGTGACGTGCGGGTTGCCATCCCGGTCGCCGCCGATCCACGAACCGACCCGCAGCGGCCGGGCGCCCCGCAGCGGGGCTCTGCCGAAGGCGGCCTCGAACGCCTCTGCGAGCCGGACGTGGACGGTCGGCACGGCGTCGAAGAACACCGTCTCGACGGTGTGGATGGTCTGGAGAACCTCGTCGATCGGGACCGGACGGCGGCCGCGGAGCGCCTGCGTCTGCCACAGCGCCGTCACCTCGCGCGCCAGTTGCTCGCGCGCCCTCTCGGCGTCGACCTCGCGCAGGTCGAGCGCGGCCTCCACTCGGCGCAGGATTTCGTGCACGGTCCAGCGCGTCGCTTCGGTGGGATGAGCCGTCAGCACGACGGTGGTGCGCAGCGTCTCGAGCGCCGCCTCCACCGTCGCGCGGGAAAAACCGTCCCGCTGGAGCCGCTGCAACAGCGCGTGCAGTCCGTCCGGGGTGGCGCGGCGCGACCGGTGGGCGAGCTGACGCTGCTCGCAGGCATTCACGAGCTGGAAGAACAGGGCGAACGCGCGCGTCAGTCGCTCGAGATCGTCGAGCGCCAGATCGGCCAGCAGCAGCCGCAGCCGGCGCTCGTCACGGGCCCGATACTCGCGACGCCGGGCGATCGCGATCTCCCGCACCTGCTCGACGAGCGCGAACACCCGCTCGCCCTCCTGCTCGCGGAGCACGAGGCCGAGCGTCTCGCCGGCAAAGCGCACGTCGGCGCGGAGCGTGGCGTCGGAGTCTGCGTCGGGAGCCGTGGGCATGGCGGACCTGGAGGATAGGACGCCCGCCGATCCGTCCCGTCGCCGCTATTCGCCAGGGCCGAACGCAAGCCCGCACTCTCCACACTCATCGGCGTCGGCAGCGAGCGCGCTGCCACAGCCGGGGCACGCGTCGGCCTCGCCCCAGGCGGCGTCGGCCTCGTCCGGCAGGTCCGGAACCTGGGTGCGCGCGAAATCGGCGTCGATGCGCGCCGCCGCGGGGCCGTCGTCGGGACGCACGAAGATCGTGCAGCGGACGGCGCCCAGGCCGCGGCCCTGGACGCGGCGATCGTCCGCCTCCGTGGGCAGTTCGACACGGCTCGGGATCCCGGCTGCGCCGAGGGCTTCGGCGAGCCCTTCGATCCAGCTCACCTCGGCATGACGCAGCGAGAGCAGACCGTCCGCCGCGGGGAGCTCGAGCGGCGGGCCGGCCGCGAGATCCGGCGCCTCGAAGCCCAGCGGCACGCCGCAATCGCTGCAGAGCTTCGCGCTGAGCACGAACTCCTCCCCGCAGCGCGGGCAGTATTTCATCGAGCCGGTCATCGGGCGGGCCTCCGGGAATCAGCGTGGGTGGCCGCCGGCGGCTCAGGCCGGCGGACCGGCCGGCCGAAGCGACCGTTCGGGACGACTGGAGACCCTGCCCGGGAAACCCCTCGGCAGGAGTCGAGTCGAATGGAGGGCGTCATGCGCAGCGCTTTCATCTTCCTCTTGCTCCTCGTCGCGATCTGGACCGGAGTCGAGGTGCTGAACCACGGCATGGGCGGCGCGTTCAGCGGCCTGTTCGTGGACATGGGTCTGGCCGAGCCGCAGCAGGATCCCGAAGACACACCGATGGCCCGGGCCGCCGAGCGCTTCGAGGCCGCCTACGATCGGGCCGAAGAGCGCGTCGAAGACGCGGTCGAATAGCGCGCCGCACGCCGGATCGCCGCTCGCCGGGCTGGCGATCGTGCGTCGGCGCCAGCCGCAACCCGCTTCCGCCATCCGCGCCGTGCGCTCCGTCTGCGACGCCACCACGATCAACACCCGCATCGCCCCGACGCTATCACTTGCCGTCAAGAAAGGGGTCGGGTTGGATTCGTCAACTTTTCCCGTTGGGAAAAGTTGACGAATCCAACCCGACCCCTTTCTTGACGGCGGCGAAGTCGGGGGGATCGGGGCTGGCGGCGCGGATCTCTTCGAAACGGAGGCTCGCGGCGTGGAGCATCTGGCGAGCGGCGGCGCTCGGGTCGTCGGAGGTTCCGTAGCTGCGATCGCCACACACCGGGTGGCCGAGCCACGCGAGCGTGGCACGGATCTGATGCAGGAAGCCGGTGCGCGGCCGCACCTCGACGAGCGTTACGCCGTCGCCGTGGGCCAGCGCCTGCCAGCGCAAGACCGTCCGGCGCGCGCCAGCCGGCACCGGACCGACGCCGTCGCCCACGACGGCCACGCGCGCCGGACGATGCCGGGCCACGGCGAGATCGACTTCGAGCGCTCCCTCCCCCGCCAGCCGCCCGACCACGAGTGCGCGATAGCGCTTGTCGATCCGGTGCTCGCGGAACGCGGTCCGCAACCGGAGCCACGCCGTCTGCTCGGTCGCGACCAGCAGCACGCCGGAGGTATCGACATCCAGGCGGTGGACGACGCCGCTGCGCAGTCCCCCCTCGCCGACGCCGGACAGCTCGGGCCGCCGGGCCACCAGCGCGTTCAGCAGCGTCCCCCCTTCGTCCTCGCGCAGCGGATGCACCGGCTGCCCGGCCGGCTTGTCGATCGCGACCCAGCCGGGCCCCTCGGCCCGCACGACCAGCGGGGCCTCCGGCTCCGGCCGCACGCGCCGGGCGTCCGGCGCGGCAAAGCCGGCGACCTCGATCCGCTCGCCGGCCGCGACGGCGCGCGCCTTGTCGCGATAGCCGAGCGCGCGGGCATCGAGCTGGACGCTGCCGCGCGCGAGCAGCGCCCGCACCGCCGCCCGGCCCACGCCGAGGCGGGCGGCCAGCACCCGGTCGAGGCGCACGCCGGCCTCGGCTTCCGCCACGGCGAACGCGGCCCCCCCCTGCGCCCCCTCGACGTCCGCTTCGATGTCCACGTGCGGCAGGGTAGCTTGCGCCGCCTCCCTCGTTTGCGAGCCTCCGCCATCGTGCCGAAACCCACCCCCCCCGATGCCTCCGCTCTCCGCATCCAGATCCTGGACACCACGCTGCGCGACGGCGAGCAGACGCCCGACGTCGCGTACACCCCGGCCGAGAAGCTCCAGCTGGCGCGGATGCTGCTCAGCGAAGTCCGTGTCGACCGCATCGAGATCGCCCAGACACGGGTCTCCGAGGGCGAACGCCAGGCGGCCCGCCGGATCGCCGCCTGGGCGCGGCGGGCCGGCATGATCCGACGCGTCGAGATCATGGGCTACGTCGATGGCGAGCTGTCGATCGAGTGGATCGCGGGCGTCGGCGGCAAGGTCATGAACCTGCTGGCCAAGGGCTCCGAGAAGCACTGCCGCGAGCAGCTCCGCCTGTCCCCGGAGCAGCATCGCCGGCGCGTCGAAGCGACGATCCGCGCCGCCCACCAGGCCAAGATCCACGTCAACGTCTACCTCGAGGACTGGTCGAACGGCGTTCGCGAGTCCTTCGACTACGTGTTCGCCATGGTGCAGATGCTGCAGACACTGCCGATCCAGCGCCTCTACCTGCCCGACACCCTCGGCATCTGTCAGCCCGAGGACGTGACGCGCTGGGTGGATCTGATGGCGGCGACCTGGCCGGACCTGCACTTCGAGTTCCATGGCCACAACGACTACGGGCTCGCCACCGCCAACTGCCTGGCCGCCGTCCGGGCCGGAGCGCGCGGCGTCCACACCAGCGTGAACGGCATGGGCGAGCGAGCCGGCAATACGCGCCTCGCCGAGGTCGTCGCCGCGCTGCACGATCACACCCGACATCGAGTCGGTGTCGACGAGACCAAGCTCGCCAGCATCTCACGCCTGGTCGAGACCTTCAGCGGCAAGCCGGTGGCCGCGAATGCGCCGATCGTCGGCCGCGACGTCTTCACGCAGACTGGCGGCATCCACGCCGACGGCGACGCCAAGGGGGATCTCTACGCGAGCGACCTGATACCGGCCCGCTTCGGGCGCCTCCGGCAGTACGCGCTCGGCAAGCTCTCGGGCAAGGCTTCGCTGGCGCACAACCTGCGTGCGCTCGGCATCGAACTCTCGGACGCCGAGCGCAGTCTGGTGCTCGCCCGCATCGTCGAGCTCGGTGACCGGAAGAGCGAGATCGGCCCCGCGGATCTGCCGTACATCATCGCGGACGTGCTGGGACGGCCGGAGCAACGGCCGGTCCGGATCGAGTCGTATCGCGTGTTGGTGTCGTCCCGCGGGCTGCCGGAAGCCGAGGTCGAAGTCTCCGTGCGCGGCGAGCGCGCAGCCGCCAAGTCCGGCGGAGACGGCGGCTACGACGCCTTCATGCGCGCGCTCGGCAAGGCCGTGAAACCGTTTGGCCTGACGCTGCCGAAACTCGTCGACTACCAGGTGCGCATCCCGCCGGGAGGTCGCAGCAGCGCGCTGGTGCAGACGGTGATCACGTGGCAGGGCGCGGGCGCCACCGAATCCTCCTACTCCACGCTGGCCGTCGATCCGGACCAACTCGCCGCCGCAGTGCTCGCCACCGAGAAGATGCTGAACGCGTTGGCGATGCGGGCGAGGAAGTGACGCGCCGCTTCCTGCTGCTCGCCGGAACCATCGCTGCGGTGACGAGTCTTGCCTGCAGCGGCCGGACCCCGGGGCCGACGGACCCGCGCTACCAACCGACCGCCAACGTCCTCGAGGTCGTGGCGACACTGCGCCGTCACGTGCCGGACGACACCTACCGCTTCGAGCCGGCGCGCGACTTCACCGGCCGCAACGTCTACCGCGCGTCGCTGATCCGGCTCGAGAATCTCGAGCGCATCCACGCCGACGCGCTGCGCGCCGGGCACCTCGACGACGTCATCGCGTTCGCCAAGGGACGCGCGCTCGAACGCATCCGCGCCTACGACCTGGCCGCGGAGAACTATCGTCGAGCCGCCCGCCGCGACGGAGAGCTCCAGCAGGAGGCGCTGCGGAGCGCCGCTCTCTGCGACGCGCTCGGCGAGGCGGCGGCGATCGGCTACGAGGCCGACCGGCCGCTCCTCGACGGACAACCGGCCGTGCCGCCGCCCGCGGATCCAGAGGCCGCCATCGCCGCGTTCGACCGCCGCGTCGCGCTGCTCGGCGCCGTCGAGCAGGACGCCGCCGGCACGCACCATGCGTTCCTCGCGCGCGAAGAGCGCGAGCGCGCCGATCGTGCGCGCGCCCGCTACTTCGTCGCGATCCGCAAACTGACGCCGGACGGGGATGTGCGCGCCGTGGCCGAGCTGCAACGGCTGGCGTCACGCCACAAGGACAGCAAGAATGCCAATCGTCATCTGCTCGAGCTGGCGGACCTGTACGCCGCACTGACTGCGGAGTACGTCGAATCGAGGCCCCCCGAGAGCCTGTGGTTCGAGCCGCCGGTCTTCCAGGATCTGGTCGATGCGGCATCGCGTCTCTACGAGGTGGTGGCGAATCAGGACGGAACCCCCGAGAAGCTGGAGGCCGCACGGCGCCTCGAGGCCTTCCTCGCCCTCACCCTGCGCGTCGATCGCGACCGTTTCAGCCCCTGATTCCGAACCCCCCGAGCCGGGAGAGTGGTGATGCCGCAGCCTCCGCAGTTTCGTCGACCGCGCCGCACCGGACGCTGCCCGCGCGTGCTCGCGGCGCTCCTGCTGACGGCCGGCATCGCCGCGTGCAGCGGCGGCCCGGCCGGGGTCGTCGCCCGCGACCCGCTCGAGAACCTGCCGCTGCGGGCGACACCGGTGCCGGACGAACCGGATCACGCCGCGCACGACCTCGCCGTGGCCGCGCTGACCGGCGACGCGCGCGACACGCGGGTGCAGCAGAAGCGGCTCGAGGCGGTCGAGCGTCTGCACCAGGTCGCCGGCGCGCCACCCTCCGGGCTTCCGATCTACGGCCAGCATCTGGCGGACGCGACGCAGTCCGATGCCATCGAGTACCGCCGCGCCAGCCATGAGCTGCTGCACCGTGGCGACGCTCCCTCCGCGTTGCGGCGCAAGCTCGAGCTGGAAATCGCCGACGACCCGCTGCAACTGGCCGACGACCGCATCCGCGATTCCCGCCGCGCGCGCCTGGCGCGCGCTGTGAATGCGATCACCCAGGCCTTGGGCCGCTCGCTCACGATGGCCGCCCTCGCTCCGCTACGACTCGCCCAGGCAGTGATCGGCGTCGCGGTCGCCGAACACGTCGACGACCCGATCAGCATCCAGGAACGCCAAGCGCTCGCACACTGGAAGCAGTACGTCGAGACGCATCCGGGTTCCCCGGAGACGGCGAAGCTGCTGGCACGGATCGAGACCATGCAGCGGCGCTGGTTCCACATGAAACGCGAGCGCAGCGTGCGGGCGTCCCGGCGGGCGCTCGAGGGCGGTCAGGACGAACTCGCGCTGGTGCTCGCATCGAAGGCGCTGCTGTATGCCGCCGAGAATCGCGAGGCCGCGAAACTGCGCGACGAGGCCGAACGTCGCGTGTTCGCGCGGCGCGCGGCGCGGGCTCGATCCCTCGAAGCCGTGCCGATGGCGGCCGGCGAACACGGCGATCCGCTCGTCGACGCGCTGGCCCGCGCGCTGCTCGATCCGCACGGGGACGTGGCCGGCGCCGCTCGCGCGCTGCTCGCCGACGGCGGAACGGACGGGCCCTACGCCGACGAGGCGCGCTTTGCGGAAGCGCTCGCCGCCGGCGAGCACGGCGACGAGTCGCGGATGTGGAAACTGCTCGACAGCGTGGCCGGAGAGGACCTCGACGACCGCAACATGGCGCGCCACGCGCATCAGCTCGTCACCAGTCCGGACACCAATCCGTATGCCGCTTTCCAACGCAGTCGCATCGACCGCGTCGAGAAACAGGCCGGCTTCATCCTGTTCGGTCCGCTCGCCGGGGGGGCGCGTGACCGCGATCTGCCGCGGGCGCTCGAGTGGCTGCTCGAGGGACCCGCGCTGGTCGGCACGCTCGGCGGGATTCCGGCGCGCCTCGCCCAGAGCGCGACGGTGGGGGCCGCTCCGGCCAAGGCGCCAGCCCTGCACGCCCACCGCTACCTCGAACGGTTTCCCGACGGCGAGCATGCCCTCGACCTGCGCCGCTGGCTCGTCGACTACTACGCCGACGCGGGAAACCCGTTTCGCGCCTATTCGGTGGCACGCAGCGGCGCCGGTGTCGACGACGAGCGCCGTGCGGAACTCGAACACGACGCGACGCGACAGATGCTCGAGAGCGCCCGGAAACAGCCGCGCCGGGATCTGCGGCTGGCGATGCTGGGACAGATCGCCGAGCAGCATGCCGACACCGATGCGGGACGAGAGGCGGCCGCGCTCGCGCACGCCGAGTTCGAGAAGGCCACGGCGCAGGCCGTCCGGGTCTCGCGCGGATTCCTGATCGAGAACCCCGTGGTCGCCGGCCCCGCCGGCATCGGACTGCGTCCGGTGCTCCTCGACGAGAACCCTCACAACGGGGAGCTGCACCCGGATGGCGTGCGCCTGATCGGCGGACGCGTGCTCGAGTTCTCGCTGCTGGCGGCGAGCGGCGACGACGACGACCCGCCGGAAACGCTGCGCCGCGAGGTCTCGGAGGAGCGGCTCGGCCGGCTGATCGCACTGCTCGAGGAAACGGCGACGCGCAATGCGCTGATCGATCCGGACAACGACCTGGCGCCGGACGCACGCCGGGACCATTTCTTCGAACGCGCCAAACTCGGCGTGGCCGATGGAACCCGCATGCGCGAGTCCGCCAGCTCCACCTACGCCTTCGTCGGCATGCGCGAGAAGTACGGTATGGTCCGCAGTCGCGAATCCATCCTGCCCTTCGAGCTGGTCGTGCAGGGCTCCTTTCCCGACCTCGGCTTCGGCGCCTTCCCCCGCCTCCGCATGCCCAAAACCACCCCCGACGCCATCCTCTTCAAGTAGCCCCCGCCACCGAGAAAGCAGCCGTCAAGAAAGCGGTCGTCAAGAAAGGGGTCGGGTTCGATTCGTCAATTTTTCCCGCAGCCGGCGTGGGCGGCGAGGCTCAATCCCCGCTCCACAGGATCCACGCACCGATCAGCAGGAAGCCCGCCCCCGCTGCCCAGCGCAACACGCGCTCGCTCACGTGCTGCGAGATCCAGCCGCCGGCGAGCACGCCGATGGCTGACGCGAGCACCAGCGCCGAGGCGGACGCGAGGAAGATCGTGAGCCGGGGATGCTCGGCCTGTGACGCGAAGAGCAGCGTCGCGAGTTGGGTCTTGTCGCCGAGTTCGGCGACGAAGATCGAGACGAATACGGTGGCGAACAGCCGCACGTCCATGGCTCAGCTCTCCTGGTTTCGATAGGCGCGATCGAGGACCGTCATGGGATGCAGCACCTCTGCGCGCAGGCCCAGGCGGCGGCTGCCGGCGCGGAGCTGCATCAGGCAGCCTGGATTGCCGCTGAGAATCAGGTCGGGGTCCGCGGCCGCGAGCGTGCGGAGCTTGCGCTCGAGGATGGCGTCGGACATCTCCGGGTGCGTGAGATTGTAGATCCCGGCCGCGCCACAGCAGCTGGTCGGATCCTCGTGCTCGACCAGCTCGAGACCCGGCACGTTGCGCAGTACGCGACGCGGCGCCTCCCGAATGCGCTGGCCATGGACCAGATGACACGGATCGTCGTAGCAGGCCCGCGCGTGCATGGATCCGGCCGGGGGGCGCAAGCCGACTTCGTCGAGCAGCTCCAGCGGATCCCGAATGCGACGCGCGAGCGCGTCGCCCTCGCCCGGCAACCAGTCGCCTGCCTCGCGGAGCGCCGCCCCGCAGCCGGCCGAGTTCACGACGATGGCATCCGCGCGAGCGCCGGCGAACGCTTCGAGGTTGATTCGCAGCAGCTCGCGTGCGAAAGCGGCATCGCCGGCATGCGCCTGGAGGGCTCCACAGCAGACCTGACTGTGCGGCACCACGACCTCGAAGCCATTGGCGGCGAGTACGCGTGCGGTGGCATGGTGGACGTCGCCGAACAGCTCGGACATGACGCAGCCGGTGAACAGCAGGACGCGGCCACGCGGCGGCTTCGGGACGCTCGCGCGGTGCGTCCGCATGACATCGGACTGCGACGCGACCGCGAGATCCATCACGGGCCGCGTCCGCCAGGGCAGCGGGCGGCGCGCGGCGCGCGGAGGCACACGCGGCGCCAGCGCCAACGGGGCCGCGAGTCGTCGCGGGAGCCACGCGAGCGCTGCACGATCCAGTCGCAAGCGCTGCAACCACGCCAAGGCATCGACCGCCAGCCGCAGCCGGCGACGGTTCGGGATCACCCGGCGCAGCGCGAAGCGTTCGAGGCGCCGGGCGAAACCGCGACGCAGGCCGGCGTGCTCGACCGCCGCTCGGGTCTCCTCGAGCAAGCGTCCGAAGCGCACACCCGACGGGCAGGCCGTCTCGCAAGCCCGGCAGCCGAGACAGAGGTAGGCCTCTTCCGCGAGCGTGGCACCGAACTCGATGCGGCCCTCGGCCACGGCGCGCATCAAGTGGACCCGGCCACGCGGCGAGCTGAGCTCGCGACCGGTCTCGCGATACGTCGGACAGGACGAGAGGCACAGTCCACAGTGCACGCAGTCGAGCGTGCCGGCATAGATCGCGGCGAGCGGTCCCTCCGGAATCGCGCCGCCGGGCGCGGCTGCACCGGACACGGCCGGATCGGCACCCTCGAAAAGTTGACGCATCGAACCCGACCCCTTTCTTGACGCTTTTCTTGACGGTTTGGACGGCTTGGTGTTCGGGGGCGGGGGGTCATGGGAGGCGGTGGGGGTTCAGGATGCCGGCGGGGTCGAAGCGGTGTTTGAGGGTGCGCAGCAGAGGGGCGGTGGCGGGGGCCTCGCCGAAGACGTTGCGGGCGCGCTTGGCCCACGGGGGCGCCGCTTCGAGTACGGCGAAGCCGCCGCCGGCGCGCGCGGCCTCGCGCGCGGCCAGCCAGGCGCGATCGACAGCGGACAGATCCGCATCGAGGTCGAGCGAGACCCGCGCGAAGACGACGCCGCTGGCCGGGAACACCAACAGCTCGGCCGCGGCGCGTTCGAGTCGTTCCGAGACCGCCCCGAGCCGATCCGGGAGGACGGCCAGGCGGAAGCGCAGGCCGACCGGGCCGAAGGTCTCGCCTTGCAGCGCGCGCAGGCGGCCGAGCGCGCCGGGACTCGCCTCGCTCGCGACGAGGCCGACGAGCCCGTCCGACGGGCGAGTCCCCGGCCGCGGGGCGGCGGCGGCCTCGCAGGCCGTGCCGAGCAGCCGCGCGTCGCGGGCAACGGCCGCCTCGTCGCCGGCCAGCTCCATCAGCAGCAACCAGCCGGCGGATGCCGGACGACTCGGCTCGAGCGCCGCAGCCAGGGCCGGATCGATCAGCGCCGCCGCGCGGGCCGACGGAAGCCGCGCGGCCGCAAGCCCGCGTTCCCAGCGCTCGGGCCCGTCGCCGAGCGACGCCGACAGGACGCGCACGCAAGCCGGCCGCGGGCGCAGTCGCAGCCATGCCGACAGCAGCACGCCGAACGCGCCGAAGCCGCCGATGTGGAGCTTCGCGAGGTCGTAGCCGGTCACGTTCTTCACGACGCGGCCGCCGCAGCGCGCCCGCAGTCCGTCGCCGAGCGTGACGTCGAGGCCGAGGACGATGTCTCGCGGCCGGCCGAAGCCGCCGTGCCGCGGTCCGACGGCAGCCGTCGCCAGCACACCGCCGAGTGTCGCGTGCGAAGCCGGCGGATCGAGCGGCAGCTCCCACACGCTGTCCTCGAGCGCGTCGTGCAGCGTCCGCAGCGGCGTTCCGGCCCGCGCGCACAGAACGCCGTCGGCGACATCGAGCTCCGTGATGCCGGACAGCGCGCGGGTCGACAACAGCAGCCGTGCGCCGATCGGTGGATTGCCGAGCCCCAGCCGGCTGCCGCCGCCGCGCACCAGCGCGGGCAGACCGTGCTCGGCGAGCACGCGCAGCACGGGCCCGACGGCGTCGGCGTCCGGTGGCTCCACCGTGAAGGCCAGCGACACGCCGTCCACATCGATCGGCGCATGTTCCTGCAGCCCCGCCTCACCGGCTACGGCGCGCAGCGCCCGTTGCGCGTCCGCCGCGAGCGCCGGCGCCGGGGGCGGCGGGCCCACGGCCGCGGCGGGCGTATCGTCGCTGGCAACGGGCACGGGGTCCTCACAACGGTACGTGATCGTAGCCCCGCGCCTTCGGGTTGGCCTCGACGCAGAAGCGCGGCGTCGGCAGGATCTTGCCGGGATTGCACACGCCGTCGGGATCGAAGGCGGCGCGCAAGCGATGCTGCGCCTCGAGATCGTCCGCACTGAACACGAGGCCCATGAAGTCGCGCTTCTCGGTGCCGATCCCGTGCTCACCGCTGATCACGCCGCCGACGGCGACGCAGGCCTCGAGAATCTCGCGACCGGCCGCAACGACGCGCGCCAGCTCGTCCGCGTCGCGGCGATCGAACGAGATGTTCGGATGCAGGTTGCCGTCGCCGGCATGGAAGACGTTGGACAGGCGCAGCCGGTGGCGATCGCAGATCTCCCCGACGCGGGCCAGCACCTCGGGCAGCCGGGATCTCGGCACCACGGCATCGTGCACGTAGAGATCGGGCGCCAGTCGGCCCATCGCGCCGAAGGCGCCCTTGCGCGCGCGCCAGAAGCGTTCCCGCTCGGCGTCGTCGCGCGCACGCTGCACCCGTGCTCCCTCGACGGCGCACAGCGCGCGGATCCGCTCGATCTGCGGCGGCAGCGCCTCCGCCGGTCCGTCGAGTTCGACCAGCAGCACGGCGCCGGCGTCACGCGGCAGGCCGGCCGCATAGACGCTCGCCTCGACCGCGTCGATCGTCCGTCGATCGACGATCTCCATGGCGGCCGGAACCAACCCGCTCGTGATGACGGCGCCGACCGCCCGACACGCCGAGACGACGTCGGCGAAGAGGACCAGCAGCGTTTCCGTCGCCTCCGGCAGCGGCGTGAGGCGAACCGTCACCTCCGTGACGATGCCCACGGTGCCCTCGCTCCCCACGACGACGCCGACCAGATCGACCCCCGGGCTCCAACCCGTCGCCGACCCGAGCCGCAACCGCTCGCCGTCCGGCAGCACCAGCTCGAGCGCAAGCACATGATTCGTCGTCGTGCCGTACTTGAGCGTGTGTGGACCGCCGGCGTTCTCGGCGACGTTGCCGCCGATCGTGCAGGCCATCTGGCTCGACGGATCCGGCGCATAGAAGAGCCCGTGCGGCCGGACCGCCTGCGACAACGCCGCATTGACGACGCCCGGCTGGACGACCGCCAACCGGTTCGCGCCGTCGATCGCGAGGATCCGATCGAGCTTCGCGCACTCGATCACGACGCCGCCGTCGAGCGCGATCGCGCCGCCCGAGAGCCCCGTCCCCGCCCCGCGCGGCACGAACGGCGTGTCGAAGCGGCGGCACGCGCGGACGATCCGCGCCACCTCGTGCGTGTCGCGCGGCAACACGACGGCCGACGGCAGGCTGCCGTGGAGCGTGAGCCCGTCGCACTCCCACGGCAGCAGCTCCTCGCGACGGGACAGACAGCGCTCGGAACCGACGATCTCGCGCAGCGCGGCGAGCAGGCCGGCCGGTGCCGTCACGCGAGTCCGAGCCGCTCGAGGTCTTCTTCGCTCAGGCCCAGATAGTGACCGAGTTCATGGCTCACCGTGACCTTGATCTGTTCGAGCAGCTCGTCGCGATCCCGACACGCCTTCTCGAGGTTCTTCTTGAAGATCACGATGCGGTCGACATCGCCGGGCTGGTCCGTCGCGTGCGCCTCGGTTCGCGGCGTCCCGAGGAACACGCCGAGCGTCTGCGGCGAGAGATCGAAGCGCTCCAGCATCTCGTCGGACGGGGAGTCCTCGATCAGTACCGGGATCTGCTCGGCGGTCTCGCGCAGCGAGCGGGGCAGATCCTCGACGGCCTCCCGTGCGGTGCGCTCGAAGGTCTCGTCGTCGATGGCGACCGGCAGCGCGTAGATCTCGGGATCCACCGCGTGGGCGCGCTCGAACATGCGCTGCGCCTCGGCGTCGTCGCCGAGCCGCTCGAGCACGAGGCCCAGGTGGTACATGGCGTGACCCGCATCGGGGTTCAGCGTGACGGCGCGCTCGAGCTGGCGCCGCGCCTCCGGGAAGCGGGCCTGCTCGAAGAGGATCTGTCCCTCGAAGGCGCGATAGACGTCCTGCTCCCCGGTGGCCTTCATCGCCCGTCGCAGCAGGAACAGCGCGCCGTCCAGATCTTCTTGATAGAAGAGCGCCTTGGACTTCAGGTAATACAGCTCCGCCTCGGTGCCGCGATCGAGGCGTGCCAGCTCCCCGCCCCCCGCCAGCAGCCGATCGCACTGCTCGATGGCTTCCTCGTGCGCGCGGAACTCCTCGACGAGCAGCTCGGCCCGGTTCAAGTGGCCGGAGACGAACTTCGGATCGGCCTGGACCGCCAGCTCGAACTCCGCGAGCGCTTCGTCGAACTTGCCTTCGTCCCACAGGATCTCGCCGCGGCCGTTGTGCGCCTCGGCGCCTTCGGGATGCGCCTTCAGCGCTTCGTCGAGCCAGCCGAGCGCTTCTTCGGTGCGACCGCCGTGCGAAGCCTCCATCGCATGATCGAGGCAATCCCAATATCGGTCCTTGTTCTTGTCTTTCATCGATCCTTCGCCCGAGAGGCGGCCGGGGGGGTGCCGGCCTCGGAACGCCACGTGGCTACGTGCATCCTAGCAGACTGCCGGCCGCCCCCGCGCCTTCCATTTCCGTCGGGCGACCCGTCTAAATCCTTGAAACCACGCTTGTTTTCATCCCGTTCCCGAACCGGCCGGAGCGCCGAAGGGTGCGATCCTGCTGCGAATTCCGGAACCGTCCGGAACCGGCCGGTAGACCTCGGGCCGCCCGACCCGCAGGCGGCCGCTGCCCGGACGCAGCGGCGTCGGATGCAGCGGCATCGGGACAGGCTCCGCTCACCCGAGCCGGTCCACCAGCGTCGTCAGGCCGGCGGCGGCAGCGCACAGCCCCGCGCCGGCTGCGATCCGCCGCCGCATCCCTTTCTCGTCCGCGCCGTGCTGCCCGGCGTAGGAGGCCCACCACAGCACGCAGGCGGCTCCCGTGAGGTCGGTGGCGACGTCGAAGACCGAACCATGGCGGCCGCTGCGCGCCTGATGCAGTTCGTCGATGGCGGCCCACGCCGCCACGGCCAGGAACGCGACGAGCCACGCCAGCCGCCCGGGATGCGGCCACGCGCGCGGCAGCGGGCGTGATGCCGCGGCCGTCGCCACCAGCGCGGCGAGCAGCCCGAACACCGGAGCATGGGCAAGATTCCAGAAGAAGTCCGAGGCCGGAACCGAAACCCGGATGTCGATCGGGCCGCTCGACAACCACCAGATCGACAGCATCCAGCCGAGCGAGGCCACAGCGGCCAGCGCCCGGGGGAGCAAGCCGAAGCCCCGCCCGACCCCGCGGACGACGGCGAGCCACGGGCCGTGCCGGCCGGCCGCGCGAGCGTCGGCCATGCGCTCGGGGTTCGCGTGCCGGCCGGGCGGCGGCTCACCCTCTCGAAGCGGGCGTTCTCCCGCACTCCTCTTCATGGCCGCGCAGCTTCGCGCCTTCCTCCGGTGCGCGCGAGAGACGCCGCCCGCCTCAGCCGACGCGATCGTCGACGGCGGCCGCCGCCTCCTCGATCACCTGCCGCGTGCGGCGGACCGCCTTGCGGGTCCTCTTCTTGCGCGCCGGCTTCGGCGCAACGGCCTTCTCCAGTCTCCCCAGCAATTGCAGGAGCTGGCGGCGGTACGGTTGTGTCAGTCGGCGCCAGCCAACCTCCCCGCGAGCCTCGAGCCGACCGAGCTGGTGACTCGCCTCGCGAAGCAGCTTCGCGGCCTGCCGGCGGACGTCGGTCGACGCCCGCGACAGTTCGCGTTCGAGGCCATCGAGTCGCTTGCGCACCTGCGCGGCGTAGTCGCGCAGCGTCGGCGGCAGATCGAGTCGTTCGAGCGCGGCGCCCAGTCGACCGGCGGTGCCCGTCTTCCGGCGTGCGCCGCCCTTGCGCGCAGTCGACTTGCGCGCAGTCGGCTTGCGGGATGACGTCTTGCGGGACGACGCCTTGCGAGCGGACGTCTTGCGGGACGACGTCTTTCGTGCGGCCATGCCCGGTCTCCTTCGAAGGTTGGGAGGGACCAGAAGAGTCTAACTCCCCCGCCTCGGCCGGCGCTGTCGAAATCCGGAGCTCGAGCCCCGCCCGGGTCCTCGACGAGACGGGTCGGTTCCGAATCTGGGGGGATCTCACGTCATGCTCCCGGGCCCCGCCCGCCGAGGCAGGTCGGGACGGTCGCTCGAAGTGCCCGAAACGCCCGCTCGGGAGAGCAGGCCGTTGCCAGACACGAGGCGCGTGGATAAGGTCCAGTGTAGGCAGCCAGGTCCGCTCGGGTTCGAGGGAGATCGGACGAGGGGATCGATCCGACAGACGGATCGATCCAACGAGGGGTGGTTTCCCGACGAGCGGTGTTCGACGAGCGGAACCGGACGAGCGGTGCTCGACGGATGGTGCTCGACGAATGGTGCTCGACGAACGGGGTCGGGTTGTCCTCTAGGAAAAAGGAGATCTACGTGACGCGGGTAATCGGACGTGTTCTTACGATCGCATGCGCGATCGTCGGGGTTGCTTTGTTGTCGCCGCAAGTCGTGACGGCCGACGAGGTCGGCGGGGAAGAGATCGTGGTGCCGCCGCGCGTCGAAGCTCCGACGCCGGAGCCGGTGATCGTGACCCGCGAGGTTCCGGTGTCGGCGCCGCCGCCGGCGTTCGTCGAACTCGAGCGCAAGAGCGTCGGTGCGGGCCTCGGGTTCAGCTGGGGCGAAGGCACCCTCTATTGGGAGGGCCAGCCGCACGCCTTCCGCGTGAAGGGGCTGCGCGTCGGCGACCTCGGTCTCGCCAAGATGATCGGCGAAGGCCACGTGCAGAACCTCGACCAGCTCGAGGACTTCGCTGGCACCTACGTGGCCGTCGGGGCGGGCGCGAGCGCTGGCAAGGGCGCCTCGGCCATCACGATGCGCAACGAGCACGGTGTCGTCGTCTCGCTGCTGTCGAAGACCGAGGGCATGGCCATGAACCTGGGCGCCGAGGGCTTCCAGGTTCAGCTCGACTGACCGGCTCGGATCCTGGCACCGGGCGGATCCTCGGATCCGCCCGGTGCGCTTTCGGGCCCCTCCCCCCGGCTGGCCAGCCTTCCGCGACCGCGATCGCAGGGCGGCTTGCCGGCTCCCGTTCCGCCCCGCTGCGGCATCGCTATGCTGCGCGCATGATCACCCGTCCCCCTGCGTCGTCCCAGCCGTCGGGATCGTTCTGGCCGGCCCTCGTCGTCCTCGCGCTCACGCTGGGATGCGCGTCGACGCCGTCGAGTCGAGGCCTGCACCAGTTCGATTACTTTTCAGAAATCGGCCTCGGTGGTGAAGACGACGCGTGGTATCCGAAGGTCGTCGAATGGCAGAGTCGCGCCCGGCGCGAGGGCACCCGCCTGCCGAGCACCGAGCGGAGCCTGCGCAGCGCCGAGTTCTCCGGCCAGCTGCAGAACAGCATGAGTGCGTTCCGGAACAGCGAGCGGCGTGAGCTCGCTCGACGCATCACCGACTGGAGTCAGCGCATCGCCCGCAGTCACTATCGCTTCGATCCCGGCAGCAATGCCGCGGAGTACGATCGCTGGCCGACCGTCGGCGAGCTGCTCGCCAACAACGGCGATGACTGCGACGGGCTCGACCTGATCGCCTACCAGCTGCTGCGCGAGTTCGGGTTTCCCCCGGACCAGCTCTTCCGGGCCGTCGTGCGCCGCAATCGCGATCAGGCGAACCACATGGTGACGCTCTGGTTCGAGGATCCGGAAGATCCCTGGATCCTCGACGCGACCGGCGCGGTGTCGGTCAAGTTCCGGCGCGTCTCGGAGCTCGAGGGCTGGACGCCGACCAAGGTGTTCAACGAGCGGCAGCAGTTCACCGTCAGCAAACGAGCCACGGGACAGCCCGTCGCCCACAACGAGTGATCGCGTCCGGCGTGAGCTCCTCTACCCGCGGCGGGAGCATGGTGCGCTCGTTCCTTCGACGCTTCGTGATCATGACGTTCGTCCTGGGGGCGGTGGGGATCCCCACCCTCGTGCGATCTGCCGAGCCGTCGCCGCTTCCTCCGCCCGATGTCCTGCAGCAGTGGATTCGCGACTTCCAGCAGTCCGCGCGCGGACCCTTCGAGTTGATCCGCTGGTTCTGCCACGATGGCCGGGTCCTGCCCGCCCGTTCCGGCTGCGGCGGAGAGGACCGGGGCGTCCAGCACGGCGACTGGAACGAACGGGCGCGCCGGCTGCGCGCCCACGATTTCGCCGTCGCCAATGTGCTCGTCGCCCTCGACCCCCGGCAGTTCGTCGGCCCGCAGGCCGATCTCGAGACCTGGAAACAGGTGTTGCTCGAGCGCTTCCTCGTCGGCTTCGACGACGGCTGGATCTTCCGCGGCGCCTTCGGCTACCGCGGTGCGCTGCAGATCGAGGACGAGGAGCAAGCGGCCCGGCGTCTGATCCTTGCGATGCTCGCCGATCCGAGCTGGCGACATCCGTCGCGCTTCACGTTGCTGCGCGAGTCGGTGCGGCTGCTGCCGCTATCGGTGGACACCGCGTCGGCCGCCGGCGTCCGCGCCCACGCGATGCAGCTCGCCACCCGCGACCAGGCCTTCGCGTCGCTGCGCGCGAAGATCCACAGCTTTCCGGACGGTGGCGATGCGGAGCGCGTGCGCGAGTTCGCCGCCGGCGCGGGACGCCGGAACCTGAGCGGCGAATACGAGTCCCTGGCGCACGAGATCGAGGCGCTCTATGCGCCGGCCGGCGCGGCGGCGGCCGTACTCGAACTCGCGCCGATCATCGGACGCGGCGACGTCGCCGAGCAACTGCGCGAGAAGAGCGAGGAGTTCCGGGCCGAGGTCAACATGGGCCGGCGCTTCGCAGCGGCTGCCAAGCTGCTGCGCCTGCTGCGCGAGTCGTTCCCGAAGATCGACGATCCGGAGATCGCGCTGATCACGTTGATGACGAGTCTGGCGCTCGAGCGCGAAGCCTATGCGGCCGGCGCCGAAGCCGTCTCGAAGCTCGACAGCTCGACCCGCCGCAGCCGGCTGTGGCTACTCGCTTACGGAGCCGAGGCCCTGTACGGCAGTGGCTTCCTCGGCGCCCGTGAGCTGGCGGAGGTGGAGGCGGCCGTCCGCAGCATCGAATCGCGCAATCCGAAGCTCCGCGAGTACCGC
The DNA here is from genome assembly GCA_900696485.1 of uncultured Pseudomonadota bacterium. GTDB lineage: Bacteria > Myxococcota_A > UBA9160 > UBA9160 > PR03 > CAADGG01. The sequence goes on from CAADGG010000022.1 coordinate 80,586, forward strand.
GAAGTCGTCCTGTACCTGGCACGGATCCCCGAGTGGTCCGGGCGCTGGCTGGAGTTCCTGTTCGGGATCCAGATGCAGCGCTGGACGGCGCTCGATCCGCTCGTCAAGCAGTTCGTCGCCGATCGACTGCGCGGCAGTCCACTGCTCTTCTACAGCGGCGTCCTCGACACCCTGGTCACGGACGCCAACGAGCGAGCCGGGGTCATCCACGAGGTGATGGGCGAAGCGGTTGCCGGCGGCTTGCGCGCGCTGAATCCCGGCCTCGCGCGCGGCGTGCTGAAAGCCGCCACCGACCACACGCGGATGGATCGCCTCGACCCGAAGGGCATCTACGTGATCCCGGAGACCACGCCCGACATCTCTCCGGTGGCGGGGATCCTGACCCGCGGCGCAGGCAGCTCGGTGTCGCACGTCCAGTTGCTGGCACGCAACCTCGGCATCCCGAACGTACTGGCGCACGAGGAGGTGGTGGATCGGCTCCGCGAGCACGTCGGCGCGCCTACCGTGCTCGCCGTGAGCCCGGGCGGCGCCGTGCGGCTGGCCCGGGACGGTCCGGACTGGAACGCGATCTTCGGCGCCGAGAACCAGAGCCCGGCCGATCTGTTGATCCAACCCGATCTCGAGAAGCTCGACCTCACGGTGACGGACCCGATCCCGCTCAGCCAGCTGCGCGCCGGCGACGCCGGCCGCGTCTGCGGCCCGAAGGGGGCGAACCTCGGCGAGCTGCGCTTCCACTTCGGCAAGCAGGTCCCGGACGGCTTCGTCCTGCCGTTCGGCGCGTTCCGCCGGGTGCTGGACCAGCCGATCGAGGCGGGGGGTCCCTCCGCATGGCAGTGGCTGGCGCGCCGCTACGACGAAGCCCAGCGCGCCGGCCCGAACAGCCCCCGCGGCCGACGGTTGATCGACGAGACGCTCACGCGGATGCGCGAATGGCTCCTGACGGCCCCCTGGCCGGACGGTCTCGAGCGGGACATCGAGTGGGCCCTGCGCGAACAGTTCGGCGCGCCCGGTCGCTATGGCGTCTTCGTCCGCAGCGACACCAACGTCGAGGATCTACCGGGCTTCAGCGGCGCCGGGCTCAATCGCACCGTCCCGAACGTAGTCGGCAACGAAGCCATCCTCGCGGCGGTCCGTGAGGTCTGGGCGTCGCCGTTCAGCGAGCGCTCGTTTGCCTGGCGGCAGGGACACATGCAGGATCCCGAGTACGTCTTCCCCTCCGTGGTCGTGCAGCAGGCCTTCCCGTCGGAGAAGTCCGGCGTGCTGATCACGGTGAACGTCGAGACCGGCGACCGGAACTGGCTCACGATCGTGACCAACGAGGGTGTCGGCGGCGCCGTCGACGGACAGGCGGCCGAGACGCTGCTCGTGAACTCCAGCAACGGGGTGGTGCGCCTGCTGGCGCCCGCGGCGACGCCGCGCCAGCGCGTGCTGGCGCCGGAGGGCGGCATCACCGAGGTGCCGGCCAGCGGCAGCGACTGGGTGCTGCTGCCCGGCGAGGTCCGGCAGCTCGTGAAGCTGGCGCGGGAGGTCCCGAAGCAGCTCGACACCATGCGCACGGCCTTCGACGAGCCGATCCCGGCCGACATCGAGTTCGCGTTCCGGGACGGGCGGCTCGCCCTGCTGCAGATCCGTCCGTTCAGCGAGAGCAAGCGCGCGCAGCGCAGTCAGTACCTGGCGGTGCTCGATGCGCCGGCGCAGGGGCGCGGCGCAGAACCGGTGTGGATCGGCGGCCTTCCGGGCCAGCCGGACCCGGCGGCCGAGGCGGCCAAGCGGCAGGAGGAGGAGCGCCTCGCGGCGGAAGAAGCCGCGCGCCAGGCAGCCGAGCGACGCAACCGCATGCGCCGCGGGATGCGATGAAACGCTGGCTGGCCGCGTGCGCTCTGCTGTGGGGCCTCGCGCCGGCGACGACCGCGGCGTATCCGATCGACGCGTGGGACGAGACCGGCATCGAGCGGCTGCTCGCCTTCGATCTGGCCCGCGCGCCGTTGCTCGAAGCCGGCGGCATCGTGCCGGGCGGCCTGTGGTCGAAACACGAGGTCCGGCTGCGGCTGCAAGGTCTCGACTTCGCACAGCCCGCGCCGGATTCGCGTTTCGGCGGCCAGATCCGCAAGCTGCTCGGCGGCGACGCCGGCGACTACGGCATTGCCGTCCTCGACCTCTCGGACCCGGCGCGGCCGCTGTACGCCGAGCACAACGGCGGCTTCGCGCAGATTCCCGGCAGCGTCGGAAAGATCCTGGTGGCGCTGGCGTGGTTCCAGGCGCTCGCGGACCTGTTCCCGGACGATGTCGAGGCACGCAACCGATTGCTGCGCGAGACGGTCGTCAGCGCCGACGCCTTCATCGTCGACGATCAACACGAGGTTCCGATCTGGCGACCCGGGGACCCCAAGGTCCGGCGCCGGCCGATCGAACTCGGCGACCGCGCCAACCTGTGGACGTGGCTCGATTGGATGCTCTCCGCCTCGTCGAATGCGGCCGCCAGCGAGTTGATGGCGCACCTCGTGCTGTTGAAGCACCACGGGCGCGCCTACGACGGCTCGCCCGAACAGGCGGCGGCGTTCTGGTCGCGGGGCCGCGGGGCCAGCGGGCTGCTCGGCCACGCGCTCTCGCGTTCGGTGCAGCAGAGCGGTCTCGATCCGCGGCAGCTCTACCAGGGGAGCCTGTTCACGCGCAGCGGGCGCGCGCGGATCCCGACCGCCGGCAGCACCGCGACGCCGCGCGGGCTGCTCCACTACCTGTTGAAGATGGAGCAGGGCCGGCTCGTCGATCCATGGTCGAGCCTGCAGATCAAGCGACTGTTGTACCTGACGGATGTCCGGATCCGTTACGCCTCGCAACCGGCGCTCGACGATTCCGCCGTGTACTTCAAGTCCGGATCGCTCTACGGCTGCCGTCACGAGTCGGGCTTCGACTGCCGCAAGTACCACGGCAACGCGAAGAACCTGATGAATTCGATCGCCGTCGTGGAGAGCGAACAAGATGGTCGCTCGCTGCACTACATCGCCGTCGTACTCTCGAATGTGTTGCGCAAGGACGCGACGGACATGCACCGCGATCTGGCCCGGCAGATCCATCATCTGATCGAGACGCGCCACGGCGTGCGTCCGATTCCGATGCGGGCGCCGGCCGTCACTCCGTCGCCGGCGACGGCCACCGTCACGCTCCCCGGCCCGGCGCCGGAGGTGCAGCCGCTCGCGCCGAGCGACCAGTAGCCGGCCCGTCAGCCGCCGGCGCTGACGGAGGCGGTCGTCGCCGGCCGACTCGGCAGATGCGTGCGTCGCACGCGATCCCCAGACGGCTGCTGGTCGATCAGGCGGTCCATCGCGATGATGATCTGCTTGAGCCACTCGCCGCCCATCGGGTCGTCGGCGAGACCCACGGCGATGTAGGTTGCGCCGTCGCGGCGTTCGATCAGGGCGCCGTCCGCGTGCGCCTGACCCCACGTGCCGGCCTTGCGATAGACGATCGCGTCGGGACGGATCGCGCGGATGCCGCGCAGGAACTTGTGGTCACTCGCCGAGTGGCGCAGGACCTCCTTCATGTCACGGCTCGCCTGCGGGCTCACCAGCCGTCCGGTCTGGAGCAGGTAGTAGAAACGGGCGACCTGCATCGCGGTGGCGCCGTGCGAGAGGTTGTACATCGGATCCCGGCGCCAGGCGCCGACCGCGGCATAATCCTTGCCGGCCCAGAGTCCCCCGTTGTGGAGCGGGTCGTAGAGGCGATAGCGCGGCGAGAGCATCACGCGCGCGATGTAGTCCTTGCCGACCTTGTGCATCAGCGTCGTCGAATCGCCGTTGTCCGAGCGACGGATCATGCGCAAGAGCTGGTGGTAGGTCTCGTCGTCGATCGTGAGCCGGCCTTCCGCGGCCTTCTGGTACACGCCGAGCATGACGGCGATCTTGGGAAGACTGGCCGCGTAGAGCATGGTGTCGCCGTTGAGTGCGGCCACACGCGGATTCTGGACATCCGTGATGTCGACCAGGGTGACGGCGAGCTTGCGCCGAGCGAGGGCACCCTGCAGGCCGAGGTCCCGCAGCGCATCGTGCAGGCCGTCTTCGAGCACCGGATCGAGGTAGCTCCACAGCGGTGCCGGATCCCACATTCCCGGCTTGCGCTGGAACAGCGCTCCTTGCGACGGCTTCACGAAGTGGGAGAGCAGCGCGGCCGTTCCGACACTTCCCGATGTTGAAGCGCCGGCGCGAGCCGTCTGCTGAGCGCTGGCCGGCAGGGCGACCAGAAGCGCCAGGATCCCGAGCAGGCTGCGAAGGACCGAGGACCGGCGCCGGGTCCGCCCGGCTCGGGCGCGGGTCGGCCCGCTACCGGTCTCGGTGCGGGCGTCGTCTCGTCCGGTCTGAATCATGCTCATCTGCTCCCCCCCAGAAAACAACAAGCGGCGAATCGCCCGCGCAAACCGCGCTCCGAGCCGGCAGCTCCCCTACGCAGCCGGCGCCGGCCGCGGGGTGATCTCGATGTCCGATGCCTCGTCCACGCCTGACTGTCTGGATCCCGGCCCGGAAGACCGTCCGGAAGAACGCGGGGGGCCCGGGGACACCTGGGGGTCGGTGCCTCCGCCCGTCTCCGAGAGCCTGGCATGCCTCCGTACGATCCACACCGCGAGCCAGATCCAGATCCCGATCAATCCCACGTTCACTGCGAAGTACGATCGGAACCCGAACGAGAATACCTGATGACCCACCAGAACGGTGAGCGCCGCGAGGCCATCGCCGGCCCGCATGAACAGGGAATCGATCGTCGGCTTCGCCTTGAACGTCACCTCCTGCGACATCGGGAGCCACAGCACGTGCCGCGCCGTGTTCTGGATCGAGTAATCGGTTGCATTCTCGGCGATCTTCATGGTCTTGATCACCCAGAGGGCCGGAACCGCCAGCATCGTCGCGTAAGACGTGAGCGCGACCACCGGGAGCATCAGGAACAGCGCTCCGAAGCCGCCGAAACGCAGCAGCCGCGAGGCCACGAAGACCTGCAGGAACAGCGCGGACGCATTGATCCAGAAGAAGAAGTCCCCGTAGAACAGGGTCGTGCCGGCGTGCCGGAACGCGCGCAGCTCCGCCTCCCCGGTGATCCCCGCCTGGGCCGCCTGGACCGTCACCGCCTGGGCCACCGCGTCGAACAGGACGCTCTCCCCGAGCGTCTTGACGCTGTTCAGCAGCAGCGTCGCCAGCGCGACCGCCAGCAGAAAGCGGCTGCCGATCACCATCGGCAGCGCACCCCGCCCTTCGAGTTTATCCCCCGAGGGGGCCGACCCGTCCGTCTTGCCGACCCCGCCCACCTCGTCGTCCACGCGGCGCATCAGCCAGATCGACAGGGCGAGCAGCGGCAGGGCGGCGATCAGCAGGAAGCGCGGATCGACGAGTTGCCACGCCACCAGCCGGCCCTCGAGCCAGGCACCGGTCATCGCCCCGCTGGTCGCTCCGATCGCGATCAGCGGCAGCAGGCGATGACCCTGCTCCTGCTGGTAGAGATCCGCCGCGAAAGCCCAGAACTGCGCCACCACGAAGGCGCCGAACATCCCGACCCACACGTAGTACGCGATCCCGATCCCCGGCGTGTGCCCGATCAGGAAGTCCGGCTGGATCAGCCAGAACACGGCGATGTTCGCCATGCAGAACAGCGTGGCGCGCGTAATCAGCACGCGGCGCGGCCAGCGATCGACGAGCGTGCCGTACCACGTCGCGACGCCGGCCAGCAGCAGCGTCTGCCCGAAGCTCGTATAGGCCTTCAGCTCGAGCTTGGAGAGGCCCCCGACGTCCGAGATCGCCAGCCACCCCTCGCGCAACGGCTTGAGCAGGTAGTAGGCGCAGAGGATCAGGAACACGTTCGCGAACATCTGCAGGGCGAGACGCCCCTCCCCGGGCCGCACGTCCGTCGACAAGCGCAGCAGCCGCTCGATCGGCGTCAGGTGCAAGCGCCCGGTCGGCGCGTCGGACGGCGGCTGCGACAACGACTTTCCCTCGCGGCGTCGGAGGCTCCGGGGGTCCGAGGGGGGAATCATAGCGGCGCACCCGGAAGCAGGCTCGAAGAGTCCGGAACGCACACGCCGGGGGTCGATCGTGGCGTCGCCGGCTCAGTCTCGCAGCGCGCCGAGCCGGTTGCCGATCACGACGAGCGCGCTCGGAGCGGCCGCGGGCCCCGCCTGCTCCTGGAGCGCGTGCACCTGACCGATCGCCGCCCGGTGGTGGGCGAGAAACGCCTCGACGGCGCCGCCGGCCTCGCCGGCGCCGTCCGCGAGGATCCCCTCGGCGAGCACGTGCTGCAGGTCGAGCAGCTCCCAGCGCAGGTCCGCGAGGGCCAGGCGCTCCCACGAATCCGCCGGCTCGATCTCGCGCAACCGCTGATGCAACCACAGGATCCCGGTTCCTTCCCCGATCCGGGCCATGATCCGGCCGGCGTCCCGAGGCGACACGTTCGTGTGTTCACAGACGCGCAGCACGTTGAGCGCGCGGTCCGCCAGCGCAGAGCTGATCGCGACGGCCGCCAGCTCCGGCGACAGCCCCTCGGCCTCGAGTCCCTGCCGCCGGCTGGCCGCGTCCTCGAGTTCTGCCGGAGTGAGCAGATCGTCGGCGGCCGCACGCAGCGTCGCGAGCCCGTCGCGCAGGCGCGCCACGCGCGCCGCATCGAGTGCCAGCTCGCCGCTGCGGACCAGATAGCGCGCCGCCGCCCGTACGCCGCGATCCAGCTCGAGCAGCGCAGCATGGACCGTGGCCAGCGTCAGCGAGGCCGGCCCGGCGTCCGGCTGCGGGGTCGCGCCCGGCGCGGTCACACCGGCGCGCGCGCGCAGCAGCGCCGCGCGATGCGCCGGCGCATCGAGGACCTCCTCGGCGAGCAGAGCCGCCGCCGCTGCGTCCGCCAGCGGAACCCCGAGTTCGACCGCGAGCTCCGGCACCAGCGTGACGCCGCCGGCGTCGACGATCCGGTTGGTAACCATCAGCGAGGTGATGTCGCGCGCCAGGCGGTGCTCGCCGATCGCCTGCGGCCAGGCCGTCCGCAACGCCGGCGGGAAGTACGCGTGCAGCAGCGGCTCGAGGTACGGCGCGGATGACCACGGACTGTCCGTCAGCGCCTGGCGCACGACGAGCTTGGCCACGCCGAGCACGACCGCGAGCTCCGGCCGCAGCAGCGCGCGCCCGAGCGGCGCGCGCGCGGCCAGCGCCCTGGCATCGGGCAGGTCGAGGCTTTCCGGCGTCAGCTCCGCCGCCTCGCACAGAGTCTCGATCGCGCGCAAGAAGCTGCCCGGTGCGCGGCGCGCCCGCAGCTCGTCGAGCGAGAGGGCGAGTGCCTGGCTGCGGTTGTGCGACAGCACGCTCGCACACGCGTCGTCCGCGGCAGCCAGGATGCTCTGGCGCCGCTGCTCGGCGTCGAGCTTTCCGGCGCGAACCAACGGCGCCAGCAGGATCTTGTAGTTGACCTCGTGGTCGGACAGATCGACGCCGGCCGAGTTGTCGACGGAGTCGGTCTCGAGCCGCACCGCGACGCCATCCGGCCCGGACGGCAGCGCCGCCTCGATGCGCGCCGGCTGCGTGAAGCCGAGGTTGCCCCCCTCGGCCACGACGCGCGCGCGCAGCTGCGAGGCGTCGATGCGCACGGCATCGTTGGCGCGGTCGCCGGCGTCGGCGTGGGATTCATGCGACGCCTTCACGTAGGTCCCGATCCCGCCGTTCCAGAGCAGATCAACGTCGAGCGCGAGCAGCGCGCGGATGAGATCGTGCCCGGAGATCCGGCCCGGCCCGATGCCGAGCCGCTCGCGCAGCTCCGGCGCGAGTTCGATCGCCTTCGCCGCGCGCGGGAACACGCCGCCTCCGGCCGAGATCTTGTCGGCGTCGTAGTCGGCCCAGCTCGAACGCGGCAGCTCGAAGAGCCGCTTGCGCTCGTGCCACGCGAGCTCTGGATCCGGGTCCGGATCGAGGAACACGTGGCGATGGTCGAAAGCGCCGAGCAGCCGCACGCCGCGCATCAGCAGCATGCCGTTCCCGAACACGTCGCCGGACATGTCGCCGATCCCGACCGCCGTGTACGAATCGCGCTCCGGATCGATGCCGAGCTCCGCGAAGTGGTGCTGCACGCACTCCCACGCGCCCCGGGCCGTGATCGCGTACTGTTTGTGGTCGTAGCCCTCGGATCCGCCCGACGCGAACGCATCCCCCAGCCAGAAGCCGCGCGCCGTCGCCAGCTCGTTGGCGGTGTCGGACAGATGCGCCGTCCCCTTGTCCGCAGCGACCACCAGGTACGGATCGTCCCCGTCGCGCCGGACGCCGCGGGGCGGCGGCACGACCGTGCCGGCGGGATCGAGATCGTCTGTGAGGTCCAGCAGGCCGTCGACGAAGACGCGGTACTGCGCGTCGGCCAGCGCGCGCGCCTCGCGCGGCGAGAGCCCGCCACGCTTCAGGACGAAGCCGCCCTTGGCGCCGACCGGCACGATCAGGCCGTTCTTCAGCATCTGCGTGCGCATCAGGCCGAGCACCTCGACGCGCAGATCGTCGACGCGATCGCTCCAGCGCAGCCCCCCGCGCGCGACCGGGCCGCCGCGAATGTGGAGGCCCATCATCGTCACGGAATGCACGAAGATCTCCCGGTAGGGCGCCGGTGCGGCGATCTCCGGGATGGCGGCCGGATCGAGCTTGAACGCCAGCACGTGCGGGTGGTCCGGGGCGCGGAACGCGTTGGTGCGCAGCGTCGCCTCGACGATCGCCAGCAATCCGGCGAGCGCCCGGTCCTCGTTCAGCGACGAGATCCGGTCGCGGTAGCCGTCGAAGGCGCGGCGCAGCCGCCCTTCGCGCGTCGCGCGCTCGGCCTCGGCGACGTCGGGGTCGAGGCGTGCCTGATGGAGCTGGACGAGCAGGCGCACGGCCAGCGGGTTCTCGAGCAGGACCGCCCGCACGAAGGGCCGTGTCAACGCGCCCTGGATCTGCAGGAAGTACTCCACCCACGCGCGCACCACGTCGACCTGGCGCCAGTCGAGACCGGCCCCCAGCACCAGGCGGTTCAGCGAATCATTCTCGACGTCGCCACGCAGCACCGCAGCGAGCGCGTCGAAGAGCAGCGGCGCGATGGCGTCGAGGTCGGCCGCATCCGCACCGGGCGGCAGCACGCGCAGCGTGTGCACCGCGACGGGTGCGCGGCCGGCCGGCTGCAGGGAGGTCTGCTGCGCATCGACGACGCGCAGCCCGAAGGCGTCGACGACCGGCAGCAGATCCGACAGCAAGCGCGCGGCTGGCAGGAAGATCTGCAGCGTCGACGTCGCGCGTGCGGCATCGTCGTGCTCGAAGTACAGCGCAAAACGCGGATCCTCGTCGGCTCCCGGCGCCTCGAGCGCCACGACCGCGCGCACGGCGTCGAGCGGATGCGTGGCGGCACGCAGGTCGTCCGGGAACGCGTCTTCGTAGCGGGCCGCCAGGGCGCTGCCCGTGCTCTCGCCGAAACGCGCCCCGAGCGCAGCGAAGAAGCGCTCCTCCCAGCTCGCCGCCAGCTCCTGGATCTCGGCCTCGAGCCGCGCCGGATCCTGCGGCCGCAGCGCGCCGGTCCGGGACGTACAGAAGAAGTGGAGGACCGCCGTCCCTTCTTCGATGAAGGAAGCGCGGTCGTCGACATAGGTAGCGCCGGTGCGCGCTTCGATGAGCGCGCGCAGCCGACCGCGCAATTCCTCGCTGTAGCGCGCGCGGGGCAACAGCACGGCGGCGTAGAGCGATCGCCCGTGTCGATCCGCCCGCAGCACCAGGCGCGCAGACGCTGACCCCTCGGACTCGACGATCTCACGCACCAGGGCCGACACGCCGTCGACGTCGGTGCCGAGCAGGACCTCGATCGGCGCCGAATCGAAGGCGTCGAAGATCGCGCGGTGCCGGTGCGAGCGATGATCGGTGCTCTCGTCGCGAAGGATCTGTTCGAGACGGGAGGAGAGCAGCGGAATCTTCGAACCCGGCGTGCGCAGCGCCTGGGACGTGAACAGACCGAAGATCAGCGTCAGCGTGCACGGACGGCCGGCCTCGTCGTACTCGTGCACGGCGATCTGATCGAGACGACCCGCGCGCTGGATCGGCGCTTCGATCCGCGACTTCCCCACCACCAGGATGCGCGGATCGTCCAGGGTGTCGCACAGCTCATCCGGGACCGCGGCGCCGCGCGCCGGTTCGCGCAGGCGGCTGTCGGCATCGTCGCGGAACAGGCCGAGACCCGAGCCGGGGATCAACGCCACCTCCCAGTCCGAGACGCCGTGCCACCGCACGGCGTAGCGGCGCAGGCCCATGAAGAGGAAGTGGCCGGCGGCGAGCCAGTCGAGGAAGGTCCGGACGCGGCGGGCCCGCTCGATGCCATCGGGACCGAGGCGCGGACCCTCCGACTCGACACGGCTCGCGAGCGCGCGCAGGACGGCGAGCATCGGCGCGAAGTCGTCGGTGACGCAGCGCACCTTCTCCATCGTCGCCAGCACCTGCGCTTCGATGTCGGCGAGCCGCGCGGCGTCGTCGATGCGAGGCGAGACCTCGATGTAGAGCTGCGACTCACGGACCGCACCGGGCGCTTCGCCGATCGCCCGCAGCCGTCCGGCCTCGTCCCGCGTCGTGGACAGGATCGGATGCAGGAACGCGCGCTCGCGCAGCTCGAGTCGGCGCAGCAGGCTTCGCATCGTATCGACGAGGAACGGGCGATCGTCCTGCAGCAGCTGCAGCACGCTGCGGCCAGGCGGCTCGGCGGGGCTCGTGACCGACACGCGGATCGCCCCTGGAGCTCGCTGCTCGGCGAACGTGAACGCCGACGCCACCCGGAGCCCCAGCGCCCGCTCGCCCGCCGGATCTCCGCGCTCGAGGCCGCGCAGGAACGCCTGTGCGAATTCGGCCAGCAACGGCCGCGGGGCCGATCCCGCCGCTTCGGCGGCGACTGCGATGACCCTGTCGAGATCGAAGACCGAAGCGACCACGGCGCGGAGGGTACCCCGTCTGCACGCCTCGTCTCGCCCCCGGGACGAGCGGCCGTCGCGGCCGGGGTAACCCATCGGCGGGGACCGGGGCTCGTACGGTCGAGGGGCGGCCCAGCGCGGCCGCCGGAGGACCAAGATGACGCGCAGCCGATTGCTCGAGCGATTCCTCGTCCATTGCCCCGCGAGCCGGCGCTGGCGCGTGCTCGTGCCGGTGCTGGCGCTGGCCGCATTCTCGACCGGGTGTGTCTCCTCCCACGGGTTCGGCGGCGGGCTCTATTCCGATCCGTACGGCTACGACCGCTCCTACCGCGGGGCCTCGATTCGACGCGACTACCGCTATGTCCCCTCGCGAACGGTGATCGTGCAACCGTGGCGTGTCCTCCGGACGCATCCGCGATCCCGCCTCGCGCCGGTCTACCGGAACCGCCACGACGGTCACTACCGGCGCGACGACCGCCGGCACGGAGACCACCGCACCGCGCGACCGGCATCCCGTCCCCACCGGGCCGTACACCGAGATGTGAATCAGGGAGCGGGGCGCCCGCACATCGACCGGCGCCCGCATCGGAACGCCGAGCGCGGCGATTCGCGCGAACGGACACGCGAGGAACTGCGACGGAATCGCGATCGCCCGCGCGGGGAGACGCCGGCCGTCGCTCGCCGCGACGGCCGCGGGCGGGACGCCGCTCGGGATCTCAGTCGCGCGCGGGCGCGCCGCGAACCCGTGCACGAGCGCCGCGACCGGCGCGGGCGGGACTGATCCGCGCGGCGCGGCGCCGGGCGCGACCGGTCCTACGCTTCGAGGACCGCCTCCCACGTTTCGAGACGCGGATGGCCCTGCAACAGGCCCTTGGGGAGCCGGCCTTGTGCGTGGGCTTTGCGGAATGCGTCGGACTCCGTCCACGCCTCGAATGCGGCGCGACTCCGCCAGGTCGTGTGCGAGGCATAGGCGCCGGGCTCGCTGCCGCGCAGCAGGGCGAAGCGCACGAAGCCCGGCACCTCGGCGAGCCAGGTCTCGCGTTGGCGCCACAGCGTCTCGAACTCGGCGCCGCGCGCGGGGTCCACGGTGAAGTGGTTCATCGCGATGAAGGTCGACATGGGTGCGAGCCTGGTGTCCTGTCTCCGGAGTTCACCTGCATTCGATCGCGTCTCCGGGCCGCTCGCAAGGCGCGCGCTCCGGCGTCGACGTCCGGCCCCGTTACCACTTGATCCCGTCCTGCTCACAGACCCGCACGAGCAGGTGCTCCATCGTGGCGCGCGCTTCGGCGGTGCCGCGATGGAGCAGCGAGTGGAGGGCCGAATCCTCCGGTGTGCGCGATTCACAGCTCTCCGAATAGCGTTCGAAGGCGAGCAGGCTCGCGATCAGGCCGGCCAGATGATTCGGGCACTCGCAGGCGACTACCGAGGGGAGCTCGCGCAGGCGCGCGATCTGCGCGTCGTCGAAACGGCGCGCCGGAATCGGCAGCGCGCCGCGAGCGACCGGCGGAGGCGGCAGGCTCGACTCCGCCGGCTCCGTGCGGCGCTCGGCTTCCCCGAGCATCCACAGGTCCGAGATCGTCTGCCGCAGCGCGGCGACGTGGATCGGGCCGCGCAGCAGACGCGCTCCGGCGGACGCGAGGCGCGCCAGTTGCCGCCGGGTCGCCCAGTCGTACAACACGAGGACGAAGCGGACCCCGCAGAACTCGCGACAGCGCTGCAGCACTTCGACCGGCTGCGGGCCGAGCAGCGCGAGGTTCGCCACCAGCACGTCGGCCCCGTCGCGGCCGATCCGCTCTCCGAGCGTCGACACATCGGCCGCCGAGGCGACCATCTCGAGCGGTCCGAGGTCGGCGGGATTGACACGCATCTGCTCGGGCAGCGTCGTATCGAGGATCGCCACGCGGATCACCGCCGCCGATGCCGTGCTCGCCGGCGCTCCCGTCGCCCCGTACCCGCTGAGGTCCGCCAGCCGTGCGAGACGATCGCGCAAGGTCGGCGTCGGCAGCTTCGCGATCGCACCGATCGGGTCCCCGGTCTCCGTGAGCGCCCGCATCAACTGCAACCGCGTCACTTCCTCGTCGCCATAGAGGCGCGTGCCGCCCTCGCTGCGCAGCGGGGAGACGGTCGCATAGCGACGCTCCCACATCCGGATCGTGTCCGCCGTGAGCCCGGTGAGCTGCGCGACGGTCCCGATCCGGTACTTGCCTCGTCCCTGCTCTTGTTCTTCGCCGGTCGACACAGACCTGCCTCCACGCGAGATCCCGCTTCGATCCCAAGGGGGGACGGCGATCCGGAACCGAAGTGAGTCGAGACTAGCCGCGCCGGCGCGACCGTCGATCCGGCCCGGCGGCCCGGGGCGGGCGCCCGAGGCACGGCGGGCCGGGACGGGCGCCCGACGCCGGCTATGCTCGGGCCCGGGACCCTTCCCGGTCCCGAAGGCATGCCGGACGACGTGGCGGGTCTCCCCACGGCCGGCCTCGACGGCTCGGCGGAACGGCCGGCTGCCACGCTGCGGATTCACGAACCATGCGCGTTGCCGACCGCCTCGCTCCGATCGTTCTCCAGCAGATCCTGCCCTCCGGCGAGCGTCGGTCCCGGCCGCTCGGCTCCCTGTGGCATCCCGAGCCGGGCGCCCCGGACGTGCCGTCACCGCGCGCCGTCGTGCTGGTGTTCCTGCGCCACTTCGGCTGACTCTTCTGCCGCGAGCAGGTCGCGCAGTTGCGCGACGAACTGGACGAAATCCGCCGGCGCGGTGGCGAGCTGGTCCTGATCGGGAACGGGGCGGCTCATTTCGCCGCCGCCTTCCGTGAAGACCTGCAGCTTGCGTCCGACGTGCCGCTGCTGGTGGACCCGGAGCGACGTGCGTATCGCGCCGCCGGGCTGCGCCGCGGACGCGTCGAGATGTTGTCGCCGCGCCTGCCGCTGCATGCGCTGCGCGCGCTTCGCCAGGGCTTCCGGCAGAGTTCCATCGCAGGCGATCCGTGGCAGCTCGGCGGCGTCTTCGTGATCACGCCGGGTGGCGCGCTCGCCTATCGCTACGTCAGTGCGGAGGCCGGTGACCATCCGCCGGTGACGGAGCTTCTCGCCGCGATCGAAGAACGGCCGGCACTCTCGGAGGCGCAGGACGCGCCGCGCTGGCAGCGCCTGCTGGGCCGGGGTCTCTCGCGACTCGTCGATCCGACCGTCGCGCTGTCCTTCGACCGCACCGGCTTCCGGATCCATTCGCTGGCCTTCCGGCCCGGCGATCTCGAGGTCGACCTGTCGGGCCGGCGTTGCCTGGTGACGGGAGCAAACTCCGGGATCGGCTTCGAGAGCGCGCTGGCCCTGGCGGACCTGGGGGCGGAGGTCGTGCTGCTGTGCCGCAGCCGCGAACGCGGCGAAGAGGCGGCGGAACAGATCCGGACCCGCACGGCGAACCGCCGGGTCTTCGTCGAGCCGTTGGACGTCGCGAATCTCGCGGACGTGCGAGAGGTCGGCGCGCGGCTCGCGAGCGACCGCGTCGATGTGCTGATCCACAACGCCGGCGTGTTGCCGGCCGAGCGTGTCGTGACCGACGACGGACTCGAGCAGACCTGGGCCACCCATGTGGCCGGCCCGCACCTCTTGACCCGGCTGCTGCGCCCGGCGCTCGAACGCAGCCCCGATGCGCGCGTGATCTGGGTGTCGTCGGGCGGCATGTACACACGCCGGCTGCGCCTCGACGACGTCTCGTGGAAGCGGCGGCGGCCCTACGACGGCGTCGTCGCCTACGCCGAGACGAAACGCGCGCAGGTGGTGCTGGCGGAGCTGTGGGCCGAACGTCTGCGCAGCCAACGGATCGCCGTGAACGCGATGCACCCCGGCTGGGCCGACACGCCGTCGGTGCGCAGCTCGATCCCGGGCTTCTATCGCATGACGCGCCACATCCTGCGCACGCCGGCCGAAGGCGCCGATACGATCGTCTGGCTGGCGGCGGCCGACGCGGCGCGCGCGCACAGCGGCCGCTTCTTCTTCGACCGCGAGCCGCGCGGCACGCACTGGCTCCCCGGCACTCGCGAGACCGACGCGGAACGCCGTGCGCTGTGGAAGCGCGTCGAGGCCGACGCGCGCCGCGGCGCCCGGGCCTGACGGCCGGCGCCGCGCCGGATCGGCGTGCCACGCGAGCCAAGCGCCGGCCCGCGCGGGTCTACGAGTGCGATCCGAGCGCGCCGACCCGTTCGTCCAGCTCGCCGCCCCGCCGCTCGAAATCCGCGGCCAGCGCGAACTGCGCACGCGCGCGGTCGAGGTTGTGTGCGGGGCGGTCACAGCGGAAATAGCGATCGCCCGCGAGGTGATCCGCCAGGAAGCGCATGCCGATCATCAGCGGCAGGAGCCGGGCGGCGAACACCAGCTCGGCGCGCTCGGCGGGTTGCAGCCGGTCGCCGGCTCCGCGCAGCCAGCCGGCGGCCAGCGCCTCGAACAGGTCCGTCTCGACCTGCACGCGCGAGAGATCCCGCTCGTCCTCGGCCGCGCGGGTCGCGGCGGTGCGGGCGAGATCGCCGAAATCGTAGACCGCGAAACCGGGCATCACCGTGTCGAGGTCGATCACGCACAGCACGTCGCCGGTCGCGTCGTCGAACAACACGTTGTTGATCTTGGTGTCGCCGTGCGTGACGCGCTCCGGGATCCGACCCGCCGCGGCGAGTTGGTTCAGACGATCGACGATCGCCTCGCGGGCCTCCGCGAAGGCCAGCTCGGGACGGCAGTCCCCGAGGCGGCCGGCCGCGTCGCCGCGCGCGGCTTCACGCAACTGCTCGAAGCGGGCCCGTGCATCCTGGAAGTGCGGGATCGTTTCGTGCAGCCGCGGGCCCGGGAGGTCCGACACCTGCGACTGGAAGCGGCCGAAGGCCTCGGCGGCGGCCGCCGCCTCCGCCGGCGTCGTCACGACGTCGCGGCTGCTCGCGCCCTCGACGTAGTGCCACGTACGCCAGATCTCGCCGGCCGCATCCATCCAGCAGGGTGTCCCGTCGCGGGCCGGCACGAGGCGCAGCGCGCGGCGATCGCGCTCCGGCGTCCCGGCGCGCTCGAGCACCCCCAGCACGTGCGCCGTGACGCGGGCCACGTTCTCCATGACGCGCCACGGCTCGCGAAACACGTGCGCATTGATGCGCTGCTGGACGTAGCGCCGCGGGCGGCCGGCGACGTCGAAGTGCGCGATCCACGTCTCGTTGATCCAGCCGGTGCGCAGCGGTTCCGACGCGATCCAGCGGCCCGGAATCGCGAACGCCTCCGCCACCGCCCGCTGTCTGCCGTTCGCGTCCATGCGCCCTCCGCCGGCGAGGATCGCGCGCCGTGCGGTGGAGACAAGGGCGACGCCCTACGCTGTCCGGCGCGGAGGAGACCCATGAGGACCAGTACCGGCGGGGCGAGGCATCCGGGGCTCTGGCTGCGCGCCGGCGCGAAGGGCCGTTGACCCGTGTCCGAGGCTACAGGCCGCGCGCTCCCGGAACTGCGGTGTCCGCGGATCCGCACGCCGGTCGTGATCGACGGGAATCCTCACAAGGCGCCGTGGCTCACGATCCCGCCGGTCTGGCTGGTGCCGTCGAACGGCCGGCCGGCGCGCGACGCCCCGCCCGCCGACGTCGCGATCGCGCAGCTCGCGCCGGCCGCGACGCCGCTCGATCCTCGTTGGCGCTGGCAGCCGACCGCCGTTCGTGTCGCCTACGATGGCGTGCAGCTCTACGTCTGCTTCCAGTCTGTCGACCGCGACATCTGGGGCCGCGACGCCGGCCGCAACGCGCCGATCTACGACGAGGAAGTGGTCGAGATGTTCCTGTCGCCCGAGGCCGATCCCATACGCTACGTCGAACTCGAGGCGAATCCGCGCGGCGCGTGGTTCGAAGCCCGCATCGAGAGCCCCGACCGGCAGCGCCAAACCATGCGGGTCGATCGCGACTGGGTGTGTGCCGGATGGCAGCGAGCCGTTCGGGTGCGCGGCGATCTCGCGCGACGCGACAACCAACACGTCTGGTGGTGCGCCGAATGGGCGATCCCGTTCGCCGCGCTCGGCAGCGCACCGCCCCGCCCCGGCGAGCGCTGGCGCGCCAACTTCTTTCGCATCGACCGCGCCGGCGACGGCCAGTTCTCCGCCTGGTCACCGACCCTCGCCGACCCCCCCGACTTCCACGTCCCCGACCGCTTCGGCCACCTCGTCTTCGCATAGCCCCGCGTCAAGAAAGGGGTCGGGTTCGTTTCGTCAACTTTTCCCTTTGGGAAAAGTTGACGAAACGAACCCGACCCCTTTCTTGACGCTATTCGGCGAAGGCGTCGAGGAGGTCGGCGATCAGGGTTTCGGTGCCGTCGGCGGGCTCTTCGTCGGGCAGCGTCAGGCCGAGTCGCACGACGACGAGGCGCGCGGACGGAACCACGGCGACCCACTGCCCGCTGTGGCCGCGCGCGGCGTAGACCTCGGGCGGAATCGCCGGCCAGGGCCGTTGCGCCGGCGCACCGGGGGGGCCGGCGTTCAGCCACCAGTGGGCGCCGTACTGTCCGCGCAGCGCCGTGGCGGTCGGCGTCGTCGCGTAGCGCACCCAGCCTTCCGGCAGCACGCGCCGGCCGTCCCACACGCCGTCGCGCCGGAACAGCTCCCCGAAGCGCGCCCAATCGCGCGCCGTCATGAACGCGTACGAGGAGCCGACGAAGCTTCCGGACGCGTCCGGCTGGAAGCGCGCGCTCGTCAGACCCACCGGCTCGAAGAGCTCCTCGTTCGTGTAGCGCACCAACGCGGCGAGGTCGCCCGCGAACACATCGCGCGCGAGGCGCGCAATCAGATTGGTCGTGCCGCTCGAGTACGACCAGTGCGTATCGGGCCGGAACGCCAGCGGCATCGCCGCGGCGAAGGCGCCGGTATCGGGCTGCGTGAACAGCATCCGCGAGACGTCGTTGGTCGGCCCGTAGGTCTCGTCGAACGCGAGGCCACTCGATTGGCGCAGCAACTGGTCCAGCGTGATCGCGCCGCGCGGGTCGCCGGCGCCCTGCCATTCCGGCACCGGCGCCGGTGCGGCCGGGTCGAGCCGGCCGTCGCGAACCAGCACGCCGATCAGAGCCATCGTCACGCTCTTCGCCATCGACCACGACAACAGCTTCGTGCCGGCGTCGACCCCCGGCGCGTAGCGCTCGGCGACGAGCCTGCCGTCGCGCACCACCACGATCGCCTTGGTCTGGCGTCGCGTCGGGGCGCCGGGTTCGGAAAATGCGCGATCGATCGCCGCCCGGACCGCGGGCGCGGCCGGCGCTGCGGCCGCGAGCGGCCACGGCGCGGCCGGAGCGCGTGCCGGCCGGGGTCCGGGAAGCCCCCGCGCCGGACCCACGACCGGCCACACCGCGCCGGATTCGACCAACGTACAGCCGAGGCCGGGACGCTGCAGTGCCCGGGCGCGCAACCAGCCGCCGAGCACCCGGGCTTCTGCACCCTCCGGTGTCACTTCGACGGTCAGTGCGGCTCCGAGCGGCGCCACCTCGTGGACGACGTAGTCGTCGATCACATGGCGGGCGTCGAAGCCCGAGACGTGCACCAGCGAGCAGCTCACCTCGGCGGCGAAGCCGGCGCCGACCTGGGCGGCCGTCGTGAGCCAGCGGACGCCCCAGACGAGGCCCCCCACCAGCGCCAGCCCCAGCAACGGCACCACGAGTCGACGCATCGGTCGGACAGGATAGAGGCCGGCGTCTCGACGTCGACGTCGACGCCGCGCGCCGGAGGCCGCGGGCGCAGACGCCCCTACCGGAACAGGCGCCGCCGCACCAGCTCCCAGAGGAGCCCGCCGATCCCCATCGCGACCAGAATCCCCACCAGCCGCGGAACCTCCGGAGTCGACCAGAACAGCACGTCGAACGTGGTCGGCTCGAGATTCTGCAGTACGACGATCACGACGGCGCTAAAGAAGAGCGCCTGGAGAATTCCGATCGGATGGCTCCCGAGGAACCGTCCGATGGCGCGCACGCGCGAAGTGCCACCGGGACGGACGGTTCCGCCTTCGCTGCCGGTTCGCGAGTCCGTCTCCATCGCCGACTCCTTCGTGCATCCGGGACGCGCTTCGGCTGACTGCGCGCGAGCCACCGTCGCGGGGATCCGCTCGGACTGTAGTACGGCCTCGCTCGGGGCGGAACCGCTCCGGCCGGCGCCGGCAGCGGGCAGTCGGCGGAACGACACCGGACTGCCCGCGGCCGGCGCGGCGCCCGCCGGACCCTCAGACCCGCGCGGAACCCGGTGATCCCCTATGCTTCGCGCCGATCGATCGACTCCGGAGATCCTCTTTCGTGAAGCTCTACGACGCGCCGCTCTCTCCGTTCTGCGCTCGGGTCCGCATCCAGCTCTATGCCAAAGGGCTCGAGATCCCGCGCGCCGAGCCGCCGGGCGGCCCGGGCAGCGATGCGTACCGCGAGATCAATCCGATCGGGAAGATCCCGGCGCTGGCGCTCGACGACGGGAGCGTGGTGCCGGAGAGCAGCGTCATCGGCGAGTATCTCGAAGACCGCTTCCCCGAGCCTTCGCTGCGTCCGTCCGAGCCGTTCGCGCGCGCCCGGATGCGGCTGCTCTGCCGCTTCGTCGACACCTACGCCGAGCCGCCGCTGCACGCGCTGTTCCCGTACGTCACCGATCCGTCTACGCGCGACCCGGCCGCAATCGCCGCGCGCTTCGAAGAGCTGACGACCCGCTACGACCAGCTCACCCGACTGCTCGCGCCGGAGGGGCCGCTGGCGGCCGGACCGACGCTCACGCTCGGGGACTGCACGCTGTTCCCGCTGTTCTTCTTTGCGACCCGCATCCCGCCGGTGCTCGGCGGCAGCGATCCCACCGCGTCGCGGCCCCGGCTCGCCGCCTGGTGGGAGGCCGTGCAGCAACACCCCGCCGTCGCCAAGGTCGACGCCGAACTCACGCAGGCGCTGCGGGAGCGCCTCGGCGCCGCGTGAGCTCCCAACTTCCCGGAGGCCCCATGACCCGATCCCTCGTCTGCGCCGGGTTTCTCGTCGCGGCGCTGACCGCCCTCCCCGTCCACGCGCAGGGCAAGATCGAGCCCGGGGAATGGGAGCAGGTGATGACGATGACGGCGCCCGGCATGCCGGGCGGTTCGATGAAGCGGACGATGCGCCAGTGCATGACCTCCGCCGACGTCGCCATCTTCGGCGATCGCGAGCAGTGGGCCCAGGCGATCGCCGAAGGGGCGGGAGAATCGAACTGCCAGCTCATCAAGGTCGAGCAGGACGGCGACGCCATGGTCGTGCGGCTCGCCTGCAAGGACGACATGCGCATGATGATGCGCCACGAGTTCCACGGTACGACCGGCACCATCGACGCCGAGACGTTCGTCGGCGACACGTTGATGAGTACGAGCCACGTCGAGTCGAAGCGCGTGGCGGCGACCTGCAGCGACGAGAGCATCGCACAGTGGAAGCAGCAGAACCCCGGCAAGCCCTTCGTGCCCTGAGCCGTTCCACGGCCTCCCGCCGCAGGCCCCGGCCGGAACGGCGCTAGCGCTCCCCCGGCCCGCGGGCCGGGACGATGTTCACGCTCTCGGTGTCCGGATCGAAGAGGATCCGGGCCTCGCCCCGCTCGAGCTGGCGGCGGACGTCGGCGACCTTCTCGGCCAGCGTGCATTCGCGCTCGCCGTAGTCCGTCCCCTCGCGGGCGACGAAGCTCTCCAGCAACGCGCGCAGCGTCGTCTCGGAAAGCGCGTCGAGGGGAATCTCGACCGGCGGCGACGGATCGGACATCGGTTGGCGCCCGGCTAGTGTCCTGTCTCAGAAGTTCGCCGTCGAAGTGTCGAGACACTCCTCCTGGCTGGGTGTGCACCGAGATCGCGTCTCCGGGCCGCTCGCAAGGCGCGCGACCGAGGCATCGCCGTCGCGACGGCGAGGGAGCGCAACGCGGCGAGCGGCCCGGAGACGCGATCGAATGCAGGCGAACTTCTGAGACAGGACACTAGTGTCGGGCGTCGCGGTCGGCCGCGAGCGCCGTCTGCTCGGCGCCTCGAGATGCTGCCGCCCGGCGCGCGACCGACAGACAGGCCTGCACCAACGTCGGCGCGAACGCCGGTGCGCGCATGCACGCATCGTGGTCGCCGTCGACTTCGAAGACCTCTGCTCCGGGGATCGAAGCGGCGAGCTTGCGCTGGCGCACGGGCGGGACCAGTTCATCGCGCGTCGTGAGCAGCACCGCCGTCGGCACGTTCACCGTGCCGATCCAGTCGTGCGACGAGAAGCGCGTCAGCGCGTCGGCGGCCTGGATCACCGTCGCCGGTTCGTGGCCGAGGAAGTCCTCGCGCACGCGATCGCGCAGCTCCGGGTGTTCGATCCGCACCAGCATGCGCTGGACCATGCGCCGGCGCGCCGCATCCGGAACCAGGCGCAGTGCCGATGCGGCCATCGGCAGCGTCATGCGCGCCAGCCGCGCCATCCGGCGCGGCACGAAGTGACGCGCCGTCGCGCACAGCACCAGACCGAGCACCTGCTGTGAATGCCGCTGCCAGGTCAGCGACGCGATCGGCCCGCCCATCGAGTAACCGACGACGATCGCAGGCTCGACGCCGAGCGCGCCGAGCAGCCCGGCTGCGTCATCGGCACACTCCTCGAGCCGGAAGTGCGTCGTGCGCAGCCCGTGACCGTGGCCGCGATGATCCAGACTGAGCACGCGGAAGTGCTGCGACAGCGGCCGGAAGCAGGCTCCCCAGTTGAGCCGGGCGGTGGCGCCGAGCCCGTGCAGCAGCAAGACCGCCGGCGCCCCCGGCGGTCCCGGAATGTCCCGGACGCGGATCGGATCGCGGCCGGGCACGTCGATCGTGGTGTCGATCGAAGGGGAGTGGGCGGGCGGACTCATGAGACGACGCAGTCTAGCCGAGGGCGCCGGACGGGCTTTCGCGGCGGATCGGCGCGTCACCGCGGTGGCGGCGGTTGCGGCGACCGGCCCCCCGGCCCGGCGCAGCGCCGGAAGTGCGCGAGCTGCGTCGAGCAGCCGCGCACCGGATGCTTCCAGCCGATCCCGGCGAAGCTCACGTCGTAGCCGTTGCGGGCGGCGACGCCGCCGGCCCAGTCCTGGAAGCGCGCGCGGTCCCACTCGAAACGATGATCGGGATGTCGCCGCTGCTGCTCCGGTTGTCCGTAGAGGTCGTTGTATTCGCGGTTCGGCGTCGTCACGAGCACCTGCCCGGCGCGGCAGAAGCCGAACACCACGCGCTCGAGGATCGACAGCCGATCCGGCTCGATGTGCTCGATCGCCTCGAGCAGGACCGCCGCATCGAAGCCGAGCAGCCGCGGATCCTCCTCCAGGAAAGAGGTGTGGAGCAACGAGACCCGTCCGTCCGACGGCCACCCCGCATCGCCCAGCCGCTGCTCGGCCGCGAGCAGGGCCGTGCCGGACACATCGACTCCGACGATCGTCGTGAAACGGGGCTCGGCGGCCAGTCGCGCCAGCAGCGCCCCGGATCCGCAGCCGAGATCCAGCACGGTCTCGACGCCGCCGTCGAGCAGGATCTGCAGCGCGGCCTCGAGCCGCGCTTCGTGCAGGCTGACGCGCATCGCGCGGGTATAGCGGACCCGGCGCAGCGGCCGCGGACGACGCCGCGGCGCGACGACCGGATGGCGCTCTTGCAGTAGCATCCGCGGCCGGCCACCACGACGCGTCTTCGATCCGCGGCAGGGACAGCGGGGCGACCGCTCGGGGTGCGTCGGGAGAACTCGATGAGGAACATGGCCGGACTGCTGATCGCCTTCGCACTCGGTTTCTTCTGCCGCTGGTTCAGCCTGCCGGCCCCCGCACCACCCACGCTGATGGGGGCCGCCCTCGTCGCCGCGATCACGTCCGGCTACCTGGTGGCCGCGTTCTGGCTAGGACGGCGCTGAGCCGTCGGACCCATCGGAGCCGCCGAGCGGAGCGGGCCACTCGGTCGTCTCGGCCGTCGCCGCCCGCTCCGCCCTCTCGGAGGGTGCGGAAGGCGCGGAGGGCTCGCGGGGGGAGCCGCGGCGGAGTTCGCGCGTTGCGCTCTCGATCGGCAGCGACGCTTCGATCTCGTCGCTCGAGCCCGCCCCCAGCTCCTTCAGCTTGCGCGCGCTCACCAACACGCGCGACTCGAGCGAGCCGATCGTCGCGTTGTACGCATCGACGGCCTCGTCGAGCCGGCGACCGACGCGGCGGTAGTGGTCGGCCATCGTCGCGACCCTCTCGTACAGCTCGCGGCCGAGCCGCCGGATGGCTTCCGCGTTGTCGGCGGCGTGCTCCTGCTGCCAGCCGTACGCGACGGCCCGCAGCAGCGCGATCAGCGTGGTCGGGCTCGAGACGATGACGCTTCGTTCGGCGCCCCATTCGATGAGATCCGGATCCTGCTCGAGGGCAGCCGCGAAGAAGGTCTCCCCCGGCAGGAACATCACGGCGAACTCCGGCGCCGGCTGGAACTGCGCCCAGTACTGCTTCGCGCCGAGCCGCGTCATGTGATCGCGGACCTGCTGCGCGTGGCGCCGGAGTCCGGCTTCGCGAGCCGCCTCGTCCGCGGCGCCGACGGCGTCGAGGTACGCGTCGAGCGGCGCTTTTGCGTCGACGACGATGTGCTTGTCGCCGGGCAGGTGGATCACCAGGTCCGGGCGCAGCCGTCCCTCGTCGCCGTCGACGCTCATCTGCTCGCTGAAGTCGCAGTGCGCGAGCATGCCGGCCAGCTCGACGACGCGGCGCAGTTGCACCTCGCCCCACCGCCCGCGCACGGCCGGCGCCCGCAGCGCGAGCACGAGGTTGCGGGTTTCACCGTGGAGCTGCTGGTGCGAGCGCGCCACCTGCTCGAGCTGCTGCTTCAGCTCGCTGTAGTGGCCGTGCCGCGCCGTCTCGACGGCGCGGAGCTGCCCATCCACCTTCCCGAGCGTCTCGAGGACCGGCTTCACCAACGCATCGATGGCGCCGTGGCGCGCGGCCAGATCGGTACGGGCCGCGTGCTGCGACTCGCGGAGCGCCGTCCGCGCGAGTTCGAGGAAGCTCTGGCTGTTGGCGTGCAGCGCGTCGGCGGAGAGCGCGCGGAACGCGTCGCGCAACTGCCGTTCGGCGCTCTCGAGGAGCGCGAGCTTCTCGGCGCCGGCGCGCTCGGCATGGGCGAGATCCGCCTCGAGCGTGGCGCGCTCGCGCTCGAGCGCGACGAGGCGATGGCGAATCGTTTCGACCTGCTCGCGCGCGGCCCGGAGCTGCTCCTGCGCGTGCCGGCGCTCCGCCGCGAGCCGTTGCTCGGCCGCGCGGCGCTCGTCCGCCGCGCGCCCCTCCGCCACCACGAGCTGCTGCGCCCGCTCGGCCGCCTGCGTCTCCGCGCGCTGCGCGTGCAGCCGGCCGATCAGCATCGCGACGAGCGCGCCGCACCCCGCCCCGGCCAGTGCCGCCACCGCGAGAGCGATCATCATGCCGGCGCGCACGCCGGACGCTGCGCCCACGAGTTCACCCATCGAGCGACCGCGGCCCCATGCCGCCGCGCGCGGGGCACGACGGACCGAGCGGCCGGTCACGACGGAGCTGCCGATCCATCGCTGGCGTTTCTCCTGCGCGCGCCCGGAAACGGCGCGAGCACCGACGAGACGGGGATTCGCTCCGGGTCGGGGGCCAAGCCGGGGGCACGAGCCCGAGAGACCGAGCCCCTGGGACGTCGGACGGGGACGTCGGACGGGGGCGACGGACGGGGACGCGACCCGCGGGCACGCTAGCGGCCCGGTGTGACGGATGCGGTCACAAGCCTCTGCGCGGCCCCAGGACACCTGGGACAAACAGCGTTTGGCAATGCCGACGACGCAGGGAAGCCGCTCGGTGCGTCACGAAACCAGGGGGAATCCCCGCGGTGTTCACGTCGGGGTCATGCTGTCGACATACGCTACCGGGCGTGGCGGGTGTCCTCGGAGGGGTCGGTTCGCTCGGCG
Organism: uncultured Pseudomonadota bacterium; assembly: GCA_900696485.1. GTDB lineage: Bacteria > Myxococcota_A > UBA9160 > UBA9160 > PR03 > CAADGG01. The sequence continues at coordinate 105,385 of CAADGG010000022.1, forward strand.
CGCGTGCCGTCCGGTCGTCTTTCACCACGCGTGCGGCGCACGCGTGGCACGGTGCCGTCTTCGCGGATCCGGTCGCGATCGCGGCCTGCCTGCCCCGTTTCCGCCCCGGCTCCTCGATCGTCTCCCTGACGACGGACGACGGCGCGCTGCTCGAGGCGCTGCGGATGCGCGATCCGACGCTCCGCCCGCTCGACCCCGCCGCGGTGCTCGCTCCCGCGGCGGGCGACGGAAATCCGGCGCCGCCTCCCGACATCGTCCTGCTCGGCGACGTCCTGCATCACGTGCCGCCGGACGAACGCGCCGATCTGCTCGACCAGCTCCGGGGCCGGGCCAGCGAGGACGCGTCGTTCGTCGTGAAGGAGTTCGCCCCCGGCGGGCTGCGAGCGCGCCTCGGCTGGCTGGCCGACCGCGCGCTCTCGGGGGATCCGGTCCGCTTCCTCGATCCGGTCGAGCTGCGCACGCTGGCGGCGAAGGTCTGGTCGCACCTCACGGCCTTCTGGACTCCGCTGTTCGAGATGGACCCGCCGAACTACTGCTTCGTGTTCCGCCGCCTGCGCCTTTCCTGAGCACACGCACGCCGCTTCGCCGAGACCCGCGAGCCGAACGCCGGAAGGCCGCATACGCTCCGCGCCACGGAGGGATCCATGGCGTATCGCGTAATCCAGTGGAGCACCGGCAACGTGGGGCGCTACGCGCTCCGACAGATCCTCGACCATCCCGAGCTCGAGCTCGCCGGCGTGTGGGTGCACGGCGAAGCGAAACACGGCGAGGACGCCGGCGCGCTGTGCGGCCGCGCGGAAACCGGCGTTCGCGCCACCCGCGACGTCGAGGCGGTTCTGGCCATGGACGCGGACTGCGTCGTCTACACCGCGACGGCCGATCGCCGCCCGTTCGACGCGGTCCACGAGATCGCCCGCATCCTCGCATCCGGCAAGAACGTCGTGTCGAGTTCCGTCGTGGGCCTCGTGCACCCGCACCACCTCGGCGCGCGCGTCCGCGCCCAGCTCGAAGAGGCCTGCACGAAGGGCGACAGCTCGTTCCTGACCAGCGGCATCGATCCGGGCTTCGCCAACGACGTGCTGCCGCTGCTGCTCTCGGGCCTGTGCGGAACCTGGCAGGAGATTCGCATCCAGGAGATCGTCAACTACGCCAGCTATGCCCAGCCCGAGGTCATCTTCGATACGATGGGCTTCGGCAAGCCGCTCGCCCACACGCCGGTGCTGCTGATGAAGGGCGCGCTGAGCTTCGCGTGGGGCGGCACGATCCGGCTGCTCGCCGACGGACTCGGCCTCACGCTCGACGAGATCCGCGAGGTCCACGAGCGCCGCCCGGCGACGCAGCGCCTCGACATCCAGGGCCACGTCGTCGAGCCCGGCACGATGGCGGCGTTGCGCTTCGAGGTGCAGGGCGTCGTCGGCGGCCGGCCGGTGCTGGTGGTCGAGCACGTGACACGCCTCGACGACACGCTGGCGCCGGAATGGGAACACGGCAACGGCAGCTATCGCGTGCTCGTGAAGGGAGTTCCCGGCATGCGCTGCGAGTTCGAGTTCTGGGACGAACACGGCGACCATGCCGTCGGCGGCGTGGTGCTGACGGCGACGCGCCTGGTGAATGCGATCCCGGCCGTCTGCGCCGCACCGCCCGGCCTGCTCTCTGCGCTCGATTTGCCGCTCCTCACCGGCAAGGGGCTGCTGCGAGCGCCTTGACGGCTATCCGCCGGCTGCGGCGCGATCGGCCAGCAGCAGCGCATCGCTCGCGCGCACGCGGCCGGCCGGAATCGTCGGGTCCCCGGCCCGCAGCCGCGTGAGGGCGTCGTGCTTCTCGGCGCCGGTGACGATCCACAGCACGCGCCGCGCGCGCGCCAGCATCGGGAACGTCAGCGTCACGCGCCGGTGTCCCTGGTACGCCGTCTCGGTGAACGCCACGTCGGCCTCGACGACGTCGAGCACCGCGTCGCCCGGAACGAGCGACGCGGTATGGCCGTCATGGCCGAGGCCGAGATGGATGAGATCGAGGACGGGAGGAACCCCGCACGCCGTCGCCAGCGCCGCGGCGTAGCTTCGGACCGCAGCCGTGAGGTCTGCATCTCCGCGACAGTGGTCGACCGGCATCGCGTGAGCCTGCGCCGGTGGCAGCGGGACGCGGCTGAGCAGCGCATCTTCGAGCGGGCTCCAGTTGCGCGCCGGATCGCCGGCCGGCGCCACGCGCTCGTCGACCTGGAAGACGTGCGTCCGGGCCCACGGCACGTCGGGCTGGTCGGCGAGATGCGCCAGCATCCGCCACGGCGTCCGCCCGCCGCTCACGGCGAACGCGAAGCGTCCGCGCTCCGCCACGGCATCGCGAGCCGCCGCGGCGAGCTCTGCGACGCCGCGCTGCGCGACGGCTTCCGCATCCGGGAGGATCTCGACGCGCATCCGTGTCAAGCGGATTCGGGTCCGCACTGTCGGGCGCCGGGACAGTCCCAGCCCCCGACGGGCTCTGCGAGCGCATCGGCCTGCTCCGGACCCCAGGAGCCCGGTTCGTACGGATGCGCCGGTCCGGGCTCGCGCAGCAGCGGCTCGACGATCCGCCAGCCCTCCTCCACTTCGTCCTGCCGGGCGAACAGCGTCGGATCGCCGGCGACCGCATCGCCGAGCAGCCGCTCGTACGAATCCGTCATGACTCCGCGAGTCGAGCAGACGAACAGCTCGACGTCCTCACCGCGCATGCGTTCGCCCGGCGCCAGCGTGCGCGCCCCGAGCGCGATCTCGGCCTCTCCGCCGAGCCGGAAGCGCAGATAGTTCGGCTCGCGCGCCGGCGCGACTTCGATCCCGCCGAAGACGCGCTGCGGCGGTCGGCGCAGCGCTACGCGCACCTCCGTCGCCGTCACCGGCAGCGACTTGCCGGTGCGGATCAGGAACGGCACGCCGGCCCAGCGCCACGAATCGATCGACAGCTCGAGGGCCGCATAGGTCTCCCGGTCGGAGTCCGGGGCTACGCCCTCCTCGTCGCGGTACCCGCGCATCTGTCCGCGCACCAGTTGCTCGGGTCGGGCCGCGCGGATCGAGCGCAGCACCTTCACCTTCTCGTCGCGGATCGCATCGGTGGCGCCGGAGGTCGGAGGCTCCATCGCGAGCAACGCCATCACCTGCAGCAGGTGATTCTGGACCACGTCGCGGATCGCGCCGACCTCGTCGTAGAAACGCCCGCGCCCCTGCACGCCGAACTTCTCGGCCATCGTGATCTGCACGTGCTCGACGTAGTGGCGGTTCCAGATCGGCTCGAGAAACGAGTTGGCGAACCGGAAGTACAGCAGGTTCAGCACCGGTTCCTTGCCGAGATAGTGATCGACGCGGAAGATCGCGTCCTCGGCGAAGCGTTCGTGGAGCGTGCGATTCAGCGCACGCGCCGACTCGAGATCCCGCCCGAACGGCTTCTCGACGACGATCCGCGCGCCGTCGGCGAGTCCCGTCTTCTCGAGCCCCTCGATGACGGTCGGGAAGGCGCTCGGCGGGACGGCGAGATAGAAGACCGGCCGCTGCGCGCCGCCGAGGGCGCGGCCGAGGTCCTCGTAGAACGCGGTCGTGCCGTAGTCCCCCACGGCGTAGCGGAGCTGCGCGGCGAGTCGCTGGAAGACCGCCTCGTCGACGTCCGTGCCGTGCGCTTCGACGCTCTGGCGCGCCCGGTCGACGAGCCACGAGGGTTCGACGGCCTCGCGGCCGACACCGACGACCGGGAAATCGAGCCGTCCGTGCTTCGCCATCGCATACAGCGACGGAAAAATCTTCTTGAACGAGAGATCTCCGGTGGCGCCGAAGATCACCAGGGCGTCGGAGCGATCGGGCATCGGGCCTCCTGGACGGCTCACGGCCACGGAAACTCGTCGAACGGGAATTCGGCGCAACCTTCCCGGCCGGCATTCGGATAATCCTCGACGCCGAAGCCGCGCGAGCGCACCGCGAGTTCGCGATACACCCAGCAGCGATCGCGCTGCGTCGTGAGGCGCGGGTCCGTCTCCACCGACGCCAGGACGGCCTCCGGTGTGACCGAGTCGCTCGTCATGCGGATGCCGCCGTCCGCGCGGGTATCGAAGACGAGGGCCTTCGGGGCCCCCTCGCGGCCGTCCCACGCCTTCCAGTCCGGAAGCTCACCCGTCAACCCGCGGCCGGGTCGACCACGGGCCGCGAACTGCGCCCAGTACGAGCGCATCGCATCGGAGAGTTCCTCCCGCACGAGACGATGTCCCTCATCGAACAGGAAACGACCGCGCGGGCCGAGGTCCCAGTGGCCGAACACGAACGGGATCTCGAAGCCATGCGCGGCGCCGAGAAACGTCGCGGCGTCGAAACCCAGCAGCTTCGGCCATTCGTCGAAGTCGAAGCGGTACACGAACACGTCCGGCTGTGTGCGCCACAGGGCGTCCGCCGGGCCGTCGGCGCCGGTGGCCTTCCACATCGCGCTCGTGGCATCCGAGACGGCCAAATACCGCTCGGGATCTCGCACGCGGGGGAAGACCCCGAACCACATCTTCGTGTAAGTCGGCTGGGCGAAGAGGAAGAGCTTGTTCTCGTCGCGGTTCGTCCCGACCAGCACCGGCACACGGTTCCAGCCGTCGGGGCGCGCGAAGCGTTCGAGCGGATCCCCGGCCGGCAGCACCGCGCCGTCCCCGAAGACGCGCGGCATCTCGAGCAACAATTCCTCCTCGCCGTTCCTCCGGTAGGCGGCGAACAGTTGCTCCGGGGTCTGCTCGCGCAGGAACACCGCGAGTTCCCGGGGCGGTGTCGCCGCCAGCGCCGTCCGGGCCGCCTCGCGGTCCTCGGCGCGGCCGGCCGCGATCCACAGGCGCGCCGCCGTCTCGTTCGACGACCGCGCGTGTCCGGGCTCGGTGTCGCGGTCGCTCCAGTGCTCGGCCTCCGAAACCGGTGTGATCCGCGTGCCGCCACTCTGCGCGATGGCGCGATGGAACAAGCCGCGCGCCTGCGGCGCGAGCAGCAGCGTGTAGACGTTCGTGCCGCCGGCCGACTCGCCAAAGATCGTGACGCGCCCCGGATCGCCGCCGAAGCCGGCGATGTTCTCGCGCACCCACTCGAGCGCACGCACCAGGTCCAGCGTGCCGAAATTGCCGGACCGCTCCTCCGGGCCGGCATCCGCTTCGCGCAGCGCGGCATGCCGGAACCAACCGAGCGGTCCGAGCCGGTAGTTGGCGGTGACGACGATGACGTTCTCCCGGCTGGCCAGCACCCCGCCGTCATAGCGGTCGGCGAGGCCGATCACGTTGCCGCCGCCGTGGATCCACACCAGCACCGGCAGCGCGGCTTCGCCGGTCGGCACCGCGCCGGGCTCGAGGCGCGGCGCATAGACGTTCAGGAACAGACAGTCCTCGCTGCCCGCCGGTTGCTGGGGATCCCCGTCGACACCGCCGAAGGGACTCGGGAACTGCACGCACGGCGAGCCGAAGGCCAGCGCCTCGCGAGGAGCGCTCCAGCGCGGCGCCGGCACGGCGGGGCGCCAGCGTCGGTCTCCCACCGGGGGCGCCGCATACGGCAGACCGGCCCAGACGTGGCTGCCATAGCGTCCGACGAAGCCAATGACCGGCCCGGCCGGCAACAGCCGCTGGGACGCGGCATCGGCGGTGGGCGGGGGCGGCGGCTCCGGCGCGCCCGGCACCAGCGCGCGCAGTCCCAACCACGCCAGCACGACGAGCACGACGAGCACGCCGAGTCCGATCGCCCAGCGCCGACCCCGTCGGCGCGGCGTCCCGGCGCTCCCCGTCGACCTGGCCTTGTCCTCCCCCGCGTTGCCCGCTGCCATCGTGTCTCCCTCGACCGCTCTCGCGCCACTGCGAGCGGCTCCCAGAACCTAGCGTGGCGCGAGGGGGCCGTGGGCGTCCCGGATCCACGGCTCAAGCCCGCTCGTCGCCGGTGCGCGGACGCTGGAACGTCAGCAGGAACTCCGCGTCCTGCGGCGACAGATCGAAACGCCGCGCCGCTTCATCGACCAGCGGACCGAGCGCTGCGTCCGGGTTCTCGAGCCGCTGATCCGAGATCCAGCGGATCGCGCGTTGCAGGATCGCGCTGGTTTGCCGGTCACTCATGCGGCGCGCCGACTCAGCTCCGGGCAATCATCTCGCGCAAGCCGGCGACGCGGCCCGCGAGATGCTTCCGGGTCCGGAACACACTGACCTTGACCGCCTGGCGCGACTTCCCGACCGCGGCCGCGATGCTCGCCATGTCGGCCGCTCCGCCGAGATGGAGCTGGAAGATCTCACGATGCGTCGCCCCGATCTCGCGTTCGAGCACATCCCTGCAGCGCGCCAGCATGCGCGCGGAGTCCACCTGATCGTCCACCGGCGCCTCGCGGGACGCCAGCGCGAGATCGGCCGCGGGGATCGAATCTCCCTCTCGCTGGTGCTTGCTCCGGCGGTCTGCGATCTCGTGGCACGCGATTCCGAAGATCCACGTGCTGAGTCGTGAGCGCCCTTCGAAACCGCGGATCGAACGGGCCACTTCGATGAACACATCCTGGCAGAGATCCTCGGCTTCGGCTCGATCTCGCAGCCGCCGCAGCGCGAAGGCGTGGATGCGTCCGGCGTATTTCTCGTACACCACGCCGAAGGCATCGGCATCTCCTGCCTGCATGCGGGCCACGAGATCTCGATCTTCGGCGCCAGATCCGTTCGTTCGTACGCGCTTGCGGCGCGGCGGATCCGACACCGCTCCGGGTAGCGTCGCGCGCAGGGCGGAGGCCGGACCACGCAGGGCCGGCGGGACGGAAACAGACAAGGGGGGTCTCCTCGAACAGCGGAGAGCCGCGCCGTCACATCCAGGTCCAGGGACGAGGTCCAGGGACGAGGTCCAGGGACGAGGTCCAGAGACGACGTGCTCTCGGACAGCATTGTACGCCGTCAGCGCGGTGCTTTCACGAACATCCTGAGCGAAGCGGGCAGCATTCGCGATCGGAAGCGCGACACTAGGGTTCGATCCGGATCGGTGTGCCCTGAGGCGCTCTGTCACCGATCCAATCGATGTCGAAATCGCGCAGGGCGACACAGCCTGTTGTCCAATCGAGATCCAGATCGCCGCGCCAGCGCCGGCCCTCGCCGTGCAGACCCAGATGACCGCCGAGGGGAGTCTCCTGCGGAGGCAAAAGCCCGTGCCGATGCGCCGCCACGATCGCGTCGTGATCCGCGCGCGACAGGCGACCTTCCGCGAGCGCCCGCGCCGCATCCGCCGGAGCCGGGTAGTCGATCGGGAGGAAGCGGTGGAAGCGGCTCGGACGCGCCGGACCGGCGATCCGGTAGTCGCCTTCCGGCACGCGCTGGTCGCCGGACGCCTGCTTGCGCCCCGGCGCCCGAGCCAACGCGACCGGCAGCCGGCGCACCGCACCGCCGGCGCACGTCGCAACGAGCACACGCTCGGCCTTGCGCACGAGGAGGTGCTCGATCCTCTCGCACGCGGCGCCGGCGGCCTCCGGACCCGGCGCGGCGTCGGCGACCGTGGCGGACGGCGCCGTCCCCGTCGGCGGACGTGCGGGCGCCGGCGCGCACGCGCCGATGATCATGAGCCAGAACGCCCCAGCGCTGGCGCCGAGGAGCAGAGCGAGACGCATCGCGAACAGGCTATACGATGCCGGGATGGAGCGGTCCCAGCGGCGCCTCGTGCTCGCGCTCGCCGCGCTGGCGCTCGGTCTCTGCGCGCAGAGCGCATGGATCCCCGAGCCCGGGCGCGGCGCCGCGCGGTCTTGGGCCGCGCCGGACGAGTTCCGCCCGGCGCCGGACCTGACGGCGCTGGCGCGGCTGATCGGCACGCCGCAGAATGATCTGATCGAGCCCGGCGATACATTGCTCGACGTCGCGTATCGCCATCGTCTCGGCTTCGACCGCATCGCCCGCCTCAATCCGGACGTCCATCATTGGATTCCCACGCCGGGCACGGTCGTGCGTCTGCCCACCGAGCACGTGCTGCCGGACACGCCGCACCTCGGCCTCGTCATCAACGTCCCCGAGATGCAACTCTACGACTACACCGTCGGGCCCGAGCCGGAGGTCTTCGCGATCGCGATCGGCGACGAGCTGGATCCTTCGCTGCTCGGCGAGTTCCGCATCGGCTCCAAGCGCGAACGTCCGGCGTGGCGCGTGCCGGCCTCGATCCGCGCCAAGAAGCCGGAACTCCCGCCGGTCGTTCCGCCCGGCCCCGACAACCCCCTCGGCGATCACTGGATGACGATCGGGACCAGCAGCTACGGCATCCACGGCACCAACAATCCCTGGTCGATCGGCCGGGAAGCGACGCACGGCTGCATCCGGCTCTACAACGACGAGATCGCGCGGCTGTTCGCGCGCACACGCCCGCGCACACCGGTGCGGCTCGTCTACCAGACCATCAAGATCGGCCGCCGCGACTCGATTCTCTACCTCGAGGCCCACCCGGACGTGTACCGGCGCGAACCGGAGACGATGGATCGCGTCGCTGCGACGCTTCAACGCGTCTTCCAGCTCGGCCTCGCCGAGTTCGTGGATCCGCTGCTCGTCCGACGCGCCATCGAGCAGGAGCAGGGTCAGCCGACCCCGATCGGCTCGCTGCGCGGCGCCGGACACCTGCGCGCGCCGTAGCGGGCGGTCCGGCAGCCGGCTACTTCGAGACGCCCTTGCGGAAGATCGCCTCCGACGTGCGCGCCGCGTCGTCGGCACGGTCCGCCGCGCGTTCGGCCGCGCGTTGCGCCGCCTCGGCCCCGGTGACGGCGCGTTCGGCGCTGGCGCTGACGGCGTCGACGCGACTCTCGAGGGCGTCGACGCGCTGCTCGAGATCGGCGACCCGCCCGCGCGTGGCGCAGCCGACGGTCGGCGCCGCCAGCAGCGCGAGCAGCGGCACGGCCAGCGATAGACGGACGAAGGATCGAGTCATGATTTGGTTCCCCTTGTTCGGGCTTCCGGGTCGCGCGTCGGGCCGGAGGTCGGCTCAGTCGCCCGGGAGATCCCCCGGGAGAGTACCAGGCGTCGCGGGCGATTCGATCACGCCGAGGCCGCCGCTTCGTCCACACGTGAACGTGTCGCACGAGAAGCGATCGAAGGCGGGCGGCGCCGGGGCCAGCAGACCGCTCGGGAGCGGCGCGGCCGCGACATCCGTCGGGTCGAAGCGGCCGGCGATCGGGCCGAGGATCGAGCCCGGCGCACTGACCGGCGGCGGCGTCCAGGCCGGCACTTCGATCACGTCGGCCCGGGCCGGGGCCGCCAGTCCGAGGCCGAGACCGAGGCCGAGTCCCGCGGCGAGCGCGAGGCCGGTGCGGCTCGCTCGCGTCAGCCCTCGCGTCAGCCGGGTTTGCAGATGGGTTTGCAGATGGGTTTGCAGCCAGCTCGGCCGCATCGTTCCTGTTGCCCGCATGGTTCCGCTCTCCTCGTGGCTAGCGCTGATAGGCGAAGGTCAGGTAGCCACCGATGATGTGCCGGTCGTAGTCGAAGACCGTCACGTTCGCGTCGTTCCGCTGGTATCCGTACCGGACCGAGGCCGTGAGCCAGCGGTTCAGCGGCCGCTCGAGAATCGCGTCGACCCGCCAGATCCGCTCCCGCTTGTCGCCTCCGTTCAGACCGAACTGCACGCCACTGGTGAGTGCCTCGGTGTCGGGGAAAGTGGACGGATTCTGGTACGGCCGGTACGTGAAGCTGCCCTGGATGTCGGCGATGAAACGCCACGGCAGCATCGTGCGCGTGCCGAGCGAGATCTCGTGGCCCCGGAACGAGTACTCCCGCCCGTCCGCGTCGTAGTAGTGATACGAGTAGCCGAAGCGTAGCTCGCTGTGGATCGCGTCGACCGGGAACACGTGGTCGAAGCCGAAGATCCCCCAGAAGCCGTCGCGATCGCGCTCGTCGGACTCGTCGACGCCGAACGGGCCGCACGGCCGGGTGGGATCCGGGCAGGCCGAACCGGCCGGCGCACCGGGAAAGCCGTCCGGCTCGTCGTCGGGCGAGAAGCGGAAGTCGTCGAGCGTGAGCTCGGCGAACACGCGCGTCGTGCCCCAGCGCTCGCCCCAGTGATGGAACACGGCCGGCGTCAGCGAGTGCTCGCGCAGGTACGGACTGCCGCCCACCCACGCATAGCTGAAGTCGTACTGGAGCCGCAGCATGGTCGCCTCGCTGAGGCGACGGTCGATCCACACGGTGGCGGCCGGATACTGGGTGTCGAAGTCGGTGAGGTCGCCGTGCGCGGATCCGTAGTACGACGCCAGCGCACCGATCGTCCAGTTCTGGTTGCGCCACAGCTCGCTGCCGATCTGCGCCGTCCAGACCGCGCGGACGTCCCCCTCGTCCGAGATCTCGTCGGGGACGCGCACGCCGTCGCCGCGCAGCAGCACGTTGCTGTCGTACTCGATGCCGGCGGAGAGCGCGACCCACGGGCCGGCGGCGCCGTGCTGGCCGGTAAAGCTGCCGAGCGGTCGCTCGGCCTGCTGCAACGCCGACAGATCGCGACGATCGCGGATGCCGGCGACGGCGTCGCTGCTGGCGAGTGCGCGCTCCGCCGCGTCGGCCCACGCCGTCCCGGGCGCCTCGCGGCGAACGCGCTCGAGCGCTTCCCGCGCGCGCTCCTTCTCCTCGGCGCGCAGCCAGGCGATCCCGGCGAAGTACGACGCCACCGGCTCGACGCCGACCGGATCGCGGCCGCGGGCGCGCTCGAGCGCCTCGGCGGCGGCTGTCGGCGTCTCGGCGCGCTCGAGACGGAGCAATCCGTCGTAGAGATCCACCTCCGCGCTGCCGGGCGAGCGCACGCGGGCGGCGTCGAGCGCGGTCTCGGCGCCATCGAGATCGCCGGCGTGGAAGCGTGCGACGGCGAGATGCAGATCCACCGAGGGGGTTTCCGGGTCGAGCCGCTTCGCATCGGCGAAGGACGCGGCCGCGTCCTCCCAGCGCCGCAGCTCGATCTGACATTTTCCGGTGATGTCGGCCAGTTCGGCGTCCTGCGGGCGCGCCTCGCGCAGCGACGCGAGGAGCGAGAGCGCCTCCGCACAGCGGCCGCTGCCGGCCAACTCGTACGCGTGAGCCAGGCCGTCCTGCGCCGCATCCGCCGCGCGGGTCGCCGGCGGAGCCCCTCCGAGTAGCGCGACGACGGCGCCGGCGACGGCCAGCCGCATCGCGTGCCGCCGCCGCGGAGCCGGCGTAAGCGTCATCGGCGCCGGCCGAACACGGCGAGTCCGGCGATTCCGGACGCGAGCAACACGAGCGTCATCGGCTCTGGGACCACCATGGCCACGACCTTCAACGGCGGCATCACGACGTTGCCGCCCACGATCGGCATCGGACCCGACGACACGATGTAGCGGACCAGGAACGCGGCAGACTGCCCGGGCGCGAGCGGCCCCACGTGGATCGACCCGAAGAAGTAATCCATCCCGGCATGGGTGAAGCGCGTGATGTCGAGCAGATTGCCGTCCATGCCGACTTGCAGATTCGGATAGCCGCCGGGGACGAGGCTGCCGTTGAACGGGCCGAGGTTCACGCTCGTGAACAACAGCAACAGCGGTTCGGTGAACGACTCCTCGGTGGCGTTGGTGATCGTCCACAGCGAATCCGCGATGAACGGATCTCCCGCACCCGGGACCGCCGCGCGCGCCTGCGGGTTCTGGTGCACCGTCTGGAGCCGCTGCGTCAGCGTCAGCTCATAGGACGAGCGCCCCATGCACGCGCCGACCGCATTGAACGCGCCGGCGGCGCCGGCGCACAGGCGGCGGTTCTCCGGTGAGACGGCGAAGTCGAAGTCCGGGCCGCTGTTCGTGAAACCGGTGTTGGCGCCGCCGAGCGGAAGCTGCAGCCGGTCGATGTCGGACAGACCGAGCGCCGACGCCGAGGGCGCCATCCCGGCCGCGAAGAACGCGGCCGCGCAGACCCCCGCCAGCGCGAACCGGAGCAGGCGCCGCGGCGCGCGGGCGGCCGCGGCCGAGGCGACGGAACCGATCGAAGCTCCGGGACCGAACGAGTGTCCAGGACGCACTCGGGACTGCGGCATACGATTCTGGTCCGTCATCTCGATCCGTCTCCCTGGTGGCAGCCGCCCATGGCGATCCGGCTGCTGCCGGCACGATGTGCAGCACGCGGCGGTGTGCACGCGGCACCGGCTGCGCCGCCGAGGCGGCGGCGAGGCCGGTCACCCAGGGAAGTGGCCGACCTGGACCCGGGGGTGTCAGAGCCGGGAGCAGAAGTCGCGGGGACGGCGCGGGTCTCGCGCACGCTCGCTGCCCCGAGGGGAAACGATCAGCTCCGTAGCTTGTACCGGATCGGCAGGCGCTTCACGCCGCCGACCAGCGCCGACGCCAGGCGCTCGATCGGGCCGGCGACCTCGATCTCGGCGAGGCGCGGCAGCAGGTGCCGGTACGCCACCGCCAGTTCGAGCCGCGCCACGTGCGAGCCGAGACAGAAGTGCTCGCCGACGCCGAAGCCGAGGTGATGGTTCGGCTGGCGGTCGATGCGGAACGCGTCGCCGTCGTCGAACACCGCTTCGTCGCGGTTGGCGCTCGGATAGAACAGCGCCAGCGCATCGCCCTCGCGGATCTGCTTGTCGCGCAGCGGGAAGTCCGCCGTCGCGGTGCGCGCGAAGTGGATGATCGGGCTCGTGTAGCGGACCACCTCCTCGACGGCGGACTCGAGCAAGCCCGGATCGCGCTGCAGCTTGCGCAGCTCCTCCGGGTGCTCGATGAACGCGAGCATGCCGCCGGTGGTGGCGTTGCGCGTGGTCTCGTTGCCGGCGATCACGATGATCAGGCAGAACGTGAGGACGTCGATCTCCGGCAGCCGCTCGCCGTCGACCTCGAGATGCGCGAAGAGCGACGTCAGGTCCTCGGTCGGCCGCTTGCGCCGCTCCTCGACGAGTTTTGCGAAGTAGCCGAACAGCTCCGTCATCGCCGCCAGCGCCGTCTCTTCCGGCGTCTTGCCGGGCTCTCGGTACTCCGCATCCCCGGCGCCGATGGTGCGATTGGTCCAGTCGAAGAGCAGCGGCCAGTCCGCTTCGGGCACGCCCAGCAGCCACGCGATCACCGCGATCGGCAGCGGCGCCGACACCTCGCTGACGAAGTCGCACTCCCCCCACTCGCCGGGGCCGCTCTTCGCGAGCAGCGCATCGACGATGCCCTGGCCGATCCGTTCGATGTCGCCGTGGATCGTGCGCAGGTAGCGCGGCGTGAAGCGCTTGCTGATCAATTGGCGGTAGAGCCCGTGCTTCGGCGGATCGAGCTGGATCAGCGTGGGCGGAAAGAAACTCGGCTGCTCGGGCCGGTGGTCCAGCACCACCCGCGGCCCGCTCACGAATTGCTCCGGCCGCTTGCCGATCGTCACGATGTCGGCGTGCCGGGTGATGCACCAGAACGGCCTGCCCTCCGTGCGATCGAACCAGTGCACGGGATCCTCGCGCCGCAGCCGCTTCCAGATCTCGTGCGGATAGCCATACGCCGCATAGTGATCCGGGTGGATCAGATGGAAGTCAGCGGGCGGCGCAGCGGCGGCGGCCATGGGCAAGCGCTCCAAGCGGGGTTCGGGTTCTCGGTCCGGGTTCTCGGGTCCGGGGCTCGGGCCGGCGTCGTCCGGCCGACGTTCGCGAGCGGTCGTCAGCGTAGACCGCGCGCACCGCGCGGGCACTACCGTTGCGGAACGCACGCGTCCCGTTTCGCGGGAGCCGCTACGCTGCCGGACGTGCCGACGATCCAACTGCTGCTCGATTCCGTCCCGGACGCGCCGGCCCTCGATACCGCCGTCTCGCGCGCGCTGCTCGACGCGGTGGCCGCCGGCACGCAGCCGGAGACGCTGCGCCTCTACCGGCCCGACGACGTGCTGGCGTTCTCGAGCCTCGACGCCGGCAGCGCAGGCTTTGCCGCCGCCGCGGACGCCGCGCGGGCGGCCGGCTTCGCGCCGGCGCTCCGGCTCGCCGGCGGGCGCGCCGCCGTATTCCATACCGAGACGCTGGCCTTCGCGTGGGCGATCCCGAACCCGGAGCTGCGCGACGGCATCGCCGCGCGCTTCGCCGCCGCCGCCGACTGGATCGCCGCCGCGCTGCGCCGGCTCGGCGTCGACGCGCGCGTCGGGGACGTGCCGGGCGAGTACTGCCCCGGCGCGCACAGCGTGAACGCCGGCGGCCGGCGCAAGCTGATGGGCGTCGGCCAGCGCGTGATCCGGGGCGCCGCGCACGTCGGCGGCGTCATCGTCGTGTGCGGCAGCGCGCGCGTGCGCACGGTGCTGACGCCGGTGTATCGCGCGCTCGCGCTGCCGTTCGATCCGGCGAGCGCCGGCGCCGTCGAGGACGAGCGACCCGGCATCACGCGCGCCGATGTCTCCGACGCGCTGCTCGCCGAACTGCGCGCCCGCGGCTACACGCCGACGCCCGCCCCGCCGGACACCTTCCCCGCGCTGCGCGCGCGCGCCGCCGCCCTCGCCCCCCGCTTCCACGTCCCCGCCGTCAAGAAAGGGGTCGGGTTGGATTCGTCAACTTTTCCTTTGGAAAAGTTGACGAATCCAACCCGACCCCTTTCTTGACGGCGGGGTGTTACACGCGTTCGCGATCGGGCTGGCGCATCGTTTCGGTCAGGAAGAACGTGCCGGTCGCGCGGGCGAGGATCTTGTCGGCGTCGTTGCGGATCTCGCCCTCGGCGTACGCGAGCGAGCGGGTGCGCTGCACGCAGCGCCCGGTCGCGCGGATCCGGCCGTGCTGCACCGGCCGGAAGTAGTTGATCTTCATCTCGACCGTCGCGCAGCCGCGGCCCGGCGGCAGCTCGGCGAGCACCGCGCGGCCGAGCGCCGTATCGAGCATCGTGAACAGCATCCCGCCGTGGGCACGCGCGGCGGCGCTCAGGTGCCGCGCGTCGAGCTCGACCTCGAGCACGAACGCGCCGTCCCGCATCCCGATCGATTCGATCCCGAGAAGCGTGGTGAACTCGGCGTCGCGCGGGGCGGCAGCGCTGGCATCCGGCGCCCGTTCGTGCGGTTCATACTGGTGCGGCTCCTTCGCGTCCACCCGGATCTGCCCTCCCGCGCAAGCCGCCCGCGTGCAATCGGGGCCGGTGCCGCGCCATCATGTCGACCGACGCCCGGAATCGCAACCGCCCCCCCCCCCACACGACGAGGAGCATCGATGTCGCGTCGCCACGCCGGATCCGCCGTCCTCACCGCCCTGGCGCTCGCGGCGCTGGTGCTGGGGATCGTCGTCGTCGCGCTGCTGACGCAGCGGAAGGCGCTGACGGAACGTTGGCTCGTCGGCGAACTCGCAGCGCGCGGCATCGAACCGGCGTCCGCACGCGTCGCGCGGCTCGACACCGGCGGACTCACGCTCGCCGACGTGGCGATCGGCGCCGCCGACGCACCGGATCTCACGGCGGCGCAGATCGACATCGGCTGGTCGCTTGCCGGTCTCCGAGCCGGCCACGCCGACACGCTTCACGTGTCGGGCCTGCGCCTGCGCGCCGCGCTCGGGGCCGCGGGCTGGTCGCTCGGCGCGCTCGATCCGCTCCTCGCCGGCGACGGCGAGGCTGCCGGCGCGGCCACGGTCCCGGCGCTGCCGGCCCGCGAGATCACGCTCGATGACGCGCGCGTCGCGCTCGAGACACCCGACGGTCCGGCCTCCGGCGCGGCGTCGGGGTCGTTGCGCAGCGATGCGGACGGCGCCCTCGACGGCAACTTCACGCTCGCGCTCGAGCACCCGCTCGGCCGCGCGACGGCCGCGCTCACGCTGGCCGGCCTCCCCGATGCGCTGCGCTTCGAGGCGACGCTCGCCGACGACGCCGGGCGCTTGTCGGCGTCGGCGCACGGAGCGGCGGATCTGGCCGCCGGCAGCGGCCAGCTCGACTGGCGCCTCGAGCCGCTCGCGTTCGCGCCGGGCGCGCTGCAACCCGCGACGCTCGTGCCGGCGCTCGCCGCGGCGGAACTCCGCGCGGTGAGCGGCCGCGTCGAAGCCCACGGTAGCGCCACGCTCGCCGCCGACGGCGCCGTCGACTACCGCGCGGACGTCGCGCTGCGCGCGTTCTCGTTCGTGACGCCGCTCGCGCGCGTCGAGCACGCGCATGGAACCGTCGCGCTGCGCGGCCCGCCGCTGCACACGCCCGCGGCGCAGTTGCTGTCGATCGCGCTGCTCGATCTCGGCGTGCCGCTCGTCGACGGCCTCGTCGAGTGGCAGCTGCGCCGCGACGGCACGATCGCACTCGCGCGGACGCGCTGGGGTTTTGCCGGCGGCGAGCTCAGCGCGGAGGATCTCGTCGTCGATCCCCGCCGCGCGCTGGCCGGCGCCGTCACACTGCGCGCCCGCGACATCGACCTCGATGCGCTGTTCGCGCAGACCCAGCTCGAGGGGCTGTCCGGCAGCGGACGCGTCACCGGCGAAGTGCCGCTCGCGCTGCGCGATGGCGCCGTCGTCGTGACGGGCGGGCGGCTGTACGCGGCCGAGGCCGGCGGCACGATCCGCTACGCGCCGGCGCCGTCCGTCGCGGCGATGGCGGCCTCGCGTCCGGGCGATCTCGGCCTCGCCGTCGCCGCGTTCTCGGATTTCCGCTTCGACGAGCTCGAGGCCAGGCTCGACGGCGACCTCACCGGCGAACTCGCCGTCGCGCTGCACGTGCGCGGCGTCAACCCGGGCTTCCAGGACGGCCGGCCCGTCGAGCTGAACCTGAATCTCGAAGCCCGGCTCGCAGACCTCGTGCGCGCGGGGCAGGCGTCCTATCGTGTGCCGGAGGCCGTGCAGGAGCACCTGCGCGCATACTCGGAGGACGCGAAACCATGAGCGACGCAAGCAGCGACGGCGGCCGCGACGGACGCCGCAGCCGAGCCGAGCGAGCGCGCCGGCGGTTCGGTGCGATTGGCCGGAAGCCCGGCGCGATCGACCGGAAGTCCGGCGGGCTCGGCTGGCAGCGCGGCGCGATCGGCCGGAAGCCCGGCGCGCCGACGGCCGCGGCGCACGTCGCGCCGCTGCTGGCTGCGGTGTGGCTGGCCGCTGCGTCGCTCGTCATCAGCGCATGCCAGCCGCGGGTCGTCGTCGAAGCGCCGAAGGATCCGATCGTCATCAACATGAACATCAAGATCGAGCACGAGATCCGCGTCAAGGTCGACAAGGATCTCGATCAGCTCTTCGCCAACGAGAAGGACCTGTTCTGATGCCCCGCACCCACCTCCTCGTGCGACTCGTGCTCGCGCTCGGCCTCGGCGCCGGGCTCGCGCTCGCCGCGGCCACCCCGGTTCGCGCGCTCGATCTCGACCACGCCCGCGCGCAGGGCCTCGTCGGCGAACAGGCCGACGGCTACGTCGGCGCCGTGGATCCGCAGCCTTCGGCGGAGGTTCGCGCGCTCGTCGCCGACGTGAACGCGAAGCGCCGCGCCGCGTACGAGGACATCGCGCGCAAGAACAATACCGCCGTTTCGGCCGTCGCCGCGCTGGCCGGGCAGCGGCTCCTCGAACGCGCGCCGCCCGGCGCGTGGATCAGCGGCGGCGACGGACGCTGGTACCAGAAGAAGTAGCGGCCGACCGGCGGCCGCGGCGCTCACGCGTCGCAGTACACCAGCTCCGCCGGCGCGCCGCGGCGCCCCGCGACGATCGCCTCCTGGCCGAAGCTCCGCGCGAGCTCGACGGCCTCGGCGCGCGGCAGGCCGAGCACCAGCAGGCTCGGCTCGGGCGCCCAGCGGCCGTCGTCACCGGCGCCGACGCCGCACAACACCGGCCGCGCCCTCGCGCGCAGCGCCGCTTCGAGGCGCGCCTGCGCGGCCGCGTTCGCGTCGGCGTCGGCGTGCCGGCCGCCGGGGTTGTGCGCGGTGATGTACGCCCACTCATCGGCGCCGTGCTGCGCCAACAGCGCGTCGACGGCCGCACAGCGCTCCCCGATCCGGATCGTGAAGCGGTGCGCACCGTCCGCTACGCGGTACGCTGTTGCGCAATACACCGTGTCGTGGCGTCTCGACATCGACGGCCTCAGCCCGCCGGCGGCGGCGTCTCCCGGGTCGGCGTCATCCGCACGCCGAGCGGGCCGCGCGGCACGAAGACGCGCAGCGGCGCCGGATCCTCCGCGCGCTGCACCTCGACCGCGACCAGCTCGCCGACGCGGCCGGCCAGCGTCGCCTCGCGCAGCTCGCTCGCGGACAGCACCAGCCGGCCGTCGTAGCGGACGATCAAGTCGCCCGGCTGCAGGCCCGCCGATTGCGCCGCGGATCCGGACAGCACCTCGGTGACGGCTACGCGGTTCGGATGGCCGGTCGAGAACAACGCCCAGTCATAGAAGTCCTCGTCGAACTCGTCGCGCAGGCCCCGGAACTCCTGCCCGAGCGCACGGCTCTCCTCGCGGTAGCGCGGCGTCTCGAGCCAGCCCTCGCGGGTCGCCCGATCGCGCAGGTAGAGACGCGCGAGTTCGATCTCGTCGAGGCGCTCGCGGAAGCGCTCGACCTGGTCCGGACGGAAGCCGGCGGCGAGCAGCGGAGCCGGATCGAAGCTCGCCGGGCCGACGAGCCCGGCCTCGCCCGGCGCGCTGGGCGCCGGCTCGGCGCTCAGCGCCGCGTCCTCCGGGCTCGCGGGGCCGGACCCCTCCGCGGGCTCTGCGCGTCCGGACGTGCTGCCGGCGTCCGGGCTCGCCTGCTCGAGCGCGGCCCGGAGCTGCTGCGTTTCGAGCATCAGCGCCGCGCGCGCCGAGGCTTCTTCCGCCACGCGCTCGCGCAGCGCCACCGCCTCGGCTTCGAGCGCGGCGATCCGGCTCGCGTCCCGCGCGCGCGCGCCGTGTTCCGTGCGCCACGCCGCAAGCGCGACGGCCGCTGCGACGACAGCGACGAGCGCGAGGAGGGCGAGCGCGCGCCGATCAGCGCGCAAGGCCGAGTTCGTCCCGGAACGCGGCCTCGAGACCGGCGCTGTCGACGCCGACCGCGCGCGCGAGCGATCCATCGACGTCGCCGGTGCGCAGCAGTCGCCGCACGAGATCGCGCAGCGCCTGATCCCCATGCTGACGCGCCAGATGGTCGACGAGCGCGCGCGACTGCAAGTACGCGAGCGGCGCCGTGCCGGCGTCGAGGCTCGCGAAGCTCGGCGCCGAGAGCCGCGCGATCGGCAGCAACTGTCCGCGCGCGCCGATCTGCGCCAGCGCCGCGAAGTCCTGGCCGCCGATCGGCACCAGCCCGGCCGTCCGCGCCGAGAACCACTCGGCGAGCCCCTCGTTGAGCCAGCCCGGCAGCACGAGGCCCGGCGCGACGGCATCGAACGCCGCGTGCACGAGTTCGTGGTGCAGCGTGCGCACGAGCGCCGGCGTCACCCGGACGTCGCCGCGCACCCGGATCGAGCCGCCGTAGAAGCCGGCGATCCGGAACGGCGCGAGCCGCGCGTAGTGCGCGTCGAACCGCGCCGGGTCGTAGATGCTGACCTCGAGCCGGCGCCGCGGGCGCAGCCCGAGCCGCGCGTCGAGCTGGTCGTAGCCGGCCTCGAGGACCCGCAGCACGTCGCGTTCGAACTGCCGCGTGCCGCTCGGTCCCGTGCGCTGATCGATCGCGACGTCCTGGCGCAACAGGAAGTGCGTCGAGCGGCGCGCATCGAAGCGCCCGTCGCCGCCGCGCGCGCGCGCCTCGGCCACACCGGCGAGCGTCAGCAACGCGGCGCCCAGCGAGACGGCGAGCAGGAACGCACGCATCGCGGGAGGCTAGCCTACGCGCCGCGCGACGCGCGGCGATCGGGCAGCGCGTCGCGGGACCCGCCGGGGCTGTGTACCCGGCGCCGTCACCGGCCGCGGAGCCGGCGCGGCGCTACTCCGGGCGGCCACCGCGCGCGAGGCAGTTGTCGCGACGCATGAACTCCGTGCGGCCGCCGAGCGCGCAGCCGGTGATCGTCTCGTCGCGGAGTTCCGGGCCGATCGTCCGGGCGGTTTCCCACCACGACGGCCCCGACGGGTCCGACGACGCACCGGCCTTGTTCTTCGCAGCGGCCTCCGCTTTGGCCGCCTCCTTCGCCTTCGTCTTCGCCGCCTGCCCCGGGTACAGCTCCATGCTCTTGTCGATCTCGTCGAGGAAACAGCCCATCCCGGCGCCCAGCGCGAGCGCCGCGACCATCAGCAGCATCGGCAGCGAACGGAGCGATCCCATACGCAAACCCTATCGGCACCCCCTCCCGCCGACCC
>CAADGG010000023.1 GCA_900696485.1 uncultured Pseudomonadota bacterium
GCACGTGCTTTCTCGAACATCGACTCGAGTTGCGAGGCCAGTATCTTGCTGCCGATCGCACGCTTCGTGCCGGCGCCGAAGCCGGTGATCTGGTCCGTCGACGTCCGATTGGCGTAGACCACGACGGTGCCGCCCGCCTGCGACGGGAGGAAGGCCGCGACAGCCTGTTCGGCGTTGTAGCCCGTACTCACGTAGAACTGCCTCTGGACGACGATCCACGCCGCCCCGTCGGGCACGAGCAGCACGTGCGTGAGAGCGAGGGTCGGAACGCCGTGCGCGTCGAACTGCGACCAGCGGAAGATCTCCTCGGTGCCCGTCGGCTTCGCGTTCGGATACGAGAGCAGAAGCTGGTAAGCGGCCGGAACGTACTGGGCGAGCTTCTTCGAGGCGGTGGTTGCCGTGCGCAGCTCTTCGGCGGGTGAGCGCGTCTTGCCGTCTGCGCGCGCGTACGGCGCGATTCCCGCGAGACCCTGCGCGCGGTAGGCCTGCACCCGCGCGAGCAGCGCGCTGCGCACCAGCGGCTCCACGGCGGCCGGCGCGGCTGCGCTGCCGAGCGCGCGGAACGCCGCCAGCTCCGAGGAGGAGAGGTTCAGATCCCCGCCGGGCCCGGCATTCGCATAGGCCTGCGCCCGCGCCTGCGCGTCCGGCTGGAGCACGAGCTTCGTGAAGTCCGCGACGCTGCCGGGTGCGGAAATCACGGCGAATGCGCTCGTGTTCGCGTCCACCCGATCGAGCAGATCCCGCTTCGCGTTCTTCACGAGCTCCGAGGGCGACACCGGCACCTCGAAGGCCAGCCCCGCCACCAGCTCGCGCTCCGAGGCGGGCTGGACGGCATGGCGAACGAGGCTCCCGGCCTGGATCTGGGCGATCTCGTCTGGTGACAGACCGAGGTCTGCCAGTAGCGCGGTGGTCTCCGGAAGCTGCGCCCCGGCCGGCGCAGCGCCGAAGCCGAGGAGCGCGGTCAGCAGCGCGACGCTCGCGATCTCGACACGTAGGAGACGTCGCCCACGAGGCGCGCTGATCCACATCCCGCGGAGCCGGCTCAACGGGCGGCTCCCTGGCCATTGCGCTCGAGCGCCTTCGGATCGTAGTACGGTGCGATCTGGCGCTGCAGGTCCGCGATCTTGGCCCAGGCATCGAGCGCCGGCTGGTCGAGCTCCGCCCGCTGCGCCTGCACTTCGGTGTCGTCGATCAGCTCCTCGAGCGAGCGGTACAAGTCGCGAGTTTTGTCGTAGCCCTGGCCGGCGGCGAGGTGACCCGCCAGTGCTGTGCTCTGCTCCTGAAGCATCTGCGCCTTCTGGACGAGCCCGGTGCCGGATTCGGCGTCCCCCGATCCGATGAACCCCGAGTCCGGCTGATCGCGAAGGGCCTGCAACCAGGCTTCGCTAGCGGCGGGGAGCTGCTGCGCAATCGCCGTCACGCGGCCCTGGTCCCACGGCGCAAGCTCGGCGCCGGCCGAGGGGGCGAACAGAGCCGAGACGAAAACCGCGAGCCCGAGGAGACCGAGCCTCGAGTCGAGAGTCCTGGCGAGAGTCCGGGCGAGAGTCGACGAGAGAGTCATCGCGAACCTCCTAGGCACGCACGTGCCGATCCGGAGACGAATAGCGCAAGCCAGCGGCTGTCATCCTCCGAGGCCGAAGGTCATCTTCGAGGGGGCGCTGAGAACGCCCGTGAGGGCGGCGGGACCGGCCGGCAGCGCCGTGACCGGCGACCGGCGGCGTGATGGACCGCGCACTGGGCACGCTCCCGTTCGGGCCGCTCGCTCCCAGGCCTACACCGGCTGCCCCATCCGCACCACCTTCAACCCCTCCGGCGCCCACATCACCGTGTCCAGCCACACCGCGTCGTTCCACCGATAGCGCACCTGCATCGCCTGGATCGTCCGCGTGCTGATCATCGCGAAAGCCTGGCGCAAGGCGATCTTCTGGTCGGAGGCGAAATGATCCGGCGCCCCCTTGACGATCACCTCGACGACCTCGGTGCAGGTCTCGATGTCGACGATCAATCGACCCAAGGAGTCCGGGTCGAGCCAGCCTTCGTGCAGTTCCGGGAGCGGCGCGTCTTCTTCGCTCAGGGGACCCGCTCCGGCGCGGCTGGGCGCGTGGCGAGGGGCAGCACGACCAAGGCGCGGCTGGGTGCAGGGCAGGCGTAGACGCACACTCCACACCCGGTACACGCGGCGGCGTCGATGCGCACCTTGCCGGTCTCGATCCTCAGGGCGCCGGGTACCGGGCAGCGCTCAGCGCACACCGTGCACGTGCTCCCCCCGATCTGGTTGAAGCAGGACTGGGGCTTCGCGACCGCAAGGCCGATCCGCGCGGGCAGATCGGCCCGGAGGACGCGGGGGGGACACGCGGCGATGCAGGGCTTGTCGACACACATCAGGCAGGCCTGCCACTCGGGCTGGACCAGGGGCGTGCCCGCAGCCCCCGCGACGCGCTCGGAGGCCAGCCGGATCGCCCCGTGCGGACAGGCCCGCGCGCAGTCCCCGCAGCGGGTGCAGCCAGCCCGGAAGGCCAACTCTTCGATTGCGCCCGGCGGACGAAGCAGGGGCCCGCTCGTTGCGTCGTCGTCCTGCGAGGGGGCGAGCAACCACGCCACCGGACCTGGCAGCGCGCCGGACGGAGTGGCGCGAGGCCGGGCGCCGAGTTCGGCCTCGAAGCGGGCCGCGTGCGCTGCCACCTCCGGCGGCAGCTCCGAAGCGTCGATGGACGCACGGCTCGGAGCCGGAGGGGGGTCTGATCCCTGCGTCTCTACACCGAAGAGACGTCGGATCCGATCCGCGAAGCCGCGCGTATCGGGGGCGTCGTCGAGGTGTCCGGTGAGCAGCGCGCGGCGAGAGAGACTCAATTGCCGCTTCCGGGGCGAAGGTTGGCTTCGGCGCTGCTGGCGTGGCATTGCTCGCAGGACTGGCGATCTGGGTGGGGGGTACGCAGGGCGTCGCGCCCGTTCACCCCGTGGCAGCTCTCGCACCGCTCGCGCATCCAGGTCGTATGCGGGACCTGGGGCGGCGCGATCTCCCAGGCGCGGGGTCCGGCGGTGGCCGGGAGACGGCCGGCGAAGGTGTTTGGCGCAGAGCGGGGATCGGCCGGCAGCGGCTCCCCTCCGGGCATCGGCGCCTCGTCGGTCACGTGGCATTGGGTGCAGCTCGTCAACTCCCTGTGGCTCATCGGGGCGGCGAGGCGTCCCCGGATCCGCAGGCCCTGATCGTGGCAGCTCAGGCATTCGGCCGCGGAGTCCTGGCGCACGGCGTGGGGAATCCGAGGCGGGGCGCCGTCGAAGGCGCGCAGGGTGGCGCGTTGCGCGAGGTCCACGGCGATCGAGCGCCCCTCGAGGGGCACGGGATCGAGGCGGCTGGGACCGCGCAGCGCCGCCAGATCCGTCTCCCAGCCGGAGCCGCCTCCTCTCGGAGTGCGCAGCATCTGTGTGTAGGAGCGCGCCATGGGCACGCCCCCGTCGCCGAGATCGACGCTGCTCTGCGTCAGGGGTGTCTCGAGGTCGTAGTCCCCCGGCGAGGTACCGACGAGGAAGCCGACGAAAGACACCCCGAGCGCGACGGTCAGCAGCACATGTAGACCGGCCTGGCGAGTTCCCATCGCTCCCCTCAAGCGAGGCGCCGCACACGGACGGCACACTTCTTGTAATCGGGCTGCTTGGAGAAGGGATCATGGGCTTCGAGGGTGACCCGGTTGATGAGAAGGCGCTCGTCGAAGAAGGGCACGAACACGCTCCCGGGCGGCGGCGTCGCGCGGCCATCGATCCACACCGGCAAGTCGAGGAAACCGCGGCGCGACTCGACCCGCACCAGTTCGCCATCGCGGATCCCGAGCTCGTCGCAATCCTGGCGATTCATCTCGATGTAGGCCCGAGGCATCGCGCGACGCAGGGCCGGGATGCGCCCGGTCATCGTGCCGGTATGCCAGTGCTCGAGGACCCGGCCGGTGCAGAGCCAGAGCGGGTACTCTGCGTCGGGCATCTCGGGGGGCGGGTCGTAGGGCGCCGACCAGATCTGGGCGCGGCCGTCTTCGGAGACCGAATGGTAGAACTCGATCTCCGCGCCGGGCTTCACGTAGGGGTCATCGAACTCCGCGAATCGGAAACGGGTCTCCCGCCAGGTGCCGTCCTTCTGCTCGACGACCGGCCAGCGCAAACCCCGCGTCTTGACGTACTCGGCGTAGGGGGCGAGGTCCTTGTGCTTCATTCGTGAGAATTGGCGGTACTCGTCGAAGAGTCGCTCGTCGACGTTCACCTCGTAGTAGCGCTTCCACTCCCAGACCGGCACACCGGGCGCGACGTCGAAGAGGAATCGTCCATCCTTGTCCCTCATGCTCGCGTGCCCGCGGCGGAACAGCTCGTAGGCCACCGCGATGGTCTGCCAACAGTCGTCGCGCGCCTGGCCCGGAGGCTCCACCATCTTGAACCACTGCTGGGTGCGGCGCTCGGAGTTCCCGAACATCCCGTTCTTCTCGACCCACATCGCCGACGGGAGCACCAGATCGGCCTCGAAGGTGGTCGCGTTCGGGTACACATCGGAGACAATCAGGAACTTGCCAGGGATCTTCCGGGAAGGGTCGAAGAGCTTGTTTCGATTGGGAAGGGTCTGACCGGGGTTGGTGACCTGCACCCAGATGGTCGAGATGTCGCCACCCTCCTCTTTGGGGGTGCTGAACTTCTCCCACATCAGAACGGTGTGGTAGCCCGGCGTGGGGTTGATGCGACCTTCCGGCAGGTTCCAGATCTTCTCCGCCAGGGCCCGATGCTCCTGGTTGGTGACCACGCCGCCTCCGGGCAACGCGTGGGCGAGAGTGCCGACCTCGCGCACGGTGCCACAGGCGCTCGGCTGCCCGGTGAGGCTGGTCGGCGCGTCGCCCGGAGTCCCGAAATGCCCCGAAAGCAGGTGAACCGCGTGGACGAGGTTGTTGATCGCCGTCCCTCGGGTGTGTTGGTTCATTCCCATACACCACAGACTGACGATCTTCAGGTCGCGGCGGCCGAACAGATCCGCGAGCATGCGGATGTCTTTCGCGGGCACGCCGCTGATTCGCTCGACCTCCTGGGGCGTATAGGGGGCGAGGCCTGCCTCGAACTCCTCGAAGGAGATCGCCCGACCCTGGAGGGTGGGCGGGTCGGTGTGGCCGCGGAAGGAGCAGTGCTTCTCGACGAATGCCTTGTCGTAGCTGCCATTCGACACCAGCAGGTGCAAGATGCCGTTGGCGATGGCCAGGTCGGACTGCGGGTTGAACTGGAGGAAGTGGTCGGCGTAGGCAGTGCTGCGAGTGCGCCGGGTGCCGATGTCGATCAGGGTGACCTTCTCCCCTTTGACCCGCCGGTCGATGATCCGGCTGAACAGGACCGGGTGCATCTCGGCCGGGTTGTTGCCCCAGAGGATGACCACGTCGGCCTCGTCGAGATCGGCGTAACAACCGGCCGGTTCGTCTACGCCGTAGGTGGCGAGGAAACCGGTGACCGCGGACGACATGCACAGCCGGGCATTCGGGTCGATCTGGTTGTTGGCGAGCCCCCCTTTGATGAACTTCTGGGCGGCGTATCCCTCGGTGATCGTCCACTGGCCCGAGCCGTAGATCGCGAAGCCGGCCGGGTCGGCTTCGACCCGGTCGGCAACAACCGTGATCGCCTCCTCCCACGAGATCGGTACGAGCTTCCCATTCTTGCGGAGCAGCGGCGTCGTCAGGCGGTCGGCGCCGTACAGGGCCTGACCGACGTGGTAGCCCTTGACGCACAGCAGGCCCTTGTTGACGTCTGCCGCCTGGTCGCCGGCGATCGCGACCACCTTGCCGTTCTCGACGCCCACTTGGACGTGGCAGCCGGTGCCGCAGAAGCGGCAGGGCGCCTTGTCCCACCGGACCTGGGTCCCCATCCGCTCGCGCAGGTCCGGTGCGGGTTCGGCAAGCGCGAGGCCGCTGCGCGCGGTCGCGGCGGCGAGCGCCGTGAGCTTGAGGAACGAACGACGGTCGGTGTTCATCTCGACACCTCTTCGGCAGGAGAATCGGTGGTCGCTTCGTAGTGGGCGAAGGCGAGCTGGACGTCGATCACATCCGGGTGTTCGAGCAGCGCGTGCCAGAAGCGGTCGGCCTCCTCGCCATCTTCGACTTCCAGCGCTACCGGAACGTTCGCCCCGGTGGGCACGCCCACGAGCAGGCGCGGGTCTTCGGGGAGCGCCTCCAGGTGCCCGGGCGAACGGAGGACGACGACGGCGCCGATCACGGGCATCAGGAGTTCCTCTTCGACGGTTCGACGCGCATCTCGTTGGTGAACACGGCGACGGCGAGTTTCAGCCCCAGCGTGAAGACGATGAGTCCCAGCGCCCACACTCCGAGGCTGATCTTCCACTCGATCTGGTTGGGCAGGTACTCGACGATCTCGTGCAGCGTACTCGGCACGAAGCCGGGGACGATCAGGCCGATTCCCTTCTCGATCCAGATCCCGAGCAGAGCGAGGGCGCAGGCGATGTCGATGCGCCACAGGTGGGTGTGCGCACTGGAGACGTGGAGGAGGATCGTCGCGAGGACATTCATGGTCAACGCGCTCCAGATCCACGGTACGAGCGCGTTCTTACCATGCAAGCCGAAGTACAGATACTGGGCCGAGGCGGTGTGGTTGCCGCCGGTGTAGAACTCGGTGAAGAGTTCGGAGCCGACCAGGAACAGATTGAGCACCATCGTCACGCGCAGGATCGAGATCAGCGTGCGAATCGCGCCGTCGCCGACGTGGAAGCTCGTCAGCCGGCGCACGACCTGCAGCGCGATGACGATGAAGGCAGGGCCGGCCACGAAGGCAGTGGCGATGAAGCGGGGCGCGAGGATCGCGGTGTTCCAGAACGGGCGCCCGCCGAGCCCGCTGTAGAGGAAGGCGGTCACGCTGTGGATCGAGACCGCCCAGAAGATCGAGACGAAGACGAAGGGGAGGTACCACTTCGGATTGGGCGATCTGCCCAGGAAGCGCATGTAGAGCAGGTAGCCGACTACGTGCAGGTTGATGAGCAGGTAGACCGTGAGCACCACGACATCCCACGTCAGCATCGAGCTCGGCCAGTTCATGCGCCCGATCCACGGCGTCATGTGCCAGAGCTTGTCGGGCCGGCCCAGGTCGACGGAGACGAAGCCGATCGCGACCACGATCGCGGCGATCGCCAGGATCTCGCCGACGATCACGACGTCGTGGGTCTCCCTGTCCTTGTACAGGTAGGCGGGGATCACCATCATCACCGCCCCAGCGGCGAGGCCCACCGCGTAGGTGAAGTTGCCGATGTACATCCCCCAGCTCACGTGGTCGGTCATCGCGGTGACGCCTTGGCCGTGTACGAGCTGCCAGGTGTATGCGTTCACGCCGACGAGGAAGACCGCGGTCAAAGCCGTCATCCAGGCGTAGAACATCAAACCGCCGTCGGTGGCGACACCCAGCGCCTTCCAGAGGAACTGCGGGTAGCTCAGCAGTGCATCGACCGGGGGTCGTGCGGGAGCGCCGGTCTCGTGTGTGTGGGGCATCGGAAGCCTACTTGTCGAAGAAGTAGAAGAAGCGGGGACGCGTGCCGAGCTCTTCCTTGAGTACGAAAACGCGCTTGTTGGCGAGCACCCAGCGGATCTCGGAGTCCGGGTCGAGCAGGTTCCCGAACACCCGCGCCCCCGTCGGGCAGACCTCCAGGCAGGCCGGCAACCGACCCTTGCGGATACGGTGCAGACAGAACGTGCACTTCTCCATCACTCCCTGGGGCCGTACGCGGTTGCTCAGGTAGCTCTGATCCGGGTTGATCTCTTCCCCGCGAATCTCCGGCGCGGTCCAGTTGAACCGCCGCGCATGGTACGGGCAGGCCGCCTCGCAGTAGCGGCAGCCGATGCACCAGTTGTAGTCGACGACGACGATCCCGTCGGACTCCTTCCATGTGGCGTCGACCGGGCATACCTTCACGCAGGGAGCGTTGTCGCACTGGTGGCACTGGACGGGCATGTAGAACTTGTCGGGCTGAGGGACGGCATGCTCGTAGATGGCGGTCCCGCGCTCGAGGTCGAGGCTGCCCTTCTGCATCTCCAGCACGCGGATATAGGAGTTGTTCGTGCGGCGGTCGTGGTTGTTCTCGATCTGGCAGGCCTCGGCACACTTGCGGCAGCCGATACAGATCGACAGGTTCAGCGCGTAGCCGAACTGCACGCCGGGCTGGGGTCGCACGTCCTGGATCTGGACTCTGACTCCGTACTTTTCTTCGGTCTCCGCTTCCAGGCGCGCGAGAACCGCCGCCATCTCGTCGCGAGAGAGCTCCTTGTAGTGCCGCTGCAGGAACTCATCGACCGAGAGGTTGGCGACCCACGCGCTGGCGGGCGCCACCGCTCGCGCGAAGGCGGCCGCGCCGAGCATGGCGCCCGCACCTTTGAGTACGGTGCGACGGGAGATCTCCGGCATCAGTGCTCCTCCCGGCGTGCACCGGCGGGCGTCGTGTCGAGGTAGCGGTCTCTCGGCGGATGAACCGGCATCACCCGTTCGTAGGCAGGGGAGTGGGGAGCATGGCAGGCGGTGCAGTGGTTGCGCACGCGCGGGCCCTGACGGAGATCCCAGTAGCCGCTCATCCCGCCGTGGGCGCCGGCGTCGTAGTCCCGAAGCTGCGGGCCGTGGCACTGTCCGCAGAGCTTCATCGAGGCGCCGCGTTCGAGCCGCGAGCCGTCCGCGAGGCGAAACGCCAGCCGGTCCTCGGTATGGCAGAAGTCACAGGTCAGCGTGCCGTGCTTCAGCTCGACGCCGGTGTGGAACGAATCGCCCGGCGTGGCGGTCCAGGCTTCGGAGGGATTCGGCCCGTGGCAGGTTTCGCAGGCGACGCCGATCGGAGTGCCGTGTACGTCGCGCAGCGGCGTGTCGACGACTCCGTGTGAGGTCGGCATACGGATCGTTGTCCGGTAGGGGACGGTGTCGGCGATCGGCTCCGCGAACTCCCGCGACGGGTCGGCGAAGCCCGCGTCACAGGCTGTGAGAAGGGCGAGCAGTGGGAGTACCCGGGCCGCCGCGGCGAGGACGCCGCGCGACCCGGAGCGAGGAGCGAGGGAGCGTCGCGCCCTGGGGGTCATGTCGGCGGCAGTGCGAGGACGCAGGAGATCGGGGTGCGAGAGCATGTTCCATGTCATCCGCTGTGGTATCCGCGTGGCGCTTTGTCGGTCTCCATGAAGAGTCCCTGCCGTCGACGTCGCCGGAGCCCACGGGACCGATCCGGGGGATAGCCGAACAACGGGTCGCGGTTCAAGCTCGCGCACGCGGCGATGCCCCGGCAGGCAGCCCTCGACGGGAGAGGAAACGCTGCAGTTCGATCACGACGCCGGGATCCGCGTCGACGGAGCCTGCCCCGAGTGTCGGCAAGCCGACCCGACGGCGCTGCGCGCGCTCGCGGAACTCGGCAGAACCGCAATGGCGCGCGGGATCGAGTGCCGGAGCCTACCCCTTGATGACGGCCAGGGGTTGCAACTCGATCTGCACATCGACCAGATCAACCTGGTTTCTCATCACCTCGTCGATGTCCTTGTAAGACCCCGGCGCCTCATCCAGGTCTTCCCGGTGGCGGATGGCGTGCAAGATGCCGCGGTCCTTGAGGGCCTTTCTCTCTTCTTTCAAGTCCAATGTCTTGCGGGCCTTTGTCCGGCTCATGATTCTGCCGGCACCATGGGCACACGACTGGAAAGACTGCGCCTCTCCTTTGCCCTTCACAAGAAACGACCGTGTGCCTTGAGAGCCGGGGATCATGCCCCATTCCCCCTTGCGGGCCCGCGTCGCGCCTTTTCGATGCACGATGACCGTCTCGCCGAAATGCTCCTCCTCGACGGCGAAGTTGTGCGGCTTATTGATGAAATCCACGAACTCGACCTCGGGCAGGACTTCTCGGAAGGCCGACTTGACCCGCTCCATCATCAGCTTTCTGTTGGCCAGGGCGAATTCGAGGCAGTAGTTCATCTCATTCCAATACAGTTTGAAATATTCAGAGGATTCCGGGATATACGCCAAGTCCCGGGACACATCCTCGCCGGCTTCCCGATTCAATCGTTTTGCCACGTCATCGTAGTGATTGGCCACCGTGAAACCGATGTTGCGAGAGCCGGAGTGGATCATGATCCAGATATAGCCATCCGATCCTTTTTGGATCTCGATGAAATGGTTGCCTCCACCCAATGTGCCGATCTGATACAGGGCGTTTTCGTACTCTTGATCGACGACGGGCAACTCTCCCCTCTTCTCGGGCATCCACGCTTCGTCTTGACGCGTTTTGTGGTGCTTGAAGCCCACCGGAACGGTGTTGCGGATGATGCCCATGATGGTCTTCAGATCCGCTGTGGCGACATCGGTCAGATTGGTCCGCAAGGAGCACATGCCGCAACCGATATCCACTCCGACGGCGTTGGGTACGACGGCGCCCTGGGTGGCCAGGATGGCCCCGATCGGCATGCCGTAGCCCTGGTGGGTGTCGGGCATGATGGCGATGTGCTGGAAGGCGAAGGGAAGGTTCGCCAGGTTTCGCGCCTGCTCCAGCGCCCCCTCCTCCATTTGATCCTCTTCCAGCCACAGCTTGATCGGGAGTCGCTCCGTTTCGATGATTGCTTTTCCGTTGGTGTGCATGACCTCTCCGCGTTTCCCTGCCGACGAGCCTTTGGACGATCGCTTGACAAGGTAACGACCGTCGCATCGATAGGAACCAACGCAACCCGAGCAGAAGCCGAGCTCGCTGCGCCGATGGGGTTGCGGGGAGCGTGGTCTCGAGCCCGCCGCGGTAGGCCCACACCTTCGATACACCGGCGGGACCGGCGCATCGGGAACGGATTGCGGCGAGGTCTGCCGCCACCCCGCTGCGCAGGGACTCATCCCGATGCAGCGGGGTGGCGGGCCGCTGGCGACAAGCGGGCGCGAAGTCCTCACTCCTCGGAGTCCTCGTCTTCGGGGCCTTGCGCCGGCGGCACCGGGATCGATTCCGGGATCTCGAGTTCGAGCGGCAGGGCCTCGAGGAACGCGTCGGCAAAGCGCTCGATCCGGAAGCCCCGGGCGGCGAGCAGCACCGGAATGCTCTCCGGGCCGATCAGGTGTCCGGTGCCGACCACGACGAAGTGGCGACCCCCGTCGTCGGCCAACCCCGCGAGGCGCTCGGCCATGCGCCGATTGCGCGCGACGAATACGGTTTGGTAGAACTCCGCGAGCAGCGGATCGTCGCGAATGCCGAGCACCCGCTCGAGAAGCTGCGCCTCGTCTCCGCGCTCCCACGCGCGCAGGATCTCGTGGGTCGTTTCCATGAACGCGTCTCGCTGCTCGAGCATGTCGAGGAGCAGACGCTCCTCGGCCGCCGGCGACAGCAAGCCGAACGAAGCCAGTTGCTCGTCGAGCGTCTCGAGCGTGAGCACGGGCCTGCGTTCGGCCGCGGCTCGGCGCCAGAACCAGGCATCGACGCCGTTCTCCGGATCGTAGCCAGCGGCGGCGAAATCGAGCTGCATCAGCATCTGCGCCAACAGCCACGGCCGCATCCGGCTGGCGGCGTCGAGCGGGTAGCGGGCATCGCGGAGCGCGGGGAGCAGCGCCTGCCAGGTCTCCGCGCCCACCACGTCCCGCAGCGTGTGCGTCGGGGGCAACAGGCCGTAGCGATGGAAGCTCTCGAGCCGCTCGAGATCGGCGATCCCGGATCCGTCCATCTCGAGGACGAGCGTCTCGCTGCGCTGCCAGTCCGTAGCGATCCGAGCCGGCAGCGCAAGCTCCCGCGATTCGCCGATGTGCACCGATCCGAGCAGGAACAGGTCCCCCCCGGCCGGGCTGGTCGCCTGCCAGTAGAAGGCGGCGGGAGGCGGGGGAGCGGGCGGCGGCAGGGGCGAGGCGCAAGCGAGCCAGCCGGCAACCGGCAGCAGCCATCCGAGCGCTCCGGCCAGGCGGCGCACTACGGCTGCACGATGACCACCGGACCGAAGCGCTCGAGCTGTGGTTGCAGGACCAGCGCCGGTCCCACGGCCACGATCGCCAGCCGGTCCGGATGCAGCAGACTCCGCGCGGCGTCGTGAACCTCTTCCTGCGTCACCCGATTGAGGCGGGTCCGGTAGCTGTCGAGCGAATCCCGCGGAAGTCCGTACACGTCGAGTTCCACCAGCGCGCCGGCAATGGCTGCCGTTCGCTCGAGCCCGAGCACGAAGCGGCCGGCGCTGAAGCTCCGCGCCTGGCGCACCTCATCCGGGGACGGCGGCTCACGGCGCAGCCGGTCCACCTCCTCGAGCACGCTCTCGACGACGCGCCCGGCCTCGGCCACCCGCGTCGACGTGGAGATCACGAACGGTCCCGGATGCCGGCGCAACGAGAACCCCGAGCCGATGCCGTAGGCCAACCCCTCGTCCGCGCGCACTCGGCTCATCAAGCGCGACAAGAAGCCGCCGCCCCCGAGTATGGTGTTCATCAGGCTCGCCGCGATTCGCACGTCGTCGGTCCGGGCGATCCCTTCGTGGGCCAGGGCCAGCTGCGCCTGCCCGAGATCCGGCCGATCGACGATCACGACCCGGCGCTCGCTCGGCGGCGCCGGCGGCGGCGGACCCGGCGCGGGCGGCGTGCCCGGCCGCCAGTCGCCGAAGCGCGCGCGGGCGCTTGCTTCGGCCTGCTCCCGCGTGATGTCGCCGACGGCATAGAAGATCGCATTGGACGCGACGAACAGGCCTTCGTGCAGCGCGCGCAGCGCCGCCGCGTCGAGCGTGGCCACGCTCTCCGGGGCGCCCGCAACCGGCAGCCCATAGCGATGACCGTCGTACAGCGTCCGTGCGAGCTGCTTCGACAGCAGCGATCCCGGGTCGTCCTTGCTCCGCTCGAAGCCGGCCAGCGTCTCCGCCCGCGCGCGCTCCACTTCCCGGCGCTCGAGACGCGGGCGCAGCGAGACGTCGGCAAGGAGGTCGAAGAGCGTCGCAGCATCCTCGGAGAGCCCCGAGATCTCCACACTCACCGAGTCCATCCCGGCCCCGATGCCGAGGCTGGCTCCGATTTCCTCCGTCGCGCGCGCCAGCGCGAGCGCATCGCGCTCGCCGGCACCGCGCTCCATCACATCGGTCAGCAACGAGACGGCGCCCGCCTGCCCGTCCGCCTCGATCTCGGCGCCGCGCCGTAGCAGCAACCCGATCTCGAGCCGCGGCAGACCGTGGTCCTCGAGCACCAGGATCTCGAGCCCGTTCTCGAGCGCGGTCCGGTGCAGCCGCTCCTGCGGCACCACCGGGCCCTCGGCGACGGGCGGCGGCGGCTGCTCCCAGGCCGGCTTCCGGCCCCATCCGGTGCAGCCCACCGGGGCCATGAGCAGCGCGAACGACAACCCCGAGCAGAGGATCCGGGCGTTCATCGTCCACCCTCCGGACCGGCCGGCGTCGCGCTCGGGGCCGGAGCCGGCTCCGGGTCGCCGGGCAATCCGCCTGGTGGGGGGGCCACCAGATGCAGCACGTTGCGCCGCTCGGGGCGCAGATAGGTGCGGGCCACCCGCTGCACGTCGGCCGCCGTGACGGCGCGGTACGCCGCCAGCCGCTCCTCGATCGGACGGACCCGGCCGAAGGTCACCCAGTCGCGCGCGATCCGGGAGCCGATCGCGTGCGCGGTGTCGGTGCCGCGCAGCAGGTCGACCTCGATCTGGCGCTTGGCCTTGGCGAGTTCGTCTTCGGGCACGAGCGTATCGCGCAGACGTTCGATCTCCCGCAAGAACAGCCCCTCGACGCGATCGATGTCGCCGTCGGGGCGCACCCTCGCGAAGGCGTAGAAGATCCCGGCGTCCGCGAGATCCCAGTAGCTGCCTTCCGCCGCGAGGGCCTGCTGCGCGTCGTAGACGAGCCCGCGATAGAGCCGGCTCGAGCGACCGCCCGACAGCACCAGGCTCGCGACGTCGAGCGCCTCGCCGTCCGGATGGCCGGTCTGCGGCGCGTGCCACGTCGCGGCCAGGATGGGACTGCGCACGTCGAAGTACACGGTGGCGCGCCGTTCGCCACGCTGGGGCGGCTCTCGGGTCGGGTTGCGCGGGATCTCCCGTGCGGGCGCGAGCCGACCGAAAGCCCGGCGCACCCGGGCCAGTGCGTCCTCTTCGTCGAAGGCGCCGCTGATCGAGAGCACGAGGTTGTTCGGTGCGTAGTACGTGTCGAAGAAGTCCCGGCACACCTCCACCGTCACCTGCTCGATGTCACTGCGCCAGCCGATCACCGGAACGCGATACGGATGGGCCATGAACGTGAGGTTCAGCAGCGCCTCGAAGACGCGCCCGGTGGGCTGGTCCTCGGTCCGCATCCGCCGCTCCTCCAGCACCACCTGCCGCTCGCTCGCCAGGGTCTCCTCGTCGATGTGGAGATTCGCGAGCCGCTCGGCCTCGAGTTCGATCGCGAGCGGCAAAGCGTCCGGAGCCACCACCGAGAAGTAGACGGTGTGGTCGGCCGTCGTGAATGCGTTCACGCGTCCGCCGCGAGCTTCGATCAATCGCTCGTGGGACTCGGGCGGGAGCCGATCGGTGCCGCGGAACATCATGTGCTCGAACAGGTGCGCCAGTCCGGTGTAGCGCGCCTCGTCCTTCGAGCCGACCTGGACCCACATCTGGAAGCTGACGGCCGGCGTCGTGGGATCGGGGAGCGTCAGGATCGTGAGGCCGTTGTCGAGCGTGGTGACGCGAGTGCGCGCGGCCGGATCCTGGAGCTCCGCCCGCGCCCGCGGCACCGCCGGAATCAGGATGACGATCAGCAACGGAACCAGGCCGAGCAAGCGGAACGCAGCGACGCGGTCGGGTTTTCGCATGGGCGCGTAGAGTATCCGAGTTCCTCGGGCTGGCGAGAAGCGAGCCGCAAGCGACCGGCAGCGACCGGCAGCGACCGCGAGCATGAGCGGCGCATCCGCCCGGCGGGCAGCCCTCTTGCGACTGGCCTTGTTCCGTGCCGGGGGGGCAGCTCAGTCGAGCGGGGCGCTTCCTCCCGCACGCTCCTCGCGGACTCCGTACCGCAGCGTCCGCGCCTGCCACCAACGCACCGCGCAGACGTCGACGAGACCGGCGAAGAGCCGATTCGCGATGCCGTACTTGGAACGTCCGTGCCGGCGCGGGCGGTGGGAGACCGGAATCTCGACGATGCGCGCCCCTTCGAGCCGCAGCAGCGTCGGCAGGAAGCGATGGGCGCCGCTCCACATCCTCACGCGGCGCAGCGGTTCGGCACGCATCGCACGCAGCGAGCAGCCGACGTCGGTGATCGTCTCGCGGGTCAGCCCGTTGCGAACGGCATTGGCGACCCGCGACGACGCCCGTCGCAGGAATGGATCACGCCGGTCGACGCGGACGCCGTTCACGACGTCGGCGTTCGTGAGCTCGGCGAGCAGCCTCGGGATATCGGCGGGATCGTTCTGCCCGTCGCCATCGAGCATCACGACGATCTCACCGCGTGCGGCTCGGAAGCCGGCATCGAGCGCAGCGCTCTGCCCGTGGTTGCGGTCGAGCGCCAGCACCCGCACGCGTGGATCCTTGGCCGACAGCGCGCGGAGTCTCGCGAGGCTCTCGTCCCGCGAGCCGTCGTCGACGAAGATCAGTTCGATGGCGTCGGATTCGCCGGCGAGGGCGGCATCCAGCTCGCGATGCAACGCCTCGAGTGAATCCTGCTCGTCGTACACCGGAACGACGACCGAGATTCGCGCCAGGGCGCCGGCATCGTTCGTGCTCGTTACGGCTCGCGGCAGAGCAGGAACCAGCTGCCGAGATCCCGACCCTTGCGCGCGGCGGAACCGACGGTGACGTGCTGCGACACCCCGCGCAGCGTATCGATCATGAAGCCGTAGACGAACCGCGAGACGCCGCGCTCGTTGGGCCGGATCGCCGGCCACTCCGGCGGGTGTCCGCTCGGCAGCAGGTTGTAGTCCACCAGCAGTTCGCCGCGCGCGACATCCGGCCGCAGCACGAAGTAACCGGAACCGACCAGCCAGCCCATCGGGGAGAAGTTGTAGCCCCACAGCCGATCGGGCTGTTGCGGATCGGCCTCCGAGGGGCGACAGAAGCGCTTCTCGAAGTCCTGGAACACCGGCAGCGTATTCCGGCCGTGGTGGCGAACCGTCGTCATCGCGGGCGTCGCGGCCGCGACCATGTCGGTCATCGCCAGCGCTCGGAAACCGGAAACCGCCTCGTAGAGGCGGCGCTGCTCGTGGCGACCGACGGCGCGAATCGCCCGGACGCGCTCGCCGTGGCTCATCGTGTCGAGAGCCCGTGCCACTTCGTGCGGCTTGACGACCGCCTCGCGGAGCAGAGACCCGAGCGCCTGCGCCGGATCAGAATCGCGGTTCGGCATGAGGGCTACCTCCGCAGCGCAGGGTATCGTTCGCCGGCAGCGCCCGCGACCGGACGCCCGGCGTCGCCCCAGGAGACCCCCGCTGATCGCACCGTCTCCCGACTCCCCGCACCCGCCGCGACGGCTGCGGCTCCTGCTGCTGGCAGCGTCCGCTGCGCTGCTGCTCACTCGCCTCGGGGCAACGGGGCTCTGGGCGCCGGATGAGCCGCGTTACGGGCAGGTGGCCGAGGAACTGCGCTCGCTCCGTCACGGCGCCGCCGGCCTCGTGCTGCTGCACCTCGATGGCGAACCGTATACCCAGAAGCCTCCGTTGTACTTCTGGCTGGCGGCGGCGAGTGGCGCGCCGTTCGGACACGTCAGCGAAGCCGCTGCGCGTCTGCCGTCGGCGCTCGCCGGGATCGCGCTGGTCACGCTCACGCTGGCGTTCGGCACAAGGCTCGTCGGCGCGTCCGCCGCCCTGCTCGGCGCCGCGTTGCTGCTCACCGGCTGGGAGTTCGCCGAGAACGCCCGGCGGATCCAGCTCGACGTCCTGCTGGCGCTGCTCGAGACCCTTGCCCTCGCCGCCTTCTGGCGCATCGACCGCGGCATCGGCCGGCGGATCGCCAACCAGGTGTTGCTGCACGGCGCGCTCGGCCTCGCGGTGCTGACGAAGGGACCCGTCGGCTTCCTGGTGCCGGTGCTGATCCTGATCGCCTTCCTCGCCTGGGAGCGGCGCCTGCCGGCGCTACGCGCCGCGTTTCCCTGGTGGGGGCCCCTGCTGTCGGTCGCGCCCGGCCTTACCTGGATCAGCGCGGCCGTCGCGCTCGCGCCGCCGGGCTTCTTCGATGTCGCCGTCCTCGACAATCTGGCGGGCCGCTTCTTCGCCGGGACCGCGCATGAACGGCCCTTCTTCTACTACTTCGAGCGCTTCCCGCTGAACTTCCTGCCGTGGTTCCTGCTCGTGCCGGCGGTGTGGATCACCGGCCGTCGCGAGATCTTCCGCACCGACGCCCCCCCGGACGCGCGTCGCGCCTGGCGCTTCCTGCTGGCCTGGGTCGGCGCAACGCTGGTCTTCTTCTCGCTGTCGAGCGGCAAGCGCGGCATCTATCTGCTGCCGTGCCACCCGGCCGCCGCGCTGCTGGTCGCCGACGCCGTCTGGCGTCGTGCGCAACGCATCGATGGCGTCCCGCGCCTGGTTTCCGTGGTTGCGTCCCTTCTCGGTGTCGCCGCGGTCGGCGCCGGACTCTTCGTCCTGCTGCGGGATCCCCTGCAGGATCCGGCGGCGTCTCGCGTGACCGGCTTCGCCGCGCTGGCGATCGTGGCGTTCACGGCCCTGGCGGCGGGCCTCGCCGCCCGTACCGGCGCGCGGCTCGGTGTGCGGCTCGTGATCCCGGTGGCCATGATCTTCAGTCTCGAACTGCTCCTGTTCACCGTCACCTGGCCGGCGCGGGACCCGCAAAAATCCCCTCGTGCCATCGCCGAGGCGGCGGCCGCGTGGACCCCCGCGAGCAGTGCGATCGGACTCGTCGGTGACCGCGCGCTGGCAGGCGGACTCGTCTACTACGGCGGTCGACGCGTCGCGCTACTGCAGACGAGCGCGGACATCGCGCAATTCTTCGAGAGCGGCGGCCGTGCCGTGGTGGTGCAGGCCCGCAAGCTGCACCGCGTCGAGGCGGTGGCCCCGGTCGAGGTGCGCTTCCGCACCCGCGAAGGCCGTCGCCAGTTGGTCGTCGCAACGCGCCGGGAGTCGCGCAACGAGGGCGCGCGGGTGTCCCGACCGAGGGGCGTCGGCTATCCTGCCCCGGGCAGAGCGAGCGAATCACTCCGCTCCTTCGACCCTCGGCAACCACTGCTCAGTCCGTCGCGCCCGCGCTCCACGCCTCGCGCCGGGCTCCAGGGAGGACCCCCATGTCCGACAAGCTCGACCACGCCGAACTCCGCATCGGCAGCCAGACGATCTCGCTGCCCGTGATCACCGGCAGCGAAGGGGAACGAGCGGTCGACATCCAGAAATTGCGGGCGCAGACCGGCTTCATCACGCTGGACCCGGGCTACGCCAACACCGGTGCATGCCGCAGCGCGATCACCTTCATCGACGGCGACAAGGGGATCCTGCGCTATCGCGGCTATCCGATCGAGGAGCTGGCGGAGAAGAGCAGCTTTCTCGAGGTCGCACACCTGTTGATCTACGGCGAGCTGCCGACGGCCCCGCAGCTCGACTCGTTCCAGGATTCGATCCGCCGCCACACGATGCTGCACGAGGATTTCAAGCGCATCTACGGCGCGCTGCCGAAGGATGCCCATCCGATGGCCGCGTGCGCGGCGGCGGTGGGCGCGCTCGCCACCTTCTACCCGGATTCCCTCGACCCGCGCGACCCGCGCCAGGTGGAGGTCTCCGTCCATCGGCTGCTCGCCAAGCTGCCGACGATGGCCGCCTATGCGTTCAAGCACTCGATCGGCCAGCCGTTCATGTTCCCGAACAATTCGCTGTCGTACGTCGGGAACTTCCTGCACCTGATGTTCGCCACCCCGTGCGAGGACTACCAGGTCGACCCGGTGATCGAGAAGGCGATCGACCTGCTGCTGATCCTGCATGCCGACCACGAGCAGAATTGCTCGACCTCGACCGTACGACTGTGCGGTTCGTCGATGGTGAACCTGTTCGGCACCATCTCCGCAGGCATCAACGCGCTGTGGGGGCCGCTGCACGGCGGAGCCAACCAGGCCGTGATCGAGATGCTCGCGAAGATCCGCGACGAAGGCCTCTCGGCGCGGGAATTCGTCGATCGCGCCAAGAGCAGGAACGACACCTCTCGGCTGATGGGCTTCGGCCACCGGGTCTACAAGAACTTCGATCCGCGTATGAAGATCATCAAGAAGGCCAGCGATGACGTGCTGACCAAGCTCGGCGTCAACTCGAAGCTGCTCGAGATCGCCAAGGAACTCGAGGAGATCGCGCTGAAGGACGAGTACTTCGTCGAGCGCAAGCTGTACCCGAACGTCGACTTCTACTCGGGCGTCATCTACAACGCGATCGGCACGCCGGCCAACATGTTCACCGCGCTGTTCGCGATCGGACGGCTGCCGGGCTGGATCGCCCAGTGGGCCGAGATGCACCGCGACCCCGACTTCAAGATCGGGCGGCCGCGCCAGATCTATGTCGGCCATACCGAGCGGCAATACGTCTCGATCGGCCAGCGCTGAGCCGACGCCGGGCGATCCCGGCGAGGCCACGCCGAGCGAAGCCCGGCGGAACGCGCCGGAGTCGGCGCCGGCCGGCTGCTACACGACGGCAAGAGCCGTCCGCGGAGGGGTCCGCCACCTCGAGCGCCACGTCGCCCGGCTGACCCGCGACGCGGCGCTGCTGGGGCTCGGCCTCCCCGACCCGCAAGCCTGTCGGGCCGCCTTGCTCGCGGCGGCGCGACGGGAGTTCCCGGATCGGGACGGCGCCGTCCGGCTGGAGGTCCGTGCCGGCGAGAGCGGGCCGCCGCGGCTCCTGGCGACGACTCGCGAGCTCGGGCCGGAACCGGCCTCGTGGCGCGCCGTTCTGTCGCGCGTGCGCCATCCCGGCCCGTCGCCGTGGTCTGCCGCCAAGACCCACGAGCGCTCCCTCTACGAGCGGGCCGCCGAAGATGCGGCGACGGCCGGAGCGGACGACGCCTTGTTGGCGGACGCCGACGGCTGTCTCGTCGAGGGAACGCGGACCAATCTGATCGCCGTGCTGGCTTCGGGCGCGCTCGTCACACCGCCGCTCTCACGCGGGGCCCAGGCGGGAGTCGGTCGCGCGATCCTGATCGAGCGCGCGGCCGAGCTGGCGGAGGCCGACATCCGGCTTGCCGACGTGTCCGACGCCCGCGAGCTGATCGCCGTCAATGCGCTGCGTGGACCGCGGCCTGTCCTCTCGGTAGCGGGTCGCCCGGTCGGCCTCGGCGTTCCCGGACCGTGGTGGCGGCATCTGGCGAGCGTATTCGCATCGGGCTGACGCCCCTGCACGCGGAGACGAACCGTGAGGTTCCGGCGCTCACAGGAAGACCTGCAGGATGCTGGCGGCGACGGCGGCGAGCACGAGCTGTCGGCGCAGCGGGCTCATGCGGCTCCACCACTCCTTGTTGCCCCGCTTCCAGCCGTCGAAGTCGAACACGACCGAGAGCAGGACGGCGATCGCGAAGCCGGTCAGCAGCAGCTTCAGCAGGGCTCGGGTCTCCATCACGGTCTCCTGGGCGGGCGTCCGGCGCATCGTTCGGCGATCGTGCTGGGCCGATGCGGTGCGGCGATCGCGAGCCGGCGATCGTAGCGCCCGGCGCGGGCCGTGCGGCCCGCGCCGTCTTCCGGCACGTGCTGCGAGGGGATGGCTGGCGAAAACGGCGCGAGCCGTCGCGTCGGGTGACGCGGAGGGTCGGATGTCGCGTCGCGGACGTCGAGCGCGACGTCGCTTTGCTAA
>CAADGG010000024.1 GCA_900696485.1 uncultured Pseudomonadota bacterium
GTCGTGTTGTCCTTGTCGATGACGATCTTCTTGGCCCGGCCGAGGTCCTTCAGCGTCACGTTCTCGAGCTTGAGGCCGAGTTCCTCGGCGATGACCTGGCCGCCGGTGAGGATGGCCATGTCCTGCAACATCGCCTTGCGGCGATCGCCGAAGCCGGGCGCCTTCACGCAGGCCGCCTGCAGCGTGCCGCGGATCTTGTTGACGACGAGCGTCGCGAGCGCCTCGCCCTCGACCTCCTCGGCCACGATCAGCAGCGGCTTGCCCTGCCGCGCCACCTGCTCGAGGATCGGCAGGAGATCCTTCATGTTCGAGATCTTCTTCTCGTTGAGCAGGATCAGCGCGTCGTCGAGCACGACCTCCATGCGCTGCGGGTCGGTCACGAAGTACGGCGAGAGATAGCCACGGTCGAACTGCATGCCCTCGACGACCTCGAGGGTCGAATCCATGGACTTGGCTTCCTCGACGGTGATCACGCCTTCCTTGCCGACCTTCTCCATCGCCTCGGCAAGCATCTTGCCGATGGTCGCGTCGCCGTTGGCGGAGACGGTCCCGACCTGTGCGATCTCGTCGCTGTTCCGCGTCGGCTTGGAGAGCTTCTTCAGCTCCTCGGTCATCGCCGAGACGGCCTTGTCGATACCGCGCTTCAGCTCCATCGAGTTCACGCCGGCGGCGACGAGCTTGCTGCCCTCGCGGAAGATCGCCTGTGCGAGCACGGTGGCGGTGGTGGTGCCATCGCCGGCCGTGTCGGAGGTCTTGCTGGCGACCTCCTTCACCATCTGCGCGCCCATGTTCTCGAACTTGTCCTCGAACTCGATCTCCTTGGCGACGGTGACGCCGTCCTTGGTGACCGTCGGGGTGCCCCAGCTCTTGTCGATGAGGACGTTCCGGCCCTTCGGGCCGAGGGTCACGCGAACTGCGTTCGCGAGCCCGTTGACGCCGGCCAGCATTCGGGTCCGGGCGTCCTGGTAGTAGCGGATTTCCTTGGCAGCCATGGTTGGTTCTGTCCTCCGTTTCAGCCGATGATCGCGAGGACGTCGTCCTCGCGAATGATGATGTGATCGTCGCCCTCGAGCTTGACGTCGGTGCCGGCATACTTGCTGAACAGGATCTTGTCACCGGTCTTCACGTCGAGCGGGCGCACCTTGCCGTCGTCGAGCAGCTTGCCGCCGCCGACGGCGATGACGCGCCCTTCCTGCGGCTTCTCCTTGGCGGTATCGGGAATGATGATCCCGCCCTTCGTGGTGGTCTCCTCGTCGATGCGCTTGACGAGGATGCGATCATGCAGGGGTCGGATCTTCATGGACGGACTCTCCTTCTTCAGCGTCCGTCCGGGGTTGGACGGAACGCCCGCTGGGTTTGATCCGGCAGCGCTCGAATCAGATGTGTGGTGGACGGCCGGAAGACGGCCGGTCCGATGCCGAGGGTGGATAAGCACCGCGGCGCGGGCGTCAAGCGGCCGGCCTTCGGTCCGGACGCGAGACCTCGAAAAGAGACGGGCCGACAACCCCACGGGGCCGGCTGGATGACGGCGCCGAACGGATCCCATTGCGCCGGACTCGGGATGGCCGAACCTCTCCGTCCGCTCGACCCCGAAGGAGTCACCGCTTGCCGATCGCGGCCGTCCAAGGACCCCGCCTCTACCCCCGCCGGCGGCACGCACCCGTGCTCGCGGGCCTGCTCGCGCTTGCCATCGCCGGCGCCGCCACGACGAGCCACGCCTTCGATCTCGAGGCCGTGGCGGAGCAGGCGGAGGCATTGGCGAAACGGCCGTACCAGGGTCCCCCGGATGGCGACGACGCGGGCGCCGTTCCCGACTGGCTCGTCGGGATCTCGTACGACGAGTGGCGAGACATCCGGTTTCGTCCGGAAGAAGCTCTCTGGCGCGGGGCCAACTCCCGCTTCGAGGTCCAGTTCTTCCATCCCGGCCTCTTCTACGACCGCACCGTGAAGATGCGGGTCGTCGACGCGGAGGGCGTTCGGCCAGTCCCCTTCTCGCCGAGCCAGTTCGATTACGGCGCGAACGATTTCGCCAGCCGCGTACCGCAGGACCTCGGCTTCGCCGGCCTCCGCGTCCACTTCCCGATCAAGCAGCCCGACTACAAGGACGAGGTGATCGTCTTTCTCGGCGCGAGCTACTTCCGCGCGATCGGGCGCGATCAGGCCTACGGGCTCTCGGCGCGGGGCCTCGCGATCGATACGGCCCTGCCGACCGGCGAGGAGTTCCCGTGGTTTCGTGAGTTCTGGCTGGTCCGGCCCGCGCCGACCGCCCGAGAATTCGAGCTGTACGCACTGCTCGACAGCCCGCGCGCGAGCGGCGCGTACCGGTTCGTCGTCGCCCCTGGAGCGCAGACCCACGTCGACGTCGAAGCGCGGCTCTACCTGCGCGAAGGCGTCGGCAAGCTCGGGCTCGCGCCGCTCACGAGCATGTTCTTCTTCGGTGAGAATACGGTGCGGCGGCCCGAGGACTTCCGACCCGAGATCCACGACTCCGACGGCTTGCTGATCCACGACGGATCCGGTGAGTGGATCTGGCGTCCGCTCGACAACCCGCGCACGCTGAACGTGAGCTCTTTCGCTTCGCACGATCCGAAAGGCTTCGGCGTGCTCCAGCGCGATCGCGACTTCGACCACTACCAGGATCTCGAAACGCGCCAGGAGACCCGCGCGAGCGCGTGGGTCACGCCGCGTGGGAACTGGGGCGCCGGCCACGTAGAGCTGATCGAGATCCCGACACCAGAAGACATCCACGACAACATCGTGGCGTTCTGGGTCCCGGACCAACAGCTAGCGCCGGGACAGCCGTTCTCCTTCTCCTACGGGCTGACGTGGTTCGGAGAGGATCTCTCGAAGCCGCCCGGCGGGCGTGTGGTCGCCACGCGTCGCGACG
The DNA here is from genome assembly GCA_900696485.1 of uncultured Pseudomonadota bacterium. Taxonomy (GTDB): domain Bacteria; phylum Myxococcota_A; class UBA9160; order UBA9160; family PR03; genus CAADGG01. Next base: position 2,888 of record CAADGG010000024.1, read on the forward strand.
GCGGAACGCATGACGACGCGCATCGTTTCGTCATCGACTTCGAGGGCAGGAAGCTCGCCGCCCTTCCTGCAGACGCCGTACTCCGTGGCGTGGTCTCCGCGACCACACCGGATGGCGAATCCGCGGAGCTGCTCGAGCAGGCCGTCATCCACAACCCAGTGACACGAGGCTGGCGGCTGGTCTTCCGGATCCGGCCGAGCGGCGGCGATCCGCTCGAACTGCGGGCGTTCCTCCAGCACGACGACGATACGCTCACGGAAACCTGGACCTATCTGCTCAAGCCATGAGTGTCCCCTCCGAGAACGCCGGCGCGGCGGATCGCGGGACGCCGCGCCTCGCGATCCGCCGCGACCGGCTGATCGCAGACTGGCGGAGTGCGCGCGACCGGCTCCGCGCGTATCTCGGGCGGCTCGGATTCGACGACGGCGAAGCGACGGCGCTGGCCGAACGCGCGATCGAGAGAGCCGCGACGGACCCGGTCGATGCGGATGGCCAGGACGCCTACGCGGCCGGCTTCGGCATGCTGCGGCGGCTGGTCCTCGAGGCCGAAGAGCCGCCGCGAGGCGCAATCCACGCCGGCGAACCCGACGCGTTCGTCGGCTGGCGCATCGAGACCGTCCTCGGCGACACACTCGCGAGTGTCGAGGCGAGCAGCGAACAGCCGCGGCTCGCACGACGACGGCGCCTCTACTCGCTCCCGGCGCACCATCGCTCGTCGTTCGTGGCGCATCGCTTCGTGCGCCGCGGGCTGCGCCGCACGATCGAACGCGAGCCGGGCCGCGGCGAGTCCCCGCCCGAGTGCCGGCCGCCGCGATCCGCAGTCTCGCGCGCGCGCTGGCGCTTCGTCGCGCTTCGCCGCCGCCTGCTGCTCGCCGGACTGGTGCTGCTCCCGAGCGTCGTCGCCACCGCATTCATGCTCGACGTCCTTCCGCAACGAGGCGCCAGCGCACTGGAGGCCGCCATCGCGGTCTGTTTCGGGGCCTTGTTCGGATGGATCTCGATCGGGTTCTGGACCGCGACGTTGGGATTCGGCCTCCTGCTCTCCCGGCGCGACCGCTTCGCGATCACGCGACTGCCCGCAGATGCGCCTGAGGTCGACGCGCTCGATCCCGCGGTGCGCACGGCGATCGTGATGCCCATCTGCGACGAGCCGGTCGCACGCGTGTTCGCGGGACTTCGCGCGATCCATCGTTCACTCGAAGCGACCGGCCTGCTCGATCAATTCGACTTCTTCGTGCTGTCGGATACGCGGGATCCGTCGGTCGCGGTCGACGAGGAAGTTGCGTGGTTCCAGTGGTGTCGCGATGTAGGTGGCTTCGGACGTATCTTCTATCGCCGTCGCCGAGTCCGCATCAAGCGCAAGAGCGGAAACGTGGCGGATTTCTGTCGCCGCTGGGGTCAGCGGTACCGCTACATGGTGATGCTCGACGCCGACAGCGTGATGTCCGGCCCGGCGATCACGAAACTGGTTCAGATGATGGAGTTCCACCCGGACGCCGGCGTGATCCAGACCGTGCCGGTGGCGGTGATGCGGCGCTCGCTGTTCGCGCGCGTGCAACAGTTCGCGAGTCGGCTCTATGCGCCGATCTTCGCTGCCGGCCTGCACTACTGGCAGCTCGGAGAAGGCCAGTACTGGGGCCACAATGCGATCCTGCGCGTGGCGCCGTTCATGGACTGCTGCCATCTTCCGCGGCTTCCCGGGAAACCACCGCTCGGAGGCGAGATCCTGTCGCACGACTTCGTCGAGGCGGCCCTGATGGGACGCTCGGGGTGGACGCTGTGGCTCGCCTACGACCTCGACGGCTCCTACGAGGAGGTCCCCAGCACCTTGCTCGAGGAGATGGGCCGTGACCGCCGCTGGTGCCAGGGGAACATCCAGCATCTGCGGCTGCTGTTCACGGACGGACTTCGAGGCGCACATCGCGCGCTGTTTCTGAACGGTGTCATGTCGTACGTGTCGGCGGGTCTCTGGTTCAGCTTCCTCGCGCTGTCGACCACCGAGGCGATCCTCCAGGCCGTTCGCGAGCCCGTGTATTTCCCGCCTGGTCCGAGTTTGTTCCCCGACTGGCCGGTGTGGCGGCCGGACTGGGCGATCACTCTGGTCGCCGTGACAGGCGTGATCCTGTTCCTCCCCAAGCTCCTGGCGATCGTCCTGGTGCTGCTGCGTGGTGTCTCGCCTCGATTCGGCGGGTTCTTCCCGTTGCTCATCAGCACGCTGCTCGAGGTGTTGATCTCGACGTTGCTGGCCCCGATCCGCATGGTGTTCCACTTGCGCTTCGTGGTCTCGAATCTGTTCGGCCGGACGGTGGCGTGGAGATCACCGCCGCGCGGCGAGCGCGAGACCCGCTGGCGGGAGGCCGTGCGCGATCACGGCTTCGACACGTTGTGGGCGAGCGTCTGGGCGGCCGGAGTGTTCGCGCTGAGCCCCGGCTATTTCTGGTGGCTCACCCCGATCGTAGTGGCGCTGATCTTCTCGATTCCGGTTTCGGTCCTGACGAGCCGCGTCGGACTGGGGGACCGCGCTCGCGAGGCAGGGCTGTTCGTGATCCCGGAGGAGTCCTCGCCGCCGCCCGAGGTCGCCGAGGTCGAGCACACGCTCGCGAACCCGGACGCGGCGAACGCCGATCCGGTGCCGATGCGAGGCGAGGGGTTCGTTCGCGCGGTCGTGGACCCCGTCGCGAATGCGGTGCACTGCGCGCTGCTCGGCGGCACCCGTGGTGGCCGATCCGGGCAGCGGGCGCTGCGGTTCGCACTCGTCGAACGGGCGCTCGCGGAGGGTCCCGGCGCGATCTCCGACGACGAGCGGCACATCCTGCTGGCCGATGTCGCGCCCATGATCGCGCTCCACCGCGGGGTCTGGCAGCTCGCAGACGATGCTCGGGCGGCGCGTTGGGGGATCCCGACGGGATGACCTGACCCTTCGCGACGACGGGCGATCTGCCGTCTGCAGCGAGAACGGAGAACAAGTTGACGAATCGAACCCGACCCCTTTCTTGACGACCGCTTTCTTGGCGGCTGCTCAGTCGAGGGGAGGGGGGGCGGGGGTGAGTTCGAGGAGCACGGCGGGGGGGCCGGGGGGAGCGGGGTCGGCGACGAGAAGGTGGCTCGGGGCGACGCCGTACTCGGATGTGGCGATCTCGCGCACGGCTTCGGCGCGGGCTCGGGCGAGGGCGGTGAGGCGCTCGTCCGGAACATCGACGGCGGCGACGTAGCGCTCGAGCATCGCCGCATCGTCGGGATCGAGCTCGCCCGGCTCGCCGCGGCCGCGCTTTTCGAGCGCTCCGGTGAGACGGCGACGCTGCAGGAAGCCGGCGCCGTCTTCCAGCTCCGGAAGCCCGTCCCCGCGTTTCACGCGCTCGATCAGCATCTGCTCGGCGACGCGAGGCCTGTCGTCCGGGCCGGTGCGCCCGCGCAGCCACAGCGCCAACTCCGGCCGCTTCGCGAGCAGCTTCACGAAGCCCTCGTAGCGCTCGTCCTGACCCGGCTCCGGCTCGGTGGCGCCAGCGGCGACGGCGATCGGGGCGATGCCCGCTCCGGCGCCGCTGAACAGTCCGCCGACACCGGAGGCGACGGAGCCGAGCATCTTGAGCGGCGCGGTGAGCGCACCGATCAGCGCCTGGCGCAGCGCTCCGGCGATGATCGTCGCAAGACCCGTGCGCGTTCCGGTCTCGTCGACGGAGACCGGAATCGACAGGGAGATGTTGCCCGTGGGGTCGCGCAGCAGCGCCAATGCGAGATCGAGCGGAACGCCGAAGCGTTTCTCGAAGTCGCCGGGATCCTGGCTGGAGACGTCGAGATCCCCGAGGACGATCCGGCTCCGCGCGTCGTAGCGAGCGCCGCGGATCCGGAGGTTCGTCTTCAGCGACGCGTCTCCGGCGATTCGATAGCCCGCCGCCCGGCGCGCGTACGGGTCGAACGGCGCGAGCGCGAGTCCCTTCAGCTCGAGCTTCGCCTCGCCGCTGTCGCCATCGAGCGTTCCCGTCAACTCGAAGCGGCCTCCATCGGCAGACGTCCCGGTGGCGTGCAGCGAGCGGGCCAAACGCTCCGGGAAGCGCAGCTCTTCGGCGCGAACGACGACGTTGCGCAGCCGGCCGCGATAGGTCGGCTCGACCTTCTGATCCTCGAACTGGATCGCATCGGCATCGAGCCCGAGCGTGGCCAAGGCGATCGACAGCGCATCGGGACCGGGTGTCAGCGCGAGCCGTCCGAGCGTGACGTGCAGACCGTCGACGCCGCCCCCCTGCGGCCGCTCGGCGCGCGCGTCCTCGAAGCGGATCTCGTCACCGTCGAGCGTGAGCGACCCGAGCGTGACCGTCATGCCGCCGTCGGTCGTCCGCACCGCCAACGAATCGGCGACGACGTCGAGTCCCTCGATCGTTCCGGTCAGCGGACCACCCGGACCGCGGCGATCCGCGAACTGAAGCCGTCCTCCCGAGAGTTCGACCGCCGCCACGTCGACCTCGAGCGGCGCACCCGGAGCCGGAGCGTCCGGTGGTTCCGATTCCGCGGTGCGGCGTTCCGCCGGCTCCGGCTCGGCCGGAGCCGCTTCCTCCGAGCCGGGCGGCGCCGGCTCCGGCGCGGCGGCCTCGATTTCCGTCGTGCCCGCCTCCGGCGTCTCTGCTCCGGGCGTCTGCTCCGGCTCGCTTGCCGCCGCGGCTCCTTGCCCCTCGACCCCGAGCAGCGCATCGAGCAGCGGGGTCGGGGGTGTGTAGGAGAGCTCCGGCGCAACGAGCCGCACCCGTTCGAGGTCCACGCGGATCGCGCCGCGCGGTGCACCGTCTTCGGGAATGGGAACCTGGAGATCCCGAATCGCGATCTCCAGCGTCTGCCAGCCGACCCCCACTTCCTGGCCCTTCGGATCGCCGAACTCCAGCGCTTCGAGCATGAGCGGCCCCGACAACTGGATGCCGGCCGGACCGGCGTCGGTCTTCGCGAGGCGAGCCGACACCTGCAGGTCGCCCTGCGACCGGACCGAGCGCAACCACGGAGCGACATCCGGACGGGCCGCGACCGCCAGGGGCGGAAACGGCAACTGCTCCCACGTGATCCGGCCCTCGTAGCGCGGCGGCAGGATGCCGACCTGGCCGTCGACGACGAAGCGACCGGCCCCGATCTCCAGCGTGAGCGCGAGCGGGAACCACTCCCCCTCGGTCGCCGTCAGCCCCTCGGCCGCGAGCGTAAGCGCGACGTCCAGCGGCCCGACTTCGGTGATCCAGACGAACTGCGCCCGGTCGATCGCGAGGCGCTCGATGCGATAGCTCGGCGCCGCTTCGTCGTCGGGCGGGGCCGACGGCGCTGCCGGCGCCGGCGACGGAGCGACGGGAGCCGGCGGCGTCTCGCTCGCGCCGAACACGAAATCGCGCCGGACCCGCAGCACCGGCCCGTCGATTCCGACACTCCCGAGTGACAGATCGGCGCCGCGCACCTCGATGTCTCCGAGCGTCAGTTCCTCGAGCCCGAAATCGACCAGCACGACGTCAGCCGCCTCGTCGATGATGCGCACATCGGGGCTGCGCAACGTCAGCTGCTCGACGTGCACCGCCCACGGCTCGCCGGACGGTTCCTCGACCGCGGGCGCCTCGGCTTCGGTCGGTGGCGCCGTCGGCTCGGCGTGCGCGAGCGGATCGATGCGACCGTCGGGCTGCCGCTCGAGACGCACCTCCGGCGCATCGATCTCGAGTGCGTGCAGGCGCAGCGTGCGGTCGAACAGCGCCCGGTAGTCGAGGCGCGCGTGCACGCGGCTCCAGGACACCAGCAGCTCACGCTGCTCCGTTGCCTCCGGCTCCGGATCCTCGATCGCGAGGCCGGGTTCCGGCGCCGGTGCGACCCCCGGCTCGCCGGCGACACCCGCGGCGGCAGGAGACTCGCCTTCGAGGTCGCCACGAGCCGGCGCCTCTCGATCCTGCCGTTCCGGTTCGCGCACGACCGCTTCCGGAACCGGCAACACGGCGTCGGCACGGCTGCCGATCGCCAGTCCCTCGATCGTCAGGGCCCCGGAGAACAGCGCCAGATCGACGTTCGCGATGCGAATCGGCAGGCCGAGATAGCGCGGACCGGCCCAGGCGGCGCCTCGTTCGATCACGGTCGGCAACAGCATGCGTACGACGACGAGCATCCCCAGCATCACGCCGGTCGCGATCGCGAGCCGCCGGCGCCAGCGCCGGCGGGCCGGCGGCGTCGGGATCGAGGGATCGGGACTCGAACGGGGGTGCTCCCGATCGCGATCCGTCATGGGGCGCTCCTCCTGGCAGCGGCTTCGCTACACGGCAACCGGATCGCCAGCCGCCGGATTCCGCTCGAGCGGCCGAAGCGCGCGAGCCGGAGCCGGAAAAGAAGCCGGAAAGAGAAAGGCCGTCCCCCGCCCCGATCGGGCGAGGGACGGCCCCGGCTGAACCGGATTTCCTGGTCGGCCCTAGTAGCGGTCGCGGCCGCCACCGCCTCCGCCACCGCCGCCATAGCCGCCGCGGCCGCCACCGCCGCCGCCATAGCCACCACGGCCGCCGCCGCCGCCGCCGCCGAAGCCGCGGCCCCCGCCGCCGCCGCCGCCGCCCGCGGGACGTGACGTGGCTTCGTTCACCCGCAGCGGACGGCCGCCGAGGTTGCGCCCGTCGAGCGCGCGCATCGCCGCATCTGCGGCGTCGCCGTCCGACATCTCGACGAAGGCGAAGCCGCGAGGTCGACCGGTTTCGCGGTCGGTGATGACGCTCACCGAAGACACTTCGCCGTGCGCCTCGAAGAGCTCGCGCAACTCGGCCTCGGTTGTGGTGAAGGGGATGTTGCCAACGTACAACTTCTTGCTCACTCGATTTCCCGATACGATGCCGCGCGCAACTCGGGCGCGTGCTCGCGAAGAACCGTCAGGATCCATGTGCGGAACATCCGTCAGCCGGAGCCCAATCGGTTGAACCCCCGCAATCCGGATTGCGAAGGCATAGGGACACCGCGAACCAATCGCGGTGTCGGGCGCAGAAGGGAGGACGAACAGGCGGGACGGTCCCGCTGGCTGCGCATCGACCTGGAGAATGCCCGCGCGGCAAGATGGCGTCATCGCAGCGGGTCCGCAAGCAGCGCTAGCGTAGGGCCCCACGCGACGGCACTGCGCCGGGAGGGATTCGCTGCCGCCCACCCCCGGCGCCCGACACCGGCGGCCTCACAGCGAGACGCTCCCGAGCAGAAAAGCGGCGTTCGCCCGAGGCCCTGGGGGGGGCAGCCCGCACACGCGAAGCGCTCGCAGCCGCAACGGGGTTGAGCCCCGGGGGTCTACGGGAAGCCACGAAAAGGACGGGGAGGGAAGGCGGAATGGACCAGGCAACCGGCCGCTGGCTCGGCGCGGCGGCGCTCGCCGCGCTGCTCCTCGCCTGCGGTCCGGATGCGGAGCATCGGCCGGCGCTCGGCGCCGATCCGGACGGGCACAGCGCGCCGACGGCCGACACGATCGCGCGCCACGCGGCGGCCAGCGCCGCGTTGGAGCGCGAGACCGAAGCGCAGGACTTCCACGACGCGCGGCGCGGGCGGATCGCGAGCGATCCCGAGGTCCAGATCGACGACGCGACGGGCCGGCGGATCTGGGACACCGCCGCCTACGGCTTCGTCGCCGGCGATGCCCCCGCCAGTGTCCACCCCAGTCTGTGGCGACAGGCGCAGCTCAACGGCCTCCACGGCCTCTTCGAAGTCGCCGACGGCATCTACCAGGTACGCGGCTACGACCTCGCGAACCTGACGCTGATCCGCGGGGAAACCGGCTGGATCGCCGTCGATCCGCTGACCGCTCGCGAGACGGCGGCCGCCGCGCTGGCGCTGGCGCGTCGCCACCTCGGACAGGATCCGATCGTGGCGATCGTGTTCACGCACAGCCACATCGATCACTTCGGCGGCGTCGAGGCGCTGCTGCCGGACGGCCCCGCGCAGCGGGCTGCCGTGCGCGTCATCGCACCGCGCGGCTTCCTCGACGAGGCGACCAGCGAGAACGTGCTGGCCGGGCTCGCCATGGGGCGTCGCGCCAGCTTCATGTACGGCATGCGGCTCGCGCGGTCGGAACGCGGTCATGTCGACACCGGCCTCGGCAAGGAACCGGCGCGCGGGACGGTCGGCATCATCGCGCCGACCGAGTGGATCGATCGCACGCCGCAGGATCTGGTCATCGACGGGGTCCGCTTCGTGTTCCAATACGCGCCGGAATCCGAGGCGCCGGCAGAGCTGACCTTCTACCTGCCCGACGCCCGGGCGTTCTGCGGCGCCGAGCTCGTCTCCCACACGCTGCACAACCTGTACACCCTGCGCGGCGCCAAGGTGCGCGATGCCCTGCGCTGGAGCGGCTACATCGACGAAGCGATCCAGCTCTTCGGGGATGCCGACGTGGTGTTCTCGAGCCATCACTGGCCGGTGTGGGAGAACGAACGCGTGCTCGCGCATCTGAAGCAGCAGCGCGACACCTACAAATACATCCACGACCAGACGCTGCGGATGGCCAACGCGGGCCAGACACCGCGTGAGATCGCCGAACAGCTCGAACTGCCGGCCTCGCTGCGGCACGGATTCGCGAACCGCGACTACTACGGCACCGTCCGCCACAACGCGAAGGCGGTCTACCAGTGGTACTTCGGCTGGTACGACGCAAATCCGGCCCAACTCGACCCGCTGCCTCCGGAGCAGGCGGCCTCCCGCTACGTGGCGGCGATGGGCGGCGCCGACGCGGTGATGACGCAGGCGCGGGAGAGCTTCGAGCGCGGCGAGTACCGCTGGACCGCGACGCTGCTCGATCACCTGGTCTTCGCCGAGCCGGAACTCCCGGAGGCCCGGAGCCTGCTGGCGCAGACCTACGACCAGCTCGGCTATCGCGCGGAAGCCGGCCCGTGGCGTGACGTCTATCTCTCCGGCGCCTACGAGTTGCGTCACGGCCCGCCCGAAGCGTCGCCGGTCCGACTCGCGACGGCGATGGATCTGCTGCGCGCGACGCCGATCGAACGCTTCTTCGACGCGATGGCCGCGCGCCTCGTCGGGCCGAAGGCGGACGGGAAACACGTGACGCTGAACTTCGTGTTCACCGATCTCGACGAAACGCACGTGCTGGAGCTCGAGAACGCGGTCCTCCACCACCGGCGTCGCGCCGCCGATCCCGACGCCGACGCCACGCTCCGGCTGACCCGTGAGTTCCTGCTGCGGCTCGTGACCGGCGAGGCCGGTCTGCGCGAGATGATCTTCTCGGATGAGCTCGACGTCGACGGCAGCCGGCTCGCGCTGCTCTCGTTCTTCTCTCTGCTCGAGCGATCCGACGGCCGCTTCCCGATCGTCACGCCCTGACGTCACGCCCTGACCCGACGCCCTTCCCGAGGATCCGCCTTCGATGATCGCCGACTTCGCCCGGACGCGTCCCCAGCAGCTCGCCCTCGACGACGGCGTGCGTCGCCGGAGTTGGGCCGAACTCGACGACCGGGTGCGCCGCTGGGCGCGATGGCTGCGCGACGGGCTCGGCCTCGCACCGGGCGATCATGTCGCCGCGCTGATCGGCAATCGCGCCGAGGGCATCGAGGGGATCCTCGCGGCGATTCACGCCGGTGTCTGGATGACGCCGATCAACTGGCACCTCACTCCCGAGGAGATCGCCTACGTGCTGCGCGACTCGGGCGCACGGGTCGTGTTCACCGACGCGGAGCACGAAGCGGCCGCGCGTGCGTCCGGCTGCCCGACCGTGATCCGCGTCGGCGACGAACTCGAAGGCGCGCTCGCGGAGGCCTCGGACGCCCCGATGTCGCTCGACGGACCGGCCGGCGGCAACATGATCTACACCAGCGGCACCACCGGCCGGCCGAAGGGCGTGAAGCGGCGTCCCGCGCCGACGCTGCGCCAGGCGCTCGAGGGCCAGGCCGCGTACGCGCGCTCGATCGCCTGCGACGGCAGCGGGCCGCACCTGGTGACGGGTCCGCTCTACCACGCCGCCCCGCTGATGTTCGCGATCTACGACCAGGCCTGCGGCGCGCCGATCCTGGTGCTGCCGCGCTGGGACGAGCGGGCCGCGCTGCACACGATCATCGAGCGCGAGGTGCACCACACGCATCTGGTGCCGACGTTGTTCGTGCGGCTGCTGCGCCTGCCCGAAGAAGAACGCGCGGCGTTCCGGGCGCCGGCGCTGCACACGGTGCTGCACGGCGCCGCGCCGGTCTCGGCCGCGGTGAAGCAGCGCATGATCGACTGGTGGGGTCCCATCCTGTACGAGTACTGGGGCGGCACGGAAGGCGGCGTCACGACCTTCTGTGACAGCGCGGAATGGCTCGCGCACCCCGGCACCGTCGGGCGCGCCCTGCCGCAGTTCGAGGTCTTCGCGGTGGACGAGCGGGGGGAGCGCCGGCCGGCCGGCGCCGAGGGGCCACTCTACGCGCGACACACCCGCACGGAGGACCTGTTCGCGTACCACGGCGATCCGGACAAGACCCGCGCTGCCTTTCTCGACCGCTACACGCATACGCTCGGCGATGTCGGGCGTGTCGACGCCGACGGCTGGGTCTACCTGACCGATCGCCACGCCCATCTGATCATCTCCGGTGGCGTCAACATCTACCCGGCCGAGATCGAGGCCGTCTTCGTCGAGCACCCGGCCGTCCTCGACGTCGCGGTGTTCGGAATCCCCGACGACGAGTGGGGCGAGCAGGTCAAGGCCGCCGTCGAACTCGCACCGGGCGTGACGCCGTCGGAGGCGCTCGCCGCCGAACTCCTCGCCTTCGCCCGCTCGCGCCTGGCCGGCTACAAGGTGCCGCGCTCGATCGACTTCGAGGTCGCGCTGCCGCGCACCGCCGCCGGCAAGCTGTACGTACGACGGCTGCGCGATCGCTACTGGGCTGGGCGGGAGACCCGGATCTGAACGTGCCCCGAGGCATCGGGAGTCCGCCGTGGCATACTGCGGCCATGGACACCCGAGATCCTCGCGATCCGCAACCGGACCCCCCGCCGCAGCAGGATCCTCAGGATGGCGCCGCGGTCCGTTTCCCGCCGCCCTTCGTCTACCTGATCGCCGTGTGCGTGGGCGGCGTGCTGCACGCCTTCGTCGCGCCGCTGCCGATCGGGCTGTCGCGGATGCCGCGCATCGCGCTCGCGCTCGTTTCGGCCGGCGCGGGCTTCGCGCTCGTCAGCAGCGCGATGGGCCGGTTCCGTCTCACCGGTCAGGATCCGAAGCCGTGGAAGAGCACGCCGGAGATCATCTCGAGCGGCGTCTACCGCTACACGCGCAATCCCATGTACGTCGGAATGGCGCTGGTGCAAACGAGCATCGGCATCGGATGGGGCAACGGCTGGATCCTCGCGTTCGTGCCGATCGTCCTCGTGATCCTCTACGGGGTCGCCGTCCGCCACGAGGAGGCCTACCTCGAGCGCAAGTTCGGGGACCTCTACACCCGCTACAAAGCGTCGGTCCGGCGCTGGTTCTAGCCGGCGCGTCGGCGACGATCCTCGCGCCACCGCGAGGACGGGAGGCCGAGGCTGCGGGACGTCCCCGCCCGGCCGGCAGATGCGATAGGCTCCTGCTCCTGCTCCTGCGCCGCAAAGGAATCCCGATGTCCGATCCCCGCCCCTCCCTGCCCGAGCACGGCAGCGATTGGCCCTCGCTCCGCGAGCGCATGCGCTCGCTCGGCTCCCATGACGCCGATTGGCGTCGGGCACGCACCGCCGTGTACGTCTTCAACGCCGGCGAGGACGTCCTGCAGGTCGCGAAAGAGGCCTACGCGCTGTATCAGTCCGAGAATGCGCTCGGGCCGATGGCGTTTCCGAGCCTGCGCCAGATGGAGGACGACGTCGTCGGGATGGGCCTGTCGCTGCTGCACGCGCCCGAGGGCGCTCGCGGCAGCATGACGTCCGGCGGGACCGAGAGCATCCTGCTGGCCGTGAAGGCGTGTCGCGAGGAGGCGCGGGCGCGCGGTCTCGACACCACCGACGCCGAGATCGTCGCGCCGTACTCGGTGCATCCGGCCTTCGACAAGGCGGCGCGCTACCTCGGCCTGCGCGTCGTCCGCATCCCGGTGGCCGCGGACCTGCGCGCCGACGTCGACGCGATGGCGCGCGCGATCGGGCCGCGCACACTGATGCTGGTCGGCTCCGCGCCGTGCTTCCCGTACGGCCTCGTCGACCCGATCGCCGAGCTCTCCACGCTGGCGCTGGAGCGCGAGCTCTGGCTGCACGTCGATGCCTGCGTCGGCGGCTACTTCGCGCCGTTCGCACGGATGAACGGCGTGGCGGTGCCGCCGTTCGACTTCGAGCTGCAGGGAGTTCGCAGCATCTCGGCGGACCTCCACAAATACGGCTATGTCGCGAAGGGCGCTTCGACGATCCTGCACCGGAGCGAAGCGCAGTGGCAGCACCAGACCTTCACCTTCGACGACTGGCCGGCCGGCGGCATGATGACGCCGACGCTGGCCGGCACGCGGCCCGGCGGCGCGATCGCGTCGGCGTGGGCGGTCCTGCACTACCTCGGTGTCGAGGGCTACCGCGAGAAGGCCCGCATCGTCTGTGAAACCCGCGAGCGGCTGATGACGGCGATCCGCGCGATGGACGGGCTCTGCACCTACGGCGATCCGCAGCTCGGCCTGTTCACGTACGGATCGACGACGCTCGACCCGTTCGCGATCTGGGGCCAGATGGCCAGGCGCGGCTGGTTCACCGGCCTGACGACCGAACCGCGGGCGATCCACCTGATGCTGTCCCCGGCCCATGCCGACGTCGTGGACGAGTATCTGGACGACCTGCGCGCGTCCGTCGCCGCGGTCGCGGCCACCGGCGAAGCGGCCGGCGACACGAAGGCGCGCTACGCCTGAGGCGTCGCGCGCCGGGAGCCGTCGGCCCGACGCTCTCGACGCCGGAGGCGAGGCCACGGGGATGGACCTTCCGCAGCAGGATCGCGACTTCGAGATCGTCCTCTGGGGCGCCACCGGCTACACCGGCCGGCTCGTCGCCGAGCGGCTGGCCGGGCAGCCCGAGACGGCGGCGCTGCGCTGGGCTCTCGCCGGGCGCGACGCGACCCGGCTCACGCAGTTGCGTGCCGAGCTGGCGGCGACTGCGCCGCATCTGCGCGAGTTGCCGATCCTGGTGGGCGACGCCGGCGACGAGCGTTCGCTCGAGGCGATCGTCCGCCGCACGCGCGTCGTCTGTACCACCGTCGGTCCCTACGCGCGCCACGGCAGCGGACTCGTCGCAGCCTGCGTCCGGGCGTCGACACACTACTGCGATCTGGCCGGCGAGCTGCCATGGATCCGCCGGATGATCGACGCGCATCACGAGGCGGCACGGGCCGGCGGGACTCGCATCGTCCATTGCTGCGGCTTCGACTCGATCCCGTCGGACCTCGGCGTGTGGATGCTTCACGACGCGATGCGACAGCGCGGAACCAGGCTGCAACGGGTCGATGCGTGGTTCGGGGAGAGCAGCGGCGGCTTCAGTGGCGGCAGCTTCGCGAGCGTGCTCGAGCTGCTCGACGAAGCCCAGCGTGATCCGTCCGTGCAGCCGTTGCTCGAGGATCCGTACGCGCTCGATCCCGCACCGCGCGGTGGTCCCGACGGGCCCGATCCCGTCGGGATCGCGTGGGAGCCGCGGCTCGGCTGCTGGACCGCGCCGTTCGTGATGGCCGCCATCAACACCCGGGTGGTGCGCCGCAGCAACGCCGTCGCCGGCCATCCCTATGGGCGCGAGTTCCGCTATCGCGAGCGGATGGCGCTGCCGGGCGGACGCCTCGGCCTGCCGGCGGCGATCGCCGTCGCCGGTGGCCTGGCGCTCACGCAGCGGGCCGCCCGCCATGCCTGGCTGCGCCGCCCGTTCGAACGCTGGCTGCCGAAGCCCGGCGAGGGACCGACGCCGGAGCAGCGTGCGCGCGGGTTCTTCGTGACGCGACTGCTCGCCGAGGGCGAAGGGGGCGTCACGCTGCACGGCCGAGTCGAGGACCGGCGCGATCCGGGCTACGGATCGACGGCGGTGATGCTCAGCGAATCGGCGCTGTGTCTGGCTCGCGATCCGCTATCGACACCGGGCGGAGTTCTCACGCCGGCGTCGGCGCTCGGCGGCGCACTGCTCGCGCGCTTGCGCGCGGCGGGGATGACCTGGGTCGTCGAGGCCGACGGCGGCTGATCCGCCGACCCGGCGCTACGCCGGGCCGACGCCGTCCAGCTCCGGAGCGAACCCGCGGCGCGAGGTGTTCTCGCAGCTCGCGCGCTGCTGGGCGAACTGCAGCAGGTACTCGCGACAGCCGGCCTTGATGCCGGCGCCGGAGAGGCCGAGCCCGCCGAACGGCTGCCGTCCGACCAGCGCGCCGGTGATGCCGCGATTCAGATACAGATTGCCGACGCGGAACTCGCGTCGCGCGCGCTCGAGATGGGCGGGGCGACGGCTGAAGACCCCCCCGGTGAGCTGGTAGACACTGCCATTGGCGATCTCGAGCGCATGCTCGAAATCCCGCGCGCGCAGGACCGCGAGCACCGGGCCGAAGATCTCTTCCTGGGCGAGACGATGCTCGGGCTGCACGTCGGTAAACAGGTGCGGCGCGACGAACGGCTTGCCGCTCGCGCGCGACAGCGTGCCGGGCACGTCCATCGCGAGCGCCAGCGTCGCCTCCCGGCGGCCGATCTCGAGGTACTCCTCGATCTTCCGAGCCGCGGCCTCGTCGATCACCGGGCCGACATCGGTCGCCGGATCCAGCGGATCGCCGATCACCAGCGCGCGCGTCGACTCGAGCAGGCGCGGGACGAAGCCGTCGTAGGCATCGTCGACGACGATCACCCGGCTGCATGCCGAGCACTTCTGTCCGGCATATCCGAACGCGGAGTCGCGCACGCCGCGGACGGCCTCGTCTGGGTCGGCCGAGGTGTCGACGAGGATGGCGTTCTTGCCGCCCATCTCACACACCACCTGCTTGACATGGCGCTGGGCGGGATGCGGCTCGTGCGCGGCGCGCAGGATCTCGAGCCCGACGCGCTGGCTGCCCGTGAAGGCGACGACGGCGACCCGCGGGTCTCGCACCAGCGCGGCGCCGACGCTTTCACCCTCGCCCGGCAGGAACTGCAACGCGCCGGGCGGCACGCCGGCCTCGCGCAGAAGCTCGCAGAACCGCTGCGCGATTCCCGGCGTCTGCTCGGCGGGCTTCACGACGACGGCATTGCCCATCGCGAGCGCGGCCGTCGTCATGCCGGCGCAGATCGCGAGCGGGAAGTTCCACGGGCTGATCACGACGGCGATGCCGCGCGGCTCCCACCACAGCCGGTTGTCCTCGCCGGCGAAGCGGCCGAGCTGCTGCTCGGTCGCCAGTGCCACGGCATGCCGCGCGTAGAACTCGCAGAAGTCGATCGCCTCGCAGACGTCGGCGTCCGCCTCGCGCCACGGCTTGCCGGCCTCGCGCACGATGCTGCCGGCCGAGTCGTCGCGCTGCGCACGGAGCCGGGCGGCCGCGCGCCGGAGGATCTGCGCACGCTCCTCGACGCCGACCGCCCGCCAGCGCGCAAAGCCGGCTTCAGCCGCTGCGAGAACGTCCTGTACGACACGGGCGTCGCGCACGATCTCGACGCTCGGCACCGTGGCGCGTGCGAGCGCCGCGGAGAAACTCGCACGCTGCCGGGCGTCGGAGAAGTCGCGCATCGGCTCGTTCCCGAACGGCGCGTCCGGGGCGGGCCGCGGGGCAGCGCTCGCCGGCGCCGACCCGTCGACCCGCGCGTGCGGCGAGCGCAAGAGTTCCGACTCGTCCGCTCCTTCGAAGCGCTCCGCGCGCAGCCACGAGACGTTCGACGTGTTCTCGAGCAGCCGCCGCACCAGGTAGGCCATTCCGGGGATCATCGGCCCCACCGGCACGTACTCCCGCACGCGCAGCCCATGCGCGACGGCCGCGCGCTCGAGAGACTCGGCCATGCCGTAGAGCATCTGGAGTTCGAGCGCCGCGTTCGGCAAGCCGCGCATCCGCAGCATCGCCAGGCCGGCCGCGATCGAACGCACGTTGTGCGACCCGATCGCGAGCTGGATGCCACCGTCCCCGGCATGCGCCGGCGCCGCGTCGAGCAAGCGCGCGGTCATCCGCTCGAAGCACGCGTCGGTCTCCTCCTTGCGCTGCCAGACCGGGCAAGGCCAGCCGCGCTGTCTCGCCTGGATCACCTCGTGATCCCAGTACGCGCCCTTCACGAGCCGCACCGTCACCCGTCTGCCGGTCCGATGCGACCAGTCGACGAGGCGCTGCGCATCCGCTTCTCCGCTGCGCAGGTACGCCTGCAGCGCAAGACCGAGGGGCGCTCCGTGCGTCTCGGCGCAGCGCTCGAACAGCGCCAGCGTGAGGTCCTTCAGCGCGGCCTGCTCGATGTCGAAGTGGACGAAGACACCGCGCGCCTCGGCGGCACGCAGGATCGGAGCGAGACCATGCTGGAGCCGCTCGATCGAGCCCTCGAAGTCGAGCGGATCGAGCTTCGGATGCAGCGCCGATAGCTTGATCGAGACGTTCGCACGGGGCACGTCGCCGACCGCGTCGCGCTCGAGCGTCGGCCGTGCCGGCCAGCCCGCCACCTGATCGGCCAGCGCCTCGATGAGCCGGAGATAGCGCTGCTGATAGGACTCCGCTTCCCGGACGCTGAGACAAGCCTCTCCGAGCAGGTCCACGGAGAATCCGACGCCGTGCTCCCAGCGCTCCCGCAGCCGCGGGAGCGCATCGGTCTCGTCGCTTCCGGCGATGAAGCGGCGCGCCATCGCTTCGATCCGCTTCGAGGTCGTGCGCGCCAGAACCTTCGGGAGCAGGCGGCCGGCCGAGAGCCCGACACCGAGCCAGCGCGGCGGCGCCACGCCCGGCTGCGAGAGATGATCGTGCAGGTGCTCCTGGATCTGGCGCGCGCTGCGCAGCGTCGGAAAGGAATCGACGAAGCGGAACAGTTGCGTCCGGAATGCGGCATCGCGCATCGCCCACTGCAGGAGCCGGCGCTGGCGGTCCGGCTTCTCGCTCGCTTCGGCCTCACGCACGGCGGCGAGCCAGCGGCGGCCGATCGCGATGACCTCCGGCTCGAGCTCACGGCGGTCGAGCAGCATCTCGGGCGGCACCACTAGCGCTCCTCGCCGCACAGCCGGCGCGCCAGCAGGTTCAGGAACAGGCCCACGTCCGTGACGATGCCGGTGGATTCGACCGAACCGCGATCAGCCAGTTTCGTCACGACGGCGGGGCTGATGTCGACACAGATGAGGCGCACGCCGGCCGGCGTCATGTTGCCGACGCCGATCGCATGCAGCATCGACGCGAGCAGCAGGATCATGTCGGCGCCTTCGATGGCTCGGGCGCAGGCCGCCTGGGCCTCGATCAGATCCATCTGCGTGTCGGGCAGGGGGCCGTCGTCCCGGATCGAGCCGGCGAGCACGTACGGAACTCCGTGGCGGACGCACTCGTACATCACGCCCGACGTGAGGATCTCCTGCTCGACGGCGGCCCGGATGGAGCCGGCGGCGCGCACGCGATTGATCGCCTTCAGATGATGCTGATGGCCGCCGTGCACGCCCTCGCCACGCGCGAGATCCACGCCGAGCGAGGTCCCGTAGAGGGCCAGCTCGATGTCGTGGACGGGCAGCGCATTGCCGGTCAGCAGCGCCTGCACGGTTCCGCTGCGGATCAGTGCCGCCAGGTGCCGGCCGCCGCCGGTGTGGATCACGACGGGCCCGGCGACGACGACGATGCGGCCGTCCCGGGCGCGGATGCGCCGCATCTCCCAGGCCAGTTCTTCGACCACCAGCTCGACGCGGCGCTCGGACGAGACCGACGCGCTCATGAACGCGAAGTCTCCGTCCCGCCGCGTCACCGGCGGGCGCTGGACGCGCACGCCGTCGACGCCGCAGACCACGCGCGCGCCGAGCGGGAGATCACGCATCAGCGTGCAACGCGGCTGCGGCGGGTCGACGTCCGGATCGACGAGGATCACCGCGTCCATTCGCTGACTGCCGACGCGATGCCACCGGCCGGCGATCTGGATCTCGGTCGGGTAGATCGTCGTCGCGTAGAAGTCGAGCGGGGCGACCCCCGCGATCGTCACCGGCTCGAGACGCGCGTCGAGGCTCGATCCGGCGCTGCGCACGCCGAGCGGCAGCAACGACGCGACGATCCACTCGAGCCGTTCCTCGGTGGGCGCGCTGACGCGGAGCCGCGCGACGGACGGCTGGTCGTGACGCTCTCCGATCTCGAAGTGCTCGACGCGGAAGCTGCCACCGGCGTCGGCCACGAGGTCGAGCGCGCGGTTCAAGAGAGTCGTATCCAGCAGATGGCCGTGGAGTTCGAGTCCGGCGTCGCGAATCGGGGATGCCACCGGCGCTCGTGGCTCGTCCGGGATCTCCTGCTCCAGGTAGAGACACAGGCACTTGGCCGCGCCGCCGGCGAGCAGGAACTCGTCGAGCGCGGTGGTACGCACGCGGTAGCCCCACCCCGCGAGCCGTTCCTGCAGCGTCTCGGAGGCATGGTTCGTCACGATCGTGGTCCCGACGCGCACGGCGTTGCAGGCGAATCGCAGCGCATCGGCCTCGGCGACCGCGAGCCGCCGCTCCGCCGGGATCCGGCGCTCGATCTCGCGCAGCGAGAGCTCATCGAACGCTGCCGGGTAGTACAGTACACGCCCCTCCGGCAGTGGGACGAAGCAGGTGTCGAGGTGATAGAACCGTTGGTCGACGAGCCGCAGCGAGACGACCTCGACGTCCAACAGCCCCGTCAGCGTCCGATGCGATTCGAGCGAGCTGCGCACGCCGTAACCGGCCCACAGCAGCGGTTCGCCGGGCTGGAACAGGGCATCGCCCTCCCCTTCGAAGGCCTGATCGTCGGGCAGTTCGACCACGCGCAAGCCACGCGCGGCGAAGAACGCCCTGTCGTGCGTGACCTCCGGAGCGCGCTGGCGCACTCGAAACACCGACGCAACGAACAGATCGTCGAGCACGAGGCCGGCGTTCGCGACGAAGCACATGTCGGGCAGATGTGGGGCGGCGGGTTGCACGACGAGGGAGGCCAGCGGACGGAGCAGCTCGTAGAGCGCCTGCCACTGTTGCCGGGCCACGTCGCGCGACGCGCGGCCGACCTGGCCCTCCATCCAGGGATTGATCACGTACTCGACGCCGAACCAGGTCGGCTCGCACATCGCGATCGTCGGCGGGCGATCGGACATCGACGAGGCTCCTCCTCGCCACCGGGTGCGGCGGCACACCCTGCGC
Organism: uncultured Pseudomonadota bacterium; assembly: GCA_900696485.1. Lineage (GTDB taxonomy): Bacteria > Myxococcota_A > UBA9160 > UBA9160 > PR03 > CAADGG01. Next base: position 22,058 of record CAADGG010000024.1, read on the forward strand.
ATCGGACGCGCGGACGCGGCGACGTAGACCGGAACATCGCAGGTCCAGGCGGAGGGACGCGACCCCGGTGCCGTCTCCCCACGATCGGAACCCGCGGCCGGCCTCGCCGGCGATCGCGCCGGCGAGGTCGGCCGGCCGAATCGGCGCCACCGACGTCGAGCAGGTCGGTCACGACGTCGGCCGAACCCGACCAACACGCGATTCGCGAGGCTCTGACGTCGGTCGAGTCCTAGCCGGACGATCTGGGGCGCCTATTCACCCGAACCATGCGCGAGGCCCCGCGCCCGGTACACATTGATGCGGCTATAGAGCGTCTTGAGGCTGATCCCCAGGAGCTTGGCGGCCTCCGGCTTCCTGCCGCCCAGCTGTTCGAGCGTGGCGAGGATCAGCTCCTGTTCCGCCATGGCGATGGAACTCCCCACCATCGCTCGTGTGACCGGAGCGCTTCCGCCATTCCGCGCCGCGGCGCTCGGCTCGCAGAACGCCTCGGCCGGCAGCTCGACATCGCCGAGAATGAAGGCCCGCTGCACGGCGCTTCGGAGTTCTCGCACGTTCCCCGGCCAGGTCATCTGGTTCAGCCGCTCGAGCGCTCCGCTCCCCCAGTGCTTGGTCGAGCCGGCCTGGCGGTTGAACTCCGCCAGGAAATGCTGCGCAAGCAGGGAGATGTCGTCCCCGCGGCTTCGGAGAGGAGGCATGTCGATCGGGAAGACGTTCAGGCGGTAGAAGAGATCCTCCCGGAGTCGTCCTTCCTTCACGGCCTGCCGGGGATCCCGGTTGGTGGTGGCAACGATCCGAACGTCCAACTGGACGGGCTCGCTGCTGCCGACCCGCAGGAGCACTCCGGTTTCGAGAATCCGCAGCAGTTTCGCCTGCATCTCGAGCGACATCTCCGTCACCTCGTCGAGCATCAGGGTCCCGCCGGAAGCTCGCTCGAAGTAGCCGATGCGCCGGTGATTCGCGCCGGTGAAGCTGCCACGCTCGTGGCCGAAGAGTTCGCTCTCGAACAAGCTCGACGAGACCGCGCCGCAGTTCACCGGTAGGAAGACGCCGTGGCTTCGCGAGCTCATCCCATGGATACGCTCGGCGACGAGTTCCTTCCCGGTTCCGCTCTCGCCGGTGATCAGCACGGGGGCAGCCGTCGGCGCGACGCGTTCGATCAGCTCGTACAACGCGAGCATCGCGCTCGAGCGACCGATGATGCCCTCGCACCCCACGTGTTTGTGAGGTCGGGCGAAACCGCGCGCAGACGCAGAGGCGCGGAGAGCACGGACAGGGGGGTCGAGGTCGCGAACAGTGGAGGTTTGCATCCGACCAGAGTGCCACGAAACGCTCGCGAGCGGACTCCTCGGATCTCCGTAGATCGATCCCTGCAAGTGGGGCTTCGTCGTCCGCGCCAGCTGTCCTTGCCTGGATACCTTGCAAAGCCTGCAAAGCGCGTGCCACCGAGGTTCGCCGCCCTCGCTGTACGCAGAAGACCCGCCGGCATCATGATGCCGGCGCGGATCCGCACTCGTTTGTACAAGCGCCGGCCTGGCTCGCTGCCGACCCCCCCGGATCTCTCCTGATTTCGTCGGTGAGCAGCACCGAAGAATGAGCGCTCCCTGCGCTTGGGATCGCTCGCCATGATCGTCCCGGTCCTGATCGTGATCCGCGCGGTGCCGACGTGGTCACACAGCCGACCATGGAGTCGGCAGTCGGGGAGCGGCTGGCCTCAGGTCTCGCGGCGGACGACGACCTTCTGGCCGCGCAGCTTCGTCGCGCGCAGCGCCGCGAGGATCGTGTCGACGAGTTCCTCCGGCACCTCGACGAGGGCGTAGCGCTCGCTGATCTCGATCGCGCCGACGAGGCGCGCGGAGATCCCGGCCTCGCCGGCGATCGCGCCGACGAGGTCGGCCGGCCGGATACCGCTGCTCCGCCCCGCTCCGACCCAGATCCGTGTCGACTCGCCGGAGCGGCCGGCACCCGCGGCGCGCCGGGGCCGCGGCTGCTCGCCGGGGCGCCGGCGCATCGGCGAACGCGGCTCGGTCGGCACGGGCTGCGGAATCTCGCGATCATCCCCGTCTCCGCCGGCCGCCGCATGCGCCATCTGCACGGCCGCCGCAGCGATGTCGACGATGTCGAACTCCTCCGCCAGCGCCTCGACCACGACGCGCGTCCCATCGAGCTTGCCGGCCACCAGCCGCTCGCGCAGCGCGGCCCGCGTCAGCTCGAGCCGTCGGGCATGCAGATCGACGACGGTCGGAACCGCCTCGACCTCGATCCGCTGCTTCGTCACCCGCTCGATGCTGCGCAGCAGCCGGTGCTCACGCGGCTCGACGAGCGTGATGGCGGTGCCGGTGCGCCCGGCGCGTCCGGTGCGGCCGATGCGATGGACGTAGGCGTCGATCGACGCCGGCAGGTCATAGTTGACGACGTGCGACAGGCGCTCGATGTCGAGGCCGCGCGCCGCCACGTCCGTCGCGACCAGCAGATCCATCGCGCCGTCGCGAAAGCGGCTCAACACGCGGTCGCGCCGGCGCTGCTCCATGCCGCCGTGCAACGCCTCAGCCCGGTGTCCGTGCGCCACCAGCCGTTCGACCAGCGAATCCACCTCGAGACGCGTGCGGCAGAACACCAGCGCCGAGTCCGGGCGCTCGATCTCGAGCACGCGTTCGAGGGCGGCCGGCTTGTGCGCGCGGCCGACCACGTACGCCACCTGCCGCACGCGCGGCAACTCCCCCGCGCCGCGCTTCTCGCCGGCGATCGTGACGCGCGCGGCCTCTCGCAGATGGCGCTTCGCGATCGACAGGATCCGGCCGGGCATGGTCGCCGAAAACAGTGCGGTCTGGCGCTCCGACGGCGTCGCGTCGAGAATCGCATCGAGGTCTTCGGCGAATCCGATGTCGAGCATCTCGTCCGCCTCGTCGAGCACGGCGACGCGGATCTTCTCGAGTTTCAGCGTGCCGCGCCGGATGTGATCGAGCGCGCGGCCCGGCGTCGCGACGACGACGGCGGTGCCGCGCTCGAGGCCGCGGATCTGCTGGTACATCGACGCGCCGCCGTAGAGCGGCAGGACGCCGAGGCCGACGCCGCGCGCGTACTTGTGGATCGCCTCGGCGACCTGCATCGCGAGCTCGCGCGTCGGAACGAGCACGAGGCCGGCCGGCCCGCCGCGCCGGGCGGAACCGCTGCCCTCGGCGATCCGCTGCAGCATCGGCAGCGCGAACGCCGCCGTCTTCCCGGTTCCGGTCGCCGCCTGCGCGAGGACATCGCGGCCGGCGAGTAGTAGCGGGATCGTTTCGCGCTGGACCGGCGTCGGCTCCTCGTAGCCGAGGGCCGTCAGCGAGGAGACCAGCGACTCGATCAGCCCGAGGCCGGCGAAGCCGTCGGGCGTCGCCGCGCCCCCCGACTTCCCTCCCGTCTCTTCAGGCGGTTCAGCCGGCTCAGGCGGGCTCGAAGCCCGCGCACGCGCACGCGCGGGCTTGGCGCCGCCGGACTTTCCGCCCGCGGATTTCGCGTGCGTGGGTTTCGGGGCGTCCGGGGCGTCGGATTTCGGCTCGAGTCGGCGCGGACACACCGCAGGCAGTCTGTCCCTCGACGCCGCGAGCCGCAAGCGGCGGGCCGCCCATACGGGCCGGCCGGCAGCGCCGCGCCCGGTGCGTATCGTAGGTTCTCGACGCGAACCCGCACGGCACGATGAGCCGGTGGAGCCGGTGCGGCGCAGCGATCGGACCCGCCGTCTTGCGTCTCCGGCCGTGATCCTTTTCCGTGTCTGTCCCGCCCCTCGAGAGCCCGAGCCGGCGGTGCGATGCGCACGCTCCTTCCCGTCCAGCCCGGCCGCCGGCCTTCATGGGGAGGCGGCGCGAACGGCGATGTAGGCCGAGTAGAGCCCGAGCAACACGGCACCCTCCCAGCGCACGATGCGACGGTCGGTCCACGCGAGGGGCAGCAGCAGCAGCGAGATCGCCAGCATCACCGACAGGTCGCTGGCGAGGATCCCCGGGGCAACCACGGGTCGGACGAGGGCGGCCGTGCCGAGAATGCCCAACACGTTGAAGATGTTGCTGCCGACGATGTTGCCGACCGCCATGTCGCCGTGGCGGCGCAACGCGGCGATCAGCGAGGTCGCCAGCTCGGGGGTGCTGGTGCCCACGGCAACGATCGTGAGCGCGATCGTCGCCTCCCCGATCCCCAATCCGCGCGCCAGGTCCGAGGCTCCGGCCACGAACCAGTCACCGCCCACGACCAGCAAGGCGAGGCCGATGACGAGGCCCCCGGCCAGCCACGCCAGAGGGCGCTCGAGCGCCGGCTGCTCGGCGGCGAACTCCGCGTTGACGAGTTCGGGCTCGCGCCGAGCGAGGACCAGAAGCCTCGCCACATAGACGATGAGCGTGACGACGAAAACCAGACCCTCGAGCCGGCCCAATGCGCCGTCGGCGAGCAGGATGACCGCGGCCCCGGCGGCGGCGATCGCCACCGGGACATCGAATCGCAGCAGTTGCATGTGGACGTGGAGGGGACGGATGCACGCGCACAGCCCCAGGATCAGTGCGATGTTGCAGATGTTGCTGCCGACGATGTTGCCGACGGCGACGTCGCCGCTGCCGCGGAGCGCCGCCCCGACGCTGACGGCGAGCTCCGGGCTCGACGTGCCGAACGCGACGACGGTGAGGCCTACGACCAGAGGACTCATGCCGAAGCGCAGCCCGAGCTGCGCAGCGCTGCGAACCAGCACCTCGCCGCCGCCGTACAGGAGCAGTCCGCCGGCGAGGAGCTGTCCGAGCCCGAGCCACGTCGACTCCATTCCCCCCCTCACTTCGACGCCCGCCGGCGAACCCGGCCCGGGCGCGGCTGCCGTCATGAGCGCTTGCGCAGCTCCGCCCCGGCGCGGCGCCGGGTCGCCGGATCCGGATGCGAGCGCGTGGTCGCTTCGAGAACGCCCAGCGCCTCGCGCGTGCCGATCTGTCCCAGGCTCCGGATCGCCGCCATCCGCACCGTTGCATGAGGGTGCGCCAGTGCGGTCGAGAGCGCGGGGACCGCCGTCGTGTCGCCCGAAGTGCCGAGCGCCGAGCAGGCGGCCGCCGCGACGTGCGGATCCGGATCGCCCAGCAACTCGACGAGACGTGCGCGCACGGCAGGATCGGCCGCGCGGCCGGCCGCGCGGATCGCGGTGAGGCGATCCGGCGTGGCGACGTCGCCGGAGAGCAGCACGAGCCAGCGAGGGGCAGCGTCGACGAGGCCGCGCCGCTCGAGCTCCGCGAGCAGACCCGCCCGCAGGCCCATCGAGCGGCTCGGATCGTCGAGCACGGCGGTGAGCGCCGGCACGTCGTCGCGGGCGAGCAGCGGCAGCTCCGGCGCCAGCGCGCAGTCGCGCAGCGCCGACGCGCCGAGCCGCGCGTCGCCCGCCGTGAGCAGGCCGACCGTGGCCCGGCGCAGCACTGCGGTCCGGGCCGCGGGATCGTCGATCGACTCGGCCGCCAGGTAGTCCCGGACCGCGGCGAGCAGCGGACGCCGGGTGCGCGCGTCGAGCGGGTACTCGTCTCCGGCTTCCTGCGGCGACACCCACCTGTGATTGCCGCTGCGGCCGAGCACGGCGAGTTCGCGGCTGCGCTTGATGTCGTGGAGGAAGAGCAGCGTTTCGTCACCCGGCGCGAAGCTCACCACGCCGTGGCCGTGCTGGACGAAGCGCACGCGCGGTGCATCGATCCACTCGCCGCCCTTCAACACCTCGAGGATGTCGGCCCCCACGTCCGGGCGGCCGGACGTCCCGGGTCCCGCCGGCGGCAATTGGATCGGTCCGGGTACCGAGACGATCCGCACGCGCAGCACGAGATCCGCGTCGGCAACGAGGCCGCGCAGCGTGCGCGCGCGATAGACGTGCGCATCTGCCATCGAAGCTGCAAGGGTCAGCGCGAGGCTGCAGACGAGCCACGTCCGGAGCATGCCGTGGGGCCGCCCGCTGCTCAGTCGTGCAACCCGTCCAGCAACGGTTCGAGAGCACCGGAGATCGACGGGTCGACGGCCGCCCCCACGTTGTTCTCGAAGACCGTGTTGCAGTCGATGGCGGGATACAGCGGGCAGAACTCGGGGACTCCGGCCAGGATGAAGGGCGCGCAGGCGTGACAGGAGTCGTCCCACTTGGCCGCGGGCAGTTGGTAGCCGATCTCGTCGTTGCCGAGCCCGATGATGAAGGTGTGCTCGGCACCGAGCATGCGGGCGCGATACGTCTCCCCGATCTGCGGGTCGAGCTCGGAGGGGACGACGGCGAAGCTCGCCTCGTTGATCCGGAACGCGCCGACCTCCGTGTGGAGATCCTCCCCGAGGGCCTGCGGGATGGGATCGAAGGGCGGCGGGAACGGGAAGCCGACGGAGTCGTCCGGCGCGCCGCTCGTGAACAGGCCATCGGACGGAAGCACGCCGATGGCGATGAAGAAACGGAAGAAGGGATTGTCGAGCCGGACCGGCACCGGCTGCGTGTGGACCAGCTCGATGCGGGCGGTCGGCCGGCCGCGCTTCTTCGGAATCGCCGCGACGACGCGCTCGGCGAGCTGTTCGCCGTGCACCTGGGCCCAGCGGAAGGTCCGCCGCACCGCCGGCTGGCCCGCTTCCGGATCCTGCACGTCGATGTCGAGGGGGCCCTGCAGGACGCCGAGGGCACCGCTCACCCAGATCGCCAGACCGCCCTCGGAGGCTTCGATGGCTTCGCGCGCGTAGTGCGGGAAGTCCCCGGTGATGCGCGTGTTGTTGCTGCCGAGGCTCTCCGGATGGCTGGCGAAGTTGACGAGCGTCGCCAGCACCCGGAACGGCGGCGCGAGACGCGTGGCCTGCAGGATCGACAGCCGCGGGTCGACGATGCGTCCGTCGGTGTCCGGCGCGATCGCGTCGTCGCCGGCCAGCACCTTGCCGTCGGACACACCGAAGCCATCGTCCTCCACGTCGAGGCCGAGCGACAGACCGGTCGAAACCGTGGTGCTGAACTTGAGCCGAGCCGGCTGCAGGTGGGCGGCGGCCTCCTCGATGCAGTCCGCGACCGACGCATTGACGAACTCGAGATAGCCGGGATCGGCACCCGACGTGACCGCGTCGGGGCCCCAGATGCCGAGCGTGTCCGGACCTTCGTGCTGATGCGTGCTGTGCACGACGACGTAGTCGACCCCTGCGGCGGGGTCCACGAGCGAGCGGATCGTCTGGATCTCCGCGTTGAAGTAGCCGATCAGGTCGAGGGCGACGATTGCGATCCGTCCGCCCTCGCCGTCGATCACCAGGCCCCGCGCCCACAGGCGGTCGTTGTAGTCGCTGGCCTGGCGATCGTTACCGAAGCCGGCCATGAAGATCGGATCCGTGTGGTTTACGATGGCGGTCGTCCCGAATGCCGCTTCGTACTCGTCCACCAGGCTCGGGCTCACCGGCGTGATGTCGCGCTGACAGACTCCGACCCGGCCGATCGGAGGCTGTCCCGGGCAGTGGAAGCCCAGCAGAGCCAGGCCGAGAACCGCGCCCGGAAGCCACGCCAGGCGCGGGATCGGGAGTCGGAGTCGAGATCGAGATCGAGATCCAGATCGAGATCGAGATCCAGATCGAGATCGGGGTCGGGGTCGGGACGGATCGGGGGATCGCATGCCGGGTCTCCTCGGGCGCCCGCGCGGACGCCGGCGAGGCCTCATCCTACGGGGTGACGCGAAACGAGGTCAAGCCAGAAACCGCCCGAGTGGGGACAGCAGCCCGGGGTCCGGAGGTCCGGACCCGAATCACGGCGGGGGCGGCGCGCATCTATCGTGGGGCAGTGCCCGGATCGCGACCTCGATGGCCGGCGCTCTGCGGAGAGCGCAAGAGACCAGGAGAAGCACGTGACGCCGATGCAGGCCATGCCTCCCACGCTGGGTGATGCGATCGCAGCCGAGCCGTTCTGGCTGCTGGCCTGGCTCGGCGTCCTCGGCGTGACGAACCTGCTCGCCGTGCTGTTCGTCGCGACGCGCACGGCCGGCCGCTGGCGGGTTCGCGCGGAGCCGCTGGCGATCCTCGCGGCATTCGTCGCGGCGGGCCTGCTGATGGAATGGCTGTATGCGCAGGTGGGCTACGTCCGGCTGCTCGGCCTCGCGCACCTCGTCTTCTGGGGACCGGTCTGGGCGTGGCTCGTCACGCGGCGCGCCAGTATCGGCACCGGCACGTGGTTCGGCCGCTACATCCATCTCTATCTCGTCGTGGCCGGCGTCTCGCTCGTCATCGACGCGGTGGACGTGATCCGCCACCTGCTCGGCGACGGCCAGCTCCTCGATTAGGACGCCGGCGGGCCGCCGGACCCGCGCACGATCAGGGCCGGAGCCGGAAGCGCATCGGCACCTCGACCGATAGCGCGCCGTGCGGCGGCACCGGGAAGCGGCCGGCGCGTTCGACGGCGGCAAGCGCGCTCTTCGCAAAGAGCTGCGGCGCCGCGCCATCGGTCGCAACGGTCTCGAGGCGGCCATCGGCTGCGATCCGGACCCGCAGCAGGACCCGGGCCTCGAGGCCGCGGCGGCGTGCGATGCTCGGATAGCGCTGATGTCGCATCAGCAGCGCGCGGATCTCCGCGATGTAGTCGGCCACCGCGTCGCGCCGGCCCGGACCCAGGCCGGCCTCCCCCGTCCCGCCCGGCGGTGCGCTCGACACCGAGGAGACGTCGGTCGTGCCGGCAGCGGCCGCTCCGGCATGATCCGCACCCGCTTCCTCGCGAGTCGCTGCAGCGGAGGACGGCGACGCTTTCGGCGGCTCGACCCCGGTGGATGGCGCCGGCGGAGGCGCCGCCACACGGCGCGGCGACGGCGGCGGCGACGGAGAGGGCCCTGGGTCCGCAACCGGATGCGACCGGCGCGTGTGCTCCGTCGCTGGCGCCACGGTCCCCGACGCCGGGGCGGCGGAGGAGCGAGCGTGCGGCTCCGGCGGGCCCGGTGCGCTCCGATCCGGTGTCGGCCACAGCTGCACGCGGATCGCCGCCGGTCCGTCCGGCGCCGGGTCGCTCGCCCCGAGCCCGAGCGCGATCGCCCCGCCGACGAGCGCGTGGATGGCGGCCGACAACAGCAGCCAGCGCATCCGGCGGGGCGTCGCTACCGCCGGCACCAGCCGCCGGGCTACTTCGTCAGGATCAAGCGCCGGTTGCGCGTGACGCGCAGCGTGTAGAACTCGCCGTCGTGCTCGATGCGCAGCAGGCCGCGCTCGCCGAGCAGGTCGCGCGAGGACATGGTCTGCACGCTCAGCATGCGGGGTTTCGATTCCTCGGGACACGTCTCCTCCTGCACATCCGTCTCCTTCTCATCCTTCGAACCTTCGGCCGTCATAGCGGCCTCGCGCCGCGGCCTTGGCGCCGGCGACTCGCGAGCAAGGTCAGCGTGACTCCCGCCGCCGCGATGCCGGCGGCCACGCCGGGCTCCGGGGCCGGCACGACCTTGATCAGCAGCCTCGGCCGTTTCGGATCGGGGGCGCCATCGATCACCGACTCGAACGACGGGAAGCCGATCAGCCGGCCAGTCGGATTGGTGACGGCGAAGCCGTGGTTCGGGACGACCCCCGCGGCCCAGTCGGCCACCAGTTCGGTGACGTCGCAGGCGACGTCCCCGAACTCCGTGATCCCGTCGATGGTGTCGACGGGATCCCCGAACGCGGGCTGCGAGCCCCACGTCACCGCCATCTCGCTCCAGGCCGCGAGTGCCGGGCGACACTCGAGAAGGCCGGGCCCATCGTCGGCCGACATGCCGAAGCCGATCTCCCGATCGAAGAGCAGCACCAGCAGGGCCGAAGCGATCCGTTCGTCCGGAGCCAGAAGATCCGCGGGCAGATCGAAGCGCAGGAAGGTCCGGAATCCGTGCGCGTCATCGGGATCGGTGAATGCCCACAGGGATTCGTTGAGCCCGCGGAACGTCTCCGGCAGGAACTGATACGGCGCCACGTCGGCCCCCTCGGGCCCGGGCTGCAGCATGATGGTCTGGCCGCGGGCCGATGCCGCCCACCCGAGCATCAGCAGCAGGATCACCCCTCGAGTCCTCACGATGCGCCTCGCCCTGTCCTCCTTCTTCAATCGAAGTGCCCGCGCAGGCCGACGAACAACGTCCGGCCGCGTACCAGGTTCGAGTCGACGACGCGTTCGTCACCGACGTTGAACAGATCCACGTACAGCTCGAGGCCGCTTCGCAGCGGCTGGACGACGCGCAGATCGACGGTCCACGACGAATTCGTCGACTCCGGCGTCACGAACGAGAACAGCCCCGTGCCGCTGCCCTCCTGGAGCGCCTCGCCGCGCCAGCGCGCCAGCGCCTGGATCCGCGTGTCGGTCCACGGCAGCGCGACGCCGACGTGCAGATCGACGGTGTGGTTCGGCTCGTTCGGCAGCTCGCGCAGCGCGGTGTTGGTGCTGTCGACCTCCGTCTCGAGGTAGGTGTACGCCGCCTCGAGCTGGAGGCGCGGATGCGGTTGCAGGCGGACCCGCGTCTCGACACCGCGCGTCGTCACCTCGTCGAGGTTGGCGCGACGGAACAGCGTGCCTGAGATCGGGCGCTCGAAGGGCTGCCGGTCGCAGAACGACAGCGCGTTGCCGAAATCCCGACACTGCTGTTCCTGGGCGGGCGTGAGCGGCGGTGGCGCGATGAGTTCCGTGCCGGTCTGGATCGATCCGTCGGCGAGCGAGCGGATGTGGTCCTCGATGCGATTGTGGAACGCCGTCGCGGTCAGCGAGAGTTGTCGGATCGGAACGAACTCGAAGCCGAGCCGGATCGACTGGACGCGCTCCGGTTCGAGATCGGGATTGCCGACCAGGAAGTAGGCGCCACCGAGCTGCGGCGCGATCGGCTGATGGAGATCTCGCAGCGACGGCGTCCGATACCCGAGCCCGAACGAGCCGCGCAGGCGCAGCATTCGCGTCTCGTCGGGTCGCCAGGGAGTCAGCAGCACGGCGATCTGCGGCAGCAGCTCCGGCGAGAACCGGGTGTGGAACTGGGCGCGGAGCCCTCCTTCGATCTGGAGCCAGTCGGTGACGTGGGTCTCCGTGACGGCGTAGATCCCGCCGAGCGCGAACCCCTCGTCGACCGGCTGCGGGGCCTGCGTCGGATCCTGGAACGAGACGCCGCCGTCGGATTCGTCGAGCTCCAGCGTCGGCGCGAAGACGTCGAAGCCGAGCGTCAGCGCGTGCGACAGCGGACCGGTGTCGAGCAGGTGCTCGAGCGCCAGCCGGCCGGACGGCTCGCGCTCGACGAGTTCGAACGGGCGGCCGACATCCGCCGACAACTCGTTGCGGAACCACGTGAAGGACCCCTCGAGGCGCGTCCGCTCGCCGAACTCCCACGCGAACGCCTGGCCGACCAGCCAACGCTCCTCGACGCGGTCGCCGCCGCCGGACTCGCCGCCGAGGCCGGACTCGTCGTCGCGCCGCCAGCCGAGCCGGGTCGTGAGGTCCAGGGACTCCGTCGGCGAAACACGGAACTTGCCGAGCGCATCGCGCGAGACGCGCTGGGCGTCCGGTCCCGGCGAGACGAACACGGCGTCCGCATCGTCCGGGCCGCCGAAGCCGGCGACCTGGTCGTGGACGAAGCGAAGCCAGGCGCCGGCCCGTTCGTTCCCGTACCCGATCGAGCCGGCTCCGTAGATCCAATCCGCATTGCCGTAACCGCCTTCGACGCGCGTCCGCAAGCCATCGCGCGGGGGCTCTGGCGTCTCGATCCGCACCACGCCGCCGGCGGCCTCCGAGCCATAGCGGAGCGCCTGGGCCCCGCGCAGGATCTCGACGGACTCGGCGTCGGCGAGCGGGATGCGGCTGAAGTCGTCGACGCGACCGCCCTCTCCCTGGTACCGCGACCCGTCGACGAGCGCGCGCGTGAACTCGGGCGGGAGCCCGTCGATCGAGACGGCGGATTCCTCACCTTGGACGCGCTGCTGCTGGCGAAGGCCCGGCTGTGCGCGAAGGAGATCCGCGGCGGTTGTGCCGGGGCGGCTCTGCACTTCGTCGCGCGACAGCGTCTCGCGCTGGACCGGCGTGTCGTCGAACACCGCAATCGGAGCGGCGCGCTCGAGTTCGCCGTCGACCACGATCTCTTCGCTGCGATAGACCGGCGCATCGTCGGCCGCCGGGCCGGGGGAAGACAGATCCCCCCCGCGTGCGCCACCCGCTGAAGCGAGCGCGATCGAAATTCCGAGCCGTGCCAGCCACCCGATCAAACGATTGCTCCACGCGGCGGAAGGGAACCCGCCCGGGGCGGGTCGCGGGGTCCGGCGGCTCGGGCTGGCAGAGCGGGCTGGCAGACGCGCGGACGAACGCGAGACGGGGTATACGTGAAATGAAATTGACTTTCAAGTTCAGTTCATCTAAGGTCCGGCTGTTGCCAGCCAGGCGTCTCCCGCCAGCCAGCTGAAAGTTCCGCGTTTGCCAGGGGTTGCGTAGGCAGCTCCGGTTTCGCGGAAAGCGGGGGAGCAGCGCTCCCTCCTCCTTGGAGCTGGGAATGGCTGGTCTTCCGGAACCCATCGCCCGCCAGAAGCACTCCCCCGCCGGCACCCCGAACGGCTGCGCAGCCCTCTATGGCGGGTTGCAGCTTCGACGGCGGTTCCGATCGAGTCCTGGGCGACGCGTCCGGCGGCAGCTCGCCCTCGTCCTGCTTCTCCCCGGGCTCGCACTGGTCCCGGCGGCGCCGGCCGCCGAGCCGGCCCGGCACCGGGTCGCCACGCTGCTGCCGTTCGCAGCCGACGCGTTGGCCCGCATCGACGGACCGTTCACCGTCGTCGCGAGCGTCCGGCGCGATCTCCACGTGGCGGTCCGCGGCGCCGCGGACCTCGGGACCGCCCACGCCCCGAGCCTCGAGCAGCTCGCCGAAGTCCGGCCCACGCTCGTCATCGCCGACGAGAGTCTCCACGCTGTGCAGGCGCCCCGCCTCGGCATCGACGGCGCCGCCGTGATGCTGCTCGACACGCGTTCGGTCGCGGCGACGCTCGCCGGACTCGACGCCGTCGGCGCGCGGATCGGCGCCGCCGACGCCATGCGCCGAGAGACCGACGCCGTCCGGAGTCAGCTCGCGGCGTTGGTCCGCCCCGAACCGCTCCCGACACTCGCGCTGTTCGGGGCGCCGGGCTCGTTCCTCGTGCTGACCGGACGGACGTGGCTCGGTGACCTGCTGGCGAGGCTCGGCTATCGGAACCTGGGGGACGCGGTCGGCGGAGACGAGCGCTTCCCGGGGCTGCTGGCGCTGTCGGACGAAAGACTCTCGACACTGCGGCCGGAACTGCTGCTGCTCGTCGCACACGGCGATCCGGCGGCCATTGCGGCGGGTTTCACGGATCGGACGGCGCGCGGCGGTCCGTGGCAGGGGCTGCGGCGCTCGGCGACGCGCGGCGTGCATGTGCTCGATCCAGAGCTGTTCGCCGCGAATCCGGGCCTTCGTCTCGGGCAGGCCGCAGAAGCCCTGCGCGCGCTCGCCCATCCCGTGGCGAGCGGGGCCGCCCGGTGAATTTCGCGGGAATCCGCTGGCGCACCGGCGCGATCGTGTCACCCGGGCCGGGCTCCTGGACGCTGCTGCTGGCGATCGCGCTGCTCGGATCCGCCGCGCTCGCCGCGAGCGTCGGCGCCGTCGACGTCTCGTTGTTCGACGCGCTTCGGACCGCCTGGCATCCGGAGCTCGAACTCTCGCCGGTGTTGCGCGACGTCCGCCTGCCCCGCGTCGCGGCCGGCGCCGCAGTCGGGGCAGCCCTCGCCGTAGCCGGCGCAGTGCTCCAGACGGCGCTGCGCAATCCGCTCGCGGACGCGGGTCTCGTCGGCGTGACCGCCGGCGCCGGCCTCGCCGCCCTGCTCGCCATCCTGTTCTTCCCAGCGCTGCCGGCGCTGGTCCCGATGCTGGCCTTTGCCGGCGGCTTGTCGGCAGTCAGCGCCGTCGTCGCGCTCGGCTTCCGGCACCGCGGGCTGCGCGCCGGCCCGCTGCGTCTGGTGCTGTCCGGTGTCGCCATCCAGGCCGTCGGCTTCGCCGGCGTCGCCCTGCTGAGCTTCCTGTACGCGGACCGCGCGCCGTCGTTCGCCGCGTTCCTGGTCGGCTCGCTGAACGGACTCGGCTGGCGCGATGCCGCGTTGGTCACCGTCCCCACCGTCCTCGGCCTCGGCGTCTCGGCGCTCGCGATCCGGCCCCTCGACGTGCTGCTACTCGACGACGCCACGGCCGGCGGCCTCGGCGTCTCGGTCCGGCGGGCGCGGCTCGCGGCGGCGACCCTCGCTGCCTGGCTTGCGGCGGCCGCCGTCTCGGTCGCCGGTCTCGTTGGCTTCGTCGGCCTCGTCGTCCCGAACGCGCTGCGGCTCCTGGTCGGACCCGGGCACCGGGCGCTGCTGCCGGCCTCCGCGCTCGGCGGCGCAGCACTGGTTCTGCTGGCCGACACGGCGGCGCGTACGGTCGTCGCGCCGATCGAGTTGCCGGTCGGCGCGCTGCTGGCGCTGCTCGGCGGCCCGTACTTCCTGGTGATCCTGTGGCGGAAGCTCCCGTGAGCGGCGCCCGCCTCGAAGCCACGCGGCTGCACTTGCGCCACGCACAGGCCGATCGCGATGCCGTCCGCGACGTCACGCTCGCCGTCGCGCCGGGCGAGATCGTCGCGCTGGTCGGCCCGAACGGCTCCGGGAAGTCGACGCTGCTGGCCGGACTGGCGCGCGAGATCGCGCCGCGCGCCGGCCGCGTGTGTTTCGACGGCACGCCGCTCGAGCGATGGCCGCGCCGGCGCCTCGCGCGACGGGTGGCGCGGCTGCCGCAGGATCCCGCCGTGCCGGAGGGCCTGACGGTCGCCGGGTTGGTGGCGAACGGGCGCCACCCACACGTCGCGCCACTCGCGGCGTTCTCCACGCGCGACCACGCGGCCGTGCGCGAGGCGCTGGCGGCGATGGAACTCGGAGACCTGCGCACGCGCCCGCTCGAGACGCTCTCGGGCGGCGAGCGACGGCGCGCGTGGATCGCGATGGTGCTCGCGCAGGAGCCCGAGCTGTTGCTGCTCGACGAGCCGACCGCCGCCCTCGATCTGCGCCACCAGTGGGAGGTGCTCGAGTTCCTGGCGCGCGCCAACCGCGAGCGCGGGCTCACGATCGTGGTGTCGCTGCACGATCTCGAGCAGGCCGCCGGTCTGGCGCATCGGCTCGCGATCCTGCACCGCGGGCGGCTCTACGCCGCCGGCGCGCCGGAGCGCTGCCTCGGCGAAGAGATGCTGCGCGACGTCTTCGCCGTGGACGCCAGGGTCGGCAAGGACGACGGACGGCTCACGCTCCGCGTCCGCGGACCCGGCGATCCGCTGCGCAGTCTGTAGGAGACGACGATGTTCCGACGTGCTTCGGGCCGACCGCGACCGCTGCCCCGCGAGTTCCTCGACTGGCAGGTGGCGCTGCGCCGCCACACGATGGAGGAACGCCATGGTGCGCCGCATGCCGGCGTCGCGCCGCTCGTCACCGTCCATCGGCCGGGACCGGGTCCTGGATTCCTCAGCAGCTCGGTGATCTGCGGCCTGCTCCCCCATCCGGAGCAGCTCGCGCGCAAGACGGAGGAGTTCCGGAGCCTCTACGAGTCCGGCCTCGAGGCAGGCGCACGCGCCGTCTACGACCGGGGCATCCAGTACTTCCGGGACTACTACCGCAGCGCCGACGACTTCGATCCCGACAGCCTGACGACGCTGCTGCCGGAGAAGACGCCGCTGGCCGAGGCGCTGCGTGCGGACCCACGCTGCGCGCTCGTCTTCTTCGTCTTCGATCTCACCGACCGCAGCGAGATCGGCCGGCTGCGCTGCCTGCAGCTCGACGGCTTCGCCGAGCTGCTCGACGCCGGACCCGTCTACGACAACGTGCTGTGGCACAACGCACTGTTCCACGGTGTCGTCGACGACCACGTCGTGATCCGTTTTCGACACGAAGCCAGCTTCGACACGCGCTTCGGCGCGATGGAGCCGATCGTGTCCTGAGTTCTCGTTCGTTTCGGGCAGGGCCTTCGATTCCTCACGAGCGCAGGCCCATCGCCCGGACTGCCCGCCAGCCCCATGGGGCCAGCCAGTCGATCGGAAGGGGAGGATGCGCTCGTGAATCAACGATCCACCAGGAGTACACACAGATGCGATCAAGACTGGCACTCATCACGGGTTTGGCAGGAGCATGGCTGAGCGCGGGGACGGCCTCCGCACTCACGACGCTGCCGTTCACCGAGGACTTCGCGACCGACGTGGCCGGCTGGGAGGATTCCTTCGGGGCACCGCTCGCGTTCCAGCCGAGCGGCGGCCCCGACGGATCGAGCTTCGCGTCGTCGGACTTCAACTTCTTCGGCTTCTCGAGCGCATTCGGCGGCGGCCCGGTGACATTCCGGGGCAACGACTCGGACGACGCCAGCGGGGACGCCTTCGTCGGCGACTGGCTCGCGGCCGGCGTGCAGCAGGTCTCGGTGTTCGTGCGGCAGGAGACCGGCGTCGACCTCACGGTCTTCCTGCGCGTGGCCACGGCGTTCAACTTCCCGGGTGCCGTCTTCGACAACCCGACGCTGGTTCCGTCGGGCCAGTGGACGCAGCTGAACTTCGACATCGACCCGAACAGCCCCCTGTGCACCGGGGAAGCGGTGACGTGCGCGGAAGCGCTCGCGAACGTCGGCAATCTGCAGTTCGGCACCAGCGCCCCGCTCGCGCTGACCGAGGTCGACCAGGCGTTCCTGCTCGGCCTCGACCAGGTGACGATCACCGCCGTACCGGAACCGGGCACGACGGGGTTGCTCGCCACCGGCCTGGCTGGCCTCGCCGCGCTCGGCCGGCGCCGGCGCTGATCCGGCGGCGACGGGGTCGGCCCCACCGCGGGGCCGGCCCCGTCGCCCGACGATCTGCGCGGTGCGCGTCCGGCTCTCGCGGCCGGGCCGTGCGCGCCCTTTCCCACTGTGCCGAATGCCGCCCCGCCGCCGTGCCGGCGGCCGGTTCCGATGGAGACACCCGATGCGCGCAACCGCCCTCACGCTTCCCCCGCGCGGCCGAGCCGACACGGCCTCGTTCCCGCGGAGCCGAACACGCTGTCGAGTCGGCGCGCCCGATCGGGCCGCGGCCGCCGCCCGGAGGTCGTCCCGCGATGCCTGAGCACGCGACGGAATTGCACACACCGGCGTGGCCCACCGCGCGATCCGCACGGACCGGCCGGCGCCCGATCGAAGACTTCTTCGCCCGCGTGGGCTCAGACCCGCTCGCCGCGGCCTTTCCCGATGCGCGCCGCGCGCACCCGCCGATGCGCGCGCGGGCGGTCCCCGAGCCTGACGTTCCGCTGCACTGGGAACGGCTGCTCGCGCAGCCGCGCCGCCAGCGCGGCACCGCCTATGTCCACGTGCCGTTCTGCGAGAACCACTGCCTGTTCTGTGGCTTCTACCGCCATCCCTGGCGGGAGGACGCCGGCGCTCCGTACGTCGACCAGGTGATCGCGCAGGTCGCCTCGCTGCGACAGCGAGCGGTGCTCGAAGGTCCTCCGCTACGCGCGCTGTATCTCGGCGGCGGGACTCCGACGGCACTCTCGGCGCGCGACATCGCCCGGCTCGTCGAGGCGCTGCGCGAGGGCCTGCCGCTCGCGCCCGACTGCGAGATCACGCTCGAAGGCCGGATCTGGAGCTTCACCGCCGACAAGGTGCGCGCGGCCTTCGGTGCCGGTGTGAACCGCATCTCGCTCGGCGTGCAGACCTTCGACGAGCGCTTGCGCCGCGCCCTCGGCCGCAAGGCGAGCCGCGCCGAGGTGATCCACTGCCTCGAGCAGCTCGTCGCTACCGATGCCGGCGCGATCGTCATCGATCTGCTCTACGGCTTGCCGAACCAGACGCCGGAGCTGTGGGCCGCCGATCTCGCCACCGTGACGGCGCTCGGGCTCGACGGGCTCGATCTCTACGGACTCAACCTGATCCCCGGGACGCCGCTGCTGTCGGCCGTCGCGAGCGGAAAGCTCGTGCCGATCGGTCACGCCGAGCTCGGGCGCTTCTACGCGGCCGGGGCCGAGGCGCTCGACCGCGCCGGCTGGCTGCCGATCTCGACGACCCATTGGCGCCGTGGGGTTCGCGAACGGTCGATCTACAACTACGAGGCCAAGACCGGCGCCGATCTGCTGGCCTTCGGCGCCGGCGCCGGCGGCAGCCTCGGAGGCACGGGCTTCCTGTTGGTCTCGGACCTCGCCGACTATGCCCGCTGCATCGACACGAGCTCGTGTCCTGCCGTCGCGATCACCGAGGCCGCTCCGAACGCTGCGCTGCACGATGCCATCCGCCAGGGCATGGAGCGCGGCCGGCTCGCCCCCGACGCGCCGGCACGCCTGTGTCGCGAACGTACCGGCACCGATTTCCTCGCCCTCGTCGAACCGCTTCTCGCCCAGTGGCAGGAGGCCGGGCTCCTGACGCGGCACCACGACTTCTACGACCTCACGCTGGCGGGCCGCTTCTGGCAGGTGCAGATGACGTCCCGCCTCACCGACTGGATCGATCAGGAACTCAGCCTGCGATCCGCACCCAGGGAAGGAGACCGAGATGACCGGACCCGACACGATGCGTGATGACACGCGGAACCGACTCCATGCCGCGATCGCCGAGAAACCCAGCGCACCGCTCGAAGAGATCGCCGCGCAAGCGGGCACGACCGTCGCCGACGTGGTGCACGCGTTGCCCGGCGGCGCCGCCGTCTGCGTCTCCGGCGACCGCTTCGTCGACGTGATGACAGACATCGCCGGCTGGGGAGAGATCACGTTCATCGTCAACACCGGCGACGTGATCCTCGAAGCCAAGGGCGAGCTGCCGTCCGGCAAGACCGGACGCGGGTTCTTCAATCTGCACGGCAAGCCGATCGCCGGACACCTGAAGGCCGATGCCTGTGGCATGATCGCGTTCGTCACACGCAAGCTGTTCGGATCCGACACGTGTTCGGTCCAGATGTATGCCCACGCGGGACATTGCCTGTTCAAGATCTATCTCGGCCGGGACGCGGAAGGCCGGCTGCGTCCCGACCAGATCGCGCGCTTCGAAGCCCTGCGCGACCGTCTCGCGGCGGAGGCCGCCTGACATGACGATCGCACCGATCGCACCCTCGGCGCGACATCTCTTCTGCTTCGGCTGCGGCTATACGGCCCGGGTCCTGGCCCGCACCGTCCTGGCCGAAGGCGGGCGCGTCTCCGGCACGTGCCGGAACGACGACGGCGTGGCCGCCCTCGAACACGACGGCATCTGCGGGCATCGTTTCGACGGGAGTGGGCCGCTCGACGCCCGGGTCTTCGCGGGCGTGACGGATCTGCTCGTATCGATCCCGCCGGGACCCGAGGGCGATGGCGTGCTCGCCTGGCACGCGCAGATGCTGGCGGGGTGCGCGAGCCTCGGCTGGATCGGACTGCTCTCGACGACCGGAGTCTATGGCGACTGCGGCGGCGCCTGGATCGATGAGAGCCAGCCGCTCGCGCCGCGGACCGACGCGAACCGCTGGCGGGTCGCTGCCGAGACGAGCTGGCGGAACTTCGGGGAGGAGGCGCGCAAACCGGTGCAGGTGTTCCGCCTGCCCGGCATCTACGGCCCCGGTCGCTCGCCGTTCGATCCGCTGCGCGCCGGCGTCGCGCAGCGGATCGTGAAACCGGGGCAGGTCTTCAATCGCATCCACGTGGACGACATCGCCGCGGCGCTGCGCGCCGCCATGGATCGACCCGCGGCCGGCCCGATCTTTCACCTGGCCGATGACGAGCCGACACCGGCGGATCACGTGCTCTCCCATGCGGCCGGCTTGCTCGGCCTCGCGCCGCCGCCCGAGGTGCCGATCGACGCGGCGGGCCTGTCGCCGATGGCCCTGCATTTCTACGCCGAGTGCAAGCGGCTCGAAAACGACCGCATGAAGGCCGAACTCGGCATCGTGCTGCGCCATCCGACCTATCGCGAAGGACTCGCCGCGATCCTCGAAGCCGAAGGCGCGGGCGGCTGAGTCCTTCCGCTCGGCAGAGCGAAGCGTGGGTGGGTCGTTGCTCATGCGAACCGAGTCGAGCCTCTGACAACCGCGATGAGGGCCATGCAAATGTCTGCGACTTGCTTGCCATTCCCAACCCTCCTTGGCTGAGAGGGTGGAGGCGTGGTAGCCCGGGCGAAACCTGAGGTGGGGATGTCCCGCCGGCTGTTGATCTTCTCTGAGCGGCGGCTCCGGTAAGTGACGTTAGGCGACGCGCTCTGCAGTCGCCTCCTCGGTCGGCTCGAGAGCAGTGAGGACTCGGATCAGCTTCTGGATGTCGCGCCATCCCTGGACGCGGCGGAACTTCTTCTCTGCTTCGACGATCGCTGCGCTGACCCAGCGCACGACCATCGAGCCGCTCTGCCAGCGCTTCACGTTCTTCGAGTACCAGGCGATTCCGCTGTTGAGATTCTCGATCGCGTTCGTCGTACGCAGCTTCACGTACAGACGCCCGTCGACCCCGAGGCTCTGGAGCGTCAGGGTCTCGTCGAGTCCCTCCCGCACCGAGGCCGCCGCCCCAGGATGTTCGGCTTCGAGAGAGGACGCCA
>CAADGG010000025.1 GCA_900696485.1 uncultured Pseudomonadota bacterium
GCGCGTCGCCGGATCGATGAGGTCGACGACGAGCACACCGCGCTGGCCGGTGATGGCGTGGGTGTCGCGCAGCGCGTCGCGCATCCAGGGCGGAACCTGCGCGTAGTAGGCCTGCGCCTCGACCGCGACGACGTCCTCGATCGACGCCAGTGGGTGGACCCAGAAGCTCGGCGGCGCACCGCGGGCGTAGCCTCGCGCCGCCAGCTCGGCGGCGACGGCGTCGCGCACGAGTGCGTCGGCGACGGGCGCCGCGAGCCCGGCGAGGTCGCTGCTCGGCGGCGGCGCCGGCAGCCAGTCCCACGTCGAGAGCGATGTGAACGGCGCGTTCGGGTCCCAGTCCGCCTCGACGGTGAGGGAGCGGCCGCCGACGCTGGCGCAGCCCGCGAGCAGCACGATCGCGAGTGCGGCGCGTGCCGTGCGCGGAAGGCTCACGGGCGGGACGTCCGGACGACGTCCGTGCGCCAGACGCCCGAGCCCGTCGCCTCGTCGCGTGTTCTCCCCAGCCGGTCGGCGAGGAGTTCTCCGAGGTCGAGATCCATCCGTGAGTCACCGGCGCCCGTCACGTTCTCCGTCCTCTCGTCTTCACCTCGTGTCCTTCGGCGCGAAGGCGCTCGCGCCGTAGGCGGGATCGGATGCTTCCGCAGCCATCCGCTGCGCTGCTCGGTCGGTGCTGCCGGAGCCACGGACCCAGCGGTTCCGGGGACGAACGCACGCAGCCGGGGCCATCACGTCACGAGCAGCACGAACGCGGAGACGGCGAGGTACGCGACCCGGAGCCGGCGCCGGACAGCAGCAGGAGCCGTAGCCCGCATCGCCCTGACAGGCTTGCCGAAAATCGGCCGACGATGCTCGGATGCGGGTGGGAGGAGCACACCCTGCGCCGATGTCCTCGGCGGACGAGCTTCGGCGCTAAGTACGGCTTTGGTACGGCCGCCTCCGGATTACGGCTCCGGGTGTGCTCCTCCCACCCGGCGATGCGCGTTCGCCAGTGGCCGATTTTCGGCAACCCTGTCAGGGCGTTGCGGTCGGCCGGGCGCGCCGGCGCGGCTTCGCGACACCGCACAGCTCCTGCGGCGCGGGAAGCGCGACGGGAGAAGCGGGGAGCCGAGGACCGAGTTCCTCGAGGTCTTCGAGCCAGCTTCGGTGGAGATCTTCGGCGAGCGCTCGCCAGCGGGGCCGGTGCAGGTAGGGTCGGGCGAGCGGCTCGTTCGCGAGCCAGCGGTAGCTTCGATTGATCGCGCTCTCCTGGAACAGCTCGAGCGCGACGGCGTCCTCGCCGACGGCGAGAGCGAGCCGGATGCCGTGGTCCCAGAAGCGCGGCCCATCGCCGCGGCGTGCGTCGAGCGTCGCGCGAGCCTCCCGCCGCCTGCCCGCCAAGGCGTCGACGAGTCCCTGCGCGATCTCCCGCCGGTCCTCCTGGTCGGGCCGCACGGAGAAGGTCGACTCCGGGCTCGCCAGCGCCGCCTGGGCGCCGGCGAGGTCGCCTTCGGCGAGGCGCAAGTCGAAGCGCGCGATCGCGACCTCCGTCGGCGAGGTGCATCCGCGCGCGAGTCTGTCGACGGCGGCGCGGGCGGCGGCGAACCGGCCCATGCGCGTGATCAGATACACCCGGATGCGTTGGGGAGCTTCCCACACCGGATCCAGGGCAGCGGAACGGTCACACGCGACGACCGCCGATTCCCAGAAGCCGAGGCTCGTGTAGCGAACGGCCAGCATCGTCCAGCCCTCGGGATCATCGGGGTCGATCGCGAGCGCCGTTTCGGTCAGGCGCAGCGCCTCCCGCGGTCGCAGCGCGCCGCCCTCGACGTGTCCCAGCAGGTAGAGCGCGCGTGCATGGCGAGGCTCGAGGGCGAGTGCGCGCTCCAGGAGTGCGCGCGCGTCCGCGAGAATCCGCACGAGGTCTCCGCGCGGGGGATACAGGCGCAGGAGCTCCAGATGAGCGCGCTCGGCCAGCGCGTCGACGTCCTCCGGCGCGTGCGCCAGCGCGGTCTCCAGACGGCGCCGTGCGGGTTCGAAATGGCGCGGATCGAGCGTATTGCCGTACTGGATCGTTTCGTGGCGGGCATTCAAGTAGGGATCGTAGGAGCGGGTCGCCGCCGGGCGGGCCGGCCGCCTTCCCATCGTCCCGGTGGCAACGGCCCGGTCCGCGCCGTTCGGGTGCAGCACGGGCGCATAGCAACCCTTCGGATAGTCGATGACGATCGAGTCGGCCGATCCCTCCCGTGCGTAGTACGCGGCGAGTCGGGCGCGAAGCCGGTGCGCTTCCGAACGGACGATCGCGTCCTTGCCCGAATCGTACGTGGGCGCGCGCCCGTAGACCGCGACGGCGATCGTTCGTTCCTTGAGCTCTTCTGCACGGCCGTCGAGCGTCGCCTCGATGGTGAAGCGCAGGAAGCGGCAGAGCCTCGCCGAGCGCGAGAAGTGCCGGCTCGCTGCAATGCGTTCGACGCAGGCCTCGATCGCCACGCGGGAGAATCCCGTCGCACTGGTTGGATGCATCGCACCTCCTCGCTGAGTCCCCGAGGGTACGCTGCTCTCCTAACCTCCGCTAACGCTTCCGGGTCGCTCGGATGCGGCTAAGGTCGGCATGCGGACACCACATACTGGGTCCTGGAGCGTGCGCGACACCAGGAAGGAGAGTGCGATGCGGCCCGTCGTTTGTCTGTCGTTCGTGGTCCTGCTGTTCGGAGGCCTGCCGCCCGCCGCCCACGCGGCGAAGCCGAACATCATCCTCCTGGTGTCCGACGACACCGGGTACGGCGACCTCGGGCCCTACGGGGGCGGCGAAGGCCGGGGGATGCCCACCCCGAACATCGATCGGCTCGCCGCCGAGGGCATGACGCTGTTCTCGTTCTACGCGCAGCCGAGCTGTACGCCGGGCCGCGCCGCGATGCAGACGGGCCGCATCCCCAACCGCAGCGGGATGACCACCGTGGCGTTCCAGGGCCAGGGCGGTGGGCTTCCGGCCGCCGAGTGGACGCTCGCCTCGGTCCTGAAGACCGCCGGCTACAACACCTTCTTCACCGGCAAGTGGCACCTCGGGGAGGACGACTACGCGCTGCCCAACGCCCAGGGCTACGACGAGATGCGCTACGTCGGCCTCTATCACCTGAACGCGTACACCTACGCCGACCCGACGTGGTTCCCGGACATGGATCCCGAGCTGCGGGCCATGTTCAAGAAGGTGACCCGCGGCTCGCTCTCGGGAAAGGCGGGGGAGAAGGCGGTCGAGGACTTCGCGATCAACGGGCAGTACGTCGACCAGCCGGACACGAAGACGAAGGACTATCCGAACGGCGTCGTCGGGATCCCGTATTTCGATGGCTACGTCGAGAAGGCGGCGCTCGACTACCTCGACCGCGCGGCCAAGGCGGACGCCCCCTTCTTCATGAATGTCAACTTCATGAAGGTGCACCAGCCCAACATGCCGCACCCGGACTTCCAGCATCGGTCGCTGTCGAAGTCGAAGTATGCCGACTCGGTCGTCGAGCTCGACGCACGGATCGGCGCGATCCTGGACAAGGTCCGCGCGCTCGGCCTCGAAAAGAACACGCTGGTCTTCTACACGACCGACAACGGCGCCTGGCAGGACGTCTATCCCGACGCCGGCTACACGCCGCTCCGCGGCACCAAAGGCACCGTTCGCGAGGGAGGCAACCGCGTCCCGGCCATCGCCTGGATGCCGGGCAAGATCAAGCCGGCGACGAGGAACCACGACATCGTCGGCGGGCTCGACCTGATGGCCACCTTCGCCGCCATCGCCGGCGTCACGCTGCCCGCGGACGACCGCGAGGGAGTGCCCATCATCTTCGACAGCTACGACATGTCGCCGGTGCTGTTCGGGACGGGCAAGTCCGAACGGGACGCCTGGTTCTACTTCACCGAGAACGAGCTGACGCCCGGCGCGGTGCGTGTGGGCAACTACAAGGCCGTCTTCAACCTGCGCGGTGACAACGGCCAGGAGACGGGCGGCCTCGCGGTCGACACCAATCTCGGCTGGAAGGGTGCCGAGATGTACGTCGCGACGGTGCCCCAGATCTTCGATCTCTGGCAGGATCCGCAGGAGCGCTACGACATCTTCATGAACAACTACACCGAGCGGACCTGGACGCTGGTGAGCATCAACGAAGCCGTCCGGACCAAGATGAAGACGTATCTCGAGCATCCGCCGCGGAAGCTCCAGAGCGAGGGATACTCGGGACCCATCACGCTCACGCAGTTCCAGCGCTTCCGTCACGTCCGCGAGATGCTGGAGAAGGAGGGCTTCAACATCCAGCTCCCCACCGGCAACTGAGCGGGGGCGCGACGATGGGAACGATCGAGCGACTGCTTCTCACGGTGGTCCTGGCGGCGGGTCTGGCCAGCGGGCCTGCGGCGGCGGCGGAGTCGACGCCGCCGCTGCCGTCCTGGAACGACACGCAGGCCAGGCAGCGGATCCTCGAGTTCGTCGAGGCGGTCACGAAGCCGGGGAGCGACGACTTCGTGCCGCCCGAAGAGCGCATCGCCGTCTTCGACAACGACGGCACGCTCTGGTCGGAGAAGCCGCTGTACTTCCAGCTTCTCTACGCGATCGACTACGTGAAGACGAACGTCGGGAAGCATCCCGAGTGGCGCGACCGACAGCCGTTCCAGGCCGTCCTCGAGAACGACCAGAAGGCGCTCGCCGCGTCCGGCGAGAAGGGCATCGTCGAACTCGTGATGGCAAGCCACGCAGGCATGACCACGAGCGAGTTCGACGCGTCGGTCCGCGAGTGGCTGAAGACGGCGAAGCACCCGGAGAAGAAGCGGCTCTACCCGGAGCTCGTGTTCCAGCCGATGCTCGAGCTGCTCGCGTACCTGCGAGACAACGACTTTTCCACCTGGATCGTCAGCGGCGGCGGCGTCGACTTCGTCCGGACCTTCTCGGAGGACGTCTACGGCATTCCCCCGCAGCAGGTCGTCGGCAGCGGCATCGAGATGGCGTTCGAGATGCGCGGAGACGGCCCGGTGATCGTGCGCCAGCCGAAGGTCGCCTTCATCGACGACAAGGCCGGCAAGCCGGTCGGCATCCAGCGCCACATCGGCCGGCGGCCGATCGCGGCGTTCGGAAACTCGGACGGCGACCTCCAGATGCTGCAGTGGACGGCGGCCGGCGAAGGCAAGCGGCTGATGCTGCTCGTGCACCACACCGATGCCGAGCGCGAGTGGGCCTACGACCGCGAATCTCTCGTCGGCAAGCTCGACGCGGCGCTCCAGCAGGCGAAGGCCGACGGCTGGGTGGTCGTGGACATGAAAGGCGACTGGAAGGTCGTCTATCCGTTCGAGGGCGGCGCGGAGTAGCCGAGCGCCGACGGGGCAGGAGAAGCATGTGAATCGTCACGGTCCCCATCGTCACGCCGCAGAGAACGAGGGTCGATCCAGATGAGGAACCGGAGTTTCATCGCCCTCCTCGCGATTCTGGTCGTCCTGCCCTCCTTTGCCGAGATTGCCGGAGCCCAGCCGGACCACGACGCCGCGGCGCTCGGCGCGAAGCTCTCCAACCCGGTCTCCGACGTGTGGGCGCTGTTCACCGAGTTCGACGTGTTCTTCTCGGACGGCGACGTCAACGACGGCGACCCGCCGGCCGGCGGGCGGATGGTCTTCCAGCCGGTGCTGCCCTTCCCGCTCTACGGCAGCGAAGAGAAGCGGTGGAACCTCATCACGCGGCCCATCATTCCGATCCTCTTCAGCCAGCCGGTTCCCACCGGCTTCGATCAGTTCGACCACGAGGCCGGGCTTGCGGACATCCAGCTGCCGATGCTGGTCGCTCCTCCGACGGGGAACTGGATCGTCGGCGCGGGACCGACCTGGCTCCTCCCGACCTCCACGCACGACGCCTTCGGACGCCAACAGTGGGGCGTCGGCCCGACCGCGGTCCTCGGCTACATGACGAAGAAGATGACCGTCGGTGTCTTTCCCCAGTACTATTTCGGCTTCGCCGACCGCGGCGACCGCAACGACGACGTGCCGCGAGACGCGAGCTACTTGAACATGCTCTACTTCCTGATCTTCAATCTGCCCGACGCCTGGCAGGTCGGAATGAACCCAACGATCACCTACGATCACCAGGCGAGTTCCGGGAACAAGTGGAACGTTCCGATCGGGCTGCTCGCGGCGAAGACGACGAAGATCGGCGGCCTCCCGATCAAGTTCCAGCTCGGCTTCGAGTACTCGGTGGTGAGCCAGGACGACTTCGGCCAGCGTGCGCAGATCAAGCTGAACGTGATCCCGGTGATCCCAGCGCTGGTGCGGAAGCCGCTCCTCGGGGGCGATTGAGGCAGTCCGGTGTTCCCACCCGCCCAGGACGAGACGACGACGACCGGCCGTGCGCCGGAGGAGATAAGGACTTGCGCGCCTATCGAATTCTCTCGCTCGTGCTGTTGATCGGTCTGGCGCTCGGCCCGGCAGGCGACGGCCGGGCCGAGCCGCCGCCGAAAAAGGACTGGGAGGTCGAGATCCTTCCGTATGCCTGGCTCCCCAGCCTCGACGGCTCGATCGAGAAGCCGAGCGGGGAGACCGAGCACTTCAGCATCGGGCTCTCCGATGTCCTCGACAGCCTGGACCTCGCTGCCTTCGGTCGCGTGAACGTGCGCTGGCGGCGCTGGGTCGGATACGTGGATGGGCTGTACACGAAGCTCGGCGACGACGAGAGCGTGCAGCGCCGGAACATTCGGATCGACGCCGACCTGGAGCTGCAGATGGCGCTGGCCCAGTTGCTCGGCGGGTACCGGATCTACGCCCGTCCCGGAGGCCTCTTCGGCAGCGCGACGCCGGCCGACGAGCGGCTCTTCGGCATCGACCTGCTGGCGGGCGTGAACTACACGTGGGTCAAGACGGAGCTCGAGCTCGATCGCGCCGCGGTCGGACCGATTCCGGAGCGGGAGCGGAACCTCGAGGTTTCGGACGACTGGTTCGCCCCGGCGGTGGGCTTGCGCCTCCACAACGACTTCAGCTCGCGCATCCGACTCGAGACGCTGGCGTCTGTCGGCGGCTTCGGTGTCGGCGATGCGCCCGATCTCTCCTGGCAGCTCACGACGCTGCTCTCGTATCGCTTCACCGATCACTGGCTGGTGTCGATCGGTCACCGCCTGATCGCGGTGGAAGGCGACAACCTCGACCTGCGGATGCACGGTGCGTTGTTGGGGTTCGGCTATCGGTTCTAGTTCACCGGCGTTCCGGCACCCGATTCCGCTCCGCAGAATCGGGTGCCCTCGTGGGTCACGTCTCCGATGAAGGCTCCGAGCTGCAGCGCGCGGTCGATCTCGCCCGACGCGAAGTAGCAGCCGCGGGTCGCCATCCGTTGGCTCTCCCGGCCCAGGATCGACATCGATCCACGGATCGGCCCGGAATGCCGCTTCTTCTTACGCACTGGCGTGTCCGGTCGTCGCGCGTGAACCCGACTTCCTGGGACCGGCGGCCAGCGCCATCGGTCGCGCATGGGTCGTCCTCCTGCCGAGGTTCCACGGGCTCTCGTGGGGCAGCTTCGCGCTCGGGCTCGAGCCGTCCGGCGCTCGCCAGCGCCACGACCCTCGTTTTTCGATTGAACAATTGAGCCGGCGATATCGGCACGCATCGAGAGGCGACCGGAGACGGCCCATGAAAGAACATCAACCCACCGCCGACCACGAACTGCCAGCAGCAAGACCAGTGCCCGGCGAGGTGGCCATGGACGCGGGCTCCAAACATCCGACTCACCATGCAGACCATGCCCACATGGCGGCGGACTTCCGCAAGCGAGGCCTTTGCCCTTCTCCTTCTTCGCTATGTTTCGCATTGGATATTGGCGCGATCCGCCACCCGACATGTCCGTGCGGTCCTGCTGCAAGGACATCGCTGTTGACGAACCCCCAGAAGGAGGAAACACACATGAAGGCACTCGTCTACCACGGGCCCGGCCGGAAGGCGTGGGAAGAAGTACCGGACCCCAAGCTCCGGGAGCCCACGGACGCGATCGTGCGCATCGACACCACCACCATCTGCGGAACCGATCTTCACATCCTTCAGGGGAACGTCCCTGCCGTCACGGACGGCAGGATCCTCGGGCACGAAGGGGTCGGAACGATCACAGAGGTCGGGTCGGCCGTGACGAGCCTGAAGGTGGGGGACCGGGTGATCATCTCGTGCGTTTCAGCGTGCGGCTCGTGCGCGTACTGCCACCAGCAGCTCCCGTCCCATTGCTTGAACGCCGAAGGCACGTCGGGGATCGGCTGGATTCTGGGTCACCTGATCGACGGTACGCAGGCGGAGTACGTGCGGACCCCATTCGCCGACAACTCGCTGCACAAGCTCCCGAAAGGTGTCAGCGACGAGACCGCGTTCATGCTTTCCGACATCCTGCCGACTGGCTTCGAGATCGGCATTCGGAACGGCGACGTGCAGCCGGGCGACGTGGTGGCGGTGGTCGGTGCGGGGCCGGTGGGGCTCTCGGTGATCATGACCGCGGGGCTCCACGGCGCCTCCCGCGTCATCGCCCTCGACCTGGACGACAACCGGCTCGAGATGGCGCGCAAGTTCGGCGCCACAGACACCATCAACAACGGCGTGGACGACTGGCGGGAACAGGTGATGGCCATGACGGACGGCGGCCTGGGCGTTGACGTAGCGATCGAGGCGGTGGGCATCCCCCAGACGTTCGATATGTGTATTTCGCTGATCCGCCCCGGCGCCACGGTCGCCAACGTGGGCGTGCACGGCAAGTCGGTTGAGCTCCGGCTGCAGGACCTCTGGATCAAGGATATCAACATCACCACCGGGCTGGTCAGCGCGACCACGACTCCGATGCTCCTCAAGCTGGTCAGCCAGGGCAAGCTCGAGCCGGAGCAGTTCGTGACACACCGTTTCAAGTTGAACGAAATGATGGAGGCCTACGACATCTTCAGCCGGGCTGCGGAGACGAAGTCGATGAAGGTGGCGATCTCCCGCTAGGGCCTGGGCAGACCATCGCCGTACGGACCCACCCCGGAAAGGCGCTTCACCGGCGCGGCACCTCTGCCCTCGAGGGCGCGCTCGAAGCGCATCGCCGCGGCGGTTCCGGTCTGGCTTGTCGCGTCAGCAGGTCGGAAGCAGACTCGTTGCGATGGGGAACCCCCTTTCGAGAGGAGTTCTTCGAGCTCTCCGCAGCCGAGCGGCTAGAGCTGGTCGAGTGACGGGCCAACGATTCGCGACTCGCAACGGCGGTCGAGGCGACGCTTTCCCTTGCAGCCGTGGGTTCCGAATCCCGCCACCCCGACCGGTGGTGCTGCGGCGCAGCTTCGCGCGCCTGTCCGTCGCGCTGGCGACGAGGCTTCCTCGGAGGCCGTCACGCCGGCCCCCGCCGATCCGCCAGATACGCCCGCAGGGCATCCCCATAGGTCGTCTTCACCCACTCCGGCACGTGTCGGCCGAGCCGGCGGAGATGGCCGGCTTCGAACGTGAGCACGTGCGTGAAGCTGCGGTCGAGGCGGCTGTTGTCGAACACGTAGGCGCGGTCCACGAGCAGCACGGCACGCGGCAGCAATGCAAGCGTGCGTGCGTGCCGCGCGGCGAGCTTCGCGAGCGGCACGTCGTGGCCGCCTGCCGAGACGCGGGTGCGCACGCGCGCGGCCGCGAGCTCCGGCGTCGAAACATGGATGTGATGGAGCACGACCACGAACCCGAGCCGGCGCGCCCGCTCGAGCAGCGCGAGCTTCGATGCGTGCGAGAACACCGTCTCGGTCACGAACGACTGGCGCTGTTGCAACAGCGCCTCGCGGCGTCGCGCCGCCAGGCGCCCGGCCTGATACGAGTGCGCGCCGATCTCATCGGGCCAGCGCGCACGCTCGAGCTCGTCGGCGTTCACGAACTCGGCGCCGGGCGTGCGCCGCGCGAGCACGTCTTCGTAGAAGCTCGTCTTCCCGGCGCCGTTCACGCCGGCCAGCACGTGCAGGACCGGCGGCGTCAACGCGTCGCTCGGCGCTTCCTCACCACCAGCCGGCCCTGCGCATCCTCGCCGGCCACCGGATGCCCCGCCGTCTCGAGCTTCCGGATCCGCGTCCGGTCCGTGCCGTCGAGCCCTTCGAACTCATCGCCGAGCAGCTCGAGGTAGAGGGCGGTCTCCAGCTCGGTCATCCCCTGCACGGATCCCTGTCCGGAGAGCGCCGCCCGCACCCGCTCGTAGTCGAGCAGATTCGCCGCCTCCACCGACCGCCCCAGCTCCGCCCAGAACTCCACCTGCCCCGCGATCGACCGTTTCATCCGCTTCGCCTCGTCGCGCGCGATCGCGACGATCTCGTCGGAGAGCTTGATGGCGCTGGGCATGGGGCGGCTCCTCGGGGGTCGGGTGGGGGAGCGGGGATGGGAGGAGGGTATCTCGGGGGTTGCAGATTGCAACCGGAGGGAATCCGCGGGGCCTGCGGCGTTCGATCGGTGCCGGGGCGACGCCGCTCGTCCCGCGCATGAGCAACGCGGTGAACAGGCAGAGAATGAGCAGACGTAGGACTCGTTCTGCGCTTCAGCGAGGGGATCGCGCCGAGCGCTTGGCGGCCTTTCGCGTAGTCGCCGCGTCCTTGCTCGAGGTCTCCGTCGCCGGCTTTGTTGCCGGTGCTCGCGCTCCCTCGTCGTAGCGAAGCGTCGGCGCCTTCGCGGCTGCGGCTTCTACGGCCTCCCACCAGGCTCGCCACTTCGGGTCCGACGTGTTGCGGACCAGCTTCTCGGTCATCGGTTGGGTCCCTTCTTCGTGATCGAGTCGAGATCCTGGGCCGCGAGGTCCTCGCGCTGCAGGGACGAGAAGTATGTCATTCCTACCCTTGCGTGCATCTGGTCGAGAATCGCGTGGCCGCGTTCGTCCTTGCGCGGATTCTCGATGCCGTCCGCCGTCTTCATCGAGAACAGACGTGCGAAGGCGCGCGGTGCCACGCCGACGAAGGGGCGGAAGAGCACTTTCTTCTGGTCCGGGACTTCGAGCGAGATCGAGTCCTGGTGGAGGTCGAGTGCACGGCTCTTCGGATACGGCTCGATGAATGTCACGCTGCGAATCCCCGCCGCGACGATGTGCTTGGCGCAGACATGGCATGGAAACGTCGTGCAGTACAGCTCTGTCTCACGCGTCGAGACCCCCATCCGCGCAGCCGAGACGATAGCCTCTGCCTCCGCGTGCACCGCACGTCCGAACTCGGTGAGGCTCCCGATACGGGTCGAAGCGAGTCGCTCGAGGCGCTCTGGAAGCAAACGCCGTTTCTCTTTCGCGGACGCCCGGCTCCACTCGGGATCGATCTTCTCGAGGACCTCACGAAGGATCTCCTCCTTTGCTTCGTCACTCGAGTCCCGACCGAGCCGGTGATCTCTAGCGTCGGGAGGTTCCCCTTCCCAGTAGAGCCCGCCGCCGAACCGCGGGGCTTCGTTGGTGCCGACCGAGATCACATCGCCGATCTCGGAAAGCAAGCAAGCGCCCACCTGACGGCCCAGCTGGGCCGAGCGGAGCGACGCGGCATACGCCTGGAACATCCCGAACTCCGCACGGGTCGGCGTGGAGATGCCGAGCCCGAGGAGGAGGTGGGTGGCTCGCTTCACCTCCCGTTCGGCGCCAGCCGGATCCCCTCCGACTTCGATGAAGAGATCCGCGAGATGGAACGTATCGCGCAGGGACTGTCCACCAAGCTCGGACTCATGCTCATCGCGGAGGATCAGGGAAGCAATCTCGGAGGGCCGGGTTCCCTGCTGTTTGAGGAACTTTTCTCGCTCCACGCGGGAGGAGTAGACGCCGATCACCACGAAGCCCGCACCGTACGTCCGGCGCAGGAGCTGAACCTCCTCCGGTCGTTTCAGTTGCCGGAGCACGAAGGCCCGCGCCGGCAGGGCTCGCGACTCGGGGCCCCTTCGTCTCCGGATCTCGGCGATCGCAGCAAGAGCCAGGATGTCGTCGCGGCCGGTCTTGCGCCTTGCTTCGTTGCCGCGCCGCATGGCTGCATCGATGCGGTTCGCTTCGCCTCGGCTGCTCTTCACAGCCTTCAGCTCGAAGCTGTCGATGTACTCGCTCAGCCGAAGCGTCTCGGCGCCGTATCCGAGAGAGACCAACGCGCTCGAAAGGCCGCTCTCCACCAGGTCGAGCGGTGTACCCACCGCCGCCGTCAGTCCGATCACGAGTTCGGGTCTTGCAGACTCGCCGGTATTCTCTCCGCCCGCTGCGAGCGGTCGGATTCCACGTTCCTCGCGCCTCTTCATTCTCGACGCTCCTCCCGAGCTGACACGGATCTCGACCCCGGCTTCGAGTGTCGCGGTAGCTTGCGACGGATCTGGTCACGCTGGACCACTCCGCTTCACCCGAGAGCGGCCTTGGCCCCTCTCTCGATACACCACCCGAGCGGGCTCTGCGCGGTCGTTTCGCCCCAAAAAGCGACCGCGGCCGAGGATCCCGATCCACGCGGTCGATCCGCCAAACGCTGGTATCGTTGCCCGCCGTGACCCCGGAATCCGCGCTCCCGCTGCCTCCCATCCCCGAACTCGGCCAGATCGTCCAGGTCCGCTCGCGCCAGTACCTGGTGGAGGACGTCGTTCCGCCTCCGCGGGAGGGGGAACAGACCCTCGTCCGGCTCTCCTGTCTGGAGGACGACGCGCAGGGAGATCCGCTCGACGTCCTGTGGGAGAAGGAGGTGGACGCGCGGCCGCGGACGCCGGAGGCGTGGACTCGCGTCCAGAGCCGCGGCTTCGATCCGCCGCGCTTGTTCGCCGCCTATCTCGATACGCTGCGCTGGAACTGCGTGACCGCCACCAATCCCCGCCTCTTCCAGGCGCCGTACCGGGCCGGGATCCAGGTCCTCGCGTACCAGCTCGAGCCCCTCCGCAAGGCGCTGCTGCTGCCGCGCGTGAATCTCTTCATCGCGGACGACGTGGGCCTTGGTAAGACGATCGAGGCTGGCCTCATCCTGCGCGAGCTGCTGATGCGCCAGAAGGTCCGGCGGGTTGTCGTCTCGTGTCCGCCGTCGGTGTTGCTCCAGTGGCGCGATGAGCTGGAGCAACGCTTCGGACTTTCGTTCGTGGTCTTCGATCGCAAGTTCGTGCTGGCCCAGCGCCGGGCGCGCGGCTTCGGGATCAACCCGTGGACCACCCACAGCCGCTTCCTGATCTCGCACTCGCTGCTGCGAGACGAGACCTATGCGGCGCCGCTGCGCGACTGGCTCGGGAACTTCGCGCCGGGGTCGCTGCTGATCCTCGACGAAGCGCACAACGCAGCGCCCGCCAGCGGCGCCCGCTACGCGATCGACTCGTACCTGACGCGCACCGTCCGGGACCTCGCGCCTCGCTTCGAGCACCGTCTCTTCCTGTCGGCGACGCCGCACAACGGACACTCCAACAGTTTCGCCGCGCTGCTCGAGATCCTGGACCCGCTGCGCTTCTGCCGCGGCGTTCCGGTGAGGGGCGCGAAGCTGCTCGATGCCGTCATGGTGCGGCGGCTGAAAAGCGACCTGCGCGAGATCGCGGGCGGCTTCCCGGACCGCAAGGTCGTGCAGATCGACATCGATGGACTCCCCGACGATGCCCCCGATCTGGTGCTGGTTCGCCTGCTCGACGAGTATGCGAAGCTCCGCGAGGAACGACTCGCCGGGGCGTCGCGAAGCCGGCAGGCGGCGGCAGCGCTCGTGATCTCGTCGCTGCAGAAGCGACTGCTCTCTTCGATCGAGGCCTTCGCCTGCACGCTCGCGGTACACCGCCGCGGCGTCGAGAGCCGGGCGGCGCAGACCGGAGACCAGCGGACGCCGCCGCGCCGGCTCGCGGCCCAGCAGGCGGAGCTGCTGGCGCAGGCCGCCGGTCCCGACGACGAGCGGGCCGACGTGCCGGAGGACGAAGTCGCCGTCGAGGAGGCAGCCGCGATCGAAGCGGCAACGGCCGCCAGCGAGGCCGGCTCCGATCCCGGTGATGGCATCGACCGGCCGTCCGAGCGCGAGCGCGCGCTCCTCACGCAGATGACCGAGATCGCCGAGGCCAGCCGCGGGCGGCCGGATCCTCGCATCGAGAAGCTCGTGAGCTGGCTCCGGGACAACCTCTGTCCGGAGCTGCCCCCGCTCGGATCCCGCACGCACCCGGCGACTCCGCCGCGTTGGAACCAGCGTCGCGTGCTGCTCTTCACCGAGTACACGGATACCAAGCGGTACCTCGAAGCCCAGCTCCGCGCCGCGATCGCGACGACGGACCGCGCCGAGGAGCGCCTCCGCAGCTTCCACGGGGGCATGGGCGACGAGACGCGCGAGGACCTGAAGCGCGCCTTCAACGCGGATCCGCGCCGGGAGCCGCTGCGCATCCTCGTCGCCACGGATGCAGCCCGCGAAGGCGTGAATCTCCAGAACCACTGCGCGGATCTCTTCCACTTCGATGTGCCGTGGAACCCGAGCCGCATGGAGCAGCGCAACGGTCGCATCGACCGCAAACTCCAGCGGGCGGACGAAGTCCGGTGTCACTACTTCGTCTTCCGCCAGCGGCCCGAGGACCGCGTGCTCCAGGCGCTGGTCCGCAAGAGCGAGACGATCGAGCGTGAGCTCGGCAGTCTCTCTCCGGTTCTCGAACGCCGCCTCGGCTCCTATCTCGGAACGCGCATCCGCCGCGACGAGGCGGACGCCGTCGCGCAGCAGATCGAGCAGGAGTCCCTCTCCGAGGCGGATCGCACGACGGTCGAAGAAGAACTCGAAGCGGTGCGCGAGCGCAAAGAGAAGCTCGCCGAGCAGATCGAGCAGCTCCGCGGCATCCTTGGCTCGTCGCAGCGCTACCTCGGTCTCGACGACGATCGCTTCCGCAACGCCGTCTCTGCGTCGCTCGAGCTCCTCGATGAGGATCCGCTCACGCCGGCGCCGGCCGCAGCCGCCGGCGCTGTGGCCGAGCACCCGGAGCCCGGCAACGCGTACGGCGCGCAGACGCCCGGTGGCCCGCCTCGCTTCGAGTTCCCGTCACTCGACCGCCGGGACGGCGCCGACCCGAGCTGGGCCGACACACTCGATCTCCTGCGTCCACCGCGCCGCAAAGGCGAGAAGCCCTGGGAGTGGCGCCGCGAAGCGCCGATCCGGCCCGTCGTATTCACCGCGCCGGACGGCATCGACGACGAGGTCGTCCAGCTCCATCTCGAGCATCGCGTCGTGAAGCGCCTGCTCGGCCGGTTTCTCGCGCAGGGCTTCGTCCACGACGATCTGTCGCGCGCCTGTGTCGGGCAGAGCCGGGACGCCATTCCGCGCGCCGTGCTGCTCGGCCGGCTCTCACTCTACGGCGAGGGCGCCGCGCGTCTGCACGACGAAGTGGTGGCCGTCGCTGCGCGCTGGGTCGAGCCGGCCGCGCGCAAGGAGCCCCTGCGTCCGTATGCCGAGCGCGCGGAAGAGCGCACGCTCGCGCTGCTCGACGAGTCGCTGGTGGACTCGTCCGCGAGCGCACTTCCGGACGCGATCCGCACGAAGCTCGCGGCCTCGGCCGCGCGCGACGCCGAGGAGCTGCTGCCGGAGCTCGCGCGAAGGGCCCAGGAGGTGGCGGCACGTGCCGAGAAGCTGCTGGCCGAGCGCGGCGCGCGCGAGGCGCGCGAGATGTTCGAGATCCTCGAACAGCAGCGCCGCCGTATCGACGAGACGCGCCGGAGCAAGGACAAGAGCCAGATCGAGTTCTCGTTCGATGCCGACGAGCGCCGCCAGCTCGAAGCGGATCGCCGCCACTGGGCGAAGCGCCTCGACGAAATCGGCGACGAGCTGGGGCGCGAGCCCGAGCGCATCCGCGGGAGCTACGCGGTGAAGGCGACGCGCGTGGAACCCGTGGGCATGGTGTATCTGTGGCCGGTCTCGGGCTGAGCCGCAGGCAGTCGTAAGCGAACGGCAGGAGCAGGACGAGATGGCCGCAGTTCCCGAGCTTCTCGCGCACCAGGAATGGCTGGGCTTCGTCCAGCCCGTGGGACTCGTCGTCACGGCCCCGGCGCTGGTGAAGCACCAGGCCTTCGTGAACCGGGACATCGTCCGCGAGCAGCAATGCCTCCAGGACCTCACCGAGGAGCAGAAGCTCGAGACCGCGCGCGGCCCGGCGCCGCGCGCAGTGCTCGCGAGCTTCCCGCGCTTCTGCACCGCGTTCCTCGGCTGGGAGCCGAGCGATCTCGCCGGTGCCGACGGCGCGCCGCTGCCGGAGGAGTTCGAGATCGCGCTCCCGGAATACGGCGACCGTCTCGCAGCGAGCTTCGCGGTTTTCGATCCGGACGCCGCTCCGGACGCGCCGCTCGCCGAGCGGACGCTCCTGTTGATCCAGCAGCTCGCCGTCGGGCAGGACTTCGACGCGCCCGCCACCGGTTCGGAGCGCGGCTGGCACGCGAGTCCGCAGGCGCGCTTCGAGCGGCTGCTGCGCGAGACCGGGGTGCCACAGGGTCTGCTCGGGAACGGCACCGCGCTGCGGCTGGTCTACGCGCCGCGCGGTGAGTCCTCCGGCCACGTCACCTTCGAGTTCGACGCGCTGCTCCAGGTGGCGGGGCGACCGCTCGTCTCGGCGCTGCACATGCTGCTGTGCGCGGAGCGGCTCTTCTCGCTGCCGACGCCGCAGCGGCTGCCGTCGCTGCTGCGCGAGAGCCGGCGCTACCAGAACGAGGTCTCGACGCAGCTCGCCGAGCAGGTGCTGCAAGCGCTGCTCGAGCTGCTGCGCGGCTTCCGCGCGGCCGACGCCGCCACGCGCGGCCAGCTCCTGGCCGACGTCCTCGCGGCCCAGCCGAACGAGATCTACGGCGGACTGCTGACGACGCTGATGCGCCTCGTCTTCCTGCTCTACGCCGAAGATCGCGGCCTGTTGCCGCAAGACCCCGTCTACGTGCAGCACTACGCCGTCGCCGGCCTCTTCGAGAAGCTCCGCGATGACGCCGGCCGGCACCCCGACACGATGGACCAGCGCTACGGCGCGTGGGCGCGGCTGCTCGCGCTGTTCCGGTTGATCCACGAGGGAGGAGCGCACGCCGGCCTGCGACTCCCGGCCCGCCGCGGCCGGCTCTTCGATCCGGACGCCTACCCGTTTCTCGAAGGCCGCGCGCGGGGCAGCGCCTGGCGCGAGGACGGCCTCGTCACCCCACCGCGCGTCGCCGATGGCGTGCTGCTGCGCGTGCTCGAGAAGCTGCTGATGCTCGACGGCGAGCGCCTCTCGTACCGCGCCCTCGACGTCGAGCAGATCGGCTCCGTCTACGAGGCGATGATGGGCTTCGAACTCGGCGTGGCGCAGGCCGCGTCGATCGCGGTCCGGCCCGATCACGTGGTGGTGAACCTCGAGGCGCTGTTCGCGGAGAAGCCCGCGGCGCGCGCGAAGCGCCTCGCCGACGAGGCCGCCTGCAAGCTCACCGGTCCGGCTGCCGCCAGTCTCCGCAGCGCCAAGACGACCGAGGATCTCGTCGCGACGCTCGAGCGCCGGCTCTCTCCCCACACGCCGAGCGTCCTGCCGAAGGGCGCCCTCTACCTCCAGCCCACCGAGGAGCGGCGGCGCTCCGGCGCGCACTACACTCCCCGCTCGCTCACCGAGCCGATCGTCCGGACGACGCTCGAGCCCATCCTGGAAGCGCTCGGCCC
>CAADGG010000026.1 GCA_900696485.1 uncultured Pseudomonadota bacterium
AACGCCTGGGCGCTGTCGCGTCGCTTCCGCGCCCAGTTCGAGCTCGACGAGAAGCCCGCCTTCGTCACCCGCTACGGCTACCGGAAGCTCCTCGTCACCCGCGCGGCGGCGAAGCCGCTGCCCGGCACGCGGAGCTACGGCCGCCAGAGCGACCGCACCGACGGCGACGGTTTCGAGATCCGCCAGCTCGGCGAGGCGCCCGGCGTCCTTCCTCTCTACATCCTCGAGCACGTCCTGCCCACCGGGCTCGTGATGCACAAGGGCGATCTCGACGAGGAGCTGCCGCCGTGCACCGAGGAGCCGACCTCGGTGCACACCTCGCCCGACGACTTTCTGGACGCGAAGCTCCTCGCCGAGTTCGATCGCCTGCGCTCCGTCCTGGTCGCGCAGATCCAGGCCGACCGGGGCAGTGAGCGCGCCGGGCTCCTCTGGGGCGCGATGTCGGAGCTTCCGTCCTACCTCGACCTCGCCAACGAGGAGTGCGGCGAGTTCGTCCTCGCCTATCCGCAGGAGGCCGGGGGAGAGGAGGTGGCGCGTGGGATCGCCTTCCCGGCCTCCTGGCGCTCGCCCAAGGAGCGCTGGCTGCTGGCCGAGCTGGGCGGCGAGCTCGCCGCCGGCCGGCGGGCGATCGTCTTCCTCCGACACACCGGCAACCGCGGCTTCGTCCGGCGCCTGCAGCGGCTGATCGTCGAGGAGCTCGGCGAGACCCCGAGCGTGCTCGACCCCGCGAAGGTCGCGACCGCGGTGCGCGAGCGCTGGCTCGACCACGTGATCGCCGACGGCTGCCGGGTTCTGCTCGTCCACCCGAAGGCGGTGCAGACGGGGCTCAACAACCTTACCGCGTTCCACACCGCCATCTGGTACGAGGGACCGGACTACGACGCGCGCGTCACGCGCCAGGCGAACGGCCGCCCGCATCGGATCGGGCAGACCGAGCCGGTGCGCCTGATCTACCCGTTCTACGCCGGCACGCTCCAGAAGACCGCGCTCGACCTCGTCGCCCGGAAGATCACCGCCTCGCTCCAGGTCGACGGCCTCTCGCTCGCCGGCGCGCTCGAGGCGGCGGGCGCTCTCTCCGACGAAGACCGCCTGCACGCCACCGCGGCGCTCGCGATCGGCCAGGCGCTCTACCGCGCGGCCGTGGAGAGGGGGGGAGGGCGCTGAACGTGACCGATCGGGAGGAGAACGCCGTGAACCAGCAACTGGGCCTCTTCACCACGACGTCGACCACGATCGTGCCCGCCGTCGACGAGGCCGGGCGAGTCGACCGCGACCCGGACTGGGCGCACGCCACGTGGCGTTTCGGACCGGGGCGCGAGATCGAGTACCGCCACCCGGTGCCGACGTCGCCGGCGCCGCCGCCCCTGCTCGGCGGCAAGTGGCACTGGAACCCGCTGGTGCCGGGGTGGCACCTCGACTATCCCGAGCCGCCGCTGTCGCTCGCGCCGCGTGGCGAGACTCGCGATCGTTTCGGCTCGCGTTTGCTTCCTCCTCCGGGCTTCATCGCCTTCGATCGTCGCCGTCACGCTGGCCGCTGCCCACACTGCCGCAGCGCGAGCGGCGGGAGGTGGGGCGGCCCGGGATGGCACGGGTGGAGCGATCCGCGTGTGGCCGCCGCGTTCGCCGCCGAGGAGGCGGCCGGCCGCCGCTGCTACGGGCTGACCAAGATCGAAGTGTCCGAGCTCGGCCTAGTCAACCCCATGACGCACTACACGCGCTGGGGCGCCGGTTACTGCGCGGTGTGCGGTGCGATCTCGTGGAACGACTTCCGGGAGCCTTCCAGTGCCTACTTCCGGTCGCCCACGCCGTTGGATCACCCCTGAGCCGGCGCTGGCACCCGCTCGTTCCCGGAGCGCTGTTCAGGCCCTCGACGAGCGAGCGGACGGATCTCGCCATCAACGATGCGCTCGTGGGCTCGACCTTCACCGGTCACCCTTCACGGAGGGAGAGGCACCTGAAGTCGTCGTCGCAGCGGACGAGAGGTTGCCCTCGGCAACTGGACGGATGGCGATCACCGGACTCGCTTCGGGCACGCGCTCGACCCGATCGACGGAAGCGCAGCGGACGTGCCTCGTGACCCGCGTGCCGGGGATGGCCTCACTGCCGAGCTCCAGGCAGGCGAGCGCCGCGCCAGCCAGGGGCCGCTGTCACGCCGCTCGCCCACGCTCCAGGGTGCCTCCACCGGCCTGCGCGCGAGCCCCTCGTCTCCTCCGGGGCGTCGTGCTCGTCCACCACCCACCCTGGCGCGGCCTGGAGCTCTTCGTCCACGGGTCGCCACCGCCGCCCGAAGGCGAGTCGTGGTCCCGTCATCCCTCTCCTTTCGCCGGGCCTCCGCCCAACGTCCCGGAAACCGTGCCCGAGGTGCGCCCGGCCCATCAATCCGATGGGTGCCAAGCCTGCGGCGCGCCGACTGACGTCGAGCGGCGCGGCCTTGTCGGCCGGGCTCCGTTCACCCCGGGCTCCCACCGGGCCGTGTTGGACGGAAACACAACGAAAGGAGAAAGCAGATGACCAGCAAGACCCCGATCACCCTCTACGGCAACGTCGGCAACGACCCGGAGACCCGCACCATCCCCGGCCGCTGGTCTCGAAGCAGTTCGGCATCGGGAGGCTGCCGCCGGCGCCGATCATCGACGACATGGTCGAGCGCGAGTTCA
>CAADGG010000027.1 GCA_900696485.1 uncultured Pseudomonadota bacterium
CACCCTGCGCCGATGTCCTCGGCGGACGAGCTTCGGCGCTGCGTACGGGTTTGGTACGGCCGCCTCCGGATTACGGCTCCGGGTGTGCTCCTCCCACCCGGCGATGCGCGTTCGCCAGTGGCCGATTCTCGGCAAGCCTGTGAGCGTGGGTTCGGGGTCGCGCCGAGCGTCCGCTCAGCGCGGCCGCACGCGCCGGTCCCGGCCCGGAGCGATCTCGCCGAGCACGGCGGCGCGCTGTGCGCCGGTGCAGCGCGGCAGATGGTTCGGCAGCCCGAGCAGCGTATTGCGGCCGAGCAGCGAGAAGGCCATCGCCTCGGCGGCGCCCGCTGGGACGCCGGCGCTGTCGAAGGATTCGACGGGAACCCCGGGGAGCCGCGTGCGCAGCGCATCCATCAACGCCAGGTTGCGCGCACCGCCACCGCCGACGAGCAGCCGATGCAAGGCGCCCTCGCCGCCACAGAAATCGTGCGCTGCGCGCGCGACGCTGGCCGCGGTGAACGCGACCAGCGTGGCGAGGAGATCATCGATCGGGCGTCCATCGCTTCGCGCGCGCGCGACGAGCGCCTCCGCCTGCTCGAGTCCATAGCGCTCGCGGCCGGTCGACTTGGGCGGCGGGCGGCGCAGGAACTCGTCGTCGAGCAGCTCGGCGAGCAGCGCCTCGTCGAGCTGACCGCGGCGGGCACGGCTCCCCTCGCTGTCGAAGCGTTCCCGCCCTCCGCTCATGCCGCGCACGACTCCGTCCAGCAGGACGTTGCCCGGCCCGACGTCGAAGGCCGCCACGGCGTCGGGGCTGCATCCGCGCGGCAGCCAGGTGACGTTGGCGATTCCGCCGAGGTTCAGGACCAGGCGGCTCTCCTCGGCATCCCCGAAGACCGCGTGGTGGAAGAACGGCGCCAGCGGTGCGCCTGCCCCCCCGGCCGCCAGGTCGCGCGATCGGAAATCGCCGACCGTCGTGACACCGGTCCGCTCCGCGATGCGGGAGGGATCTCCGATCTGGAGGGAACTGCCGAGCTCCGGATGATGAGCCACGGTCTGGCCGTGAGAGGCGATTGCATCGATGGCTTCGAGTCCGACGCCGGCCTCGCGCGCCACGGCGGCGGCCGAGGCGGCAAACCGTTCCGCCAGCAGAACGTCGAGGGCCAGCAGCTCGCGCAGGACCTCGGCACCGGCAAGTCGCCCGGCCGCCAAGGCATGGATCCGGTCCTGCAGTTCCGGCTCGAACGGATCCTCGCGAAAGCCCTCCAGACGAAACGGACGGACCGCGCCGTCGTCCGGCCATTCGACCAGAGCGGCATCGACACCATCCGCCGAAGTCCCCGCCATGAGTCCGATCACGCGCATCGGGCGAGGATAGGGTTCCTGCCTTTCCGCGCTCGGATTGACACCCGAGGCACCGGCCTTCATCATGCTGCCCCGCGCTCGTGTCCGATCCTTCTTCCCGACCGGGAGCCCCCCATGACCGATTCTTCGCGCCAGCAAGGCGGTCTGATCTGCATCGGCGCCGGCATCGCCGCGCTGCTCTTCCTCCTCGGCGTGCTGAACGGGAGCTACCTCGCGCTCGCCATCCCCGTGACGATCGTGACGCTGTTCGCGCTGGGACTCGTCTTCTGGGTGGGCTGGACCATCTACACCGTCCAGGTCGAACCGGAGCGTGACGAGCCGCCCCCGCCCAGCACCGTCCCGCCGAGCCCTCCGTCGTCGCCGAGCGCCTCGAACTAGGGGCCGCGGCCGGCATGCGAATCGCGCTGCTCACCTACCGCGGCAACATGTACTGCGGAGGCCAAGGCATCTACGCGGCCTACCTGGCACGCGAGTGGCGGCGCGCCGGCCACGACGTGCACGTGATCGCGAGTCCGCCGCTGCCGACGCTCGACCCGGGCATCCCGCTGCACGTGATCCCGAACCACAATGTGTTCGGGGTACCGCTCGAAACGCTCGCCCGGCGATCCGATCGCATGGGACTGTTCCAGCCGCTGACGCTGTGGGAAACCGGCGTTTCGCGGTTCGGGGTCTTCCCGGAGATGCAGACCTTCGGCTTCCGGCTGCTGCGTCGCTGGCGAGCGCTGCAGGAGCGTCACCGATTCGACGTCGTCTTCGACAACCAGTCGCTGTCCTGGGGCCTGCTCGGGATCCAGGCCGCCGGCACGCCGGTGGTGTCGGTGATCCACCACCCGCTGCACCTCGACCGCGAGGCGGACTTCGCGATCGAACCGAGCCTTGCCCGGAAGATCAAACGGACGCTGTACTTCCCACTCCTGATGCAACAGGTCGTCGCCCCGCGGCTGGCCGGTGTCG
Source organism: uncultured Pseudomonadota bacterium (assembly GCA_900696485.1). GTDB lineage: Bacteria > Myxococcota_A > UBA9160 > UBA9160 > PR03 > CAADGG01. The sequence continues at coordinate 2,296 of CAADGG010000027.1, forward strand.
TGACGGTGAGCGAGGCCTCGCGCCGCGAGATCGAGCGCTGCTTCGGCATCCCGGAGAAGCGCGTCGAGGTCGTCTACAACGGGACCGACACGGATCTGTTCAAACCCAGGCCCGGGCGCGAGATCGAAGCCGATCTGCTCTTCGTCGGCCGGACCGAGGATCGCAAGAAGGGGATCGGCACGCTGCTGCAGGCGCTGGCGCGGCTTCCCGAGAACGTCACGCTGAAGATCGTCGATGGCCGGATTCCAGACCATGGGCTGGTGCCGCGGCTGATCCGCCGCTACGGACTGGAACGGCGCGTCGTGATCCAGAAGCGCTGGCTCGATCTGGAAGAGCTCATCGGCGAGTACTCGACGGCACGGCTCGCCGTCGTCCCGTCGTTCTTCGAAGGCTTCGGCTTCCCGGCCAGCGAGGCGATGGCCTGTGGCCTGCCCGTCGTAGCCAGTGCGGCCGGCGCGCTGCCCGAAGTGGTCGGCTCCGATGGCCACGCCGGCCGTCTGGTGCCCCCGCGCGATCCGGCCGCCATGGCCGCCGCGATCGCCGAGTTGCTCGCGGACCCGGTGGGACTTGCGCAGATGGGGCGCCACGCGCGGACTCGCGTCCAGCACACCTTCCGTTGGCGCGATGCCGCCGCCCAGCTCGTCGGGATCTTCGAGGACGTGCGCCGTGCTGCTCACCGTCGACCTCGATAAGCTCGGCGTCGCGCGCGACGACCGGCTGCTCGACGTCGGCTGTGGCGAGGGTCGTCATTGCTTCGGCGCGCTCGAACGAGGCGCGCACGTCGTCGGTCTCGATCTCGACCTCGCCTCGTTGCGTGCCGGGCATGGTCCGTTGCGGGCGCGGGCGCGCGAGCGGGGCGGCTTCGGCGCCGTCCTGCGTGGAGACGCATTTCGCCTGCCGTTCCGCAACGACCGCTTCGACCGCGCCATCTGCTCCGAGGTGATGGAGCACGTGCATGACTATCCGGCCGCCATCCGCGAGCTCGCGCGCGTGGTGCGGCCCGGCGGCACGCTCGCCATCACCGTGCCGACGGCCACCAGCGAGGCCCTCTACCTGCGTCTCGGGGACGACTACTTCGAGTCTCCGGGCGGTCACATCCGGATCTTCCGACCGCGCGATCTGGCCGATGCGATGCGGTGTGCCGGCTTCCAACCGACCGGACTCGGGTTCGCGCACGGCTTCCATACCCCGTACTGGGTGCTGCGTTCCGCGGTCGGCCTGCCGCGCTCCGAGCGCAACCCCCTGGTCCAGGCGTATCGCCTGTTCCTGATCCGAGCCACCACGTCCGGCTGGCTCGACCGCTTCGAGAAGCGCGTGCTCGACTTCCTCTGCCCCAAGAGCCTCGTGCTCTACGCCCAGCGCACGGCGGAGCGCGCCGCAGGGGCCGCGTGATGGACCGACCGCTGCGGCTCCTGTTCACCTCGTACCGCGGCAACATGCGCTGCGGCGGTCAGGGCGTGTACCTCTGGTTCCTGGGGCGCGAGCTCGCCCGGCTGGGCCACGAGATCAGCGTGCTGGTCGGTCCGCCGCTGCCGGATGCGATGCCGTTTGCCCGCGAGGTCCAGGAACTCCCCGATGATCGCTTCTGGGGCAAGTGGTTCGCCCGCGACCGGTCTGCCTTCTTCCCGCCGGAAGCCCCCTTCGGCGTGCTGACTCCCCTGCGCTTCTGGGAACTCGGCGCGAGTCGCATCGGCTTCTTCCCGGAGCCGTTCGCCTTCAGCGTGCGGGCGTTTCGGGAGGTCGCGCAGCGGCTCCGCGCCGGGTCCCGCTGGGATCTGGTGCACGACGTGCAGTGCCTCGGCTGGGGCCTGCTCGGCATCCGCGCGCTCGGACTCCCGGTGGTCGCCACCGTCCACCACCCGCTGACGGTCGATCGGCGCGCGTCCTACCGCCGCGACCGCACGCTGCGGGAGGCGATCGGAACGAGTGAGTTCCACCCCGTCGGAATGCAGGCCTTCGTCGCGCGCCGACTCGACCGCATCCTCCCCTCGTCGCAGGCCGGCGCGCATCTGATCCGCCGCGACTTCCGTGTCCGGCCGGAACGGCTGTGCGCGCTCGGCAACGGACTCGACACGGAGCTGTTCTCCCCGGATCCCAACGTCCCGCGCGAGGCTTCGACGCTTCTGTGCGTAGGACGTGCGTCGGATCCGAACAAGGGCATCCGGGTCCTGATCGAGGCGCTTGCCAAACTGCCGCCGCCGACGCGCCTCGTCCTGGTCGACGAGGACCACCCCGACCACGAGGGTCGCCGGCTGGCGGAGGCGCTCGGCATCGGCGAGCGGCTCCAGATCCTCGGGCGTATCGAGACGCCCGACCTGGTGCGGCGCTATCGGAGCGCCACGCTGGTGGTGGTGCCATCGCTGTACGAAGGGTTCGGGCTGCCGGCAGTCGAGGCCATGGCGTGCGGAACGCCGGTCGTCGCCTCGGCGGCCGGCGCGCTGCCGGAGGTCCTGCGCGCCACGGGCGGCGGGATCCTGGTCCCCAAAGGCGATGCCGAGGCCCTGGCCCGAGCGCTCGCATCGCTGCTCGAGCGGCCCGAACAGCGCTCTCGCCTCGGCGCCGCCGGCCGGAAGGGCGTCGTGGCCGCCTATTCCTGGGCGGGCATCGCCGCCCACACGGCAGACGTCTACCGCGCCGTCCTCGCCGAGCGGCGCGGGCGACCCGCCAGCACGATCACGTCCGCCCACTCCGGCGCGCGACGCGCCAGGCTGTCGAGGGCCTGAAGCGCTCCACGAGCCACGGCGCCGGGAAGCTTGCCCACCCCGCGCGACCAGACCGGGACCCCCCAGCCCAGCGAGATCCCGCGCACCACCTCGAGATCGAGAAAGCGCGACGCCTGCGCCCGCATCAGTCCGAGGTCGTAGCGCGTGAAGTGATCCGCCGGGACGTCGTAGTGCCGTCGGCCGCGACGCGCGCTCGCGCCGGGAATGCCCTCACGGAGGCTGTCCTGGGCGCGGGCGAGACGGCAGGCGAGCGATTCGAAGTTCGCAATGGACAGCACGACGCGCCCCTCTGGACGTGTGACGCGCGCCATCTCCTCGATGGCGATCTCCGGCCGATCGAAGTGGTCGATGGCCCCCTTGCACAGCGCGGCATCGAAGCTGCCGGAGCGGAACGGCAACGCGTCCGACCAGCCGCGCAACCAGAGGGGCCGGGGCCCCTCGCGCTTCGACGCGACCAGTTGCGCCCATGCCGTCATCCGGGCCGACGGCTCGCAGGCCACGACGGAAGCGCCCGTTTCGACCAGGGCGACGGCGTCCTGTCCGAAGCCCGCCGCCACGTCGAGGATCCGGCGCCCGGGTCCCCCGCCGGCCAGCGCCAGTGTCTCCGCCGTCATGCGATCGAACAGATACTGGCTGTCCCGCGTCGTTCCCGTCGGGATGACGTCGTTCATGTCGCGATCGAGGTCGACGACTCGCATGGGCGGCGGAAGATAAGGGACGAATCGAAGCGGCCAAGGGGCCGTCGGGGAACTGCGACTGCCGGACGCGGTCGATCAGAAGCGTCCGCCGACGAAGTTCTCCAACAGCTCCGCGAGGCCCGGGTCGATGCCTTCGAAGCGGACTCCGACCCGGAGGCTCTGGGGATTGCACCACATGATCCGACCCTCGAGCTCGAGCGGGAGCGAGATGCCCGGGAGCGAGAACTCGCTGAGGACGGCCCCCCCGATCGGCGGCAGCTCGCCCGGAAGCTCGACTCCGATCCCGCCCGCGGACAGGTCGCGGCCGGTCCCGAGCCGGCGAAGCCCGTCGACGGTGATTTCGACCCATCCGGAGAACGGGGCACGCGGCAATCGTTGCAGTTCGTCGACGGACACCGGACTCCTCGGAATCAAGGGTGGAAGAAACGGCGGCGGCAAAGCATCGGAGATTCCGATTCGCCCGCGCCGGGCTGCGCGGACCGGACTCCCGGACGGAACCAGATGCAAGATCCGTGCAGAGACCTGCCGGCGCACGATTCCGGTGGGAACGCCCCAACCCCGGGGCGTCCCACGCTTTCTCGGGCTTGGGATCCGATCGCTTCGGATTATGCTGTCGGGTTGATGGGCAAATCGATTCCATTCAACGGAACTGCACTTCCGCCGCTTCCCGGACGCGGGGGCGCGACGCTCGACCGTCTCGCCTCGTTCCGGCTCACGTACGTCGCGATCTTCGGGTTCATCCTGCTCTACGTGTTCACGGTGAAGGCCGTGGAGCAGGCCCTCGGCACAGCCTTCCAGGCACGGATCGCCGAAGCCGTCCGGATCGATCCCGCCACCCGCGATCCGGTCGAACAGATCCATGAACGCGTCGATGGTGTCGTGAGGAACTCGTTCTGGACGCGCGTCGGGGGAGTGCGCGTGCTTCCGATCGTCGTCGCGGCGGACGGCATGACTCCGCTCTATCTGGGAGGTCGCCCGATCCCTGCGCCGATCGACAGCGACGCGCTCGACGCCTCGGCCCGGCTGCTTCCCACGAGCGCCGAGGTCGTCGTGTCCATCCCGCACAACTCGCTGACCGCCAACGCCATTCTCGTCGTCTATGCCGCCCTGCTGATCCAGACCCTCTTCCTCTACGAACGCCGGCGGAGCCGACTCGAAGAAGCCCGCCTCGCCGACGCCCGGGCAGCGCGCGAGGAAACCGCCGCCCGCGCGGCCCGGATCGAGACGGAGCTGGAGGCGCTGAGCCGCCAGGTCGACGATCGCGTCGAGGCGGAAGTGGCGACCGAGATCGAATCCGTGCGCCGCGAGCGCACGCGGCTGCAAGAGGAACTCGCAAGCCTGGCCCGCCGCGAGGATGCGCTGCGCGCGCAGTCCGGGCGCCTGCAGGAGACGATCGAGAGCGAGCGTCAGACCCTCGAGGCGATGCTCGACGAGGCGCTCGGCGATCTCGCGCGCAAGGACGAAGAGCTGCGCGGGCTCGCGGACAAGCTGCAACGCAGCACCCCGGGCCGCAGCGCGACGACGACGCCTCGCGCGCGGGACGTGGACCTGCTCGGAACCCGGCTGCGCGCGCTCTACAAGAATCTCGAGTTCGATGAGCATGCGATCCGGGGTCTCATCGGGCTCGCCGACGAAGCGATGAAACTGCGCGCCGAGGAGTCGATCAAGCGCCTCGATGTCGATGTCGAGACGGCGGCGGTCCGGCGCAAGGTCGGCGGCCTGCCGTCGCACCTGACGATCTTCGAACTGGGCTTCGGCGGCAAGGGGCGGGTCTACTACACGTCGGGAAGCCAACGGCGCTTCCGGGTCCTCGCGATCGGCGCCAAGAACAGCCAGAAGACCGACCTCGAGTATCTGAGCCGGCTGCCGCGGGAGTAGCCTCAGGCCCCGAGCGCTTCGCGCAAAAGCGCCCGGAGCGCGGTGTCGTCCCAGGGCTTCGGAATCAGCGCATGGACGCCGATCGCAGCCAGCCGCTCGGCCGAGATCTCGTCGGGCCAGCCGCTGATCAGGAAGCGCACCGTGCTCGGCTGGATGCCGGCGGCCGCTTCGAGGAGCCGGAGCCCGCTGGCGCCGCGCATCTTGTGGTCCGAGAGCAGCGCCTCGATCCGCTCGCCCGCCAGCCAGCGAAGCGCCTCGTCGGGCTGCGAGGTCGCGAGAATCCGCCAGCCCTCGCGGCGAAGACAGCGGCGCAGCGCGGACAGGATGCGCGGCTCGTCGTCGACGATCAGCAGCGTCGGCGTCCGGGCCGGATCGCTCACGCCGCCGGGCCGGAAGCGGGAGGCGCCGGAGGACCGGCCGACGGCAGGCGGACCTCGAAGATCGTCCCGCCGCCCGGCCGTGCGGCGGCGCGGATCGAGCCTCCGTGGCGGCGCACGATGTCGAAGGAGGTCGAGAGGCCGAGCCCGGTCCCGACCCCGACCTCCTTGGTCGTGAAGAAGGGATCGAAGATCCGCTCGGCGTGGAGCGGCGGGATTCCGACGCCGTCATCGCTCACCAGGATCCGCACCTCGGCGCCGCAGGCCTCCGTCCGTAACACGATCTCCCCACTGCCCCCGCGTTCGCCGACGCGCTGCTCGATCGCCTGGTAGGCGTTCACCAGCAGATTCATGAACACCTGCTCGAGCTGCAGCGGCAGGCAGCGCAGCAGCGGGATCGAGCCGTATTCCTTCCGCAACACCACCGAGTGCTTCATCATCGTCCAGACGATGTGCGCCGTCGAGTCGAGGCAGCGATTCGCGTCTGCCATGACCCATTCGCCATCGTCGCGATGCGCAAACGCGCGCAGGTCCTGCACGATGTGGCGGACCCGCTCGGAGCCCTCGATCGACTCTCGGATCGCCTTGGCGAAATCGTCGACGAGGAACTCGGCGTCGAGTTTCTCGCGCAGGGTCTGCCAGTCCATGGCGGCGGCTCGCAGCGCCGGCGAGCCCTCGGCGCAAACACGGGCAGTCAGCGCCGTGGCCCCGTCGAGCAGGCGGCGCAGGTCCGCCAGGTACTCCTCCATCTGACACAGATTCGCGTGGATGAAGCCCATCGGGTTGTTGATCTCGTGCGCCACGCCGGCGGCCAACTGGCCGATCGATGCCATCTTCTCCGACTGCAGCACCTGGCGCTGGAGCTGTTTCAGCTCCGACAGGTCCTGGAAGATCACGACCGATCCCTGCCGTCGCCCGTCGGCCGCGGCCAACGGCGCGAGCGAGAGGCCGATCGGGACGTAGCGGCCATCCCGGCACACCGCGATCGACTCGGCGCCGCGAACCCGCTCCCCCTCCGCGAGCGCTCGCACGAGCGGCAGACCCGGCGTTCCATCCGACAACCACTCGACGATCGAGCGCCCGCGCAGGGAGCCCGGAGGCTCTCCGAGGATCCGCTCGGCGGCGGGGTTGGCATGGCTGACGGAGCCCCGGGCGTCGACCACCAGGAGCCCGCTCTCCATCGCATCGACGAGATTCTCGAGCGTCCCGCGCAGGGTCCGGGCATTGCGCTGCAGGCGCTCTCGGGCGCGGGTCTCACGCCAGATCTGGATCTGCTCGAGAGCGACGGCCGGCAGCACCTCCGCGAAGTCCGGCCCGGCGCGCACGCAATCGGCGGCGCCCGCGGCGAAGCTCTCGAGCGCCGACTCGGCCGCGAGCTCGCGAGAGACCACGATGGCGGGGGGAGCCTGGGCCTCGAGTCCGGCGAGGATCTTCGTGGCCTCGCCGCCGATCGCGAGATCGACGACGATGAGGTCCGGACGCCAGGTCTGCACCCGGCCGAGGCATCCGATCGCATCGCCCGTCACCTCGAACTCCACGCCGGGACCGAGGCGACGCAACGCGCGCTCGGTCCCGAGTTCGGGTTCGGCGCCCGCCAGGCCCGGCTCGGCGATCAGGATGCGAACGGGACGGGGATGCTCCGCACCGCGCTCATCGGACATCGCGCGCACCCTCCTGCCACCACCGGGCGCCGGGGCGTCTCGGAGGCGAGGTCGAAACCTTCTAGGGGGGCGCCGGAAGCTACCGGATCCCGGGACGCTCGATCAAGTCTGCGGTGCCGGACGCGTGCAGCGACAGGCCGTGTTTGCCGAGCTTCCGATAGAAGGTGCTGCGACCGATGCCGAGCCGGCGCGCCGCCTCCGGCGCGTTGCCGCCCGCTTCGCGCAGCGCCCGCTCGAGGGCACTGCGCTCGTAGGCTTCGAGCGAGAGCGGGAGACCCCCGAGCGGTGCCGTGCCTCCCGCGCCGCGAATCGGGATGCCCGCGGCGGTCCGCGAGCGTCCGATCGGCAGATCCGCCGCGCGCAAGCGCGGCCCGCGCGCCAGCGCGAGCGCGGACTCGATCACGTTTTCGAGTTCGCGGACGTTGCCGGGCCAGTCGTGGCTCATCAGCCGCTCGAGCGCCGCGTCGTCGATCCGCACGTCGGCGCCCGCCCGCACGTGTTTGTCGAGGAAGTGCTGCGCCAGCATCGGAATGTCCTCGAGCCGCTCGCGCAGCGGCGGCACCACGATGCGGACGACGTCGAGCCGGTAGAACAGATCGGTGCGGAAGCGCCCGGTCTCCATCATCGCCGCCAGGTCCCGGTGCGTCGCGGTGATCACTCGGAGATCGACCGAGATCGACGCCGCCGCGCCGACCGCACGCACCTCCTTGTACTGCAATGCCCGCAGCAGCTTGGCCTGCGTCGCCAGCGGGATCTCGCCGATCTCATCGAGAAACAGCGTCCCGCCCGCGGCCATCTGGAACAGCCCCGGCGCGCCGACCGAGCCGGTGAAGGCGCCCCGCTGGTGACCGAACAGTTCGCTCTCGATCACCGACTCCGGCAACGCCCCGCAGTCGACCGGCACGAACGCGCCGTCGCGTCGACGGCTGGCGAGGTGGACCGCACGCGCGACCAGTTCCTTGCCGGTCCCGCTCTCGCCCTGGATCAGGACGTGGCTCTCATTGTGGCGCAGGCTCTCGATGGTGCGCACGAGGCGCCGCATCGCGGGCGTGTGCCCGATCAGACCGGCCCCGGGCCGGTGACCCTCGAGACGGGCCTCGAGCTGACGATTGCGCGTGAGGCGCCGGCGCCGTTCGATCGCCCGCTCGACGGTCGTGCAGACCCGGTACACATCCTCGAACGGCTTCGCCAGGTAGTCGAAGGCGCCCTGCCGCATGCAGTCGACCGCGCTCTCGATGGTGGCGTGCCCGGTCATCACCACGACCTCCACCTCGGGGCGCTCGGCCTTGATCCCGTCGAGCAGCTCGAGGCCGCTGGCGGCCCCGAGCCGCAAGTCGAGCAGGACGACGTCGAGATCCGGATCGGCGAGCACGCGCTGGGCGGCGGCGGGCGTCTCGGCCAGCTCCACGCGGTGGCCGGCCGGCCGCAGCATCCGAGCGAGCGCCCGCAGCAGCAACGGCTCGTCGTCGATGACCAGGACCAGGCCGGGCTCGTTCGCAGGACCCGCTCCGCGCGTCGGCCTCTCGGGAAACGGAGGGGCGATGCTCATGCGGCCCTCTATCGGTCCCGGATCCGGGACGCTTGAGCCGTGCCGAGCGAAGCGGTCCCGCCGGACCCGTGCGGCTTGCTTGCTGCGGACAGCCACGTACAATGCCGCTGCCCCCCTCCGCAACCGGGCGGAGGATGATCCACTGCGTCGCGCACAGATCCTGATCGTCGACGACGAAGAGCTCTACCGCCGAGCGCTCGAGCGGATTCTCGTGCGCGCCGGACACGCGGTCGTGACGGCCCGCGACGCCAGCGAGGCGTTGGCGCGCATCTCCGGCGAGCCGCTCGATCTGGTCCTGTGCGATATCCGGATGCCGGGCATCAGCGGGCTCGAGCTGGTGCGTCAGATCCGCGACATCGATCCCGAGCTGCCCTGCATCGTCGTCACGGGCTACGGCAGCGCCGAGCAATCCGTCGAAGCGCTGCATGCCGGCGCCTTCTGGTATCTGGAGAAACCCTTCGAGCGGCGCTCGCTCGACGTCGTGCGCCAGTTGGTGGACCAGGCGATCGAGCACCGCCGGCTGCGCGCCGAGAACCGGCTGCTCCAGAACCAGCTCTGCTCGCGGTATCGCTTCGACAACGTGGTCGGGCAGAGCGCGGAACTGCGTGCGGTGCTGGACCTGGTGAGCCGCGTCGCCGATTCCGACAGCACCGTGCTGGTGACCGGGGAGAGTGGAACCGGCAAGGAGCTGATCGCCCGCGCGCTGCACTACAACAGCAAGCGTGCCGATCGCGTGATGGTCACCGTGAACTGCGGCGCGATCCCGGAGGAGTTGCTCGAATCGGAGCTCTTCGGGCACGTGAAGGGCGCCTTCACCAACGCCGTCCAGCACCGCGAGGGTCGCTTCGCCGCCGCCGATGGCGGGACGATCTTCCTCGACGAGATCGGGGACATGAGCCCCAATCTGCAGGTCAAGCTGTTGCGGGTGATCCAGGACCGCAGCTTCGAGCCGGTCGGTTCCTCCAAGACCGTGCGCGCGGACGTCCGCGTGATCGCGGCGACGCATCGAGATCTCGAGGACGCGATCCGGCGCGGAAGCTTCCGCGAGGACCTCTACTACCGGCTCAATGTGATCCCGATCGAAGTGCCGCCGCTGCGCCGGCGCAAGGATGACATTCCTTTGCTCGTCGAACATTTCCTGGCGCGCCTCAACGACGAGAAGGGCCGTGAGGTCGAAGGGATCCGCCCGGCGGCCCTCGAGCGGCTCGTCGAGCATGACTGGCCCGGCAACGTGCGCGAACTCGAAAACCTGATCGAGCGACTCGTGGTCATGCGGGGCCGGGGGGTCATCGACGTCGAGGATCTGCCGGCGGCGTTCCGGCAGCCGGTCGGAACGCCGCCGCTGCCGCTGCCGAAGCTCGGCCCGGACGGCATCGCCTTCAACGAGATCGTGGATCGCCTCGAGACGAGCATGATCGTGCAGGCCCTCGAGCGGACCCACTGGAACAAGAACCGCGCCGCCCAGCTCCTGGGTCTGAACCGCACGACGCTGCTCGAGAAGATCAAGAAGAAGAAGCTCGAACCGCCCGAAGGCGTGAGCGACTGAGAGGCGCTCGGCCGGGTCTGGACCCGGCCGACGAGCGACGGTTTCGTAACTGCCAGCAGGCGCCATCCGTCGATCTTCTGACGCTCCTGCGGATTGCCTGCGGCTGCCGCCGCCCCGGGCGGCAGCCGGCGGCGCCCTTCGAAGAACGGCCGCACCACGGCTCGACCGGGGAAAACACCCGACGGCACGCAGGGTTCCGCGGCCTCTTCACCGGCGCATCCGTCCGCAGCCGGGCCGCGCGTCGTGCGCAGGCCCTCGCCTTCCCGCACTTGGCACGCCACGTGCTCTTCCAGCAGGCCCTGGGCATCCGAGCGGCAAGCACGCAGCACGGGGGGCGAGACACGAACGTGGAGGGGGAAGAAGGCGCCATGGAGACGATGATGCGGGACGCGAAGGAAGTCAGCGTGGAGATCTCGGCCTCGGTGAAGGAGCAGATCGTGCTCGAGCACGCGCCCCTGATCCGATACATCGTCAATCGGATCGCGGTCCGCCTGCCATCCCACATCGATCTCGATGACCTGCACAGCACCGGTGTCATCGGCCTGATGGACGCGATCGAGAAGTACGATCCGGAAAAGAACTGCAAGTTCAAGACCTACGCCGAGTTCCGGATCAAGGGGGCGATCCTCGACCAGCTCCGTTCGCTGGACTGGGTGCCCCGGAGCGTCCGGCAGAAGGGTCGCCGCCTCGAGCGGGCCTATGGCGAAGTGGAACAGCGCCTCGGGCGCTCGGCCAGTGAAGAAGAAGTCGCCGATTCGCTCGGTCTCCAGATCGAGAAGTTCCACGAGCTGCTGAACCAGGTGCGCGGCGTCTCGCTCGTCAACCTGGAGGAACTGCGCGGCACCGGTGCCGACGGCGAGCGAACCGGCTCCTATGCCGACATCGTCGAAGACGTCCACTCCGAGAACCCGTTCTCGACGCTCAAGCAGCAGGAGACGCGGCGTGTGATCGCCGAGACGATCTCGGGCCTCCCGGAAAAGGAACGGCTGGTCCTCTCGCTGTACTACTACGAGGACCTGAACATGAAGGAGATCGGCTCGATCCTCGGCATCACGGAGTCTCGCGTCTGCCAGATCCACACCAAGGCCGTGGGCCGGCTGCGCTCGAAGCTGAAGAGCCTGATGGAGCGCTGACTACCCGCCCGCCATCTCCTTCTCGCAGCGCACGACGGCGACGGTGATGTTGTCTTCCCCGCCGCGCTCGTTGGCGAGCCGGATCAGCACATCCACCGCCTCCTGAGGATCGTCGAGGTCATTCGCGAGGCGCGCGATCTCCTCGTCTCGAACGCGGCCGGTCAGCCCGTCCGAGCAGAGCACGAAGACATCGCCGGACTCCGGCGTGAGTTCGGCGAGATCCGCCTCCACGCTCGGCCGCACACCGAGCGCCCGCGTCAGCACATGCCGCTGGGGATGCTCGCGGGCGTCGGCGGGGCTGATCTCGTGCCGGCGGACGAGTTCGCCGACGAGTGAATGATCATCGGTGAGCTGCCGGATCCGCCCGCTGCGGACCAGGTAGGCGCGGCTATCCCCCACGTGCGCCAGGGCCGCCCGGCCCTCCTGCGCGAGCAGCGTCACCAGCGTCGTGCCCATCCCGGCCAGCTCTCGGCGCCGGCGCGCGGTCTCGTGCACCTCGCGATTGGCGGCGATCACCGCGTAGCGCAGCTTCTCGGCCAGGCTCATCCCGGTCCCCTGGAGCGTTCGCAGCGCGCTGAGCGCCGCTTCGGCCGCCAGCTCGCTGGCGATCTGACCGGCCACGTGGCCACCGAGACCATCCGCCACCAGGTACAGCCCGATCTCGGGCGCCAGGACGTAGTGATCCTCGTTGGCGGCCCGCCGTCGGCCGACGTCCGAACCCGCCGCGGCTCGCAGCAACATGGCTTGTCCCTTCCTCCCGAGGCGCCGGGCGGGCCGACGGCCGCCCGGCCCCCTCCTATCGGCTGCTCGGGGCCGACTCGGTAGTCTCGTGTCGTCCGCACCCGGGCCTCGTGCCGGCCCCAGGCCGCGGGAGGGGAGCCCGAAGGGGGCCGCGACGAAAAGCGTTCAATCGCGGAGCCGTCCGCGACGATACGGGGGTCCGGACGCTTGGGTCCGCGGCACTGCCGCGCACCGTGAGGGGAGATATGCCGAAGACGATTCTGCTTGCCGACGACAGTGTCACCATCCAGAAGGTCGTCGGGATCAGCTTCGCGAACGAAGACGTGGTCCTGCTCACCGTCGACAACGGGGACGATGCCGTCAGCCGGGCGCGCGAGGCGCGGCCGGATCTGGTCCTTGCCGACGTGATGATGCCGGGCCTCGATGGCTACGAGGTCTGCGAGGCCCTCAAGTCCGATCCGGAGCTCCGCCACGTTCCGGTGTTGCTCCTGTCGGGGACCTTCGAGCCCTACGACGAGGAGCGAGCCGGCCGCGTGGGCGCCGACGGCCACATCACCAAGCCCTTCGAGGCCCAGGCGCTGGTCGATGAAGTCAACGCCCGACTGGCGCGGGCGCAGCCTGCTGCGGAACCGACGGAGACGCAGAATCCCGACGCCACGATCGTGATCGCGAATTCGGCCGACGGCGATCCGGACGCCGTCTTCGACTTCTTCGACGACGAGATGGCGCGAACGGCCCCGTCTCCGTCGGGCTCCGGTCCGACGCTGCTCGACGACGATGGCGCCCTCGAGCTGGAGTCCGCCGTCGACGAAGAGGACGGCTTCGACGACTTCGGAATGCCGGGCGCCGAGACGATCGGCGCGCCTCCGGCCGGAGACTCACAGCCCACCGCCTTGTTCGGAGGCAGCGGATCGCTCGCCACGACGCGCGCGGCCGGAGGCCTCCCGGGGTTCGGCGGCGAGGATGAGGATCTGTCCCGTCTTGCCGAATCCGAATCCGCACCCGCGTCGTCGACGCGCGCGCATCCGGATGCCCCGCTCGGCTACGAGGAGAGTTTCGACTTCGGCTTCGAAGACGGCGCGGCGGAATCGGCGCTCGCTCCGGCGCCGGCCGAGCCCGTCGCCCGGCCCACGCTCGACGCGGTCCCGGCTGCGCCCGCCGGGCCCATCCCGCCGAGGATTCCGGATCCGGACCCGCCGCCCCTCGCGCCGGCGCCCGCGAGCCCGGAATCCGTCGCCGTACCGGTGGCCGGTGCCGTCCGACCCGCCGTCCTCTCGGAGCCGATCCAGAAGCATCTGCAGGAGACGCTCGAGAAGATCGTCTGGGAGGCATTCGGCGATGTCACGGAGAGGATCGTCCGCGATGTCATCGAGCGGGTCGAGGCGGTCGCGTGGGAAGTCATCCCGCAGATGACCGAGACGCTGATCCGCGAAGAGATCCGCCGGCTGCAGGACTCGGAGGAGTCGTAGCAGCGCGCACGATCCCGTAGACTCGGCGGTCCGTGAGAGCCGAGCTGCCCAAGCGCTTCGATCCGCGACCCGTCGAATCGCGTCTGTACCAGGCGTGGCTGGAGCGTGACCTGTTCCGCGCCGCCACCGACGGCGAGCGCCTCCCCTTCTCGATGGTGATCCCGCCGCCCAACGTGACGGGCTCGCTGCACCTCGGACATGCTCTCAACAGCACGCTCCAGGACCTCCTGGCCCGCCACAAGCGCCTGCTGGGCTTCGCCGTGCTCTGGCTGCCCGGCACGGACCACGCCGGCATCTCGACGCAGGTCGTCGTCGAGCGCGAGCTGGCGAAGCAGGGCAAGACCCGCCACGACCTCGGTCGCGAGGCCTTCATCGATCAGGTCTGGGAGTGGAAGGCGAAGTCCGGTACCCGGATCGTCGAGCAGCTCCAGGCGCTCGGCTCTTCCTGCGACTGGTCCCGTGAGCGCTTCACGATGGACGCCGGTCTCTCGCGCGCGGTGCGCGAGGTGTTCGTCCGGCTCTATCACCAGGGGCTGATCCACCGCGCCGAGTACCTGGTGAACTGGTGCCCGCGTTGCACGACGGTGCTGTCGGATCTCGAGGCCCCGTTCAAGCCGGTAGCCGGAAAGCTGTACCGGATCCGCTACCCGGCCGCCGACGGACGCGGCGCGATCGAGGTCGAGACCACGCGGCCGGAGACGCTGCTCGGCGACACGGCGGTGGCCGTCCATCCCGAGGACGAGCGCTGGGCATCGCTCGTCGGCCGGCGCGTCCGGCTGCCGCTGCTCGATCGCGAGATCCCCGTCGTCACCGATGCGTTCGTGGATCGCGAGTTCGGCACCGGCGCCGTGAAGCTCACACCGGCTCATGATCCGAGCGACTTCGAAGCCGGCCGCCGGCTGGGACTTCCAGCGATCAATCTGCTGCACCCCGATGGCCGGCTGAACGACAACGCCGGCCCCTACGCCGGCCTCGACATCGCCGAGGCGCGCCGGCGCGTGGTCGCCGATCTCGAGCGCGATGGCTTGCTGATCGGCGTTCGCGAGCACCCGCACGAAGTGCCCCACTGCGATCGCTGCGACACGCTGGTGCAGCCGCTGCTGTCCGAGCAGTGGTTCGTGCGCATGGAGCCGCTGGCGAAACCGGCGATCGACGCGGTGCGTGACGGACGCATCCGCTTCCATCCGCAGACCTGGGAGAACACCTACTTCCACTGGCTCGAGAACATCCGCGACTGGGCGATCTCGCGGCAGCTCTGGTGGGGCCATCGGATCCCGGCCTGGAAGTGCGGCGCATGCGGCGAGTGGAGCGTCACGGTGGAGGATCCCACCCATTGCACGCACTGCGGCAGCGACGAGCTGCGCCAGGAAGAAGACGTCCTCGATACCTGGTTCTCGAGTGCGCTGTGGCCCTTCTCCACGCTCGGCTGGCCCGACGACACCGAGGAACTCCGGCTGTTCTATCCCACGTCGGTGCTGTCGACGGCGTTCGACATCATCTTCTTCTGGGTGGCCCGGATGATCATGATGGGCCTGCACTTCCTGGACGAGATCCCCTTCGGCGACGTCTACATCCATCCGCTCGTGCGCGATGAGCAGGGCCGCAAGTTCTCGAAGTCGAAGGGGATCGGCATCGACCCGCTCGACGTGATGGACGTCTATGGAACCGATGCGCTGCGCTGGACGCTGATTTCGCTGGCAGCGCAGGGCCGGGACATCCGCTTCGGCATGAACGTGATGGAGGGCGGTCGTGCGTTCGTCACGAAGCTGTGGAATGCCGCACGCTTCGCGCTGATGAACCTGGCGGACTGGGACGCGGCGGCGGCGGCGGAACCCCGCAGCCCGTCACTGTACGACCGCTGGATCCGGCACCGGATGGACCTTGCGATCGCCGAGGCGCACGCCGCCCTCGAGGAGTTCCGCTTCAACGAGGCGGCGCAGGCGCTGTACCGATTCGTGTGGGGCGAGTTGTGCGACTGGTACATCGAACTCGCGAAGCGCGCGCTCGCGCTACCGGAAACCGGAAGCAGCAGCGACACCGCAGCGGCCGCCCGGCGCGCCGCGCAGGCGACGCTGGTCGACGTGCTGCGCGGCGCGCTGACGGCGCTGCACCCGTTCATGCCGTTCGTCACCGACGAGATCGCCGCGTCGCTGCCGGATGCCGACGGCCGGTTCCTGATGGAGGGTCGCTATCCGTCGCCGGGGCCGCCTCTCGAGGCCGACGAGGCCCAGGAGATGGATCTGTTCGCCGAACTCGTCGGCAAGATCCGGCAGGTGCGCGGCGAGCTGGATCTCCCGCCTGCGACCCTCGTGCGCGTCGTGTTCCCCCGGGCCGCCGAGCCGCTCGTGCGCCGTCACGAGGCGGCGCTGCGCGCGCTCACGCGCGCCGGGGAGCCGCTCTTCTCCGATGCCCCGCCGCCCGCAACGGCCTCCGTCCTGTGGGTGGGCGAATGGCAGGTCCGGGTCGAACTCGACGATCCGAAGCTGCTCGGAGACGAGCTGCGGCGTCTCGAGAAGGCGCTCGCCAAGCTCGACACGGATCTCGCCTTCGTGGCGAAGAAGCTCGAGAATCCGAGCTTCGTCGAGAAGGCCAGACCCGAGGTCGTCGCCGCGGAGCGCGAGAAGCAGGCGCGCTTCGAGCACGAGCGCGAGACGCTGCGCGCGCGACACGAGCGACTGCGGAGCGCCGCCGGAGACCCCGGATGAGAGGGCCGCCGCTCCCGCCTCGCGCGAGCTGGCAGCCTCTCGTCGAGCGCGCACTCGCGGAAGACATCGGCCCGGGCGACGCGACGTCGGAGGCGCTGCTGCCCTCCGACGCGGACGGCACGGGCATCATCGAGGCGCGCACGGCCCTCGTCGCGTGCGGACTGCCGATCGCCGAAGCGGTCTTCACCACCGTCGACCCGACGCTCGCGGTCGAGCGCCTCGGAAGCGAAGGCGAGGCCCGCGAACGCGATCTGCCGCTGCTGCGAATCCGCGGGCGTCTGCGCTCGATCCTGGCCGCCGAGCGGACGGCGCTCAACTTCCTGCAGCGGATGAGCGGCGTCGCCACCTGGACGCGGCGCTTCGTCCGCGCCATCGACGGAACCGGCTGCGGCCTGCTCGACACGCGCAAGACGTTGCCGGGCTGGCGCGTCCTCGACAAGTACGCAGCGGCAACCGGCGGAGCCGCGAATCATCGCCTCGGGCTCTACGATGCGATCCTGATCAAGGACAACCACGTGAGCGCCGCCGGCGGCGTCGGCGCCGCAGTGCGGGCCGCACGGACGGCGGCGCGGCCGGCGCTGCGCATCCAGGTCGAGGTGGAATCGGCCGAGCAGGCCGAGGAGGCCCTCGCCGCCGGCGCCGAGTGGCTGCTGCTCGACAACCGGGGCCCCGACGAACTGCGCGCGCTGGCCGGACGCTTCCGCACCCGGGCCGTCCTCGAAGCCTCCGGCGGCGTCACGCTCGAAAACGTGCGGTCGATCGCCGAAACGGGCGTCCACTTCGTCTCGGTCGGCGCGCTGACGCACTCGGCACCGGCCGTCGACATCGCGCTCGAGCTCATCCCGGAGGAAGCATGAAGGAGGCGACGGCGCGCGTGCTCGAGGCGCTGCGCCGCGCCGGCGCGCGTGCCCTCTCCGGCGAGGAGTTGTCCGCCCAGCTCGGCGTCTCACGAGCCCAGATCTGGAAGCATGTCGAGGCGCTGCGCGGGCTCGGCTACGGGATCGACGGCGCCGCCGGCGATGGCTACCGGATCGTCGCGGCCCCCGACCGCCTGTACGCCGAGGAGATCCAGCCGAGGCTCCACACGCGCTGGCTCGCGCGCCGCTTCGAATGGCTCGAGACGACCGATTCGACCAATCGCGTGGCCACCGAACTCGCCCGCGGCGGGGCGCCCCACGGCACCACGGTCGTGGCCGAGGGGCAGACGGCGGGCCGCGGGCGCCTCGGCCGGAGCTTCTTCTCGCCGCCGGGCCTCAACCTGTACAGCTCGACGGTGTTGCGTCCGTCGCTCGATACGGCGCGCGCCCCCACGACGATCCTCGCGGCCGCCGTGGCGGTCGCCGACACGATCGCCCACACGGTGGGCGACGACGCCGCGATCGCGATCAAGTGGCCCAACGACGTGTTGCTCGGCGGGCGGAAGACCAGCGGGATCTTGATGGAGATGGGGGCCGAGGCGACCCAGGTCCGGTTCCTGGTGCTCGGCATCGGGATCAACCTGAACGTCTCGCGCGAGAGCTTCCCGGACGAGTTCCGTGCGCTCGCGACCAGCCTCTCGAGCCACCTCGGCCGGCCGATCGATCGGGTCGCCTTCGCGGCACGGCTCTACGATACCCTCGAGGCCGTGCTCGACCTCCATGCAGACGGTGGATTCGAAGCGCTCCGGCCGCGCTTCGAGGCGCGCTTCCACATGCGCGGACGGCGCGTGCGGGTGCTCGATGGCGTCGGCGAGGCTCCGGCCGCCGTGCTCGAGGGCCGCGCCGTCGGAATCGACGGGGACGGAGCGCTGTGGATCGAGCGCGACGACGGAACCCGCGAGCGCGTCGTCGCCGGAGACGTGACGATCGCGAAATCGGAGGGTCCGTGACGGCAACCCACGCGTCGGTGCTGCTGGCGATCGACATCGGCAACACCAACGTGACGCTCGGAACCTTCGTCTACGGAGACGGCGAGCCGTCGCTCGGCGAGCACTGGCGGCTGGCGACCCACCGGGGCCAGACCTCGGACGAAGTCACCGTCATCCTGCGCGCGCTCTTCGACCAGGCGGCGATCGATCCGCAACGCGTGACCGACGTGATCGTGTCGAGCGTCGTTCCGCCGCTGTTGCCGATCTGGGAGCGGGTGTGCACGAAGCTCTTCGATCGCGAGCCCCTGGTCGTCGGGCCGGGAACCCGCACCGGGGTGCCGGTGCGCACGGAGAACCCGCACGAGGTCGGTGCCGACCGGATCGTCAATGCCGTCGCCGCATTCGAGTGGATGGGGGGACCCGTGATCGCGGTGGATTTCGGCACCGCGACCACCTTCGACTGCGTCTCGACCAAAGGCGAGTACCTGGGCGGCGCGATCTTTCCCGGCATGCTGATCGCCCTCGAGGCGCTGTTCGAGCGCGCCGCGATGCTGCGCCGGATCGAACTGGCGCCGCCGCGCACGGTGATCGGCCGGACCACGGCGCAGGCCGTCCAGTCGGGCATGCTGTACGGCTACGCCGGCATGGTCGACGCGATGGTCGGGCGGATCCGCGGCGAGCTGGGCGCCGAGGCCCCGGTCATCGCGACCGGCGGACTGGCCGGCCGCATCGCCAGCGAGAGCAGCACCATCGAGCGCGTAGAGCCATTCCTGACCCTCGAGGGCCTGCGTATGATCTTCGAACGCAACCGCAGTCCGCGCGGCGAGGTTTCGCGCAAGGAGAGGGAGAAGGCATGAAGGACGTTCCGGTCTCCGCCACCCGCAACTTCGCGCTGATCGGGCACTCGGCCGACGGCAAGACCTCGCTCGGCGAAGCGATCCTGTGTCAGGCCGGCGCCATTCCGAGCCTCGGGAACGGACCGGCCGGAACGTCGGTGCTGGCGACGCTGCCCGAGGAGAAGGAACGCCAGGGCTCGACGATCAGCACGGCGGTCTATGCCTTCGATCACGAGGCCCGCCACCTCACGCTGCTCGACACGCCCGGAGACCCGAACTTCCAGGGCGATGGCGTGCTCGCGCTGCACGCGCTCGACGGCGCCGTACTCGTCGTCTCCGGGGCGGAAGGCGCCAAGGTCGGAACCGAGCGCATGTTCCGCACGGCCCGCGGTCTCGGCCTCGCCGTGCTGGCCTTCGTGAACGGACTCGACCGGGAACACGCCGATTTCGACGCCGCGGTCCTGTCGCTGGTCGACATCGGGGCCCGGCCGGTGCCGCTGACGCTGCCGATCGGCGCGGGTGCGGAGCTCTCGGGAGTCGTCGATCTGCTGGCGATGCAGGCATGCGGGCCCGGCGGCACCGGGGAGATTCCCGCCGCACTCGCCGCCGAAGCAGCCGCGGCGCGCGCCCAACTCGTCGAGGCCGTGGCCGAATGCGACGACGAGCTGATCGAGCACTACCTGGAATCCGGCGAGCTCTCGGACGACGAGATGCGCCGCGGCCTCGTGGCGGGCGTGCGCGCCGGCAAGCTGCTGCCGATCTTCGCCGGATCGGCGACTCGCCCGATCGGGCTCGAGCCGCTGCTGCGAGCGCTCGAGGAACTGCTGCCTTCCCCGGCCGAGGCGCGCCGCTGGGTCGGTCAGGAGATCGCGACCGGAACCGAACGCACGCTCGCGGCCCGGCCGGACGAGCCCTTCGCCGCGCTGGTGTTCAAGACCGTCATCGACCGCTACGCGGGGCTGTTGTCGGTGTTCCGGGTCGTCTCGGGAACCGCCCACGCGGATCTCGGCATCGTGAACGCGACCAACGGGACCCGGCAGAAACTCGGCAAGATCCTGCTGCTCCGCGGGCACGAGCACAGCGAGGTCCCCGAGGCCGGGCCGGGCGACATCGTCGCCGTCGCCAAGCTCAAGGACGTGCACACGGGCCACGCGCTGGCGGCCGAGAAGGGCGGCGTGGCCCTCGCACCGATCCCGATCCCGAAGGGCGTGCTGTCCTACGCGATCGTCGCGAAATCGAAGGGCGACGAGGACAAGCTCTTCACGTCCCTGGCACGCCTCGTCGAGGAAGACCCGACCCTTCACATCGATCGCGATCCCCACACCGGCCAGTTCCTGCTGACCGGCATGGGCGAACTCCACATCCGGATCGCCGCCGAGCGGTTGCAGCGCATGTTCGGGCTCGAGATCGATCTGCAGCGGCCGAAGATCCCGTACCGCGAGACGTTCACGCGATCCGTCACGAAGGTCGAGGGGAAGCTGAAGAAGCAGACCGGCGGCAAGGGGATGTACGGCGTGTGCTACCTGAGCGTCGAGCCGGCTCCCCGTGGGGCCGGATTCGAGTTCCTCGACGAGATCGTCGGCGGCTCGATCCCCCGCAACCTGATCCCGGCGGTCGAGAAGGGAGTCCAGGAGGCACTGGCCGAGGGACCCCTCGCGGGGTTCCCGGTGGTGGATGTCCGGGTCCGCTGCATCGACGGGAAACACCATCCAGTCGATTCGAATGAAATGGCATTCAAGTTGGCGGGTTCATTCGGTTTCAAGGCCGCGGCAGAACAGGCTCATCCGACCCTCCTCGAACCGATGATGAACGTCGAGGTCGCCGCGCCGGACGCCCAGATGGGCGACGTGATCGGA
The DNA here is from genome assembly GCA_900696485.1 of uncultured Pseudomonadota bacterium. Lineage (GTDB taxonomy): Bacteria > Myxococcota_A > UBA9160 > UBA9160 > PR03 > CAADGG01. The sequence goes on from CAADGG010000027.1 coordinate 23,314, forward strand.
GATCTCAATAGCCGCCGCGGACGGGTCCAGTCGACCGATCAACGAGGCGGCACCTCGGTCATCAAGGCCCAGGTGCCCATGGCCGAAATGCTGGAATACGCCAGCGTCCTGACCAGCCTCACCGGAGGCCAGGGCGCCTTCGAGATGGCGTTCTCGCACTACGAGGAGGTTCCGGCCCAGCTCCGGGACAAGATCGTCGGCGAGGCCAAGGCGGCGACTTCCCACGGCTAGGGAGTTGCTGCCAGCGCGCCGCCGAGGGAGGCACACCGGATCGTGAGCGAAAAGCGGAAGATCCGGCTGACTCTCTCGCCCGAAGCCGAACGCTACGTGCGGCGCGACGCTCCGGTCGAGGTGCGAGCGCTGGCGGCCGCCGGCGCCCTGCCCCTCCCGCCGGTCGAACTGCTCACGGTGCTCTTCGTGCTGTGCCACGACCCGGACGCGCGCGTGAAGGAGCGGGCGCGACAGAGCTTCGAGCGGCTGCCCGAGACACTCCTCGGCGCGGCTCTCTCGGGTCCGGCGAACCCCGCCGTGCTGTCGTACTGCGCGCAGACGTACCGCGACCAACCGGAGCGACTGGAGCGGATCGCGCTCAACCCGGCCGCGGACGACGCGACGATCTCGTTCCTGGCCTCGCTGCCGCACAAACGCGTCGTCGAGATCATTGCGAACAACCAGCAACGGCTGCTGCGTTGCCCGGAGATCGTCGAAGCGCTGGGGCAGAACCCCTTCACCGGCCGGGCCGTGATCGACCGGATCCTCGGCTTTCTCGGGCTCGAGCGGCACCCGCACGAAGCGCCCGAGGAGGAGTTCGAACAGGAGTCGCTCGGCGCCCCGGAGCCGGTGACGGATGAGGAAGCACGCGCCGTGCTCGCCGCCGTGCTCGGCGAAGACGTCTCCGGATTCGCGCCGGAGCTCCTCGAAGAGGGCGTCCGGCTCGACGAGGACAAGACGCGAAGCCTCCACGCGCTGATGCAGACGATGTCGATCTTCGACAAGGTGAAGCTCGCCCGGGTGGGCAACGGGGAGGCGCGAGCGCTGCTGGTCCGGGACCGCAACAAGCTGGTGGCGGCCGCCGCGATCCGCAGCCCGAAGGTGCAGGAACAGGAGATCCTCGCCTTCGCGAAGGCCCGCAACCTCAGCGACGAGATCCTGCGGATCATCGCCAGCAGCCGGGAGTGGACCCGCAGCTATGCGGTCAAGCTGGCGCTGGTCTCCAACCCGAAGTGCCCTCCGCAATGGTCGATGCGCTTCCTGGGGCACCTGCACGAACGCGATCTGCGCGCCATCATGAGGAGCCGGGAGGTTCCGGCGGTGATCTCGACGCAGGCCCGGCGGATGCTCCAGAAGAAGGAGAAGTAGCAATGGCCGTAACGCGCGAGAGCGGATCCGGAAGCCAGCGGCCTGCCGACTCGCGGGTCGTCGATGCTCGGATCCTCTACTGGGGCATCGAAGGCGCCGGCACGTCGACCAACCTGCGCGTGATCCACGCCAAGCTCCGGCCCGATCATCGCGGCAACCTCGAGCGGATCCCGACGCGGCTCGATCCGACGGCGAGCTACGACCGGCTGCCGATCGAGCTCGGTGAGATCGCCGGCGTCCGCACGCGGATCCAGATCGTGGCGGTCCCGGGTGAGCCCGAGCATGCGCCGACGCGCAAGGCCCTGCTCGACCGCGTGGACGGCATCGTATTCGTCGCGGACGCTCGCCGAGAGCGCATCGACGACAACGTCGCTGCGCTCGCCGAGCTGCGCAGTGCCCTCGCCGCCTACGGCCGCAGCCTCGAAGACGTCCCGTTGGTCGTCCAGTACAACAAGCAGGACCTCTCCGACGCGTTCGTGCTCGAAGAACTGCACCGCAAGCTGGATGTGCGCGGCGCAGCGGCCTTCGAGGCGGTGGCGGCCGAAGGTTCCGGCGTCCTCCAGACGCTGACGACGATCTCGAAGCGGGTCGTGCGAACGCTTCGCGAAGGGCGAGCAGCGACGTCTGCGGCGCCCGTCCGAACGCCGCGGGCGGAGAACTCGACCGAAGCGGCGCCGGCGGCGCTGCCGCCCATACACCGGCCGGCAGCGCCCGACCTCGAAGCGGCCGCGCTGGCGGCCAGCGACGAGTTCGATGCGAACGACGAGGCGGTCGGACAGGCCGCGAGTCTGCTGGATGCGTCGTGGCCGGACGTCGCGGCCGGATACGCGGAGGACCTCGACGAAGCGCAGAGCGCCGACAGCACGTCGGGCGGCTTCGGACTCGAGACGACGACGCCGCACCCCTCCGACCCCGACGACTGGCACCTCGTGTCGGCGGGTCCAGTCGAGTTGCGCGGGCCCAAGGGACTGGTCGTTCCCGTCGTGCTCGTCGATGCGGACGGTCGCGAACTCCGCTTGCGCGTCATGCTCTCCGTCGGCTTGCTGCTCGGGGATTGAGCGGGCGCGCGGTGGCCGCTGTCGCACCCTCCGGCGCCTCGCAGCACCCGCGCGAGGGGCCGCCTCGGCGCATCGCCGTCTATGGGGCGACGGAGGAGGCGCTGCAGCTGCTGCCCGCGCTCGCGCGGCGTCGCGATCTCGAACTCGTCGTCGTCTATGACCCCTCGGCGCGCGAGTTGCGACGCCGGTTGGCGCTGATCGAGCCGGGCGCTGCGAGAGTGCTCCAAGGGGCACTGCGCGACGACTTCGAAGCCTGCCTCGCGACCTCGGGGATCGAGGTCGCCGTCGATGGCGGTCTGCCGGCGGCGCTTCGCGAGCGGCTCGCGACACGGGCCGCGGCCCGCGGCGTCGATCTGCTGTCCGTGCCGAGCGCCAGCCAGCGCCTGGACCTGGCCCCCACCGCCTGGCGCGAGCCCACGGCGCCGCCGGCTCCCTCGGCTGGAGCGACCGGCGGATCTCTTCCCGCCGCGCCGATCCCGGCCACTCCGCAGCTCGCAGATGCGATCGATGCGGCGATCCGGAGCGAACGTTGCTTCGTGCTTCTGCGTTGCGGCCCCGACCCGGCGCCCGATCCCGACACGCGCGGCGATGCGACCGATCCGGCCCGGATCCGCGCGCGGATCCTCGAGAGCCTGCGCCGGCTCGTGCCCGCCGACGCCCGCCTCGAGGCCGCCACCAGCGGCTCCGTGTGGGCACTGTGGATCACTTCGGGCGCCGACGAGACGGCTGCGCGCCGGAAACAGCTGGTGCGCGCGGCCGCCGAGACGGTGGCCGAGGCGCTCCGGGACGTGACGCCGCGACCCTCCACGGCATTCGGCTACGCGCTGCACCCCGAAGACGGCCGCGACCGGGAAACGCTCCTTCGACGCGCCCTCGTCCCGCGCATCCGAACCGTCTGAGCCGACCCGGCCGGGCGGGAGCTTGCGCCGCGGCGGCTCAGGACGCGAACAGCGCTTCGAGCGCGCAGTGGGGCAACGCGTGCTCCGCCGCCACCTCTTCGCAGACCAGCGACCCGCGCCAGGTGTTGACGCCCAGCGCGAGACCGGGATCCGCCCGCACGGCGGCCTCGACGCCGCTCTCCGCCATCCGTTCGATGTACGGCAGCGTGGCGTTGGTGAGCGCGAAGCTCGAGGTCCGCGGCACGACGGCCGGCATGTTCGCGACGCCGTAGTGGATCACCTCGTGGACCACGTAGGTGGGCGAAGAATGGGTCGTCGGCCGGATCGTCTCGATGCAACCGCCCTGATCCACGGCGACATCCGTGATCACCGAGCCCGCCTGCATCGACGCCACCATCTTCTCGGTGACCAGCCGCGGAGCGCGCCGCCCGCGCAGATAGACCGCACCGACCAGCAGATCGCTCGCGGCGACCGCACGTCCGAGGTTGCTGGGGTTCGAGTACACCGTCGACAGCTCGCCGTGGAAGAGATCGTAGAGGTAGGCGAGCCGCCTCGAGTCCACGTCCAGCACGGTGACTTCGGCACCCAGCGCATGCGCGACGCGCACCGCGTTGATGCCGACGATGCCGGCGCCGATCACCGTCACACAGCCGCGCGGAACCCCGGGAACGCCCCCGATCAGCAGACCCTTGCCCCCGCGATCCCGCTGCAACAGCGTGACGCCGATCTGGATCGCCAGACGACCGGCGACCTCGCTCATCGGCGCGAGGACCGGGAAGGTGCCGTCGGACAGCTGGATCGTCTCGTAGGCGATCGCCTGGACCTCGGCGGCCAACAGCTTCTCGGTGAGGCGACGATCCGGCGCGAGATGCAGGTACGCGAACAGCGTCTGCCCGGCGCGCAGCCGCTCGACCTCGAGCGGATTCGGCGCCTTCACCTTGACGACCAGCTCGGGGGCGCTCCAGACCTCCTCGACGTCCACCAGGTGAGCGCCGGCTCGGACGTACTCCTCGTCGGCGAAGCCACTGCCGTCTCCGGCGCCCGACTCGACGAACACCCCGTGCCCCTCCCCGACGAGCTGCCGGGCGCCAGCCGGCGTCATCCCGACCCGGTATTCCTGGTCCTTCGTCTCCCTCGGGACACCGATGCGCATGGCGTTCGCTCGCTCCTCGGCCGCGCCGAACGGGCCGCCTGGGGTCGACGTCAGCCGCGATACGCGGAGATCAGGATCTCGGCGATCTCCGGGCGCAGGATGCGGGGATCCGGCTTCTCGCCCTTCAACAACTGCTCGCGCACCTTGGTCCCACTGATCGCGTAGGGCTTCTCGTCGGGATGGTGATCGGTCAGATCGACGCGGCCGATCGACTCGTAGTAGGCGGCGAAGCCGATCTTGCACGGCCGGATGTGGAGCTCCCCGCGCAGCTCCTCGAAGACCTCCTGGGCGTCGAAATCGCCCCAGATCGGCGAGCCGTCGTCGAACGGCGCATCGGCGTGTTTGCGACCGATCACAAGATCCGTGAAGCCGTGGTTCTGGCGGTAGATCGCGTGCATGATCGCCTCGTTCGGGCCGCCATAGAACATCTTCATGTCGAGCGCGATCACTTCGAAGATCTCACCGAGGTCGTAGCCGACCGACTGCCAGAGTCGCTCGTCCTTGTCGCCCTGTCCCAACAGGCGTTCGTCGTGCAGCGTGCGGTAGCAACGCATCCGCACGGCGGCCGGCACATCGTCCCCCTTCAGCTCACCGACCAGCGGCATCAGCACGACACCGGCGAAATGTCCTTCCCGGGTGAGGCGCTCGATGCCGGCCACCAGCGCGTACTCATGGGCGCGGTGCAGCGGATTGCGTGTCTGGAAGGCCAGCGCGCGCTCCCATTTCCGCTCGCGCAGGAACGCGCGCGAGAGGCGCGGCGAGAACAGGTACTCCGCCCACTCCGGGTGGGCCTCCTGCGGCAGCGCACGCAGACGACCGCCGGCAAGACGGTGGCGCGCGTCGCCGCTGGTCATGCGTCCGCCCGGGTGGTCCATCCGCTCGGTGCGGTAGACCTTGGAGACGTACTTCGGTTTGTCCCAGTCGAACAGCTCGAGGTCGTCGAGGATCGCCACGACACGGCCGGTGTCGTCGCGCAGCGCCGCCGAAGCCCCCGGAGCCAGCGCGCGCGCCTCGTCCTCGTGGACGGGTAGCGAGAGCGGAATGCCCCACGCATAACGGCTGCCACCAGACAGCACGACGCCTTCGTCGAGCACGCGGTGCCAGGCCTCTTCGCCCTGGAACCCGGCGAGTGGCGACAGCGTCCCATCCGCGATCCGGTGCACCGTCGAGACATCGGCCCGCTGCACGGCGATCGCCGGCAAGCGCTCGGCTTCCGCGAGGAAGCGCGCGCGCTCCTTCAGGGAGACGACGCAATCGACCGGCTCGGCGAGCCCTCCGTGCACCGGAACCAGATCTGCCTTGCTCGTCATCCCAGCCTCCTCATCCTCGTTCTCGACCCTTGCAACGCTTCACCACACCGGCACCGCGCCATCCCCGTCCGTCATCAGCGGACGATCTCCGGTCCCGTCGATCCGGCGCACCCAGAGTCGTTCGCGTCCATCGCGGTCCGAGATGACGTAGGCGACGTAGCGTCCATCCGGCGACACCGCCGGAGAGCCCTCGTCGTGGATCCCGTCGCTGAGCCGCGTGCGTCCGGTCCCGTCCGGGCGCACGCGAAACAACCGCCCGCCCTCGGTGGTGATCGCGACGTACACGATCCAGTCGCCATCCGGCGTGAAGACCGGGGCCGCCCCCGTCGCAATCTCCTTCGGCTCCCCGAGCGGATCGAGATCGAGCACGAGCAGATGCGGCCGGCCATCGTCGGGGGAAACGCGCACGAACGCGACCTGCGGACGCGTCGGGGAGCAGCCCATGGCGAAGTGGAAGCCGCTCTCGGTGACCGGCTCCAGCGCGCCACCGCCGGGACCCGATGCGACCAGCCGGGACGGCGCCTGCTGCAACGACACCGACGGCACCTGGACCGCCACGAGCCAACCGTCAGCAGCGAGGCAACCGTTGACATGATGCCGCAGCCCACCGGTCACGATCTCCATGAGGTCGGACTCGCGGTCCCATCGGAACAGCTGGCGGCGATCCCGCCACGTGCCGCTGAGCAGAAGCTGGCGGCGATCGGGAGACCACGCGGCCGGCCTCGCCTGCGGCGGGGCGCTCGCGAGCCGCTCGATCTGGCCGCTCCGCGGGTCCAGCAGCACCAGATGCCCGCGGCTTTGGAGCAGCCGCGGATCGACGTCCTCGGCGCCACCGAACAGCGAGCGAATGCCTCCGAGACTGGCGACACCCTCCTGGGTCGTGGTCGTGCCGGTCCGGGCCCGCTCGAGATCCTCGAGCGCGGAGAGACGGCGCAGCGCCTCGGCCTCGGGGCGCTGCAGCAGCGCCACGGGCGAGTCCGGCAAGAGGCTTCGATCGACGCCGCCGGGTCCCACGCAGCCGAGGGCGGTCCCGAGTGCGAGCACGGCGGCGAGGCCGGCCGCGCGGGGATCCCTCACCATCGGCCGTGCACGACGGAGCGACCGACGAAGCCATCCCCGGCCGCCCCGCGCTGGAAGAGCCCCTGATCGACGACCTTGCCGCCCATCACCGAAACCACGAGGTGGGCGGCGTCCGGGAACGGGAAGTGCGGCTGGACGGCAAACTCCTGATCGAGATCGGAGAACCACGCCCCACAGCCGACGTGCGAGTGATAGACGCACACGACGCGTTCACAACGGGCCTCGGCTGCATCCGCCGCCTGCATGTAGTCCTGCGCATTCATGAAGAACCCTTCGCGGCCGTCGCGCGGATAGGCGACCGGATCGCGGCGATGGTGGAGCGTCATGTCGTTGCGGCAACGGACGACCTGTCGATAGCGCTGCACGTCGTCCCCGGTGATCAAGCCGCAGCACTCCTCCGGATCGGCTTCGCGGGCATGCGCGAACACGTGGTGGAGCACGCTGGCCGGAATCACCTCCGGCTCGAGATCGGGATCCACCACGACGCGCTGGCCCTGCTGCATCAGGGACCGTCACCGGAACGCCGCGCGCGACGCCGGCCCGCGCCGAACCGGCAGCGAGGGCGCCGGCAGGCAGTGGCATTCCGCCGCGCCGACTGCGAGCCTGAGGTCTCCGCCTCGTGACCTCCGCCCCCTGACGACCCGTGACATGAAGACTCATGACCAAGCATCCGAGCGGGTCAGTCTAGCGTTGCACCCCGCGGGTGCGAGACTCGGACCGAGATGCCGAACGATGTCGACGACGACCGCCTGGTGGAGCCCGATGGCCTGGCCATCCGGAGCCGGCGGCACGCCCGCGGCTGGTCCCCGCGCGATCTGGTCGAGGCGATCGCCCGCGCGCACGAGCGCGCCACGGGCGTGCGCGAGACGATCCGGCCAACGGAGCTCGCGGCGGTCGAGGAGAGCGGCGCACGGATCTCGGTCGCCCGGTTGCGCCTGATCGCAGGCGGCCTCGATTGCAACCCGGTCGAGCTGATCGCGGACCGCGCGGACCCGTCCGGCTGAGCCAGCGCGCACGAGCGCGCATTCCGCGCCGCCGCTGACCCGACCCCGAGCGTGACGTGGGGGGACCCGCTAGATCACGTAGCTGAGCGCGACCTCGGCGCGCTGGACCGACGCCTGCGCCGCCTCGCGGCACAGATCCTCGAGCGTGATGGCCGTGAGAACGCCGGCGAAGCGGCTTCCGAGGCGCGGCCATAGGAACTTCGGACGGTAAGGCACCGCCGGCGCGTCTTCGACCTCAGACGCGAACCAGCGCTCCGCGCCGCCCTCGACGGCCACGACGACATCGCACAGCGTGATCTCGGCCGGCGGCCGCGCCAGCACGTAGCCGCCCCCGGGCCCGCGCTTGCCGGTGACGAGCCCGGCCCGCCGCAGACGCTGGAAGATCTGCTCGAGGTAGCGCGCGGGGATCACCTGCCGCTCGCCGATCGCCTGCACGGCGACCGGGACGTCGTGGCCGTTGTAGGCCAGATCGAACATGCCGCAGATCGCGTACTGCGCCTGGAGTGAGAAGCGCACCGCGCGAGAGTGCAGAAGTGGCCTCGCGTCCGTCAAGCGAGGCCGGTAGCATCCCGCCCGGTCCTCCCCCCCTCGGACCCTCCCCCGTTCCCGATCGCCGGCCGCGGCTCCTCCCCGCCCGTGCCGAAAGGCATTCGCGTGTCCCCTCGAACGCCTCCGGATCCCTGTGGCGACACGCCGGCCAGCGCCCCGCCGGGTCCGCCGCTCGCTCGTTTCCTCGACGCCTTTCACCGCGAGGAGTTCCTGCGCGACGGCTTCCGCCACCACGAGGTGCTGCCGAGCCAGTCGGCTGACGGCAGCGACGGCTGGCCCGAGGGCTATGCGGCGCTCGCGCCCGCGCTGGCCGGGCGCGGCATCCCGTCGCTGTTCTCCCACCAGGCCCGCGCGCTCGAGGCCCTCGAGACCGGCCGGGACGTGGTGCTGGCAACACCGACCGCGAGCGGCAAGACGCTCGTCTACGAACTGCCGGTGCTGCGCGCGGCGCTCGCGCAGGACGACGCCCGCGCGCTGTTCCTGTTCCCGCTGAAGGCTCTCGCCCGCGACCAACGAGACCGCCTGCTCGCCGACGCTCACGCTCTCGGGCTCGGCGGCGAAGGCCTCGTCGAGGTGTACGACGGCGACACGCCGACGGCTCATCGCAAGCGTATCCGCGAGCAGCCTCCGCGCGTCCTCGTGACGACGCCGGACATGCTGCACGTCGGCATCCTGCCCCGTCATGCCACCTGGGGCGCCTTCTTCTCCGGCTTGCGCTGGATCGTCATCGACGAACTGCACACGTATCGCGGTGTCTTCGGCTCCCACGTGGCGCAGGTGCTGCGACGTCTGCTGCGTGTCGCGGCGCACCACGGGGCCGAACCCCGGATCATCGCGGCCTCCGCGACGATCGCGAACCCCGGCGAGCTGGCCGGCGCCCTGACGGGCCGGCCGTTCGACGTGATCGAGACCGACGGAGCGCCGCGACCGGCACGCCACGTCGTGCTGCTGAATCCGGTCGGTTCGCCGTACACCGCAGCGGCCCGCTTGTTCCGGCTCGCGATCGGACTCGGCCTGCGCACGATCGCGTTCACGAAGGCGCGGCGCGTGACGGAGCTGATCCACCAGTGGGTCATCGAAGCAGAGCCGGCGCTGCACGGAAAGATCTCGTCGTACCGTGCCGGCTTCCTGCCCGACGAGCGGCGAGAGATCGAACGCGCGCTGTTCTCCGGCGAGCTGCGCGGCGTGATCTCGACCTCGGCGCTCGAGATGGGCATCGACGTCGGCGGCCTCGATGTATGTCTGCTGGTCGGCTATCCGGGCAGCCAGATGGCGACGTGGCAGCGCGCCGGTCGCGTCGGACGCGTGCACGCCGGCGCCGTCGTGCTGGTGGCGCAGCCGGATGCGCTCGATCAGTACCTGATGGCGCATCCGCGCGTCCTGTTCGAACGCCACGTCGAACACGCCGTCGTCGACCCCCACAACGCCGACATCGCCGCCGCGCATCTGCCGTGTGCGGCCGACGAGCTGCCGCTGCGCGCCGGCGAAGCGTGGCTCGACGAGCCCGGCGCCGGCATCAACCTGCACGCGCTCGAGGAGGCCGGCCGGCTGCTGCGCAGCGAAGCCGGCGGGGAGTGGTTCGCCTCCCGCCGGATGCCGCATCGCGACGTAGATCTGCGCCAGGCCGGCGCGAGCTTCACGATCGAGCTCGAGCGGCCCGGCGCCCGCTCCGTGGCGGCCGCTCGCGCGGACGGGGCCGGCGCCGGCCGCACGCGTCCGGACGTGATCGGCACGATCGGCGCCGGCCGCGTCTTCGCCGAGTGCCACGAGGGCGCCGTCTATCTGCACCGCGGCCGCCAGTTCCTCGTCACCGAGCTCGACATCGAAGCCCAGCGGGTCCGCGTGCGCGCCGTCGACGTGGCGTTCTTCACGCGTTCGTTGGCCGAGAAGGAGACCGAGATCCTATCGCGCGACGGCGCCCGGCCGGTCGGACACTTCCGGCTGGTGCGCGGCCGACTGCGTGTCACGACACGGATCACCGGCTTCGAGCGGCGCCGGATCCATGGCCAGGATCTCCTCGGCAGCGAACCGCTGGCGCTGCCGCCGACGGCCATCGAGACGACCGGCATCTGGCTCGAGATTCCCGACGAGATCCCGGCCGTGTTGCGCCGCGCCGGTCTGCATCCGATGGGGGGACTGCACGCGGTCGAGCACGCGACGCTCGCGTTGTTCCCGCTCTTCGCACTGTGCGATCGCCACGACGTCGCCGGCATCACGACGCTGGCCCATGGGCAGGTCGGTCGCGCGGCGATCTTCCTGTATGACGGACATGCGGGCGGATTGGGACTCGCGGCGAGCGTCTTCGCCCGGATCGAGACGCTGCTCGAAGCCACCCACGAGCGGATCCGCGACTGCCCGTGTGGAACAGGCTGCCCGGCGTGCGTGCACTCGCCACGCTGCGGCAGCGGCAACCGGCCGATCGACAAACCGGCGGCCGAGCGCGCGCTGGGCCTCCTGCTCGGCCGCGAGGCGCTGCCGCGAATCGCCGCGGCGCCGGCCGCGTCCGCACGGGCGCCAGCCGCCCCGGCCTTGCCGGCCGGGGCGCCGGCCGCCGCGCCGCGCGTGCTGTTCTTCGACATCGAGACCCAACGCAGCGCCGAAGACGTCGGCGGCTGGCACAACGCCCACCTGATGCGCGTCGCGCTCGCCGTCACGTGGGACGCCGCCACCGGACGCTTCGAGAGCTTCGCCGAGGGCGACGTCGGCATGCTGCTGCAAAGGCTGGCCGAGGCCGACCTGGTCGTCGGGTTCAATGTCCTCGGTTTCGACTACCACGTCCTGCGCGGCTACACGGACCAGGAGTTCCGGCGTTTGCCGACCTTCGACCTGCTCGACGCGCTGCGCGAGCGCATCGGCTTCCGGCTGCCACTCGCGCATCTCGCCGAAGAGAACCTCGGCGCCGGCAAGAGCGCCGATGGGCTGCAGTCGCTCCAGTGGTGGCGGGAGGGGCGTCTCGACCTCATCGAGGAGTACTGCCGCAAGGATGTCGCGCTGCTGCGCGATCTCTTCGACCTCGCGCTCCGGAACGGCCATCTCCTGTTCCGCACCCGTGCCGGAGAACGCGTGCGCGTACCCACACCGTGGAATCTGTCGGGCCTGCTCGAGCAGGCCCGTGCCCGGGCTGCGGCACCCGTCAGTGCAACGTCCGGCCGTGCCGGCCGAGACGGCGGGAGAGCAGCTCGAAGTACAACACGACCAGCACGTGCTGGAGTTCCCCCGGCAGCACCGCGATGAAGCGTCGCGCCTGGTCGGCACGGTCGAGCGCCAGCAGCTCGGCCAGCACCGCCTGCAGCTCCGCCCGCCGGCGCTCGACGATGGCGCGCAGCCGCCCGGGATCCTGCTCGAAGGCCGCATCGATGGTGGCCTCGTCGAAGAGCAGGTGCAGGCCGAGCGCGCCAGCTCGAAAGATCTGTTCCGCGTCCACTGTGCCGTGCCTCCACCGCTTCTGCTGCACCCCGTATGTCCTCTCATCGGCTCGATCCACGGCGAGATTGACTGTTGCTACGTTGCGCTCGTCCCTTGTCTCGCGGAGGCCGCCAGCTGCACATGCGCGTTGCCTTGATCCATGACTGGCTCACCGGCCTGCGCGGGGGAGAACGCGTGCTCGACGAGCTGCTCGGCATCTGGCCCGACGCGGACGTCTTCACGCTCGTGCACGTGCCGGGCGCCACGACCGCGCGCATCGACGCGCACGTGCGGGGGACCAGCTTCGTGCAGCGCGTACCCGGCGCCGGCCGCCACTGGCGAAAGCTGCTTCCGCTGTACCCATTCGCTGCGCGTCGCCTGCTCATCCACGACTACGATCTTGCCGTCTCCGTGCACCACGCGGTCGCCAAGGCGGCGCGGATCGACGCAGCGACGCCTCATCTCTGTTACTGCCTGACGCCCATGCGCTACATCTGGGACCAGACGCCGGCGTACCTCGGTCGCGGTCCGATGCGGCTCGCGGCGGCCCCGGCCCTCGGCGCGCTGCGGCGCTTCGACCTCGCCACCGCCAGCCCGAAGCACGTGACGCGCTTCGTCGCGATCTCGCACGCCGTGGCCAGCCGCGTGCAGCGGCACTACGGCCGGACCGCCGGCGTCCTTGCGCCGCCGGTGGATGTCGAGCGCTTCTCCCCCGTCCACCGGCCGCCGGAAGACTACTACCTGCTCGTGTCGGCATTCGTGCCTTACAAGCGCGACGACCTCGCCATCGACGCATTCGCCGACCTCGGCCGGCGGCTGATCGTGGTCGGCGACGGACCGGGACGAGCGGCGCTCGAGCGCCGCGCACCGCGCCACATCGAGTTCACCGGCCGGCTTCCCGACGCCGAGCTGCCGGCGCTGTTCGCGCGCTGCCGGGCGCTGGTGCAGCCGCAGGAGGAGGACTTCGGCATCACCGCGGTCGAGGTGCAGGCCGCCGGCCGGCCGGTGGTCGCCTTCGGACGCGGCGGCGCCGTCGACAGTGTGGTGCCGCTGGTCGGCGCTCCGGACGCCGCCCCGCGCGCAACGGGAGTGTTCTTCGACGAACAGACGCCCGAGGCGTTGTTGCGCGCGCTGCACCGCTTCGAAGCCGCCGAGCCGTTCTTCGATGCGAAAGCGATCCGCAGCCATGCCGAGCGCTTCTCCGCGCCGCGTTTCCGGGCCGAGATGGAGCGGGAGGCGACGCGCCTGCTCGAAGCCCACGGCCAGCCTCAGGAGGGCCCGTGAGTTTCCTCCGGGTGCCGTTGCTCGATCTGCCCGCGCAGTACGCGACGCTGCGCGAGGAGCTGCGCGCGGCCGTCGAGGACATCTTCGAACGCCAGGCCTTCGTGCTCGGGGAGCCGGTCGCCGCATTCGAGCGCGAGATGGCGACGTTCTGCGAGGCGCGCCGCGCCGTCGCGTGCGCCTCGGGTTCGGACGCACTGCTGCTGTCGTTGCATGCGCTCGGCGTGGGCCCCGCGGACGAGGTGCTCTGCCCCTCGTTCACGTTCTTCGCCACCGCCGGCGCGGTGGCGCGTCTCGGCGCCCGACCCGTCTTCGTCGACATCGACCCGGCCAGCTACTGCCTCGATCCCGCCGCCGCCCGGGCCGCGGCCGCGCGCTGCAAGCGGCTGCGCGCCATCGTCGCCGTCCACCTGTACGGCCGTCCTGCCGACAACGACGCGCTGCTCGCGCTGGCGAGTGAGTACGGCGTCCCGCTGGTCGAGGACGCCGCGCAGGCGATCGGCGCACGCGACGCCAGCGGCCGGCGGATCGGCGGCCGCGGTCAGGCCGTCTGCTTCAGCTTCTATCCGACCAAGAATCTCGGCGGAGCCGGTGACGGCGGCCTCATCACGACCGACGACGAAGCGCTCGCCGAGCGTCTCGCGAGCCTGCGCGTGCACGGCTCACCGCGTCGCTACCAGCACGACGAGGTCGGCATGAACTCGCGTCTCGACGCGCTGCAAGCAGCCGTGCTGCGCATCAAGCTCCGTCATCTCGAGGCCTGGAATGCGGCACGCGGCGCCCACGTGCGCGGCTACGACGCCGCCTTCTCCGCCGCCGGCGCCCGGCCGTCGTCGACGCCGCTTCGCGCCGGTGGCTTCCCGGTGCGCACGCCCGCGCCGTGCGCGCCACCGGCCGAGAGCGCGCATCACCTCTATACGATCCGCGTGCCGGCCGAACGCCGCGACGGCTTGCGCGCCCATCTGACCGCGCGCGGGATCGGTCACGACGTGTACTATCCGCTGGGCCTGCACCAACAGCCGTGCTTCGCCGCGCTGCCGCCCGCTTCCCTCCCGGAGACGGAGGCCGCGGCGCGCGAAGTTCTCGCGCTGCCGCTGTACCCCGAGCTGCGCGACGAGCAGCGGGAGCACGTGGTGGCGTCGGTGCTCGAAGGGCTCGCCGACTGATCTCCTGCGCTACGCGCCGTCTTCCCGATACGTCCGCACCCGCGCCGCCACCGCTCCGAAGTCCGGCAGATCGCCGGCGTGCTGGAACTCATGGGTCCACAGGATGCGATCGCCGCGGACCAGGAACACGCCGGGCAGCCGCCAGATGTCGCCGCTGCGCTCGCCCTGCGAGAACCCCTTCGCCTTCGCGCGGCGCTCGGCCTGCCACAGCCCGGGGCGCAACAGACTGAGCCAGCCCATCCGCTCGACGCCGAAGGCCTCGTAGAAGTACAGCCCCGCGTCGGCGACGGCGCGCACGCTCGGCCAGTCTCGGCGCAGAAAGGCCCGGCCTTCGGTGGTGCTGCCCTGGAAGAAGAACAGCAGCGGTGGGAAGTCCGGCGTCGCTTCGGTCTCGCGGCGCAGCTCCGCCACCGTCTCGCGGCAGAACGTGCAGCCGAAGTGGCGCAGGAACACCAGCAGCTGGGTCGTATCGCCTGGGCCGAGCTGATCACGCAGCGTCCCGGGCATCAGGTTGATCCCGGTCACCGTCGCATCGAGCACCTCGGCGGGGATGCGACGCGCAGCGGCGAATGCTGCGATCACGGCGTGAGCTCGAGACGCCGGACCAGCGTGAAGTCGATCCAGCCGCGCAGCATCTCGACGCGTTGCAGTGCCACCTCGACGCGGTCGCCGAGCTGGAGGCGCTCGCGCCGCCCACGCGCCACCCAGGCGAAGCGCGCCTCGTCGAAGTCCCAGTAGCCGGATAGGGTCCGAATCGGGACCAGGCCCTCGACGAAGAACGGATCGAGCGTCACGTGCAGTCCGTAGCGCGAAACGCGCGTCACGGTGGCGGCAAACCGCTCGCCGACGCGGTCCTGCAGGAACACACACTTCTTGAGACCCACGGCGTCACGTTCGGCCTCCATCGCCGCGCGCTCGCGCCACGAGAGCGCAGCGCCCCAGCCGGCGAGTCGTTCGCCGCGCCGCTGCCAGCGTGCGCGCGCGGCGCCGGAGCCGTCCAGCAGATCCCGCAGCTGTCGATGCACGACCAGGTCCGCGTAGCGACGGATCGGCGACGTGAAGTGCAGATACGCGTCGAAGGCGAGCGCGAAGTGGCCGCGGTTCACCGCGTCGTAGCGCGCCTGGCGCAGCGAGCGCAGGGCCACCGAGTTGACGAGCCGCTCCTCGGGGCGACCGACGGCGCGCTGCACGGCGCGCTGGATGTCGTGCGCCTCGAGCACTCCGCCGGCGGCGCGCGCATCCAACAGACCCAGCGAGTGCAGCAGCTCGCGCAGCGCCTCGAGTGCGTCCGGCAGCGGCGGCTCGTGCACGCGGAACAGGGCGGGCACCTGGCGCGCCAGCAGGTGCTCGGCCACCGCGCGGTTCGCCGCCAGCATCGCCTCTTCGATCGAGCGGTGCGCGATCGTGCGCGGGGATTCGACGATGTCGGTCGGGCGGCCCTCGTCCCCGATCACGATCTCCGCACCCGGCAGATCGAAGTCGATCGCGCCGGCCGCGAAGCGGCGCGCGGTGAGCCGCTTGCCGACGGCCGCGAGACGGGCGAGTTGCTCGCAGACCTCGGGATCGCGGATCGCCGGCGTCTCCCCGCCGTCCATCACGACGGCCGCATCGTCGTAGACGAGCCGCGCGCGGCTGCGGATCACGGCCTCGTGGAACCCGGCGTGGCGGACGACGCCGTCGCGGGCCACATCCATCGCGACGGCCAGCACCAACCGATCCGCGCCGGGACGCAGCGAGCACAACTCCCCGGAGAGTCGCTCCGGCAGCATCGGAATGGCGCGATCCGGGAAGTAGACGCTGTTGCCGCGCCGGCGGGCTTCCTCATCGAGCGCCGAGCCCTCCGGGACGAAACGGGCGACATCGGCGATCGCGACCCACAGCCGCCATCCCGCCGGGCCTGCCGCACGCGCCGGCGCTGGCTCCACGAAGACGGCGTCGTCGTGGTCGCGCGCCGTCGCCGGATCGATCGTGACGAACGGCTGCGCGCGCAGATCCAGACTCCGCGCGAGCGCGTCGGCCGGCAGCGCCGCGTCTTGCGCCTTGGCCTCCTCCTCGGCCGCCGGCGGGAACTCGAGCGGCAGCCGGTGCCGCCAGACGATCGCCCGGAAGTCCGCATCGGGCGTGCCGAGGGGGCCGAGCACCTCGACCACGCGTCCCTGCGGCGCGGCCGGGGCCGGACGCCGGTCGCGCCGCCGAGCCTGCTCCTTGCCGGGACGCGCGCGGCCGCGACCCCGGCCGCGTGGCTCCACGACCAGCTCGGCGCGGACGACGTCACCCGGCTGGGCGCCGCCCCACGCGGTGCGCGGCAGCCGCAGCGCACCGCTGGAGCGCGGATCATCGCGCCACGGCACCGCCCAGCCGTTCGGCAGCAGCACGCCGACGAAGTCGGCGCGCGGCCCCCCGATGGCCCGCACCAGATCCGCACGGCCGGGTTCACCGGCGCGCGGCTCGATCAGCACGCGGGTGCCAGGCGGAGCGTCCACGGACTCGAGCTGCCAGACGGATCCGTCGTCGGCGACGACCCGGCCACCCCCATCCCGGACCCTCTCCAGCCGACCTTCGACCAGCACGTCATCGCGCACGAGCCGATAGCGACCGCCGAGCCGCTCGACGCGACCTTCCCGCACCAGGTTCCGCAGGACCACCGTAAGGGCGCGCGCCTCCTCACCCTCGGCACCGAGCGCCCGCAGCAGCGCGCGGGACGTGAGAAGCGGGCGCTGGCGACGATCGAGCGCCCGCAGAACGCGCTCCGACGAGATGTCCATGGGCTTGCAGGGTAGCGGTCTCCGGTGCGATCCCGCGGGTGTCCGGGTCTGTCCGCGCGTTGACGCACCAGGGGCCCGGCCCTAGCTTCCAGAGCCTGTTTCCGGTGGGCACCCACGCCCGGGTGGCGGAATTGGTAGACGCGCCAGCCTCAGGAGCTGGTGAGGGCAACCTCGTGCTGGTTCGAATCCAGTCCCGGGCACCACCCCCTGCGACCCGGCGAGCCGGCGAGCCGGGGCGAGCGCCGTCCAGCGAGACGCATCGTGAAGTCCCCCGTTGACCCGCGCCCCCCGGCGCTTAGGGTTGCGCTCAGCTTTCGATCCGTGGGGGGGGAGTGCCTCAAGTTCAGCGCAGAACCGTAGTGGGTGTCGGCGGCGAAGCCCTCGAGATCCCCGAAATCCTGCCGTTGCTGCCGGTCCGGGACGCCGTCGTATTCCCCGGGGTCACGAGGCCGCTGGCGATCGGGCGGGCCAAGTCGCTGGCAGCGCTGACGGAGGCCGGCCAGGGCGGCTTCCTCGTCATCGCGAGCCAGCGCCAGGCGGAGCTCGAGGATCCCGGCCTCGACGACCTGTGGCCGGTCGCATGCATCGTCCGGGTCGCGCGGATCATCGATGCGCGCGGCGACGGCAAGCAGGCGATCGTCGTCGGCGTCACGCGCACGCGCCTGCTCGACGCCGAATCGGGCGATTCCCATCTGCGCGTCCGGATCGATCCGGTCGCCGAGCTGGATGTCACTTCGCCGGAGCGGGATGCCGCCTGGCAGGATGTCATCGAGAAGGCGCAGCGCATCATCGATCTGCGCGAGGATCTTCCCGACGAATGGAAGGCGTTCGTCGCCGGACTGCCGAGTCCTGGTCTGCTCTCGGACCTGGTCGCCTCGACGCTGCCGCTGGCGCCCGAAGAGCAGATGGCGCTGCTGGCCGAGCCGGACGTCGCGATCCGCTTGCAGCGCGTGCAGGCGCATCTCGATCGCGAGATCACGATCGCCGAGCACCAGCGCCAGCTCGCCGCGCAGGCGGAAGAAACCGAGATGGATCCGCGTCGCCGCGAACGCTTGCTGCGCCGCCGGCTGCGCGACATCCAGTCGGAGGTCGGCGAGGGAGAAGCCGGCTCACAGGAAGCCGACGAGCTACGCGAGCGGATCGAGGCCGCCCAGCTCCCGCCGGAGGCTGCCGCGCAGGCCGAACGCGAACTCAAACGCCTCGCCGCGCTGCCGCCGCACGCGCCGGATCGCCACATGGTCCGGACCTACCTCGAGTGGATGGCGGATCTGCCGTGGTCGCGCGAGACGGAAGACAAGCTCGACCTGCGCGAAGCGCGCCGGATCCTAGACGAGGATCACTACGACCTCGAGAAGGTGAAGGACCGCATCCTCGAGTACCTGGCCGTGCGCAAGCTCGCGCCGGAGGCGAAGGGACCGATCCTGTGCTTCGTCGGCCCGCCCGGCGTCGGCAAGACCTCGCTCGGCCGTTCGGTCGCGCGCTCGATGGGCCGCCAGTTCGCACGCGCCTCGCTCGGCGGCGTCCGCGACGAGGCCGAGATCCGCGGCCATCGACGCACCTACGTCGGCGCGATGCCGGGGCGCATCCTGCAGAGCCTGCGTCGCGCCGGTTCGCGCAATCCGGTGTTCCTGCTCGACGAGGTCGACAAGCTCGGCGCCGATTTCCGCGGCGATCCGTCCTCCGCGCTGCTCGAGGTCCTCGATCCGGAGCAGAACCACACCTTCAGCGACCACTACCTGGAGGTGCCGTTCGATCTCTCGCGCGTGTTCTTCATCGCCACGGCCAACACGCTCTCGACGGTCCCACCGGCCCTGCTCGACCGCATGGAGGTGATCGAGTTGCCGGGCTACACGGATCGCGAGAAGCTGCTGATCGCGCGCACGCACCTGGTCCCGAAACAGCGCGAAGCGCACGGACTGCGCGAGGACCAGATCACGCTCGACGACGCCGCGATCGACAAGGTCGTGCACGAGTACACGCGCGAAGCGGGCGTGCGAAACCTCGACCGCTTCATGGCCAACCTGATGCGCAAGGCCGCACGGCGCGTCGCCGAGCAGAAGCCCGACGGGCCGGTCCTGCTCGACGCCGCCTTCGTGTCCGAAGCGCTGGGCGCGCCGCCGCACCTGCCGGAGACGGCGGAGCGCACGACGATGCCGGGCGTCGTCGTGGGGCTCGCCCGCACCAACGCCGGCGGCGACATCCTGTTCATCGAGGCGACGGCGATGCCGGGCGGCAAGGACGTCCGGCTGCGCCTCACCGGCCAGCTCGGCGACGTGATGAAGGAATCCGCCGAGACGGCGCTGTCGTGGGTGCGCGCCAACGCCGAGTCGCTCGGGCTCACGTCGAAGGCGCTCGAGGCCGGCGAGATCCACCTGCACGTGCCGGCCGGCGCCGTCCCGAAGGACGGCCCGTCGGCTGGCGTCGCGCTCGCGACGGCGCTGATCTCGGTGCTGTCGGGGCGCTGCGCGCGCGGCGACGTCGCGATGACTGGCGAGATCTCGCTGCGCGGCCGCGTGCTGCCGGTCGGCGGCATCAAGGACAAGGTCCTCGCCGCGGCGCGCGCCGGCATCAAGACGGTGATCCTGCCGAAGCGCAACGAGAAGGACCTGGTGGACGTGCCGGAGGAGGTCCGCGCGGAGCTGGAGATCCGGTTGGCGGAGTCGGTGGAGGACGTGCTGGCGGTGGCGCTCGAGCCGGCCGCGCCGTAGCGGGGAACGCGACGCGGCCCTGGACCGACCGGAGCTGGTAAAGGCCGGCGTGCAGGATAAAGTCGCGCTCCAAGGAGCCGCGATGTTCGATCCCGCCAAGCCCAACTTCGGGGGCAGCCCGGCGTCCCCGTGGCGGACGAAGCTGTCGCTGCGGCCGGTCTCGCCCGACACGCCGCCGGTCGTGTCGATCGTGACGCCCTGCCTGACGGCCGGCGATCCGCTGCTCGCCGTCGCGGAGACCCTGCGCGGTCAATCGCTCCAGGCGTTCGAGTGGATCCTGCTCGCCGATCGGGACGCTGCGCCCGAACGCATCGCCCCGATCGCCGCACTGGCCGAAGAAGACCCCCGGATCCGGCTGTTCCGCACCGAGGGTCCTCTCGCCGTTGCGGCCACGCAGTCCGCCGTGCGCCAGTGCCGGGCCCCCTTTATCGCACTGGTCGCGCCGAACGAGCAGCTCGAACCGACTGCGCTCGAGAGCCTGTGCGCTTGCCTCGCCTCCTTCCGGGAACTCGGATTCGTGGCGGGACGCTCTGCGGTCCACGGAGAACGCTACCTCGCGCTGGACGGAGCCGGTGCGGCGCTCGAAGAGCCCAGTGAGCTGTGCCCGAGCCGCCTCGTCGTGCGCCGAGCGCTGCTGCTCGAGCTACTGGACGGCGATCCCGGCGCTGCGGACGCATCGACCCGCGCGGAGCTGATCCAGCGCTTGCGAGCCCTCGGCGCGCGCGGCGCCACGATTCCTGCCGTATTCCATTGGATCCCGTGGCGCGAGCCCGGCCGACCCCACCCGGCCGGGAGCGCGCTGGGCGAAATCCCGTCCGACCCCGCAGCCGGAATCCTTCCCGGTCCGGACGAGCCACTCCTCGCCAATCCGCTGGCACCTCGCAGGAAACGCATCATCTGCATCCTGCCGCGCATCCTTGCGGCCGAGGCGTCCGCGGCGATCTTCGCACAGGCGCTCCAGCTTCTCGGCCGGCAAGGCTGGCAGCTCACCGTCGTCGCCCTCCACGATGGAGATGCCGCGGCGGAAATCACACTGGCCCGTCTGACGCCAGACATCCACGTCTTCGAGCGCTTCCTGCGCGCGGCCGACTGGCCGCGCTACTTGCTCGCGCTGCTCGAATCGCGCCGCCCGCAGGCAGTCCTGTTCGACGCGGCGCACCTCCCGGGCGGACTCACGCGCTACGCGCGCGCGCGGCACCCGGGGCCTCGCTACATCGCCCTCCACCATCTCGATCCGGACGAACCCGAGTTGCAGGGGCCGTGCCGGCCAGCCGAGGCCTGCGACGAAGCCGACCTTCTTCTTTCCAGCAGCACACAGCCCGGAACGAACGGTGCGGAGTCCCCCCGTCCGGCACCCTCGCGCCGCTGGCTTCCGGTCTGTGCCGACACCCTCGTGTGGCGGCCGCGGGCGGCCCCCCGCACCTACCTACGACCGCAGTGGGGAGTGGGGGAGGACATCCCGGTCCTCCTGTTCGCCGGCTCGCTCGCCGACCGCTCGCGACTCGCGCTGCTGGTCTCCACGCTGAGCGGTCTCGTCGCGCATCGTGCGCGCTTTTTCGCGGTGATCGTCGGCGACGGGTCGGAGCGTCCTTGGCTGGAGCAGGAACTCCGGACGCACGGGCTCGACGCGTGGGTCCGCCTGCTCGGTCCGGCGTCTCCTGACCTGCTTCTACGCACCCTGGCTGCGGTCGACCTGTTCTTCACACCTTCGCACTCGGGTTTCGCCAGCGTCCTCGTCCAAGCCATGGCGATGGAACTACCGGTCGTCGCCTCCGAAGTCGACGAACACCGATTCCTGGTCACGCCCGCCTGTGGACGACTCGTTCCGCCCGGCCAGGATGAGTGCCGAGGCTTCCTCGACGCGCTGCTCGCGCTGCTCGCGGACTCCGAACTCCGTCGACAGCTCGGAAAGCAGGCGCGACAACGCGTGCTGCTCTACTTCGCGCCGGACAGATTGCTACAGCAGCTCGAGTCGGCTCTCGACCAGCGGGAAGATCACCAGCAGCCGAAGTTCGAGGTATCTTCGGTGGCCGTCTTCGCAGATGCAGTGGCGGCGGCCGAGAGCGCGCGAGAGCACGAGGCCATCCGCAACCGCAGCCAGCGTCTGGAACGCAACCTCCTCGCGCTCGCGAACCGATGTTCCGCACTCGAACGAGACGCTGAAGCAGCGCGCCGGAACTGCGAGCACCTCGAAGCGCAGCACGCGCAACTGGCCGAGCGCTTCGAGCAACAAGGACGTGAATACGCCGTGACGCGCGGATCCGTACAGGATCACGAAGAGCAGCGCGTAGCACTCGAAGCGGAACTCCTGGCTGCACGCGACGCCGCTGCGAAAGGCGAAGCCGCGATCAAGGAGCGAGCCGCCGCGCTCGATGCGCTCGAAGAGAAGTATCGGGAGCTCCAGCGCGAGTGCCGCCTGCTTGCGCGTGAACTCCGCGCCTCAGGGGCCCGCTGGTGGCGACCGCGTGCACTCGCCCGCCAGGCCGATGCGATCGGCCGTCGCCTCGGAAATCCCGAAGACATCGAGAACCCTTCGTGACGACCGCGTCGCCGGATACCGAACTCGCGATCGAAGCCGTCGGCCTCACCAAGGTGTATCCCGTCTACGCCCGCCCCCAGGACCGCCTCAAGCAGATGCTGTGGCGTGGGCGACGGCGCTTCTATCGCGAGTTTCCCGCCGTCCGGGGCGTGGATCTCGAGATCGCGCGCGGTGAGACCGTCGGACTCGTGGGCCGCAATGGTTCGGGGAAGTCCACGCTCTTGCGGATGATCTGTGGAACGCTCACACCCACATCCGGCCATCTCCGGGTGAACGGACGTGTCGCCCCGATTCTCGCGATCGGAACGGGTTTCAACACGGACTTCACCGGCCGTGAGAACGTCTTGACCAACGCTGCGATCCTCGGCATGAGCGACGCCGAAATCCGAAGTCGGCTCGAGTCGATCGCCGCTTTCGCAGACATCGGGCCGTTCTTCGACCAGCCCGTCAAGACCTTCTCGGCCGGGATGTATTCTCGCCTGGCCTTTGCCGTGGCGATCCACTGCGACCCCGAGATCCTCGTGGTGGACGAGATCCTCGCCGTCGGTGACGAAGCGTTCAACCGCAAGTGCTTCTCGCGCATCGAGCACCTCAAACGCTCCGGCTGCACGGTGCTGTTCGCGTCACACTCCCCGAACCTGATCGTCGAACTCTGCGACCGGGCGCTCTTGATGGAGGGTGGCGAACGTCTGCTGACCTCGGACCCGAAGACGGTGATCGGTCGCTACCATCGCTTGCTCTACGCAGGGCCGAACGAGGCCTCGCCCATCCGTGAAGAGATCCGCCGCCTCGATCGCGGCGAAGGCGGGGAGCCGAGGGCCCTGTCGTCGACCGCCCCGTCTCCGGCCACGCGCCCGACACCCGCAGCGAGGGCCGCAAGCGACGACCACGGACGTTTCGATCCCAAGCTGCGACCCGAAAGTACGATCGAGTACGAAACCAAGGGGGCGCGCATCCTCGACGCCCGCATCCTCGATCCGGCCGGACAGCGGGTGAACGTCCTGCGGGCGGGACGGCGCTACATCTACGCGTATGACGTCGAGTTCCTGCAGGACGCCTTCTCGGTCCGCTTCGGCATGATGCTGAAGCTCCCGACGGGTTTCGAACTCGGAGGCCAGGCCTCCCACCCCCCGCGCAAGGGAATCGAGCATCTCGAGGCCGGCACGGTCGCACAGGTGCGGTTTCCGTTCGACGCACACCTCGCGCCGGGGGTCTACTTCTTGAACGCCGGGGTGCTGGGGCTGCACCATGGAGTCGTCGAATATCTGCACCGCGTTCTCGACGCCGAGATCTTTCGCATCGAGCCGGAAGCGGCGGCTCGCTCGACCGGGGTCGTGGATCTGAGCGGCGGGGCGGAGACACGCATCGTGTTGGTCTCTCGCGCGCCGTCGGGTTCCGATCGCGGCGATCGCGACAGCGCGGCCTAGGAACGCCGCTCGAAGGCGCTACGGAGCCGTCGAGTCTCCGGCCTTCGGAGGGCTGCCGGCGTCCAGGTAGCCGAGTGCGCGCAGTCGAGCCCGGGTTTCCTCATCGAACGATTCCGCGGCGGCCGCGCGGTGACTCGCGCGCAGACGCTCGGCACGGGCCTCCTCGGCTGCGAGCTCGTTCCGGATCCTGCTCGCGACGCGACGTCCCGCTTCCGATCGCAGGAGGTTGTCTCGCTCACCCGGATCCGCAGTGAGATCGAAAAGCCGCTCTTCCGGATCGATTCGTTCCAGCATCGCCTCTGCGCCCGTCTTCGGAAAGAGATGGCGCTCGGTCACCGTGCGCGGTGGAATGCGCCACGGCGAAATGTACTTGTAACGCGTGGTCCTCGCGAACATAGCGCCGGTGTTGCTGCTCGTTCCGAAGATAGGACCCTCCGGCCTGGCGGCAGGCCGACGATCGCGATCGAGCAATGGACGCCCCTCGAACGAGTCCGGTACGGGGATCCCGTGGATCGCGAGCACCGTCGGAGCCACATCGATCAGCTCCGCCAGCCCCTCGACCCGAGTGCCGGCATGCCGGTTGCGCGGCAGCTTCACGAGCAGCGGAATGGCGATGTCGGGTTCCGAGAGGAACAGGCCGTGTCCGACCTGGATCCCCCGCTCGAAGAGTCTCTCTCCATGATCCGAGGTCACGACGATCAGCGCCTCGTCATACCAACCCGCCTGCTTCAGGAAGCCGAGCAGATCGCCGATCGCGGCGTCCACGCTGGCCACACCCTCTTCGTAGGCGGCCACCAGATCCTCGAGGGATCGGAAGCGATCGAGTTCGAGATAATCGTGAACGCCGAGCGAGCGAAGCGTAGACAGGCGCTGCACCGATCCGGACGAGATGGCGAGGTCCTGCCGATACCGTCCGGCGAAGGGAGCGCTGGACCCGTAAGGGCCGTGAACGTCCATGATGTGCCAGAACACGAAGACGCGTTGCGCCGAACCGCTCGCAAGCCATTCCCGCAAGTGCTCCTGCGTGATCGACGCGCCGCGGCGATCGAGATTCGGCGTCGCCGGTGGCGTTCCATGGAAATGCTGGAAGCCGCGCCGGAAGCCGCTCGTCACGAGCCACGGGCTATCGACGAAAGCCGCACTCGACCAACCTTGGTCGCTGAAACGCTCTGCGAGCGTCGACAGATCGGAAGACCACGTCGTTTGGCCGGTGGCTCCATGCACGAGCGGCGAAGTCGACGTGAGAAGCGATGCATGCGAAGGAATCGTCCACGGCGACGGCGATCGCGCTGTCTCGAACACGATGCCGTCGCGAGCCAGCGCCTGGAGATGCGGGGTCGGCCGAAGACTTCCGTACGGTTCGATCCGGTCGGCGCGCAGGGTATCGACGGAGATCAACAAGACGAGCGCGAGCGGACGTCGGCTCACGGTCCGTCGATAGAGGATTCGCGGATCGCCCCAGAATGCCCAGTCCCCGTCGCAGTGTCGGTTCGGGCCACAGGCCGTGCGCAGCTCCAGGGATGTGGTCGGCTGCGAACATCCGGCAAGCGACACGTCTCGATCGTCCCAACGCGGCGGTTCGCCGGGATCGGGCTTCGCGGCCTCCATCCGAAAGACCTGCCGGTCGTGGCCCGCCGGGTCTGCGCAGCGGATCTCGAAGACGGCGCCGTCGGTGGATGTCCGGCTCGCCTCGGGGGCGAGGAGCGGCGCCACCCGCAAGACGACGCCCTCCGAAACGGGAACGTCGGCGAAGCGATACGACGATGGCGGGTGCTGATACAACGCGAAGCGGCGGTCGAAACCGAGTTCGACGGAATGCGTCGCGAGTCTTTGCGCGCCGCCGGTCTCGATGCGTTGCGCGTCGCGGTCGCGGAGCGCGAGATGATAGACGGCCGACGTGTCGAAGCTCCGCTCCCGCGTCCTCACCCAGACCGTGGCGGCCAGTCCCGCAATCGCGGTCAGGGCCAGGAACGAGGCGATGCGCGAGCGTCGCCAAGGCGGCACCCGAGTGCGGCATGCCTCGCGCATCAGCCCTCCCACCGATCCGTCTTGCGCAGCCGCCCGAGGCTGCCGTCGTCTTCCGGCGGCGCCGCGACCGGGTCGACCGGATCGCCCTGGGGGGGCAGGATACCTGGTGGGCTCGGCGATCGCCTCCATGCGGGCAAAAGAATGCGCTCTTTCCTTCCGATCCATGCTCGAGGCGAGGTTCGATCGGGCGGCGTCCGGAAAGGAAGCTCCATGAGGCTCTCGAAGACGGGAACGAAGCCGGTTTGCGCACGGAGACCGCGCGCGAGGATCCTCCTCACAGGGGCGTTGCTGATCGCGCTCGGCTCGGGCACGCCGGGCCGCGGAGCTGCTGCGGTGATCTCCGTTCCCACCGGCGTCGAAACGCTGCAGGCGGCCATCGCCGCCGTCGCGGCAGACGGGGACGTGATCGAACTCGCGGCGGGAATCTATCCGTCGGCTTCCGCCTCCGAGACGCCCGATGGACAGCCCGGATTCTTCGTCTCGAACCGTCCGTATGACTTCACGATCCGCGCCGCACCGGGCGCCGCCGTCGTGCTCGACGGAGAGCAGCTCCGACCGGTGTTCCGGCTGATGAACTCGAGCATCGACGAGGGCGGCGAGGTCCGCTTCGAAGGCATCACGTTTCGCAACGGGCACTCCCAGACCGTCGGCCTGACGGCCGGCGTCACGATCCAGCGGGCGCGCGCATCGTTCTACGACTGCGCCTTCGACGACAATCGAACCCAGCACGCAACGACCGGCGGAGGAGGTGTGCAGGTGGCTCACGGCTCCGTGGTGACGTTCGAACGCTCGATCTGGTCGAACAACACGAGTCGCTACTTCGGCGGCGGTCTCACGGTCTCCGGGCGCTCCTCGGTCGCCGTCCGCGACTCGCAGTTCGTCGGCAACAGCAGCAACCCTCCCGGTCATCATCCGACGTCTGCGGGCGGTGGGATGCACGTCGTCGACTCGAGCGTCGACGTGATACGGACCCGTTTCGATGGCAATCGATCCAGTTTTGCCGGCGGCGGCTTCTACGCGCTCGGCACGTGGGACGATCCGGGAGGAGGCGTTCAGGCTACGATCGAGAACAGCACGTTCGTCGCCAACCGTGTAGCTCCTGACCCCGCGGTCGTGTTGAATGCTCCCTCCGAAGGGGGCGGCGTCCATGTCGAAGACCTCGTTGCGCTCGTCGTTCGGAACAGCCGATTCAGCGCCAACGAAGCCGACATCGGCGGTGGGCTCAACGGCTATCGCGCCGACATCGAGGTTCGCGATTCGGTGTTTCGAGGCAACCGGGCCCGCAGCGGTGCCGCAACGGGAACCAAGAGTCTCGGTGGTCAGATCGCCGTGGCCTCCAACGACGTCTCCGACGCCTCCACCGGCTTCGGCAGCTTCAACCGCCGCACGGCCCGGTTGCAGATCGAGGACTCCCTCCTCGAAGGCTCGGCGGGAAATCCATCCGTCTCTGCAGATGTCGGAGGTTGTCTCTTCGCCGTCGGCGATGCGAACCGGGCATTCGGACTGAGTGGCGTCGAGCCACAAGGGAGCATCGCAGAGAATCGTGCTCACGTGACGCTGCGGCGCGTCGTCCTGCACGACTGCGACGTCGAACAGCACGCGGTGCCTGGCTCCGGGAGCGGCGGTGGGATGAGTGCCTGGGTCGCCGATCTAGACCTGGAAGACGTGCTCATCGCCAACTCCGACGCATCCGGAGACGACAACGCGTCGGGCGGCGCCATCGCGCTCACGTCCCATACCCGTGCGGTGTTGACCCGGACGACGCTCGCCGGCAATCGCTCCGCACGCTTCGGCGGGGCGCTGTTCGCCCAGGGCGCGCATCTCGAGATTACCGATAGTGCATTCCTCGCCAACGAACTGAGCCCCGGAGTCGACGAGCCCTGCTGGCCCTCCTCGACCGGATCGGCCCTGTTCGTCACCCCGTTTGCGGGCTCGGGAACACCGCCGGACCAGCCCGCAACGGGCTTCGTCGCCAACTCGCTCTTCAGCGACAACATCGGGCTCCCGATCTTCGACGACGACCGGCAGCCCGCTCCAATCAATGACACGCGCTATGACGCCAACCAGGTCTTCGCGCCGAGCTTCGACGGGGCGTTTTTCACCAACGTGATCCCCAACCCGATCCCGCCCTTCTCCGTCTGCCTGAACGCGCAGCAGATGAGTGCTCTCGTCGTGGAGCGGAACGGGGGACCCAGCTCACCGAAGTCGAACGTGCCGAACGAGGATCTCGCAGCAGCTCCGGCGTACGCCGTGCTGATCGCCGCCCCGTCTCGGATCCTGCGTGCCCATGCTGCGGGCGATCCGCCACCTTCCGGGACCGCCTGGCTCGGCTTCGCCTGGAGCGGGGAGCACGCCGAACTCGATGGGGCTGGGCTCGCGGAGCGTGCCGGCGTTCAGACTGCCGAGGCCGGCCTGCACACGCTGCACGTGGACGGCATCGCGATGGATGTCACGGTCCTGGTGCCCGAGCCCCCGCAAGGCTTCTCCCTCGCCCTGGGCATCGGGCTCCTCCACGTACTCGGGCGCCGAGCCTGGTCTCGGCCCGGTCCCTGACGTCGGCTCGGCGGCCTGAACGGAAGCCGCCCGCCTTTCGGACGAGGCCGCCGAAGGTCCCGGTCGTCAGTCCTCCGCTTCGTCGCGAACGTATCCCAGAGCCTCGAGCGCCTGGTGGACGTGCTCGGGAACGGAGATCTCGTCCGCCGCACCGTCCGCCGCGCCCACCTCCGCGAGGTGTGCTTCGAGCTGCGCCGTGAGCGTTGCGACCAACTCGGGGTGGCGGGTCGAGCGATCCTGCTGCTCTGCGGGGTCGGTCTCGAGGTGATAGAGCCGTTTCTTGCTCGGTCGGCGCCATTCGATCAGCTTCCATCCGTCTGCCCGCAGGATTCCGCGCTGTGAATTCCCCACCGTGTCGAAGTAGACCGCCTCACGCTTCGTCGCGCCCCCGAACACCGCAGACAGGAAGCTCGTGCCCTGCACCCGTTCGGGAGCCGGAAACCCGATGCACTCGGCCAGCGTCGGGAGGAAGTCGACGTGCTGGACCAGCCCCAGCGCTCTTCCCGGCTGCACGCTCACGCCCTCTTCGCGGCCGCGACAGGACGGTCCCGCGCGCCCACGCATTTCGGGGAGCGACACGAAGAGCGGTACACGCATGAGCTCCTCGTAGTTCTGGGTATGAAGCATCCTGCCGTGATCCTGGAACTCTTCACCGTGATCCGACGTCAGGATGATGATCGTTCGCTCGAGCCGGCCGCGGGATTCGAGGGCTTCGAGCAACATCCCCACCCGATCATCGGTGTATGCGAGCCCCGCATCGTACAGATCGGCGAGATGGCGCCGAGCTGCCGCCGAGACCGGAATCTTCTCCCGGTTGAGAAGCGCAAGGTACATCGACGCCCAGACCTCTCCGTTTCCGGCACGGAAGGAGTCCGGCGGATCCCCGACGAAGCGATCCGAGAAATCCGCAGGAGCCTCGTAGGGAAGATGGTCCCAGTCCGAGTGTGGATCGAAGAAGTGCGCGAACAGGAACAACGGTTCCTCCTCGATCCCGGAGATCCAGGACAGGATGTCCGCATTCGTCGCGTCGGCGTCACGGAAGGCATCGATGTCGTGAGCGAAGTCGTAGTGTTCGAAACCTCGAGAGAAACCGAACTCGGGCGAGAGGAAGTACGCATTGACGAAACCAGCCGTGTGGTAGCCGTGCGCGGAGAGCAGCTCGGCCAAGGTCGGGACGTCAGGCGAGAGAACCGTTCCACGTTTGACGAGTCCGTGGCTGATCGGGTAGCGGCCCGTGAAGAGCGAGCCGTGCGAGGGAAGCGTGTGCGGTGTCGGAGCGTAGGCGCGCTCGAAGACCATCGAATCCCGGGCCAGCTCGGCGATTCGCGGCGTCGTCTCGCGCGCATAGCCGTAGGTCGTCAGATGATCGGCTCGAACCGTATCTACGCTGATCAACAGGACATCCGGAGCTCGCCAGGCGTGCGTCTCCTCCCCGGCCCCGCACGACGTGCCGGCAGCGATCACCGCGACGAGGGCCAGGGCACACCGGATGCGGCCCGGGCCCGGTTTCGTCGAATTGCTTGCCATCGAGCGGAAGTCCCCCCTGGTTTCCGCGACTGCCCGCGCCGATCCGCCTGCATCCGCGGATCCGCGCCGGTCGCTCCGCGATCCGGGAGCGGAGTTCACGAACCCGACCGGAGACTGCGGGTCGGGCGGCCGGTGGTAGACTCGCACGCTCCACCGGCACCCGGCAACGCAGCGCAGACCTGCGGCAGGAGCGCGTCGAAGAGCAGCTCGGCCGCCAGCACGTTTCCGGCGGCGTTCCAATGCGAATCGCTCCCGAGATAGAGTGACCAGCCCCGCCGCTGGGCGCTGCGGAAGGCCGGCAGCAGATCCACGAAGGCGATGCCGTGCTCCGCACAGAACCCGCGGAGCAGTCGCTGAGCCCGGTCCCACTCGTAGTCCGAAGCTGCAAGCCCCGCGTGCTGGAGAAGTGCATCGCGCACGCCCGGGTCGAGCTGGACGGCATCGGGATAGGCGGCAACGAGGAACCCGACTCCCCGCTCCGCGAGCAGACCGCGCATCGCGCGAAGGCTCTCGAAGACGTAGTTCTCGTGGTGCCGAAAGCGGGCCGCCTGACTCGGGCGAGCGAACTCCATCCGGCGCTGCAGCCAGGCGAGGTAGGACTCCGAGAGCACCGGTGCGGAAAGCACTCGCTCGGCTGCGGACGGTGCGACATCGTGCACACGCTCGACGGCCGAGGGCCGGGCGAACTGCTCGCGCTGTCCGGCATCGACCCGGCGCAGCTCGCTCCACCGGTCCTCGGCGAACAGCGCAAGCCGGCTTTTCCACACCAGCGGCTGTCCGAAGAGAATCCAGTAGAACTGCTGTCCTGGCCGGATGTCGGTCGCTACGCCCCCGACGACGATCCGCATCCGATCCGGATCGGCATCGTAGAAGTCATTGCCGGTGAAGAACCCGAGCACGACCAGATCGGGGCCATACTGCAGTCCGAACTTCCGCAGGATTTCAACTTGCTGCCCCGTGTGCGTCTGTGGATACCCGGCGTTGATCACCTCGATCCGGCGGTCGGGTAGCGCCTGCTGGAGTCTCTCCTCCAGCTTTCCGGCATAGTTGCCGTCCGGGCCGAAGGTCCAGTTGAACGAGTCGCCGAGCACGAGCACCCGGAAACTGCCGGGCGCGCGCTCGTGGGGATAGTCACGGTCGTTGAAGCCGAACTCGTTCGCCGCGTGGGGCCCGTACCGCGCATGGGAGCGCACGCGGAAGCCCACATCCGGGTCGAATCCGTAGAACGCACGTCCGAAGAAGACATCGTCGAAGGCGAGCAGAATGCCCTCGGCGAGGAGAAAGGTCGCGAGCGCCGCAGCGACCAGCTTCGCGAGCGTCACAAGGGCGCGCCTCATCGGCCGACTCCGCGATCCGGGACTCCGCGGCCCATCGAGATTCTCGGATGCCTCGCGAATCCGTGGTGGGTTGGATACGTTTTCGGCCCGGCCTCCCCCGAGGGAGACCGGGCCGAAAAGAAGATCCGGATCCGTTCGCTCTACGGGAAGAGCGTGCCGCCACCCGTCCCGAGGAACGCCTGAGCCGTGCTCGCCACCCCGTTGATCAGGTTCAAGCGGATGCTCGCTCCACTCTGCGCGCCGAGATCGGTGTTGCCATCGCCCGACAGATCACCAGCGTAGCGGAGCGTATTTCCGCCGGCGCCGATGAAGCCGTTCAGCGACACGGCGACGCCGTTCAGCAGCGTGAGCCGGAAGCTGGGCGAGGCGTTGGACGCGATGTCGGCTTTGCCGTCGTTGTCGAAGTCGCCGATGAGCGTCACCGGGAAGCTGCCACCTCCGTTCGAGATGAAGCCCTGGCTTGCACTTGCGACGCCGTTCATCAGGTTGATCCGGGTGTTCGACGCACCGTTGAAGAACAGATCGGAGTTTCCGTCGCCATCGGCGTCGCCGGTGGCTGCGACCAGCGTGTTGCCGCCGGATCCGATGAAGCCCTGGCTCGTAGCGGTCGTCCCGGCGAGCAGCGAGATGCGGATGTTCGACGTTCCACCGGCGATGTCGGCATTGCCGTCACCGTTGAAGTCGCCGATCGCCACGGCCGGGAAGGAGCCGCCGCCATTCGAGATGAAGCCCTGGCTCGTGCTCGAAACGCCGTTCATCAGGTTGATCCGGATGTTCGACGCGCCGTTCAGGATGAGGTCGGCATTGCCGTCACCGTTCGTGTCGGCCGCCGCGAGGAACGTGTTGCCACCCGTGCCGAGGAAGCCCTGGCCCGTGCTGGTGGTCCCGTTCATCACGTTGAGACGGAGCTGAGTCCCGGCGCCGTTGACGAAGATCAGATCGTCGTTGCCATCGCCGTTCAGGTCGCCGAGGCCGGCAAGCGTGTTCCCGCCGGTGCCGACGAAGCCCGTCTGCACCACGGTCGTCCCGTCCATCAGCTGGATGCGGACCGTGTTCGAGCCTGGGTTGAACACGACGAGGTCGGCCTTGTCGTCTCCGTTGAGGTCGAAGCCGAAGAACACCGTCGGACCCGCCGGCCCCGCCCATGCGCCCGGAGCCACGAGCACGGCGGCCGCCAGCAGGCTCATCCCTAGAAGCTTTCGCATCTTCCGACTCCCTTGCGTGTGGGACGGCGCCTGTCGAAGGACACCATCGCTGCGTTGACACCTTCCTCGACCGGATTCCGGTCTCGGGGTCTTCAGATCAAAGGCCTTCCAACCAGAAGAGGGCCTTCCAACCAGAAGAGGGCCTTCCAACCAGAGGTCTTAGAACCAGAGGTCTTAGAACCCAGAGGCCTTGGGACCCACAGTCCTTGGGACCCACAGTCCTGGGGACCCAGAAGCCTGGGGACCCACAGTCCTGCGACCGGGCATCGACCGATGGGCACAAAACCGCTCTGCAACGAGAAGATGCTACCACAGCCGAGCTTCTGTCAAGAGCTGCATTTCGGCCGAGCGCGATCGAAACCTGCGACCGGACAGCCTGGTCGCGAGCGGGAAAGCCCGCGGCCTGTCCTTCCTGCCGCCCCATGCGGCAGGAAGGACGGGCAGGAGACAGGCACTACCGGATGCCATCCCCCCGCTTTCGGGACGGATCGCAGGGCCGGCTTCGCCGGGCGCGGGGCCGGGGATCGCCGGCTCGGCGGACGCTCATTCCGCGCCGGCGATCCCCGTCGAGAGGTTCCAGCCGAGGGTTTCGTACAGGAGATTGCCGTACTCGCGCCGCTCGCATCGGCTCCATCGTGGGCAGTTGCGGTACAGGCTGATCATCTCGCTGCGGTCGTACCAGCGACTCGGATCATCGGCTCGTGCATACCCCCCGACGTTGGCGCGCACTTCGCGAATCGCCTCCGCGGTATCCGGGGGGATCGCCACGTAGCGACCGATCACCCGCACGAAGCTCTCGGCGAGATCGCTGACGAGCAGCCAGTGGTCCGCCTCCCGCGCACCGAGGAAGTGGTCGAGGTGCCAGTCGTAGCTTTGGGTCTGGGGATGCTCGATCACGAAGTGAAGATACTCCCGGAACGTCATCTCCCCGAAGCAGCGCCCGTTGGCAAAGCGTTCGGTCGGGTCGTGCCGCTGCATGTGGTGGAAGTAGCTGAGCGCCATCTCCGGAAGTCGACGCAGATTGGCGATCACGGCCAGCGTGCCGGCCCCCGGCACTCTTTCGTGCGCGTCCGCAAGCGTCCCGTGCTTCCTCGCGTCGCTGTGCGGATCGATCAGGCGCCACGGATGGTCCAGCGCTTCGAACATCCGCAAGGTCGCGTCCCCCGCCGTCTTGGGAATGTGTAGCCAGAGGAAGTGATCCGAGACCACCATCGGTCAGGTTCCCTGCCAATAGCGCCAGAAACCGTGGGCGGTCATGAAGCGCTCGAAGACTCCGGGCCATGCTGCCGGGGACGGTGCGCACTCGTTCTCGAGTTCCCCGGCGCGCAGCGCCGCGAAGTAGCGCCGGAGAACCTGCTCGGTCTCGGCTTCGGCATCCCCCGCCAAAGCGCGGAAGCTGTTCGTGGAGTGCAACCGATAGCGGTAGAGCGGGCGCGGGACATAGACCGGCTCGGTCCGAACCAGGGCTCGGAGCAGAAAGTCCCAGTCATGGCAGTAGCGCAGCGGCGCGAAGGGACCGACTGTCTCGTACAACCTGCGCGAGAAGACGAGGTTGCCGGTGCTGACGGCCGCGTTGCCGCGCAAGGCCGCGAAGCCGGTCGTCGGGAACCGCTCCATCACGTCCTGGTGTCTTCGCAGGCGGAAGTCATCCGTCGAGGATCGACACGGTCGCGAGTTCTCGTCGACGAAGACGACCCGACTGAACGCCAGATCGGAACCGCTGCCGACCAGGGCCTCGAGCATCGCCTCGAGCCGACCCGGGGCGAAGGCGTCATCCGAGTTGAGCAACGCGAACCAGTCGCCACGCGCGAGTTCCAGGCCCCGATTGAGCGCTGCGTGCGCGCCGCGATTCGAGTCCTGCACGTCGATCCGGAGACGCCCTTCGAAACGACTGGTGAAGTCGGATTCCTCGAACAGCCGTGCGACGATCTCCACACTCTCGTCACGCGAGGCGTCGTCGACGACGATGCATTCGAGCGGCGGTCCCGCCTGGGCAGCCACCGAACGGAGCGCCTCTTCGATGTGGGCCGCGTGCTCGAAGCTCGGAACGATGACACTCACCAGCCGGCCGGCCACCCTCTACTCCTCGCCCGGGACGACGATCTCCCGAGGCGACATCGCGACCGCTACGCGTCCCGCCTCGGCCTGGATCAGCCCGAGACGGTACCGACCCGGGGCGGCTCCCTCGTACCAGACCGAGGCTGCGAAGCCGCTTTCGAGCGGCACCTCCGCGCCGGCCGAGGCGAAGGTTTCTACGACGTCGGGACGCGCGATCCGCGCCTGCAACGGCGCGAACAGCATCTGTTCGGGTTCGCCCCCCTGCAACAACAGGCAAGAGCCGGCGTCCTTGCCCGCCGGATCGATCCCTTCGCTCACTGCCCAACCACGCAGCCGGAAGCGGCGCCCGCGTTCCGCCACGAGGACACCGCGTTCGTCGCACGGCCAGAACTCGTCGAGATGCAACTGCCCCGCCACCGGAAAGTCGCCGGGCGGCAGCCATGCCGGCCGCTCGGGTGAGAACTCCGCCACGATCGGGCGGGCAGTCACATCCGCGATCTCGAGTTCCTCCCGCAGTGCCGCATTCGCCCGTCGATAGGCCTCGAGTTCCCGCTGCGCGCGCCTCAACGCGTCGCGGAGCTCGGCTGACGACAGGCTTTCGAGATCCGCGTCGCGCATCCGTGCCGGTGCGGGACCCGGAGCGGCCGACAGCACTGCCCGGCGCGTCGCGAGCAAGTAGGCGTGACCCCAGACCTCGTCCGGTTCGAGGTGCGCACCCTCCGCCCATTCGTTCCACGCGTTGACGAAGACCAGCGGCTCGGGATCGGTCGCATCGCGTCCGGAGGACTCGATGACGCCCCGGAGCCAGTGCTCATAGGCGTCCGGCGTCCCGTGATGCCACACGTGCGCCTGGAGGCGTCGGCGCGGCGTGTTGTCCCATGACACCATGACGCCGCGGTGCAGACGATACGGCTGCGCCGGACGTTCGAGCGAGTAGTCGACGGCGTCGCGGTAGTCGTGGATCTTGCCCTCGAAATCCGGATCGAGGCCGATCACCTCCTGATCGAGCCGGTGTCCGGCGATCCCGTGCGGCGGGAACTCGACGGCGGCGTCGAATCCGAGCGGCGTCGGATCGACCAGTCCGAAGGTCTGGGCCGCCACCAGATGGAGTTCCGGGATGCCATGCGCGCGGCAGGTCTCACGCCACGTGTCGGTGGTCCGACGCGGATCCTGCAGGATGCCCGCCCGATAGACGAGCAGCACCGGTTTGCCGTCATAGTGGATGTAGCGCGGGTCCTGGAGGATCGGGATCGCATCGAGGATGAATCGGACGTCCGATTCGGGCGAGTGATCCTGGCGAATCAGGACGTCGTGCTCGTCGCCATCCCAGCGGCGCGTCCAGTTCTCGTTCGCCCAGCACAGGCAGAAGGGGAAATCCGGTCGGCCACTCGACAGCATTTCATCGAGTGGCCGGGACAACAGGCGGCGGCCGCCGAACCAGTAGTAGTAGTAACAGAAGCCGAAGACCCCATAACTCCGGGCCAGCGCGGCCTGTTGTTCGCGAACTTCGGGAACCCGCAGATCGTAGTAGCCCAGATCCGACGGACGACGCGGTTGCTGGTGCCCACGAAAGAGAGGACGCGCGCGAGCGACGTTCGTCCACTCGGTGAAGCCCTTCCCCCACCAGGCGTCGTTCTCCGGGATCGGATGGAACTGGGGCAGGTAGAACGCGACCAGGCGAACCGGTTTCGCCGCTTCCGTGGCCGTTCCGCCCGTATGCAGCTTCGACATCAGCGGGAGACCTCGACGCGCAGCGACGCATGGGGATGCGACGCGAGCTTGGCCGACGGCGGAAGCATCACGGCCGCTCGGGAGCGTCGCCGAGCAGACGCATCGACCGCAAGACGCGCCCCACCCACGAGCGCTCGATGCGGATCCGCTGCGCCTCGAGCTGCTCGATCCGGGCGTCCCGCTCGGCGATCCGCCGGAGGCCGTCCCGGCATGCCTCGTCGAGCGCGGACTCGAGCGCCACGATGCGCTCCGCACGCGTGGTGAGCTGCTGCCCGAGCGCCTCACGATCCGCCTCGAGATGCACGAGGGCGGCGGCTCCGGTCGAGACCTCGCTCTTGAGGCGTCCCAGTTCGCCGTCCCGCGCGGAGATCTGCTGCCAGAGTCCGCGGATCTGCTGCTGGAGATGGTCGCCCTCGCGAGCACGCTCTTCGCGCAAGCGCTCGAGCTCCTGTCGTTGCGCTTCGTGCTCTTGTTGCAGCGCGGCGAGTTCGCGCTCGAGTCGCTGCGCCTGCGCCTTGCGCGTATCGGCTTCCTCGCTGACCCGAGCCAGTTCGGCGGCCTGTTGGGTGAGGCGGATCGCCGTGGCACCGAGCCGGGGCAACGAGCCGGCGTCGGCTCCCTCGAGGGCCTGCAAGGTCGCCTCGAGATGCGCTTGTCCTGCCTCGCCGGGATGTACCTCCCTGCACGCCCAGCCGAGCAGCAGGCGGGTCCAATCGAGGAACTCGCCCGCCTGGCGATCGCGCAGGGCCACATGCGCTTCGAGACGCTCGATCTCCTTGCGGGCGGTTCGCAGCTCCTGGCCATCGCGAGCGAGGCTCGTCTCGAGCGCCTCGGTCCGCGCGCGCAAACGGCTCGCCTCCTGCTCGGAGCGTGTCCCCGCCACCTCGAGCGCCGCGACGACCGGGCCGAATGCGATCTCTGCGGGGTACATCTCGAGCGCGATCTGGTCGAGAGCGTCGCACGGAGGCTCGGGGCCTGCGGCGGCCTGCTCGGCCCATGCGTGCGCCTCCTTGACCCATCGGGGAACCGCGCGCCGCCCGGCGAGTTCCGCCGCCGACGTCGCATGGTGGCGGAGGGTGTTCGACAAGAACTCATCGATCTCGGCCGCTGCGCGCGCGCCGAGCCGCGGAAACGCGAGGTCGAGATCCCGAGAAATCCGCTCGACGACGACGCGCCAGTCCCGGAGCAGCGCGTCATAGCCGACGAACGATCGGGGATGGCCTCGCGTCTCGCGCTCGGCGGCCAGGAAGTACTGGAGCCAGAGGAGGAGCCCCTTCGCCTCCGCGGTGCCTTCTGCGACCTGGAGGGAGGCGGCCACGTCGAGCGGATTGCGCACCGGAATCACGAAGTTCGGCTGGTAGCCGAGCGTTGCGAGGATCCGCAGCCAAAGCGGCACCAGCCGGCACACGCGCGGATCCTTCAACGTGAGGAACGGTGCCGCGCCGAACTCCTCGCGCACCGCCGCCACGAATCGTTCGACCCAGCGCCCGCCGGTCGGCCCGGAGAGCCAACCGGTCGGGAGCGGGCCGACATCGTCCCAGGCACTGCCGAGTTCGGCGAGCAGCTCCTCGTGCAGATCGTAGATCCGTTGAGACTCGTAGTATCCGCGCGGATTGTGCTTGCTCGACGGCATCAGGTGATCGGGCAGCTGCGCACCACACAGGCTGAGGATCCGCGTGATCGCCGACGTGCCGCTTCGGTGCATGCCGACGACGAGCAGGCCGCGCTTGAGTGCGGCAGGCGGCGGCGGATCGGGCCGTGCGGGCGCCGTCTCCGCGCCGCCCCGAGCCTTCTTCGCTCCGCGTCCTGAGCCGGCGGTCATGGCGCGGTCCCTCTCGTCTCGTCGTGGCGCCGAGGACAGCGAGCGATGCAACACGGCGCCGGTGCGGCGGTCGGTCGGTCCTCGTGCGCGCTGACGCGGCAGCGTAGCAACCGGACTCCCGCGGGACACGGGATCACCCGGTTCGACGGAGCCAGATCCTCGGTGAGCCTGCGCATCGAAAAGTCGTCGCTCGGTGGCTCGGAGAGAACCGCGCGGGCACGCGCGCTTCGTCTGCGAAGCCCGGGCGAGGCTGTGCTACAGCCGTGGCGCCGCAGCGGACCGGGGGCAGCGCGTCGCCGCCGAGCCGCTTCGGATGGCAACCACCCGGAGTCCACCGGGCGCGGAAACCAAGGAGGGCGCGCAACCCGTGCGCGGCATCATCGAACGAGCTTCGAGGCGCGGCATCGCTGCGACCCCCGGAGGGAATCGCCATCGCCGAGTTCGCCTGGAGACACGACGGGATCCGCGAGGCGCTCGAGACGCACGGCCTGCTCCGCCAGGACCCCGCGCGGCCAAGCCGGATCTCCGCCTCCGCCGCGCGGCCCGGCGGCTCGCGGCCGCGTTCAGTGGCGTCACGCTCCTGGCCGCCTGCGGCCCGAGCGCAACACGCCCCCCCAACATCGTCGTCCTCGTCGCAGATGATCTCGGCTGGGCCGATCTCGGCGTGCAGGGATCTCCCGACGTCGAGACGCCGCACATCGATTCGATCGCCCGCAACGGAGTCCGCTTCACGGCGGGCTACGTGACGTCGCCGCAGTGCAGTCCCTCGCGAGCGGGCCTGATGACCGGGCGCTACCAGAACCGCTTCGGCTTCGAGTACAACTTCAAGGGCCACTGGGACAAGGGGCTCGACCTCGACGAACGCACGATCGGCGATTCCTTTCTCGCTGCCGGCTACGCGACCGGGATGATCGGAAAGTGGCACCTCGGCAAGGTCGGGGCGCTGCAACCCGGCCAACGCGGCTTCACCGAGACACTGTGGCACCCGAATGGGGGCGTGTACTTTCCGGATGCGACATCCGGCACCCTTCCCGGAATCTTTCGCGGGTCGGAGCCGGCGGCAGTCCGCCTGTACTCGACCGACGCCTTCACCGACGAGGCGATCGACTTCATCGACCGCCACCGCGCCGATCCGTTTCTCCTCTACGTCGCCTATGCCACGCCGCACCCCCCGATGGACGCGAAGCCCGAGCACCTGCAGCGATACGCGCACATTCGCGACCGGCATCGCCGCGCATTCCTCGCGATGATGGCATCGCTCGACGAGAACATCGGCCGGCTGCTCGGCGCGCTGCGTGCGGCGGGGCTCGAGGAGCACACGCTCGTCTTCTTCCTGAGCGACAACGGCGGGGCCACGGGAGCGCCGCGCATCGAGCCGGACGCGCCGATCCAGCCGGGCCGAAACGCATCGAGCAACGCGCCCTTCCGTGGGACCAAGGTCGACCTGCTGGAAGGAGGCATCCGCGTTCCGTTCTTGGTGCAGTGGAAGGGACAGCTCCCCGCCGGCGCCGTCTACGCCGAGCCGGTGATCAGCCTCGACATCCTGCCCACCGCGCTCGGAGCGGCGGGCATCCCCGCACCGGACGGGCTCGATGGCGTCGACCTGCTGCCGTTCCTGCGCGGCTCGCGCGGCGGAGCGCCGCACGACGCGCTGTACTGGCGTTTCGATTTTCCGCCCGCCGGCGCCGAGCCCAGGCGCTGGGCCGTGCGCGCGGGCGATTGGAAGCTGGTGCGCAACTCCGCCGAGCCACTCGCGCTCTATGATCTCGCCGAGGATCCGTCCGAGCGACGCAACCTCGCGGCCCTACACCCCGAGCGCGTGGCTGCACTGCGCACTCGCTGGGAGAGCTGGAACGCCGAGCTGCGGCCACCGGCCTGGCCGGTGACCGGCGCTGCGACGCCGGCGCGATAGAGTTCTCGAGACTCGAGAGGGCCATGGACTTCTACGCGCGATTCCGTGACGAGGACGATGCCAGCTGGGAGAAGCTCTGGCTCGACTACGCGGCCGTGCCGACATCGCGCGACGATCTGCCTCGATTCCCGCCAGCCGAGGTGCAGCAACGCCTGCACGGAACGACCTTCGAGCGCGCGATGTCGGGCGGGCTCGCACTTCGGCATTTCACGCTGCGCTTCGTGCGCCAGGGATTGCACACCCACGTCGTCCCCGAAATGAAGATCCTCGACTTCGGTTGCGGCTGGGGACGTCTGGTCCGGACGTTCTTGAAGGACTTCCACACGCAGAACATCTTTGCCACCGATGTCGACCGTGAAGTGATCGAGCTGGCCCGCACACTGCTGCCCCAGATCCACTTCAAGGTGAACGACGCTCACGCGCCGCTCGACGATCCCGATGGGAGCTTCGACATCGTCGTCGCCAATTCGGTCTTCTCGCACCTGTCGGAACCCAACTATGCGTTCTGGATCGAGGAGCTGACGCGCGTGCTGAAGCCGGGCGGCGCGCTCGTCTTCACGACCTGGGGCCAAGGCCTTCTCGACATGGCGAAGCGGGTCTTCGAGACGGGCGAGCGCGAGTTCGCATGGCAGCGCAACATCGTCAATGGGTTCTCGAGCTGGGAGGACATGCACGCGCGCTTCTCGGCGGGCCACTTCGTCTTTGCCGGCACCGGCGGCGGCAAGTACCTGCCGCCCGAAGACTTCGGCATCGCCATGGTGCCGCGTCCATGGTTCGAGCAGCATGCCGAGGGACTCGTGCTGCGGGATCTGCTCGACGATCCCCAGCAGTTCTCCCAGGCCGTCTTCTTTGCGCAGAAGACGTAGGGCGCGACGCTCGGATCGCATTCCTCGCTGACGATCGCCGGCTTTCGGGCGGGTTCAGTCGCACGCCGGCGCGGCGTGCGCCCCGGTCCTGGCCAGCTCCAGTCCTGCGCTGCGCGGAGCGTGCGCCGCCCACCACGCCGCATCCAGGTAGCGATTGCCGCGCAGGCCGGCGACCACCCGCGAATCCCCGAGCAAGTGCGGGAAGTCGGCGAAGAAGTCCCTGAGCAGCGCACGGACCTCATCGGCGACCCCGCTACGGGCTTCCTTGATCGTGTTGGCGGCGTGGAGTCGGTACAGGCTCAGGAAGTGGGGCAGCACCCGGACTGCCCCGAGCGCGGCCGCACGCAGCGCGAAGTCCCAGTCGTGGACGTAGCGAAGGTCCCGGAAGCCACCGATCTCGGCATACAGGGAACGGGTAAAGACCATGTTGCTGGTGGTCGCGACGAAGTTCTGGTTGACCAGGAGCGGAACGAGTTCACAGCGATGGGCCAGATCGATCGGATCGAGAGCGGAGGGAAACGGATACTCGGGTTCGAGCACGCCCTTCTTCGTCCCGAGCGCCCTGCCCGCCTCGTCGATGACCACCAGCGATCCGCACACGAAGCGCACCGGATCTCGACACCAGCGCCGCAGCGTCTCGAAGCGGCCCGCGGCGAGCGCATCGTCCGAGTTGAGGACTGCCACCCACTCACAGCTTGCAGCAGACACCAACTGATCGAGCCGGCGTGCGGCTCCGAGGTTTGCGGCTCCGGACTCCGGAAGCCGCCTCACGCGCCCAGGATCCGCCTTCTCGAGCGTCTCGATCAGCTCGTCGGATCCGTCGTCCGATCCGTCGTCGACGAGCAGGATCTCGCTGACGAGCGGAGAGTGCAGGGCCGAATACACGCCCTGCACGAGAT
The DNA here is from genome assembly GCA_900696485.1 of uncultured Pseudomonadota bacterium. Lineage (GTDB taxonomy): Bacteria > Myxococcota_A > UBA9160 > UBA9160 > PR03 > CAADGG01. Next base: position 64,955 of record CAADGG010000027.1, read on the forward strand.
AGCGGCGGTGGTTGTAGCTCGGGATGACGACGGAGAACATCGGTTTCCTACAGTGCGTGTCGTAGCCGCCGCAGCAGATGGTAGAGGCGTCTGGTTCCGGGTAGACGCCGGACCCACGCGCGCAACCGCGGGTGCGGCACCGCCATCGCAGGAGTTCCGCGTGCCGAGAACAGCCGCTCGATGTCGCCTCCGCCAAGCGTGCGGCCGGTGAGTTCCACGTGCACGACGTGCTCGAGGTTCCTCGAAAACTCCTCGATCAGGAAGTAGTAGGCGCCGGCCACGTTGGCGCCGGGGTGCGTCGACGCCATCACGAAGCCCTGCAGGTAGCAGAGCTGGAAGACGGCGCGCAGCAGCTGATCGTGCCACCACTCGGCGCCGAGCTTCTTCTGTGACTCGAGGAGTCGCGCCCAGGCTTTCACGCCTTCGATCACGGTCATGAAGTCCGCCGCACCGCGATCCGCCTCCGGGGTGTGCGCCTGCTCGAGGACGTGCTGCACACCCCCGAGCCCGATCATGTCCCGCACCTCTGGGTTCGGGTGCCGGTCCAGGAACACCCGCGCCATCATGCCCGCTTGCAGCTGCCGGCCGATGAAGGATTCCACCGAGTAGGGGTGATGGTGGGTCCCACACGAACTCGGCGCATAGAAGATCCGAAGCGGATCGGCTCGACGGGTCTGGCGATAGGCGAACTCGGCGTCCTCGTAGGCCGCCAGCGAGAAGTCCGGAGAAAAACCTTCGCTCATCCAGTCATCGACGATCGCGCGCTTGCAGGAGACGTTGGCCGTGTAGAAGAACCGCCAATCGACGAAGCCGTAGGGAAGCAGATCGGCGTATCCGAATTGTTCACCCCGATGTCCCTGGATATGCGCCATTACGAAGTTGACGTCGCTCGACGCCCGATCGGGCCAGGTCACCTTGCCGAGAACGGCGAGATCCCGTTCCGGGTGCTGCGCGTGGATCTCGGCGTGGGTCCGAAAGAAGCGGTCGTCCTTCGGCTGGATGTCATCGCCCAGAAACAGCAGGATGTCGTGCTTCGCAATCGAGGCGCCGAGATTGCGGGCAGGGCCGGGACCCCGGTTCGGACCCGTGCGCCAGGTCAGGTTCGGCATCCGTGCCGCCAGTTCCTCGAGCCGCGCGGCCGTATCGTCGCGCGAACCATCGTCGATGACCACGAACTCGAGCGGAACCGGACCCGCGCATGCGCGACACCGCTCGATCGTCTCGAGCAGCAGCGCGGAGCGGTTGAAGGTCGGAATCACGACGGAGAGCGGCGGCCAGCGGGCCGGCTCCGGAGACCCGGAGGCTCGGGCAAGAAGCCCTACCCCCCCGCCACGCTCGGCCTGCGCGCGGCGCCAGGAACGCTCGTAGGCGCCGGCGACGGTCCGCGCAGAGAATCGCTCGGCGACGCCCGCCGCCGCGGCTCGAGCCCGTTCTCGAAGCTGCGGCAGCTCGTCACGCCACCGGCAGAACTCCGACCAGCGCCGTTCCGCGTCGCCATCCCGAGCGAAGGTCCGACCGCTGCCGGTCTCCCTCAGTACGAGTCCCACGTCTCCCACCTCCGTCGAGAGCACCGGCAGCCCCATCGCCATCGCTTCCAGCATCGAGATCGGCAGTCCTTCGTATGCCGACGTGATGACGAGACCGTCGAGCACCGGCAGCAAACGGCTCATGTCGTCACAGAACGAGATGCGCCGGACGTTCTCGAGGCCATGGCCGGCGAGGAAGGCGTCGCAGTCGCCGGCCAGCTCGCCATCTCCGATCAGCACGAATCGATCGCTCCGGCCCGCCTCCGCCGAGCGTCGCGCCAGTTCGAGGAAGTCGAGCGGTCGTTTCTGCGCCGTCAGCCGTGCGACCTGGCCGAAGCAAAGACCCTCTCCCGCCAGTCCGAGATCCTGCGCGTACGCGTCCCGATCGCAAGCGTCGGCGGCGGCCAGATGAAAGCGCTCGGCATCGATGGCGTGGTAGATCAAGTCGATCCGGTCCTCCGCGATCCCGATGCGCTGACGGAACACCTGGCGGATCTGCTGGTTGATCGCGACGAAGCGATCGAAGGACTGGATCCCGGGGTCCGCGTAGTGCTCGATCCAGCCGGCATGGGTATCGTACACCTGTTGGTCCACGATCGGAATGTCGTGAAACAGCGAGCGGATCGCCTCGCTGTGGGACAGCAACCACGGAGAGCCGTTGCAGATCCACACCACGCTTGGCCGGTACGCCGTGGCGATCGAGCCGAGCAGCGCCAGGAACTCGGATTGCGGCGTCAGTTCCCCGAGATCGAAGAGCGCTTCGCAGCACGCAACGGCTTGATGGTGCAGGCTGCCGCGCTTCAGATCCTGCCGCTCGGTGGTGACCAGGACGAACGAGTAGCGGTGCTGCAGTGCCTTCAGGACTTCGATCAAATTCCGCTCGGCCCCGCCCACCGCCATCAGGATCGGAATGACGAGCACGACCTCACGCGCGGGCGCGGCGAAGAGCGGCGCCGATGGATGCAGCGTCCGCACCTCGCGCGCACCGGCGATCGGCGTCCACAGCTCCGGTCCGTCACCCGCGAGGGGGCCGAGGCCGAGCGCCGACGGCTCGCGGATCGGCAGCGCCCGACCCGCTGGGGCTGGCAACAAACGCAGCACGCGGCCGCGCGCACGCGCCGGCAGCTGACCGGTCTCACGCACGGCGCGCGCGGAGGCCGCGCCGAGTACGATCGCATCCCGGGGATCGTCGAAGCGCAGGCAGGGAGGCTCTTCGAGCCCGTGAGACACCACGACGAAGTCGAGCTGCTGGTGCGCCACACAGAGAAGCACGTTGCGCAGGGCGTTGGCAGGGAGCGCACCGGCGGCCGACGCCGGCGCATAGATCCACGTGGCGTCGAAACCGGGCTCCTCGTCGGGCGCCAGGATCTGGAGCTGCGGCGAGATCGACTGGAGCGACGCCGCCCACCCGCAATCGTCCCGGGGTAACACGATGGCGAGCCGCGGCAAAGAGGACGGAACGGTGGGCATCGGATCTCCGAAGGACGGCGATGGTGTCAAACCCGAGCCGATCCGACCAGGGACGCGCCGGCGCGGGGGCTTGCTCGCGATTTCGGACGCGTGCGGCTCGCTCCGCCCGCAACCCGCGTTAGGATCCGGCGCGACGCAGACTCCGAGCGACCGCACGAGAGTGGAGCACCGAGTGGAGCACCGTCTGGCGCCCGTCCATCCGCTCGCCTTCCTGCACACGGGCTGGGTACACCGAGCGCTGATCCTCCGGCTCGCGCGCCGCAAGCTCGAGGCGCGCTACCGCGGCTCGTTGCTGGGTTCGCTCTGGGTCTGGATCCAACCGCTTCTCCTGCTGGCCGTCTACACCTTCATCTTCGCCGTCGTCTTCGAGGCGCGTTGGGGCATTGCCGAAGACGGGAGCGCGACACCCTTTGCGCTCGCCGCCTTCGCCGGCATGGTCTACTACGCGGTTTTCGCCGAATGCGTCAACGAAGCTCCAGGCCTGCTGCTCGCCAACCAGGCCTTCATCCGTCAAGTTCGTTTTCCAGTCGAAGTCCTGCCGTGGGTGACGCTCGTCGCGGCGCTCTTCGGGTTCGCGATCAATCTGGTCCTGCTCGTGGTCTTCGAACTGATCCTCCTGGGGCGAGTGCCGTGGACACTCGCGTTGGTGCCGCTGCTCGCCGGCCCGCTGCTGTTGATCACGCTTGGCATGACGTGGCTGCTGTCCTCGATCGGCGTGTTCATCCGCGATCTCGCGCAGATCGCCAGCGTGGCGACGACGGCGCTCCTGTTCCTGAGCCCGGTGTTCTATCCCGCCTCGAGGATTCCCGAGTCGTTCCAGCCGGTCTACTCGATCAATCCGTTCGCGAGCCTCATCGAGGCCTTCCGAGGCGCCCTGTTCGAGGGCCAGGTCCCGGATCCCGCCTCGATGGCCTGGCTCTCGCTCGCCGGCTGGCTCGTGTCGTGGCTCGGCTTCCTGGCCTTCATGAAGGCGAAGGACGGCTTTGCGGACGTGCTCTGAGCAGCTCGCCGAGCGCCTGCTCGACTTCGCTGGCGACTCGGGCAAGCCGAGCGTCGGCGGCTCGACGTCCGTCGGACGTCTCGCGCAGCGGCGTAGCGACCCGCACCACGACGGCACGATCCGTCACGCCCCAGGGGCTGCGGTCCAGCGCCAGGACGCCGCGCAGGATCTCCGCCCCGGTCTGGCCGACGCCCTCCCACCAGTGCCATGCGAGCTGCCGGCGCGGCCCCGAGCGCAAGACCAGCCAGTCGACCTCGCGCCCGCTTTCGAGCCGGTGTCGCCCTTGTTCGATGACCGACCAGCCGCTTTCGAGGACTGCCGTTTTGGAGGAGAGCAGACGCACACCGCCACTGCGCCGGTCATCGCCTCCGAGGAAGACCTCGACCTCGCTGTCGCCCGTGCCATAGCTCCGTCGCACCCACTCGGAGAACGTCGTCGTCCCGAGGAACTGCTTGTCGAGCTTCAGCCCTTTCGCCGGTTGCCCGTCGATCTCGACCGGGAAGCGCGCCAGCGGTTCGAAGCGGCGCTCCGGCTGTCGCCAGGGCTCCCAGACGAACGAACCCACGAGCAGGATGACCGAGGTCGCCGCAACCGGGAACCAGCGTGTGACCGAGAGCGGACTCCGGGGAGGGAGTCGCCGCCGCTTGCCCGGCCGCGGCTCCGGCAGGACCCGCCCCAGCAGGCTGTCGAGTCCCGCCAGCAACAGGACCCCGAGGACGATCATCACGAGTCCCTGAGCGGTATGGACCGCTGCGATATGGGAGTAGGGATTGAGCATGATCGTAAGGACGCGCAGCTGATTCACGAACAGGCCGATCAGCGGGGAGAACCCCACGATCAAGACCGACCGCAGCCGAGTGCGGTGGAAGATCTCGACATAGAGGACGGCACTCATGATGAGCGTCTGGGTGCCGCGCATCCCACTGCAACTTTCGATGACCTGGAACACCACCTGGCGGAAGGCGAGGCGATCTCCCTCGACGGCCACGGCGAGGCCGACGGTCCGGAGCATCCACGCCGCGACGTCGGCGACGGCCAGCTGCAGCGGATAGATGACCGCATTCACGATCGCAGGCGGAGTGGGATACGCGAACAACACGAACACGGCGGGCAACCACAGCGCGCGAAGCCCCGGGATGCCACCGAGCCAAAGCGCCGCTCCGAGCATCCACAACGTGATCGAGGGCAGGAGCAGGGTCGGGACGTCCACCGCCCACGCCCAGCCAGCCACGATCACCGCGCCGGCGAGTGCCGTGGCACCCGTCAGGCGGCGAGGCGGAGCGCCGAG
>CAADGG010000028.1 GCA_900696485.1 uncultured Pseudomonadota bacterium
CCGGACGCCCGACGCGGTGCATCCGATCGAGGTGGCCGCCCCGCCGGCATCGTCGGGACCGAATTGACAAGCTGGGCCCACGGGTTCAAACTCTGCGCCGGCATGAGCCTGCTCGCCGCTTCGATCACCGTGCGCCGTCTCGCGGCGACGACCGCCCTCGCGGCGATCGCGTCGCTGGCGCTCGGCTTCTGCGTCTGCGAGATGCCGAGGCCGCGGGCGACGCACGCGACCGAATCGACCGGCGACTGCCACGAGTCGGTCGACGCGCCGTCGCCGCAACCGAGCCCCGACGGGGCCTGGAGCGGCGACTGCTGCTGTTCCGGCGATCCCCGGCTCCCGCCAGGGACCCTCGAGGCGCGAACGCCGGAGGCGCAGCGCGGTGCGAGCCTGCTCGCCGCTGAAGGCGCCTTCGCCTCGCGCCTGCCCACGCTCGACCTGGCCAGCCTCACGCCGGCTCCCCCCTGGCTGGTGGCGGCCTCGCCGCCGCACGCACCACCCGCCGCGTTCGTCCTGCCGCTTCGCGTGTGAGACGCAGCCTCGCCGCGCCCTCGTAGGGCGTGGCGACAGCTGTCTTCGTGCCCCGCCGGCGAAGCCGGTGGGGTTGCTCCGCACTCCACGATCGAGGAGGCCGCCCCGTGCCGACCGCCCCCGTTTCCGCCCTGGCGCTGCTGCTACTCGCCGGGTGCACCGTCACCCCGCCGCCCACGGCGGGTCGCGCCCAGAATCCGGCGAGCCCTGCCGCCGCCGAATCTCCCCGCCCGCCGTACGTACCGCCGCCTGCCGCGCCGACCTCAGGCTCGCCCGAGGCAGCGCCATCCGGGGACGAGCATCACGCCTCTTCGCCAGGCACCGAGTCGCGCGAGGCCGTCACCTACACCTGCCCGATGCACCCCGAGGTGCGTTCCTCCGAACCGGGAGTGTGCCCGAAGTGTGGAATGACGCTCGTCCCGGTCGAGAAGGAGCACGGCACGCCATGACCCGCGCCGCTCTCGCCCCCCTCGGTCTTCTGCTCTTCGCCGGTTGCGCCTCGGTCGATCCGCGGCCGACATTCGACAGCGTCGCCGAGATCGTCGCCGCGAGATCCGGCGCCGAGCCGGCTTGGGTCCACACCGCGAGCGAAGAGGACGCTGCCGAAGAGGCCGCCTCGCGCCTGTTGGTCGATCCGCTCGACGACCGCTCCGCCGCCCAGATCGCCCTGCTGCGCAACCGCGAGCTGCTCGCCGAGATCGAGGAGCTCGGCATCGCCCGCGCCGACTACGCCCAGGCGACGCGGATCGCGAACCCGGCGCTCCATGCCTTTCGCCGCACGCCGGACCAGGGCTCCGGCACGAATGTCGAGTGGACCCTGGTCCAGGACATTCTCGACATCCTCGTCCAACCGGCCCGCAAGCGACTGGCCGCGGTCGAGCTCGAGGCCGCGAAGCTGCGTCTGGGGCAGACGATGCTCGACCTCGTCGCCGAAACCCGCATCGCGTTCTTCGAGCTCGCCGCCGCCGAGGAGACGTCCGATCGCGCCACGACCGTGCGCGGGCTGACGGCGGCGGCGGCCGAGCTGGCGCGTCGGCAGCGCGACGCCGGAAACCTCGAGCTGCGCGCGGTCGCGCTGTTCGCGGCCGCCGACGCCCAGGCACTGGTGGATCTCACCCGCGCGGAGCTCGACGAGGGAGAGGCGCGGGAGCGGCTGAACGTGCTCCTCGGCCTCTCGGGCGCCGCCACCGATTGGACGGCGGCGCGTCACCTTCCGCCGCTGCCGCCCGCGGATCCCGATCCGATCGGGCTCGAGCGCCGCGCGATCGAACAGCGTCTCGACCTCGACGCGGCGCGTTTCGGAGTCGACCTCGTCGGGCGCGCTCTCGCGCTGAAACGCGGTACCCGCTACTTTCCAGTCGGCATCGAGGTCGGCCTCAACCAGGAGAAGGACACCGACGGCACGCGGTTGCGCGGACCGCAGCTCGCGATCGCATTGCCGATCTTCGACACCGGCGCCGCGTCGATCGCCCGGTTGGAGGCCGAGCAGCGGCGCGCGCAGCGCCAGCTCGAGCAGCTCGCGATCGAGATTCGGTCCGAGGTCCGCCTGGCGAGGGACCGCCTGATCGGCGCCCGGGCGCTCGTCGAAACCCACGAGAGGACCCTCTTGCCGAAGCGGCGGGAGGTCCTCGAGCAGACCCTGCTGCACTACAACATGATGCTGCTCGGCGTCTACGACCTCCTGCTCGCGCGCCGCGAGGAGACGGAGGCCGAGCAAGCGGCGACCGCCGCGCACCGCGACTACTGGATCGCTCGCGCACGGCTCGAGCGCGCCGTCGGCGGCACGCTCGCCGGTCCGCAGGCGGCGCCCGTCGCCGCGCCCGGAGACAGCTCACCGGCTGCTGCCCACGAGCACTCCCACCCTTCGACCGGAGGCAACCGATGATCTCGCGTCGTACCTGGCTCTCCCGCGCCGCGCTGCTCGCCTCGGGCGCTGCGCTCCTCGATCGTGCCCGCCTGTTCCTGGGCGGCGGCGAGGCGCTCGCCCAGTCGCCGCATGCGGGGCACGGCCAACCTGCCGCGCCAGGCGCGCCGCCGACGACACGACCGCCCGCCCCGTCGATGAAACGGACGGGCGGCCTGCCTTACACCCCGGTCGTCACCCCGAACGTCCCGACGCTGCCGTTCCGCATGAACGGCGGCGTCAAAGAGTTCCACCTGGTCGCCGAGCCGGTCGAGGTGGAATTCGCGCCCGGCATGAAAGTCAAGGCCTGGGGGTACAACGGAAGCTCCCCGGGGCCGACGATCGAGGCCGTCGAGGGCGATCGCGTCCGGCTGTTCGTCGAGAACCGGCTGCCCGAGCACACCACGATCCACTGGCACGGAATCCTGCTGCCGGCAGGGATGGACGGTGTCGGCGGCCTCAACCAACCGCAGATCAAACCGGGCGAGACCTACGTCTACGAGTTCACGCTGCGCCAGCACGGCACTCACATGTACCACCCGCACGCTGACGAGATGGTGCAAATGGCGATGGGGATGATGGGCTTCTTCATCATCCATCCGAAGCGGCCCGAGCGGCCGATTGACCGCGACTTCTGCATCTTCCCGCACATGTTCTTCATCCGGCCGGGGACCAAGACGCCCGACCCGTCGGTGATGCTCGATTTCAATCTCTTCACCTTCAACGGCAAGGCGTTTCCCGGCACCGACGCGCTGGTCTGCCGGCGCGGCGACCGGACCCGCATCCGGCTCGCCAACGTCAGCATGACCAGCCACCCGATCCA
>CAADGG010000029.1 GCA_900696485.1 uncultured Pseudomonadota bacterium
GACCAACTACGGCGCGGCGAAGATGGGCCTCGTCGGCCTCAGCAACGTGCTGTCGCTCGAGGGCGCCAAGTACGACATCAAGTGCAACGTGTTGGCGCCGGTGGCGCGCACGCGGCTGACCGAGCAGTTGCTCGGCCCGCTCGCCGAGACGCTCGACCCCGAGTGCGTGACACCGCTGGTCACCTATCTCGTCTCCGAGCAGTGCCAGGAGACGCACTCGATCTGGTCCGTGGGCGGTGGTCGCTACGCGCGCATGTTCGTGGGCCTCACGCCGGGCTGGTTTGCCGGCAAGGGCGCCAAGCCGACGCCCGAAGCCGTGCGCGATCACGTCTCCGAGATCCGCGACACCAGCAAGCACATCATCCCGGAAAGCATCGGCGACGAGATGAAGCTGATGCTCGAGATGTTCAAGGGGTAGGCGATCCGGGTGCGCCTCGCGTCGTCGAGGCGCACCCCTCGGCCCCGCGACCGCAGCGGTTCGGAAAGCGCCGGCGGTCCGGCGCTGCGGTTCAGCTCGCTTCGAGCAGCGCGTCGAGCGTCGGCCAGTCGATCGAGGTCTGGGCGGTGAAGGCGCGCAGCAGGAGCTCGCGGTCGGCACGGGCGGCTTCGTCGTCACCGGCCTTGCGGAAGGCCTCGACGGCGCGGCGCAGCGCGCCGGCGTCCGGTTCCTTCGGGTCGCCGGTGAGTGTGCCCTTGTCGTGCTCGACACCGACCGCATCGAGCCACTCGACCAGCAGCTCGTTGCGACACTCGAGGAAGTAGACGGCGAGCAGCTCCTCCGCGATGGGACTGGACGTGACGCGGGAGAGCGCTTTGCGGATCAGCTCGGCACGCCGCTCGGGCGGTTGCTTCTGCACGAACACCGGCCGAGCCTTGATGGCGCCGGCGGTGAGGCCGATCGCCTGGGCCCAGGCGATCGGGGCCTGCTCCTTCAGCGCATCGAGGAACGCGCGGGCTTGTTCGGGTTTCATCGCGGCAAAGAGTTGGTTCGGACGCACGGGACGCTCGTCGCTCCTCGATTGGCGGTCGCGGCTGCGATCGCGGCAGGAGATGTAGCAGGAAAGCGCGCTGGCTTCGATCTCGGCAGCCCGATCAGGCCGCGTCGCGCGCGGCGTCAGCCACGTCCCGCCTGCGGCGCGGCTGTCGCCTCCCGATGATGGAGCGCAGCCCGAGGTCGTAGCTGACGTAGTGGTAGACCCAGTTCACGAACACGACGAGCCGGTTGCGGAAGCCGGCCAGGAACACCAGGTGCGCGACGAGCCACATCCACCACGCGAGCCGGCCGGCCAGCGGGATCCCGAGCACCACGGCGACGGCGCGGTTGCGCCCGATCGTGGCCATCGCGCCGGGATCCCGGTAGCGAAACGGCTGGGGCGCGCGGCCCGCCAGTTCTCGCGCGAGGTTGTCGGCGACACAGCGGCCCTGCTGAATCGCCGGCTGCGCGACCTGGGGCAAGGTCTCGTTCCCCTGGACCAACGCCAGATCGCCGATCACGAACACGTCGGGGTGTCCACCGAGTTGGAGCGTCGGCAGCACCGGTACGCGGCGGCCGCGGCCGAGCGGAACGCCGAGTTGTTCCGCCAAGGCGGCGCCGCGGATGCCGGCCGCCCAGGCCACCGTGTGGGCCCGCAACTGCTCGCCGCCGCGCAGCCGGACCCCGGCGTCATCGACGGATTCCACCAGCGCATCGAAGCGGACCTCGACACCGAGCTCAGTCACCTGTTCGAGGGCGCGGCGGGTCAGCGACTCGGGGAACGCGCCGAGCAGGCGATTCCGGCCTTCCACGAGCACGACGCGCATGGCGCTCGCGAGCCCGGGGAAATCCCGTGGCACCACGTGCCGGCGCATCTCACCGAGCATGCCGGCCAGCTCGACGCCGGTGGGCCCGCCGCCGACGACGACGAACCCGAGCAGCGCCTCGCGCAGGCCCGCATCCTCCGTCTGGGCCGCGCGCTCGAGGCAGCAGAGGATGTGATTGCGCAGCGCGATCGCGTCCTCGACGTGGTGGAGCGGGAACGCGCGGGCTTCCGCGTCGGTGTTGCCGTAGAACTCGGTCGTGCTACCGGCGGCGAGCACCAGCTTGTCGTATCGGATCGCAGCACCGTCGGCGGTCTGCAGCGTGCGCGTCGCGAGATCGACGCGCCGCACGTCGGCCATCCGGAAGCGCGCATTCGGGAGCTTGCGCAGGATTGCGCGCACTGGGTGGCTGATGTCCTGCGCCGACAGCCCCGACGTCGCGACCTGATACAGCAGTGGCAGGAACGCGTGGTAGTTCTCGCGGTCGACGACCAACACGTCGACCGGGGTGTCGCGCAGCCCGCGCGCCACGGCGAGCCCGCCGAACCCGGCGCCGACGACGACCACGCACGGTCGCACACCGTCGTTGCCGACCGGCCGCAGCCAGGCTTCACGGGCCGCCGTCGCCATCACGAGCACGATCAGTGCCGACACGCCCGAGTGCAGGCCGGTGATCTCGGCCGGGACGCCGAGCCGCACGTTGGCGATGCCGATCCCCACCTGCACGAGCGTCAACGCGAGGGCGAGCCGCAGCGGGCGGAACAGGCCGGCGTGCCGGCGCGTCGACCAGACGGTGGTGGCGAGCACGACGAGCAGCAGATACGCCGTGCTGCGGTGCGCGAGGTGCAGCCCGACCGGTCCGCGCCACGACGGGAACCAGATGCCGCCGTTGCAGGTTGGCCACTCCGGGCAGGCCATGCCGGCGTAGCTCGACGCCACCAGGCCGCCGAGCGTGACCTGCAGCACCAGCAGCGCGCACGCGGTCCACACGGCACGGCGCAGGCCCGTCGGGAGTGCGGGCCGCACCTGCGGGGCGGCATCCTCGCGTAGCGCCAGGGCGATCAGCAGCAGCAGGGCGGCGAAGGCGTTGCCGAACAGCAGGTGCGCGGTGACCGTCGAGACATGGAGCTGGAGCAGCACCGTGAGACCGCCGAGCACGATCTGCGCAAGCAGGGCCACGCCGCCGGCGAGCAGCAGGCCGCGCAGCGCGCGGTGGGCCGCGGACACCCGCCAGGCGAGGGCCGCGAGCACTGCAAAGCCCAGGGCGATGCCGCTCGCGTAGTAGCGGTGCCCGACCTCCCATGCGACCTCGAAGTCGAACTCCGGGACCCACACTCCGAAGCAGCGTGGCCAGTCCGGGCACGCGAGTCCGGCGTCGTGCGCACGCACCAGCGCGCCGATCACGATCTGCGCAAACGTGAATCCCAGCAGCACGGCGAAGGCGCGCGCGAGAGCCCGCCGATGGACCCGACCCGCGGGCGGAGCAGACTCGCTTCGGGCCGGCCCGCGCGGCGAGATCGGTTGCGACGGGCTCGCCGGATCGTCCGCGCCGGGAGGGGTTTCTCGCATCCAGGACCTCGAGGGCAGGCTAAAGAATCGGGGTCCGCGCAACAACCGGCGCGCGACCGCCCCCGGGCCCGTGCCCACGTCAAGCCCCGCGTGCAACCGGCCGATGATGAGGCATGCTCGGCGTCACTGTGGCCCGCTCGCATCCGTCCTCCGATGACCCGTTCCGTCTGCGCGACTTCCTGGCGCGTGCGACGGCGCTCGCGTCGGATCACGCCGTTGCCTCGGTCCTGGTCGGCTTCGCGGCGGCCGAAGGCGATCGCTTGTTTCCCGATCTGGTGTCCTTCGTCGAGAGCGAGCTGCGCGTCGAAGACGCCGTGTTTCGGCTGACGCGGGATCGCGCGCTGCTCTTCCTCGCCGACGTTGCGCCCGAGCGGGCGCGTTCGGTGGTCGAGAGACTCGTCCAGGGCTTCCAGCGCGAGTTCCCGGCCACCGGGACGGGGCAAGTGCAGATCCGCTACTTCGAAGTGTCACCCGGAACGGTCGAACTCAGCGTGAAGCAGGTGCTCCCGGACCTGTTCGCGGCGGCCCCCTCGAGCGAGGACTGACGCGGTCGTCCGTCGTCCGTCGTGGCGTCAGCCGAGTTCGACTCGCAGCGCGTCCTCGAGCCGTTCGAACTCGAAGTGGAAGTCGAGTTCGAGCGCGCGCTTCGGAACCGCGCGGCGTGAGCCGAGCAACTCGCCGGCCATCTCGCCGAGGGCGAGCTTCAGCGCCAACGCCGGAACCGGCAGGACAGCCGGGCGTCGCAGGACGGCTGCGACGGCCTGCGTCCACGCCTGGTTCCGCACCGGGTTTGGCGCGGTGGCATTGACGACCCCGCTCCAGCGCTGGTCGCGAAGCGCCGTCCGGATCATGCCGACGAGATCGTCGGCGTGCACCCACGGGAACCATTGGCGTCCGCTGCCGAGCCGGCCGCCGAGGCCGAAGCGGAACGCCGTCGCGATCGGCGCCAAGGCGCCGCCCTCGCGTGCGAGCACGACGCCGATGCGCAGGGAGACGGTGCGGACGCCGAGATCGGCGGCGGGCTGGGCCGCCTTCTCCCAGGCGATGCAGACGTCGGCGAGGAAGCCGGTGCCGGGCGCGGCGCTCTCGTCGAGCAGCTCTTCGCCGCGATCGCCATAGATTCCGACGGCGGACGCGCACACGAAGACGTGCGGGCGCTCGGCGGGAGACAGCTCCCCGATCGCGCGTACCAGCGCGCGGGTCGAGTCGACGCGGCTCTCGAGGATCCGCCGGCGCCGCGCAGCGGTCGGCAGACCGCCGAGCACCGGTTCACCGGCCAGGTGGACGACGGCGTCGCTGGCGGCCAGTGCCGCCGGCGTTACGGACACGCCGTCCCAGCCCACCGGCTCCACGCCCTCGCCGAAGCGGGCTTCTTCCGGCCGGCGCGTTACGGCGCCAACACGCTGGTCGTCATCGCGCAGTGCGGCGAGCAGCCGCCGGCCGACCAGTCCCGTCGCGCCCGTCACCAGGATGCGTCGTGTGTCGCTCATGCCGGAAGAGTAACCCTCCGAATCCCGTCAGCGTGCCCTGTTTCGGCTCGGCTGGGCGGCGGCTCAGCCGGGTGCGAACGTCGCGAAGACCGACTCGATGGCGGCGCGATCCACGGCGAGGGGAGACAGCACCGGTGTCGTCACGCCGGCCGCGACGAAGCCGGCGATCTGCTCGCGACAGCGCTCGGCGGAGCCGAGGATCGCGATCCGGTCGACCAGATCGTCCGTCATCGCTGCGGCGACGCCGGCCCGGTCGCGGCGGGCGAAGGCGTCGGCGACGGCGCGGGCTTCGGCCTCGAAGCCGCACCACGCGAAGAAGCGGTTGTACACCGGGGCCGCCACGTAGCCCCCGAAGGCCATCCGCACGAGGTTGCGCGCCGCCGGCACGTCATCGGTGACGAGCACCTGGAAGCGACAGACGACCTCGTCGCGGCTCGCGTCGCGGCCCGCAGCGCTCGCGCCCGCTCGATAGGCCGCCAGCATCTTCGGCAGCGCCGTCAGCGGGAACAGGTTCACGATCAACCCGTCGCCGACCTCGCCGGCCAGCCGCAGCATCTTCTCGCGCAGCGCACCCAGATAAATCGGCACCGGATCCTGCGGCGGGTTGCCGAGCCGGAAGCCGTGCGAGCGGAGCGTTGTGCCGCGAAACCGGGTCTTCTCGCCGGCCAACGCCTGGCGCACGATCGCGACGCTCTCGCGCACGTGCGTGAGCGGCTTCTCGAACGGGATCCCGTTCCAGTCGTCGATGATCGCGTGGCTCGACGAGCCGAGACCCAGCACGAAGCGGCCACCGGAGAGCTGCTGCGCGGTGGCCGCCGCCATCGCCAGCACCGCTGGCGTGCGGTTGTAGACCGGCACGATCGCGGTGCCGATCGTCGCGCGCTCGGTCGCCATCGCCAGCGCCCCGGCCAGGGCGAACGACTCGGGGCCGGCCGTCTCGGCCAACCAGATCGCGTCGTAGCCCCATTCGCGTTCGGCGCGCTGCGCGAGCTCCACGCAGGCGCGCGCGTCGAGGCCCGGAGCCGGTAGCGAGATGGCGAGGCGACCGAGATCCACCGGACGCTCAGCGCGGCTGCATCCGGATCGCGCCGTCGATCCGGATCGTCTCGCCGTTGATCATCGGGTTCTCGATGATGTGGCACGCGAGCGCCGCGTACTCCGGCGGCTTGCCGAGCCGCGACGGGAACGGGATCTGTTTGGCGAGGTACGCCCGCGCCTCCTCCGGCATCATCATCAGCATCGGCGTGCCGAACAGCCCCGGCGCGATCGTATTGACGCGGATGCCGCTCGCCGCGAGATCGCGCGCGATCGGCAGCGTCATGCCGACCACACCGCCCTTCGACGCCGAGTACGCGCACTGCCCGATCTGGCCCTCGAAGGCCGCGACCGACGCGGTGTTGACCAGCACGCCGCGCTCGCCCTCGTCGTTCGGCTCGTTCTGCATCATGCGCGCGGCCGCCAGCCGGATCACGTTGAAGGTGCCGATCAGGTTCACGCGCAGCGTCAGTTCGAACAGCTTCAGATCGAACGGCTTGCCGGTCTTGTCGACGGTGCGGCCGGCGGTGCCGATGCCGGCGCAGCTCACCGCCGCGTGGATCCCGCCGAAACGCCCGACCGCTTCGTCGAGCGCGGCCACCACGGCGTCCTCGTCGGCGACGTCGGCCTCGCAGAAGATCGCCGTAGCGCCGATCGACGCGGCGACTTCGGCGCCCTTCGAGCGCCCGAGATCCAGGATTGCGACGCGCGCGCCGCGCTGTGCGAGTCGTCGCGCCGTCGCCTCGCCGAGGCCCGAGCCGCCGCCCGTCACCACCGCCCCGATTCCGTCGAGCTTCACTGTGCGCTCCTCTCAGCAGGAGCGCGCAGGGTACGCTCTCGCCGCGCCCTCTGCATCCGCACGCCACCGCGGGTCGGCGCGATCGCCGCCGGCTCGAACGAGGCCGAACGAACGAGGCCGACCCCGGGCTCGAAGGAGCCTACACCTGCTCGGCCGCGATGCGCAGGATTGCCGCCAGGCTGCGATCGACGTCTTCCTTCGTGGTCGCCCAGGACGTTACGCTGATGCGCATGGCGGTCTGCCCCCGCCACACGGTGCCGCTGCACCAACAGGTGCCTTCCGCCTGGACCGCCGCGAGAACCCGGCGCGTCCGTTCGGGGCTGCCGAACGAGACCAGCACCTGGTTGAGGACGACGTCGTTGAGGACCGCATGGCCGGCCGCCGCAAGCCCCGTCGCAAAGCGTCGGGCGTGCTCGCAGCAGCGCTCGACCAGCGCGGCGAGGCCATCGCGCCCGAGATGCTTCAGCGCGGCCCAGACCGCGACGCCGCGCGCACGACGCGAAAGCTCCGGCCCGAACCGCGACGGCTCCCGGCGGTCGTCATCCGGCAGGTAGGCGGCGCGGATGCTCATCGCCCCTTGCAGCGCGAGCGGGTCTCGCACCAGCGCGAGGCCGCAGTCGTACGGCACGTTCAGCCATTTGTGAGCGTCCGTTGCCCAGGAGTCGGCGAGACCGAGGCCCGCGACCAGCGGCGCATGGCGCGGCGACGCGATGGCCCAGAAGCCGAATGCCGCGTCCACGTGCACCCAGGCGCCCGCCGCGTGCGCCGCCGGAATGATCTCCGCCAGCGGATCGCACGCACCGGCGTTCACGTCGCCGGCTTGCAGGCACACGATCGTCGGTCCGGAGTTCGCCGGCAACGCGTCCGCGCGCATCCGGCCCTGGCCGTCGGCCGGCACGCGGACGACGCGCTCTCGACCGAATCCGAGCAGCGCAATGGCCTTCAACAGCGTCGAGTGGACCTCTTCGCCCGCGACGATCCGGATCTCCGGCGCGCCGTACAGGCCGCGCGCTTCGACATCCCAGCCGAGCCGTGCGAGCAGCGCGTGGCGAGCTGCCGCAAGGGCACACAGGTTGGCGATCGACGCGCCGGTGACGAACGCGCCGCCAGTGCCGGCCGGCAGGCCGGCGAGGTCGCAGATCCAGCCGAGCGCCACTTCTTCGAGTTGCGCGCCGACCGGCGAGCCGGCCCAGTGATGCACGTTCTGATCCCAGGCCGTCGCCAGCCAGTTCGCCGCGACGGTGGCCGGCAGCGCACCGCCGACGACGTAGCCGAAATAGCGCGGCCCGGCGCTCGCCACCGTCGCCGGAGAGCCGAGCTGATCCAGCCTCGCAAGGACGGTCTCGGCGGGCACCGGCTCGCGCTGTAGCGGCTCGACGAACCCCTCGAGCGCGGCCAGCGCCGCGTCGCTCGGCCAGATCGCGCGCTGCGGCAGCGCATCGAGGTAGCGCGTCGCCCGCCGTGCAGCGTTTTGCAACAGGTCCGTCTGGTCCGTCATCGAGGCCTCGAGCAAGAACTCGCGATCGTAGAAAATCTCCGTTCTCGTGTCACAAACGACACGGAGACGGTCTGCCGCAGAGCAGACACCAGGACGGATCGGATCGAGTCTGGGATCGATGGGGATGTGCGCGCAGGAATCCCAAGGTGGCGAGGGCCGCGAGCGCGAGCGCCGTGCTCCCCGGCTCGAGTACGGTGGTGAGCGAGCGGATCCTGCGATCGTCGGCGAGCCAGACGCGGAAGGCCACCTGTCCGCTCGCATTCGCCGCCCTCGTCACCGGTGCGTGGCTCACCAGCCAGCCCAGAACGGTCCGTCGGCGAAATCCCAGATCAGATCGAGGTAGGCGCGTGAGTCGTAGCGATCGCGTTCGTTGAGCGGCAGCTCGACTCCGAGGTTCAGCGCGACGTGTCCGCGCTTGGAGAGCCCCACCCGGACCTGGGGCAGGATCGAGACCTGTGCGAAATCGACGCGCGCTGCGCCCGCGCCGTGGTCGAAGGGGATCTCGGCGAAGAGTTCGAGACCGGGGAAGATGGCGCGCGGCCACGGTGTGTGGACCCAGTGCACGATCCCGGAGAGCTCGACGCTGCCCCGGCGAACCCGGTCGACCGGGAGCTTCGCGCGCGTGCTGGCCTGGACCGTGAAGGACGGACCGAGCCACTTGCCGAAGGCCAGGAACGGCAGGATCTCCGTATCCCGGCGCACGGAGCGCTCGTCCTCGAGCGGGAACCCCACCGTCGCACCGGCGGTCGCGATGAACCCGGCGTCGGCATCACTGAAGAGCACGTACTTCCCGCCGGCCTCGAACTTCTCGAAGGAGCCGTCGCCGTCGTCGACGCGGTGGGTGAGTTCGAGCACGCTCTGGAAGCGTCGCCCGATGCGTTTCTCGAACTCGAGAGTGTTGCGCCATTGCGGGCGCTCGTCCTGGTCCGTGAAGCGGAGCTTCCACACCCACTCGTCTTCCGGGAACGCCTTGCGCGTGCGCAGCGGCAGGAAGAAGTTGAGATCCCCGGACGGGTAGCCGTGCTCGCCGGAGAGTGTCTTCAGGTACAGCACCAGATCCTGGATCTCGCGCTCGTCGAGCTGCCCGCCGAAGGCCGGCATGCGGTCCGAGAGGCCGAGCGCAGAGCCTCCGTCGCGGATCACGAGCATCCAGTCTCGTTTGGGCTCACGGCTGTTGAAGAGAGGGTCCGCGAGGTTCGCCGGCACCACGCCGAGCGCCTCGACGACGGCGCTGTCCGGGTCGGGCTGGCCGGTGGGTCCGTGGCAGGTCGTGCAGAGCGTGCGGAAATGCTCGGCGGCGCGCTCCCGGCGCGCCTCGGCATCGCCGTTTTCGGCGCGCACGAACGGAGCGAACGCCAGCCAGGCGCTGGCCAGCAGCAGCGCGGGCCCGCGACGCCGAAACGCGGCGACTCGATGCACGCGCACCCGGTCGATCGCTGCTCCGGACCCTGCGAACGGATCGGCCATGCGATCCTCCAGTTCTCGCCGTTCCCACCGGTCCCGCCGTCCCCAACGTCCCCGTGGTTCCCCACACCAACGTTCGCACCGTTCCCGCGCGTCCGCTGGTCCGCTGGCCCGCTGGCCCGCTGGTTCGCTGGCTCGCGCCTCGGCGGGTCTGCGCCCGGTGGTGGGAGCCGATCCGCAGTCGGTGCTTAGC
>CAADGG010000030.1 GCA_900696485.1 uncultured Pseudomonadota bacterium
AACAGGACAGACTGTATGGTAGAGTGGGTGCTCACGAAGGCCTCTGGATGGGTGAGAAACGGGTGCGACAACCGGTTTCTAGCGCATCCGGGGCCTTCGTTCTTTCAGCCTTCGCGCATAATCCGGGTTAAGTTCCATGCGATCGGCGCGACGATGCCCAACCTGAACGAGGGGATCATTCGATCATTCCCGCTTCATCTCCCCTCGCCCCCCGAACAACGCGCCATCGCTCACATCCTCGGCACGCTGGACGACAAGATCGAGCTGAACCGGCGGATGAACGAGACGCTGGAGGCGATTGCGCGGGCGCTCTTCAAGTCGTGGTTCGTGGATTTCGACCCCGTCCGCGCCAAGGCCGAAGGCCGCGACCCCGGCCTCCCCCAGCCCCTCGCCGACCTCTTCCCCGCCCGCCTCGTTGACTCCGAACTCGGCGAAATCCCGGAGGGATGGGACGCGGGGTGCTTCGGTGACGTGATCGAGCAGCTTCGCGACAACGAGAAGCCGCTCGCATCCCCAGATGCCATCTACCGCCACTTCAGCATTCCCGCGTTCGACGCAGGCCAGTGGCCGAAGACTGAGTCCGGAGAGAGCATCAAGAGCCAGAAGTCACGGGTTCCACCGGGCGCTGTCTTGCTCTCCAAGCTGAACCCCGAGATCGAACGCGTGTGGCTCGTTGATGTCCAGCGCGATGATCGAGCGGTTTGCTCCACCGAGTTCGTGGTCCTTCGCCCGCGCCCGCCCTATGGGCGGTCTTACGCCTACTGCCTGGCGCGTTCCCCAGTATTCCGGCAGGAGCTCGAAGGTCTCGTCACTGGAACGTCAAAGAGCCATCAGCGCGCACAGGCGGGTGCGATCCTGGGGCTGTCTGTCGTCCGACCGGCGGATCCGCTCGCACGGGCGTTCGGACGCTTGTCTGAGCCGTTGCTGGCGCGGACTCTCGAGTGCCGCCGTGAATCCTACACGCTCGCCGCATTGCGCAATGCGCTTCTTCCCAAGCTCATCTCTGGCGACCTGCGCATCCCCGGTGCGGAGGGGCTCGTTGCGAGGGCTGGTGCATGATCCGCCGGATCCGATTGCTCCGAAACATCGGCCAGTTCGACTCAGTGGACGCTGCGGCGACGATCGCCCTCAGGCGATTCGTGCTCATCTACGCCGAGAACGGCCGCGGTAAGACGACGCTGGCGGCCGTCCTGCGATCGCTAGCGACTGGCGACCCGGTGCCGATTACGGAACGCCGCCGGCTAGCGGCAGCGCATTCACCGCACGTGGTTCTCGACTGCGACGGCGGTCCGCCCGACGCGATGTTCCAGGATGGCGCTTGGAACCGCACCTTGTCTCACTTGGCACTCTTCGACGATGTCTTCGTGGATGCGAATATCCACTCTGGACTCGCCGTGGATGCCCGGCACCGGCAGAACCTCCACGAGCTCGTCCTTGGTGCGCGGGGCGTAGCTCTGAGCCGGAAGCTCCAGGAGCTGGTCTCCCGCATCGAGGAACACAACAGAGCCCTCAGGGAGAAGGCCGCTGCGATCGCGCAGCCGCTGCGCGAAGGGTTCTCGGTGGATGATTTCTGCGTGCTGCCCCATTTGGCCGGCGTCGATGCTGAGATTGAGGCCACCGAGCGCGCTCTGGCGGCGGCGCGAGATCAAGACGCCGTAAGGACCTCGGCCCTGTTCGGAACGCTGGGACTTCCTGCCTTCGACGTTGCGGCGATTGACCGCATCCTGGAACGAGACCTGCCAGATCTCGATGCCGCTGCAGAGGCGCATGTCCGCACCCACGTGGCAACTCTCGGTGCCGGTGGCGAACAGTGGGTCGGTGATGGAAATCAACGGCTACCGCGACCGGAAGGTACGGGCCCCTGTCCATTCTGCGGCCAGGATCTCGCAAGTTCACTGCTGATCGCCCACTACCAAGCCTACTTCAGCGCAGCGTACGGCGATCTGAAGCGAGCGGTCACAGGTGCGCTGGAGAGCGTGCGGCGTGCGCATGCGGGCGACGTTTCGGCGGGGTTCGAGCGCGCTATCCGTGTCGCCGGCGAGCAACGGGTTTTCTGGTCTCGGTTTTGCGACGTTCCGGAAATAGGGATTGATACGGCCGCTGTCGTGCGCGACTGGAACGCCGCGCGTGAAGCGGTCATCGCGGCACTGGCTGCGAAGCAGGCTTCCCCACTGGAGAGGCAGGCTCTCGATAGGCACGCGCGAAACGCTATCGCGGCGTACGACATGCAGCGGCAGCATGTCGCCGAGGTTAGCGACGCTCTCATCGCCGCCAACGATTCGATCCGCGTGGTGCAAGAGCAGGCGGCGGGCGCCAACCCGGACACGATCGCCCGTGATTTAGCGCGGCTGCGCGCCACAAGCGTGCGGCACGCACCGGAGACCGCCTCGCTGTGCGCGGATTACCTGATGGAGAAGGAAGCCAAGGCTTGTACCGAGCAGGAGCGAGCGGAAGCGAGATCGGCGCTGGACGGGTACAGGGCCAACGCGTTCCCGGCGTCTCAGACGGCGATCAACGTCTACCTTCGCCGGTTCAACGCGGGATTCAGGATGGACAGCGTCACTTCCACGAGCACGAGGGGAGGACTCTCTTGCACCTACAATGTGGTCATCAACGACACGGCGGTTTCCGTAGGTGGCGCTTCTATGCAAGGTGAGCCTTCCTTCCGCAATACGTTGAGCTCCGGAGATCGAAACACGCTTGCCCTGGCTTTCTTCTTCGCCTCCCTGGATCAAGACCCGATTCTCGGGCGTGCGGTGGTCGTCATCGACGATCCGATCACGAGCCTCGACGACCACCGGTCCCTGACGACGGTTCAGGAGGTGCGACGGCTTGCGGAGAGAGCCGGGCAGGTGATCGTGCTGTCACACGACAAGCGCTTCCTTTGCCGAATCTGGAACGGAGCGGACCCGACGACCCGGCTGGCACTAGAGATCGCGCGAGATGGCAAGAGCTCCACGCTTCGCCCCTGGGATGTCGCCCAGGATTCGGTTACTGAGCACGACCGAAGACACGAGCGGCTCCGGGAGTACGTCGCTACTGGCAACAGTGACCAGCGCGAAACAGCGAGGGCCATCCGGCCGCATCTGGAGGCGTTTCTTCGGGTTGCTTGTCCAGGGCACTTCCCGCCTGGAACGCTGCTCGGGCCTTTCCTGGGCACGTGCCGTCAGAGAGTGGGCCACGCGAACGAGGTGCTGGATAGGGGCTCGATCCAAGAACTTGGCGCTCTTATCGAGTACGCCAACCGATTTCATCACGACACGAATCCGGCGTGGGAGACGGAAGTAATCAACGACGCGGAGCTCCGCGACTTCGTAGAGCGGGCGCTGGTCTTCGCCCGGCGATGATGCAGTGAAACCGCCGCAATGCCCCGGTGATCTTCTGACATGGGCCGACGACGGGAGAACAAGCAGCCTTGAGTGAGCAAACGATTCAGAGCCAGGACATCAAGGTCGCGGAGGTGTTCCAGGCCTTCTACGTGGTGCCTGACTACCAACGCGAGTATGTCTGGGAGACGGACCAGGTCGAGCAACTCCTCACCGACATCTACGGGGAGATGGCCGGGAACCAAGCTGAGGCGGCGCCGGAGTACTTCATCGGAAGCATTGTGGTCTGCCCCGGTACCGATGGGGTTCTGGACCTGATCGACGGTCAGCAGCGCATGACCACGCTGTTCCTGATGCTCTGTGCCATTCGCGACCGGCTCGGGGAGCTGGGCCAGCCGCCGTCTGGGGCTCTCGAGCCGCAGATTGCGGCCGTTTCCGTAGACGCTTCGGGTGTCGACCGCTTCCGATATCGGCTCGAGCTTCAGTACGAGGACAGCGGCGACGTGCTGGAACGGATTGCCAAGGAGAAAGCCGAAGAAGCGGAGACGACGACCCGTTCCACCACCAACATCATGAACGCCTACGAGACGGTCCTCGGTTTTCTCCGGCAGGAGTTCGCCGAGGACGCGAGCAAGCTGAAGGCGTTCTACGGCTACCTGACCAACAAGGTCAAGCTGATCCGGATCGAGACGCAGGATGTCGCCAAGGCGCTCAAGATCTTTGAGACGATCAACGATCGGGGCGTCGGCCTCGATGCGATGGATCTGCTCAAGAACCTGCTCTTCATGAAGGCGAACAGAGAGCAGTTCGACAAGCTCAAGAACGTCTGGAAGGAGCTCCAGGATACGATCTACGAAGCGGGCGAGAAGCCGCTCCGCTTCCTTCGCTATTTCATCTTCAGTCGCTACGACGTGGATCAACTCAGAGAGGACGAGATCTACACGTGGTTCGCGAAGCATGAGCCGGAGTGCGGCTATGGGTCCGAGCCAGTTGCCTTCGCTAACGAGCTGTTGAGCGCCGCCCGTGCCTACACGCGGTTCCTTGGCGGGCGCGACGAGAAGGGCGACAAGAGCCCGGCCTTGGAGAACCTCCAGCTCCTTGGAGGGAAGGCCGCCCGCCAGCACCTCATCCTGCTCTTGGCGGGCCGTCACCTGTCTGCGCCGCTCTTCGATCGCTTGGCTCGCGAGGTCGAGAATCTCTTCTTCGTCTACGTCATCACTCGCGAGAACACGCGGGATTTCGAGCGGAACTTCGCCCGCTGGTCGAAGGACCTTCGCAAGGTGAAGGGCGAGGCAGAGTTCGATGCGTTCATCGAGAAGCGATTCGTCCCATCGAAGGCCGACCTTGCAGAGCGATTCGCGGACGCCTTCCGGCGCCTATACGGGTTCTCCGTCCAGCAGTACAGGCTTCGATACATCCTGGCGAAGCTCACTCAGTACATCGAGATCGAGGCATCGAACGAGAATGAGATCACGCGCTGGCTCAGCAGCTACGTCAAAGGGGGATTCGAGATCGAGCACATCTTTCCACAGTCACCGTCGAAGGAGGCGGTGGAGGAGTTCGGACCTGCAGAGGATCTGGAGATCTCCGAGCGTATCGGGAACCTAGTCTTGGTGGAGAAGCCAATCAACGCGTCTTTGGGGAACGGCCCGTTCTCGGAGAAGCGGAAGGTCTATCCTCAATCGGCACTGCTGCTGGCACGTGCAGTGTCAGAGCGGCCGAAGGTCGGGAGTAACACGAAAATCAACAAGGCAGTTGCCGACTTGGAGCCCTTCGAGCACTGGAACGAGGGCGCTGTCGGCAGGCGCCAGGAAATGATGCGTCGGCTCGCATGCAACGTCTGGGACGTACCGGACAAGAGCGGGAGCCCCGGCTGATGAGTGAGAGGCCCGAGAGCGAGCCTTCGCGGATGGACCGCATGGCCCGGCTTGCGCTCCACCTGACCCAGGACAACCGCTCATGACGGATCACGGTGTTACCGAGTCCGTGGTCGAGCAGGCGGCTCTGGCTTGGCTGGCGAGCGTCGGCTGGCAGGTCGCACACGGCCCCGAGATCGCGCCGGGCCTGCCGTCAGCCGAGCGCGCCGATTTCGGCGAGGTCGTTTTGCCCCAGCGGCTGCGGAATGCGCTGGCGCGGCTGAATCCGTCGCTGCCCGCCGAGGCGCTGGAGGATGCCTTCCGCAGGCTGACCCGGCCGGAAGGCGCGGAGCTGGTCTTGCAGAACCGCGCCCTGCACCGCCTCCTCGTGGACGGGGTGACGGTCGAGTACCGCGATGCGGAGGGCGTGATCCGGGGCGCGCAGGCGCGGGTGATCGACTTCGACGACGTGCAAGCCAACGACTACCTGGCGATCAATCAGTTCAGCGTCATCGAGAACAAGCACAACCGCCGGCCGGACGTTGTGCTGTTCGTCAACGGCCTGCCTCTCGCGGTACTGGAGCTCAAGAACGCCGCTGCCGAGGGTGCGACGATCTGGACGGCCTTCCAGCAGCTCCAGACCTACAAGGCCGAGATCCCGGCGCTTTTTGCGACCAACGCCGTACTGGTTGTCTCCGACGGCGTGGCGGCGCGCGCCGGCACGCTAACGGCAGGGCGGGAGTGGTTCAAGCCCTGGCGCACGATTTCCGGCGAGGCGTTGGCCGATGCCCACATGCCCGAGCTCCAGGTGGTGACCGAAGGTCTGCTGGCGCCGCGCCGCTTCCTGGACCTGGTGCGCGATTTCGTGGTCTTCGAGGACGACGGCGGCGGGCGGATCGCGAAGAAGATGGCCGGTTACCACCAGTTCCACGCTGTGCATGTCGCGGTGGATGAGACGCTGCGTGCGGCGGAGCTGGCGCACGTTGATCGCGTTGCGGACAGGGGCGAGCCGTATGAGGCGCGCCGACAGCGCGCCGGCACGCCCGGCGACCGGCGCGTCGGTGTGGTCTGGCACACCCAGGGGTCGGGAAAGAGCCTGACGATGGCATTCTACGCCGGCCGCATCATCCGAGAGCCCGCGATGGAGAACCCGACGCTCGTCGTGCTCACTGACCGCAACGACCTCGATGATCAGCTGTTCGGAACGTTTTCGCTCTGCGCGGAGCTCTTGCGCCAACCGCCGGTGCAGGCCGAGAGCCGCGCGCACCTGCGCGAGCTGCTCAGCGTTGCGGCGGGTGGCGTCGTGTTTACGACCATCCACAAGTTCTTCCCCGAGGAGAAGGGCGACCGCCACCCCACCCTCTCCGCGCGCCGCAACATCGTGGTGATCGCCGATGAGGCGCACCGTAGCCAGTACGACTTCATCGACGGCTACGCGCGCCACATGCGCGATGCGCTGCCACACGCCTCCTTCATTGGCTTCACCGGGACCCCCATCGAGCTGCAGGATGCCAACACGCGCGCGGTGTTCGGCGACTACATTAGCGTCTACGACATCCAGCGCGCGGTGCAGGACGGCGCCACGGTGCCGATCTACTACGAGAGCCGCCTGGCCAAGCTCGCGCTCGATGAGGCCGAGCGGCCGAAGATCGACCCCGAGTTCGAGGAGGCCACCGAGGGCGAGGAGGTCGAACGCAAGGAGAAGCTGAAGACGAAGTGGGCGCAGCTGGAAGCCGTGGTCGGTGCGGACAAGCGCCTGGAGATCGTGGCCCGTGACGTCGTCGAGCACTTCGAGAAGCGGTGCGAGGCCATGGACGGAAAGGCGATGATCGTCTGCATGAGCCGGCGCATCTGCGTGGAGCTGTATCGCGAGATCGTGAAGCTGCGACCGGAATGGGCGCACGACGAGGACGACCAGGGCGCCATCAAGGTGGTCATGACCGGCTCGGCGTCCGATCCGCCCGACTGGCAGCGGCACATCCGGACCAAGCCACGGCGCGAGGCCCTGGCCAACCGCTTCCGGGCTCCCGCCGATCCGCTTCGGGTGGTGCTGGTGCGCGACATGTGGCTCACGGGCTTCGACGCGCCGAGCCTGCACACCATGTATATCGACAAGCCGATGCGCGGACACGGCCTGATGCAGGCCATCGCGCGGGTCAACCGGGTGTTCAAGGACAAGCCCGGCGGGCTCGTGGTGGACTACCTGGGGCTGGCGCACGAGCTGAAGCAGGCCCTGGCCACCTACACCGAGAGCGGCGGCACGGGGCGCACGGCGCTCGACCAGGGCGAGGCCGTCGCCGTGATGCTGGAGAAGTATGAGGTCTGCTGCGGCCTCTTCTACGGCTTCGACTGGTCCAAGTGGACGACCGGAACGCCGCAGGAACGATTGGGCCTGCTGCCCGCAGCGCAGGAGCACATTCTGGCGCAGGAGAACGGCAAGGACCGCTGCGTGCGTGCTGTTCGCGAGCTGTCCCAGGCGTTTGCCCTGGCGGTTCCGCATGAGGAGGCGCTGCGTATCCGCGACGACGTGGCCTTCTTTCAGGCCGTACAAGCGGTGCTCGCCAAGCGCGCGCCGGGCGACGCGCGGCCGGAGGAAGATCTCGACCACGCGGTCCGCCAGATCATCTCGCGCGCGGTGGCCCCGTAGGGTGTGGTGGACATCTTCGCCGCGGCCGGCCTCGAGAAGCCCAATATCTCCATCCTCTCCGACGAGTTCCTGGCCGAGGTCCGCGGCATGCCCCAGCGCAATCTGGCGGTGGAACTCCTGCAGAAGCTCCTCAAGGGAGAGCTTGCCACGCGCCGGCGCAAGAACGTCGTCCGGGCGCGCTCCTTCGCCGACATGCTGGAGCAGACCATCCGCCGCTACCAGAACCGCGCCATCGAGGCAGCACAGGTGATCGAGGAGCTGATCCAGCTGGCGAAACAGATGCGAGAGGAGAATGCCCGCGGAGAGGTACTCGGGCTCTCGGAGGACGAACTGGCCTTCTACGACGCCCTTGAGACGAACGACAGCGCGGTCAAGGTTCTCGGCGACGAGACGCTGCGCGGTATCGCTCAAGAGCTCGTTGAAACCGTGCGCAACAACGTGACCATCGACTGGACGCTGAGAGAGAACGTGCGCGCCCAGCTCCGCGTCCTGGTCAAGCGCATCCTCCGCAAGCACGGATATCCGCCGGACAAGCAGGAGAAGGCGACTCAGACGGTGCTCGAGCAGGCCGAGGTACTGTCGGAGATGTGGGCCGCAGCATGAGAAGGTGGCAACCGTGAAACTCGACGAGGCCGCTCTACGTCGTCTGATGCGAGACGACGAAGGGGAGAGGCTCGAGTTCAAGCAATCCCTCCTGAGCAGGAAGGAGATTGGCGAGTACGCGGTCGGCATTGGGAATGAAGGCGGTGGTTGGCTCGTCATGGGCGTGACCGACAAGAAGCCCAGACAGATCGCCGGTATCGATGAACCCACACCGTCGGATCTGCAGCAGATCAGGGACTCAGTCCTCGATGCGACAAGCATCCGAATCGAATGTCACCTCATCAAGGCGATCGAGAAGGTCGTGCTGGCGGTGGAGGTCCCGGCGCGACCGCGGGGTCAGCTCTTTCAGACAAAGGCCGGGAAGTTTCTCATGAGGACCGGTGATGGGCTCCGGGGAATGCCAATCGCGGAGATCGAGAGAATCCGCGCCGAAGAACTCAATCCAGCGGATCACTCCGCCGACGTCATTGGGTCCGATTCATCAACGGTCATCGATCCGGTCGAGTTCGAGCGGCTGAAGAGGATTCTCCGCGAGAACGGCAGGGACGAGCTGGCGCGGCTTCCGGACAACGACCTGCTTCGGTCGCTCGGTCTGATCAGTCGCAGCGGGCGCAAGCTGCAAGTCCATAGGGCCGCAGCGATGCTGCTCGGGACGGCCGATGCTCTTTCCGAATGGGCGCCAAACCACGAGGTGAAGCTCCTCCGATTTGATCGCGACGAGCTGACTCCCGAGTATTCGGAGGACTCCCGTGCTCCTTTGCTGGCGGTGATTCAAAGAGCAGAAGAGGTGATCGAGGTCGCGAACAGCGTCGAATCGTTCCAACAGGGGATGTTTCGAATCGACGTCCCGAAATTTCCAACGCTCGCGTATCGCGAGGCCGTATCGAACGCACTGATCCACCGCGACTACGAGCGGCGAGGCAACGTAGCGGTACGGGTGTACCGAGATCGTTTGGAGGTCGGTAGCCCAGGCGGGTGGTACGGAGGGGTGAACGAATCGAACATCCTGGTCACCGAATCGCAGAGGCGGAACGAGCTCATCGCGGCCGCCCTGCAAAGAATCGGACTGGCTGAGCGGTCTGCTCTCGGTGTGAAGCGGATGTTTCGTGAGATGCTCCAAGCCGGAAAACCATCACCGGAGTATCGATCAACCGCTACGAGCGTGACCGTCACGCTGCGTAACGGTTCGTTCGATAAGGCGTTCGCGGGATTGGCGCGCGAATGCGCCGAGCGTGGTGAGGACCTCACGGTCTTCGACCTCATCCTTCTCTCCCATCTGAGGAAACATCGTGAGTTGACGCTGAAAGAAGCCTCAGTCGCGAGCCAGCAGACGGAGGCCGAGGCCCGGCGCATTCTGGATGGGATCAGGAACCGCGGTCTTGCGGAGCGCCGCGGCCAAGGGAGGGCGCGCCGGTATGTCCTTGGTCCGGTCGCCTACAAGCACCTGGAGCTGACAGGCGATCGACCGCGCGATCTGGGCATCTCCGAGAAGACATTCGAGGGGCTGCTGATCGATGAGCTGGGGCGAAAGCGCGAGGAGGGTCTGACGCCCCGCGAGATCAGAGAGTGGTCGAGGTATGGCAAGGCCCAGACCACGCGCCTGCTCAAGGCGTTGTGCGATCGGGGCGTGATCGTGTCTTCCGGAAAGCGAGGGCTAGGAGCCCGCTATTGGCTTCCGAAGTATGCCCCTCGGTCGTCACGGGCGACGTAGAAAGCGTTACTTTTTAGGCACTTGCATAATCTCCTCCACCGCCAAAGGCGCCTGATTGGCTCATCATTGGCGCTCCATTGGCTCTTTACCGTTGACACAGAGCCTGAGAAGAGAGACGAGAGAGCGCGTCCAACGCAGCTTTGGCGACGCCCGGCATTATCCTCGTAACATATTGTAATTATTGAGTTTTCAATGCTCCCGCTCACCCGAATCGAGGGAGCATCCACTTCGCCGATAGCCACGAAGCCTAATCATAGTTGACTAAGCAAGCTAAAGTGGCTAACCTAGGCTTCATCCAGCCAAGGAGGCCAAGGCATGCCGGACGTCATTCTGGATCCGGAGACATACGACCGACTCCAGTTTGCCGCGCGAGTGGCTCGAATCAGCGTTCCTGAGGTAATCCGCCGCCTCGCGCGCGAGGCGGCCGGCCCGATGGATCCGACTTCGGCCGATGATGTTCCGTGCCGCTCAGGGTGGGTCCAGGTCTTTACCGGCTATCAACGCCAGGAGGTCGAGGCTGAGTTCGAGCCGTCCTCCGGACGGATTCGCATCACCTCGGGAAATCTGGAAGGCGAGCTCTTCGATACGCCCTCAGCAGCTGCGATGGCGGTGATCCGGGACCTCAAGCCCGATCGAATGAGCCCGCACACGAACGGCTGGCGCTTCTGGAAAGATTCGCGCAAGCGACGCCCGATCGGGGATCTGTACGAGCGGCGGCGTTGACGAACGAGGTGATGGAAGGGCCGATCGGGAGGCATCCGCCCCACGGGAGCTCGATGTGAAGGTGTTCATCAGCTCAGTCATTGCCGGCTTGGAGCCGCATCGCGACGCCGCAGCCGCCGCAGCGCGCTCGCTCGGCCATACGGTGATTCGCGCCGAAGATTTCGCCGCATCGCCGGAGACACCCCAGCGGGCATGCCTCGCTGGCGTACGCGAAGCCGACGCCGTCGTGTTGATCGTCAGTTCCAGGTACGGGCAGCCGCAGGATTCAGGCTTATCCCCGACGCATGAGGAGTACCGCGAAGCGCGCGAGAGAAGCCCCGTGCTCGTCATGGTTCAAGACGGAGTCGAACGTGAGAGCCGGCAAGAGGAGTTCTTGAGCGAGCTTCGAGATTGGAGTGGAGGGCACTATACGGCGTCATTCTCGATGCCCGAAGAGCTCCGCGATGTGGTCACTGGAGCTCTCCACAATCTCGAGCTGGCGCAGGCCACCGGCCCGGTCGAGGCGGGCGAGATCCTCGATCGCGCACGCGCACTTGTTCCTCACGATCGCAGCACGGCCGAAGCGAAGCTGATCCTTGTGGTGGCAGGAGGGCCGGCGCAGACTGTTCTCCGGCCCAGCCAGCTCGAGGCCGACAGCCTCGTGCGCGAACTAGAACGCGAGGCGCTTTTCGGGGACCATCCGGTCTTCACGACCGCATCGGGCACGCGGACGCGGATTGAAGGGCATCGCCTGGTCCTCGAACAGGACCACGCGCTTTTCGTCTTAGACGAGCAGGGATCCATCCTAGTTGCGACGCCGATCGAACGGCCGCCCGAAGCGCAGACCTTGCCGGTGATCATCGAAGAGGATCTGCGCGAGCAGCTTCTACGTACCCTCCGCTTCATCAAAGTTGTACTCGGGAAGATCGACCCCCTTCATCGCGTCACCCACGTCGTTCCGGTCGCGGCTCTGCTGGGAGGCTCGTATCTCGGCTGGCAGACGCGTGTAGACCACGCGCGCAGCCCGAACCAGGTCGCGATTCCGATGTCGGCCCCAGAAGGGCCCATCCACTTGCAGCCGCCACTGCGACCGCGGGCCGCAATTCGCGTAAACGCCCCGGAAATCGCTGAGGACTTGCTGGTGCTGCTGAGGAGGTCCCGTAGCTGACCTGCCGAGATGCTAGAACTCGACGCCTCGGGCGCTCAGGGCTGCAACACAAACCGCAAGGGGCTCGTTCTCTGGATTAGTGAAGACGTACTGCCAGTGACCCGGCAGGCGCGGGGCGATTCCTCCAGCCCGGAGGTCGATACCGCCCTCTCGAAGTCGTTCCACCACCCGGTCTGCTTCCTCGGGACGCTCGGCGAACCAGGGCACTTCTTGAAGCGGCATATGGGTGTTTGAGGCAGGGCAGTCCTCGTGGGAATCCTTCTCGCATACCCGCTTTCCGAAGAGGTTCTCGGCAATAAGCCGATCGTACGTGCGATCGACCTGTTTGAATCGCCTCTCGGGTTGCTCTTCCCGGATCGCTCCGGCGTGCTCTCGGCAAAGGTATGTCCCATCGCCTCGGTCCACGACATCCGCAGGCTTCCCACAGACCGCATCGACGTTCTCGGCAACGGGTCCGAAGCGATACCCGCAGGTATTGTCATCCGACATTCAATCCTCTCCCTCCCCCCCCCCGAGGTCGGACCAAGTCGCCCCAGAAGGCTCGACCACGCATATCTAGGAAAGAGTAGACCTCCTGCCATGTCGTGACGCGCCCGCCATATGCCCCGCGTCGTCGAGGGCGAGTTGTCGCCAACTTGTCGCCAAGCCCACTTCGCCCTCGTAACTAGCTGGAATCCTTCTTCCTTTCCCCCCTCCGCCCTGGTTCGAATCCAGGAGGGCCCACCCATAATCCCGGCTCGCGGTGAAACCGAACTGTTTCCCCGAGACGCAAGAGCCTCCCGGGTTCCTGGGCCGTCTTCTGCGTCCGCGCCCTGGTCGGACGCCTCGCCGGATCCGGCGTCTCCCCGCCGCGACCGGGCTACCAGTTCCGGCGCAGAGAGGGATCCTTTGCGCGGCCGGTCGTCACCAGATCAGTGAGCTTCGCGGGGTACTGGCCGACGACCCGGAACAGCCGGTATCCGCCATAGGCGACCTCGAGCACGCAGTTCTCCGCCATCCAGCGCGCGCCGGCCCTCGCGAGGACCACGCGGTTGTTGAGGTGCGGCGTTGCGAGGATCCACCTCGGCGGCGGCTCGCCGTACTTCTGCCATCGGTGGAGATGCCATCGGAGTTCCTTCACCGGGCGGCCGGCCAGAAAGGCGACCTCGAGACCGTAATCGAGCGCCGCGACCGGCTCGCTCGCAGGGTGGCGGCGCAGGCGTTCCGCCATTCTCGCCTGGTCTCCGCCGTGGCCGTATCCCGCCGCGCCGAGTGGGATCAGCCCTCGCGACTCCCACGTGATCACGTTCTGCTCCCCCACCGCGAGATCGCGGAGGGCGGCTCCACTGGCCGTCACCAGGCAGGCGACCCCCATCGCCAGCGCAGCGATCCGGATGCGGGGGCGCTCGTTGCGGAGCCCCCACTCGTGGAGCTGGGCCAGACCGAATCCGAGCACGCACGCGAACGCGGCCAGGCTGGTCCAGAGATATCGCACGTGCGAGATCGGCGTGAGCAGCAGCCAGACCGACCAGCCGAGCCAACCGAACCAGAGCAGGATCAGCAGTCGCTGTTGTGTGTCGGGTTGGCGATCGAGAAGCCAGGGGCGAATGGCGGTGGCGCCGACGAGAAGCGTGAATGGCAGCAAGCGTTCGGCCCCGATCCAGGTCTGCCCGACGAACGGAAGCGACGGCCAGAGCGCGAGCCCCGCGGCGTCCTGCGCGATCAGGGCCGCCTCGAGCGCGGAGGGCGTGGCGGCGAGCAGCACCCCGAATCCCGCCGCGAACACCACCAGCCCGAGCAGGATCCTCCGGCCGAGGCCCGCCCGCTCCTCCCGCGGCCCCATGATCGAAGCGAAGATCAGCGCCGGAAAGATCACCAGACACTGAGGGCGCGTCGCGGCCGCGAGCCCCAGCAGCACCGCCGAGACCCATCGCCGCTGGTGAGCGCCGCTCCACCGGCGCACGCCGGCCACCACCAGGAGCGCGGCGGGCACCGCGCCGTAGGCGGCGCTCGCGAGCGAAGTCGTTCCCGGGACCGCGAACAGGACGGCCCCCGAGAGCACCGCGGACATCTTCGAGAGCCCCGCCTCGCGAGACCACGCGAAGACCTCGCGGACCAGGAGAACGAGACAGGCGAGCGGGAAGAGCCGCAACACCGGAACCGAGTTCCCCGCCAGCAGGTAGAGCAGGAACTCCGCGAGGGTGTGGACGCCGCCGGTCGTCGTCGCCCCCGGACCGTAGTCGTGGCCGAACTCGCCCCGCTCCGCGAGGCCCTGGACGCCCGCAAGCAGCCAGGCCTCGTCGTCGCCCAGCGACATCAGCACGGCCGAGGCGAGCGAGAGCAGGAGCGCCGCGACGAAGCCCCCGGCGACGGCGAACCGCAGCGCGCGCTCGCATCGTCCGCCCGCGGGCGTCCATGCCGGATCGGGGGTCATTCGGCGCTCCTCCGAGCCGGCTCTCGGGCTCCGATCGCGACTCGATCGCGCGCGATCGTAGCAGGGCTCCTGCGCCGGCTCCGGTCGCTGCGCGCGTGTGACCACCCAGGGTGCGCGTCGGGACGTCGAGCAGGCCGTGCGTCTGGTGCGCGCGGTGTATGGGTGGGAGCAGAGGCGCTCGGATCGTCACCTTCCTGGCAGCTCGCGCTCGTCCGCGCCGCACCGCGTCGTCCTGCGCCGCTGGGGCAAGAACGCCGAGAGGGCTCTGACCGCTTGCGGCAAAGCGGGCGCCTGCGGCGACGATCGGGCCTCCGAGCGGTATCCGATTGCAGACGGATGGCGCGCGGGATGCGTGCGGGAATACTGTCGCCATGCCCGAAGCCCGCGGCCCGGACGCGCAGCCGACTCGCGCGCGGCCACTGCCGCGCTGGTTCGACGACGCGAAGCTCGGTGTGTTCGTGCACTGGGGACCGTACTCGGTGCCCGGCTGGGCCGAGCCCGCCGCCGACATCCAGCAGATCTTCGCGACCCGCGGTCCGCGCTTCTACTTCCGGCACAACCCGTATGCCGAGTGGTACGTGAACACGATGCGCATCGCGGGAAGCCCGGCGCAGCGTCACCATCGCGAGACGTGGGGGGCCGACTTCGCGTACGCGCAGTTCGGCGAACGTTTCGAGCAGGCGGCGGCGCAGCTCGATCCGACGGACTGGGCGGCGCTCTTCGGCCGTTCCGGCGCGCGTTACACCGTGCTCACCACGAAGCACATGGACGGCTTCGCGCTCTGGCCGAGCGCCCACGCCCATCCCCGTCGGCCGGGTTGGGGCGCGCGGCGCGACCTGGTGGGGGCCGTCGCGCAGGCGATGCGCGCGGAGGGCCTGCGCCTCGGCCTCTACTACTGCGGGGGCTTCGACACGACGTTCGAAGAGCGCGTGATCCGCACGCTCGGGGACTGCGTGCTCGCCGTGCCACAGTCCGAGGCCTACGCGCGCCATTGCGAGGCGCAGCTTCGCGAGCTGATCGAGCGCTACCGGCCGGACGTGCTGTGGAACGACATCGGCTACCCGGTGAAGAGCGACCTCGGCGCGCTGCTCGACGCCTACTACCGAGCGGTTCCCGACGGCGTCGCGAACGATCGCTGGGTGCGCTTTTCGCTGCCCGAGCCGGGCACACTCAGGCACCGCCTCGTCGTGGCGGCGCTTCCCCACGGCGACGCGATCTGGCCGCTGCTGCCGCGACGCCTGCGGCGCTTCAACTTCCCGCCGTCGCCGTTCGGCGACTACCAGACGCCCGAGTACACGTCGCCCGACGACGTTACGCCCTACAAATGGGAGACCGCCCGCGGGCTCGGGCCTTCGTTCGGCTACAACGCACGCGAGGGAGAGGCCGAGACGCTCTCGCTCCCGGCGCTCGTCCATCTGCTCGTCGACGTCGTCAGCATGAACGGCAACCTGCTGATCGGCGTCGGGCCGATGGCGGACGGAACGATTCCGCCGCTGCAACGCGCGCGGCTCGAAGGGCTGGGCGCCTGGCTCGGCGTGCACGGCGAGGCGATCTTTGCGACGCGCCCCTGGCAGCGCGCAGCGGCCGAGACGGGAGATGGCCGGCCGCTGCGCTTTACGCGCGGCACCGGCGCGCTCTTTGCCACGGTGTTGGCGGCGCCGCGCCCCGGTGAGCTGGTATTGCCGCTTCGTCCCGCGCCGGGAACGCGCGTCGAGCTGCTCGGCCTCGCGGCGCCACTCGCCTACCGCGAGTGCGAGCGCGGCCTGGCCGTGACGCTGCCGCCCGGCGTTCCGGGCGACGCGCCGGCCCACAGCCTCAAGCTCGAGCCGGAGCCGCGGCTTGCGGCTCTCTGAAGCGGTGGCGAGTTGCGTGACGCCTGCTCGAGGAGGCTGCGGAAGCGACCGCGGCGCGCTGGCCTTCGACTTCTCCGCGCTCCTCCGAAGCCGGGCGAACCCGCCTGGGTTGCAGGCTTTCCGCACCCGGCGGACCCGGACCGGCCCAGACGAGGCCAACCGCCACCCAACCGCCACGAACTCGGCGACGTGGCGAGCGTCCGTCGACACGGCGCGGGTCGACCAGGACGCTCTCGCCCGCCGCCCTCGAATTGGCCCCGATCCGAACGCGCGAGTTGGGCCTTTCCCGATGCTGCCGGCCGCGGGACAATCGGGCGCCCAGAACATCTCGTACCGGAGGGTCGGTCTCATGGATCTCCGCCAACACTTTCGCAGTCTGCACGCGACCCCGTTCGTGATCCCGAACCCGTGGGACGCCGGCTCCGCCCGCATTCTCGCGGCGCTCGGCTTCCCGGCGCTGGCGACGACGAGCGCGGGCTTTGCGAACGCGCTCGGCCGCCTCGACGGACGCGTCACGCGCGACGAGGCGATCGCGCACTGCCGTGTGATCGCGGCAGCGACGCCGCTCCCGGTCAGCGCGGATCTCGAGAACGGCTTCGGCGACACGCCCGAGGCGGTCGCCGAGACGATCGCGCTCGCGAGTGGGACCGGCCTTGCGGGCTGCTCGATCGAGGACTGGAGCGGCGAGCGCGGGCTCTACGAGAAGGAACTCGCGGTCGATCGCGTGCGCGCCGCCATCGAGACGAGCCGCAAGGATGCGTCGCCGCTCGTCGTGACGGCGCGCTGCGAGAACTTCCTGCGCGGCAACCCCGACCTCGCCGACACGATCGCGCGTCTCCAGGCCTATCAGGAGGCGGGCGCGGACGTGCTGTACGCGCCGGTGCTCTCGAACGTCGAGCAGGTGCGCAGCGTCGTCGCGGCGATCGACCGGCCGCTCAACGTGCTGCTGCTGCCGGGCGGACCGACCGTGCCGGAGCTGTTCGCGGCCGGCGCGTCGCGCGTCTCGACGGGCGGCGCGCTCGCGACCGCCGCGCAGGACGCCCTGGTACAGGCCGCACGCGAGCTGCTCGACGCCGGCACGACGGAATGGTGGACGCGTGCGCTGCGCTCGGTGGGGGTCGTGAACGAGGCGCTGCGCGGCAGCTAACGCCGGTTTCCTCGCGCAGCGGATCCGGACCGGCCCAGACCAGATCAGATCGACCCGCGCGTAGAAGACATGCGCGATCGGGAACGTGACGACGGCCTTGCTCAGGCACCGACGCGGAAGTGCATCACGTCGCCGTCGGCGACGACGTACTCCTTGCCCTCGACGCGCAGCAGCCCCTTCGCGCGCGCACCGGCCTCGCCGCCGCACGCCACGTAGTCGTCGAACGCGATCACCTCGGCGCGGATGAAGGTGCGCTCGAAGTCGGTGTGGATCTCGCCGGCGGCCTGGGGCGCGCGGGTGTGGCGGCGGATCGTCCACGCGCGCACCTCCTTCTCGCCGGCGGTGAAGTAGGTGATCAGGTCGAGCAGCTCGTAGGCGGCGCGGATCAGGCGGTGCAGCCCCGGCTCCGCGAGGCCCAACTCTGCCAGGTATTCGCGGCGCTCGTATTCGGCGAGCTCCGCCAGCTCCGCTTCCACCTGCGCGCACACGCGGACCACGCCGGCGCCCTCGGCGGCGGCGCGCTCCTCGAGCGCCTTCACGTGGGGATTGCCGGCCGCGAGGGGCGCCTCGTCCACGTTGGCGACGTACAGCACCGGTTTCGCCGTCAGCAGGAACAGCGAGCGGAACCACGGGCGCTGCTCGTCCGACACCGGGAAGGAGCGCGCCGGACGGCCCTCGGAGACGTGGGCCAGCAGCGGCTCGAGCCACGCCACCTCTTCCTTCGCTTCTTTGGCGCCGCTCTTCGCCTGGCGAGCGACGCGCTCGATCCGGCGCTGGAGGGTGTCGAGGTCCGCCAGCGCGAGCTCGGTATCGATCGTCTCGACGTCGCGATCCGGGTCCGGCGCGCCATCCACATGGACGACGTTCGGGTCCTCGAAGCAGCGCACCACGTGCACGATCGCTGCGGTCTCGCGGATGTGGGCGAGGAACTGGTTGCCGAGGCCCTCGCCGCGCGAGGCGCCCCGCACGAGCCCGGCGATGTCCGTGAACTCCACCGTCGCCGGCACCACGCGCTGTCCGTGCACGATCGCATCGATCGCCGCCAGCCGCGCGTCCGGCACCGTCACGATCCCCGAGTTCGGCTCGATCGTGCAGAACGGATAGTTCTCCGCCGCGATCCCCGACGCGGTCAGCGCGTTGAAGAGCGTGCTCTTGCCCACGTTGGGCAACCCGACGATACCGACTCGAAGTGCCATGGAGGGGCGGAGCTTCCCGAATTCCGTGGGAAAGGCGAGCCCGGGGCCCGGCCGAGCCGGGCGGGCGGCGGGCGCGGCGCGGCGCCACCAGGAAAGCCGCGCGAGCCGCCCTCAGAGTGGCCCCGACCCGATCGCGGGAGGGGGTCCTTTCCCGATGCTGCCGGCCGCGGGGCAATCGGGCATCCGGTCATCGATCGCGTGCGGCCGCTCGTCGGTCATGTCCGGCTCCTCGTCGAGCGTCACTTCCTGGTTCGCTCTGCAAGCATCGCGAGCCGCGCCGTCGCCAGTTCCGCCTCGGCGCTTTCCGGGTAGCGGAGGAGGAGGTCGTCGTAGCAACGCCGAGCAGCGTCGGACAGCGCGAGCGCTTCGAGCAATCGTCCCTCTTGGAGCAGGGCGCGGCCGCATAGCGCCGGGTCTGCGTCCGGGGCGTGCGCGGCGTCGGCGAGCGCACGAGCGGCGCGATCGTGTTCGCCGAGGGCGGCCAGGGCGGGTGTCAGCGCGAGCTGATCGGGCAGTGGCAGCGGCGCGTCGAACTTCCTGTGGTACTCGACGAAGAGCGCGGCAGCGCGTTGGCGTTGGGTGCGGAGGAGCAACCGGATCGCGTGCGTGTAGTCCGTGGCGGCCGCTGCCGGACGCGCGCCGCGCGAGGCTTCGCGCGCGCGAGCGACGCGGGACTCGACGTGATTCGGCTCGAGGGCCAGGAGCGCATCACGCGCAACGTGGGTGGAGACGAAACTGTCGGGAGAAGGGTCGCTGAGAGCGCGCCGCTCCAGGTGCTCGCGTGCCGCCGCGCGGTGCAGGCGGAGCGCCAGGGCTGCGAGGACACCGAAAAGATACCCGCCGATGTGCGCCCAGTGGCTAATGTGATCCTCGCGGGCGCCGAACGCCGCCGAAAGATCGATCGCAAAGTAGAGCCCGGCCCACACGGGCGCCGGGATGCGTACCCGTGCCGCGCTGACGCCCGCGGCGCCGAGCAGCGGCACGCCGATCGCCACCCGCGCGAAGCCGCAGCGTACGACGACGAGCCCCATCAGGCCTGCGATCGCACCCGATGCGCCGATCGAAGACGAGAACTCGTCGCCCCACGCGTGCACGGCGATCAGGCTCGCTGCGTCTCCCGCGACTCCTGCGGCCACGAACAGGGCCACGAGCCGGCCGCGCGCGATTCGCCCTTCGAGCGCAGCCGCCATCGGCCACAGGAAGAGCAGGTTCCCGGCGAGGTGCTCGAGGTCTGCGTGTAGCCACATCGACAGCCCGAGCGTCCACAGCCAGTCCGCCGGTGCGTCGGGCCGGAAGCCGTACAGCCAGGGATCGTCGACAGCGACGAAACCCAGGACACACGCGAGCACGAGGCCGACCGAAACGAGCGGGCGCGCGTGAGGCGCCACGTCCGTGCGAAGAGCGATGAGCGCCAGGCGGGGGTCCACGTTGCGCAGAAAGCCGGCTGCCAGCGGCTCGTCGGAGAAGAGCCAGCGATAGACGGGAGCCACGATCACGTAGACCGGGAACCCCGTACCCACCAGCAGGAGCACGATCGCGACGATCCGGTCATGCGCGTGGGGCGAGGCCGTCGCCACGGCGAGAGGGATCCCGACGGCTGCGGCCAGCGCAAGCACCGCGGGTCCGAGCGAACGCACCGGCCGCGCACTCGCCGGCGGCAGAGGCAGGGGCGGGGGGAGCAGTGTCATCGCGTGCACCTCCATGAGGTCGGCCGATCAGGCCGGCCCCGCGGTGCCAGAAGGAGCATCGGGTGGGCGCGTGACAGATGAGGTCACGGGCCGGAGGGGGCCGTTGGAAGGCACCGACTCCGTCGGGCACGCCTCGCTCTGGCGCGGCCGGGCGGTGTAGCGTTGCGCGTCGATGGAGACGAAGACACCGATCCCCTGGGACTCAACCGATGACCTCCTCGCCCGGTACCACCTTTGTGGCATCCCCCATTTCCAGCGCGGCCTCGTCTGGGGGCCCGACTCCGTCGCGCTTCTGCTCGAGTCGCTCTTCCACGGGACTCCCTGCGGGACGGTGATCCTCTGGAAACCGCGTGCACCCGCGATCCAGGGCATCCCGCTCGCCAACGGCGCGGAGCCCGAGCATCTGATCATCGATGGTCAACAGCGGATCCGGAGCCTCCATGCTGTGTTTCGCGCGGCGCGCGAGGCGAGTGAGGAAGGAGCCGATCCCGCCCCTGATCCCGGCGCCGATGTCGGAGATCCGGCTGGCGCCGGTCCCGAACGATTCTGGTGCGTCGACCTCACGCACGTGCCTGCACTTCGGCCAGTCTTTGGGCGACCATCGCGGTTCTCTCTGTTCCGACTTGTCGCGGACCCTTCGCATCCGAAGGCGCGCTTCAAGCTCGGATTGGTGCCTCTGCAATGGATCTTCCAGCCCGGTGCAGAGCCCCGGATCGAGCAGCATCTGGAGGCGATGCACCCGAATGTCCGTGCTTGGGCTGCCGTGCAAGAGGCTCACGTCCTCGAGCGATTGCGCGAGATGCGGTCGCGGCGGCTGTTCGCCGTGCATGTTCTCGAGGAGTCGGCAACCGAGCATCACCTTTCAGACGTCGTCCGGCTCTACAACCGCATCAACAGCGCGGGACGACGCGTCGAGGCTGAGGAGCGTGCGTACGCGATGCTCGTCGCTCAGGCACCGTCTACGGAGATATGGCTGCGAGAGTTCTTCGCATCGGGGCCCGGCGGGCCACCAACCGCGAGCGGGGCCTGTACCGCGCGCACATGGATAGAAGAAGATGACGGAGATTCCCGAACTCACCGAGGAACAGCTCGAGCGGTCGATTCCGGTCCGCCTTCGCCAGCGGCTCATGAAGGGGCGCTTCGAATCCGGCGAGGACATCGCTGCGTTGCGCCGCTTCGTGGGCCTGACCCAGGCGGAGTTCGCGCGAGCCATCGAGATCAGCGTCCATACACTGCGCAACTGGGAGCAGGGCCGGCGCAAGCCCGAAGGCCCGGCGATTGCCCTGCTGCGGATCGCTGCGCGGCACCCGAGGATCATTCGAGAGAACCTGCGGTCCGCTGCCTGAGCGGCCCAGCGCGGGCCCGCTGCGTCGAACAGAGATTCCCCACGCAGATCCACGGCGAACGCGCAGTCGCCCCTGACCGCAACCGCTCGCGCATCCTCCCTTCTCTCCGCGGCGCGCAGATCGAGGGGTTCCCGGTGGATCGCGTCCAGCGCTACGCTTCGGCTGACTTTTCAGCGCGTGAGGGCGAGCGTTGGGGCGGTCAGCGCCGATCGACGAGCAGCGGAGGATCGAAATCCTCGAGCGGCAGTCGGACGCTGCGTCCTGCGCGGAGTTCCTCCGGGAACGATGCTGCGGGAGGTGACGGGCTGATGGCGCGACGGAGAGTCGGGACGCGCGCTCGAGGCGATCGGCTCGGCGCGCGCGGTGGCTGCGAGTGGGTCGGGGGCTGGCTCACGCCGCCCTTTTTCCTCAACGATCGGGAGGAGCCCTACCGGCCCGGGTTCGTCGTCTGGCTGGAACTGCCCGATGGGCTCGTCGTCGGCCATGAGGTGGTGGCGCCCGAGAACAGGGAGGGCGCCGTCGGGCGCGCGCTGGTGGCGGCGTTGGAGCGACCGCTCTCGGGGCCGCGGCGCCGGCCGGAGCGGATCCGGGTGGCCGACGGCACCCTCACCGATGAGATCCGGGCTGCACTCGGCGACGCCACCCCCATCGACGTTGCTCCGACACCGGAGCTCGATGCCTTTCTCCACACCATGCTCGAGTCGATGTCGTCGGACGACGGGGACAAGGGGGAGAGCTACCTCGAAGAGGGTCGCATCCCGCCCGCGGCCGTGGCCGATCTCTTCACGTCCGCCGAACTCCTCTATCGCATGGCACCGTGGAAGGTCGCGACCGACGATCGGGTGCTGCGGATGGACATCCCGGCACTGGGGGTCGAGGGGGTCTGCGTCTCCGTCATCGGGAACCTCGGCGAGAGCCTGGGGCTGCTGATCTTCCCCTCGCTGGCCGGCTACGAGGCCTTCGGTCGCGCCGCCGTGGAGCCCCTGCCGGGCCGCGGCCCGATCGACCTCGGCACCGACTGGCTCGCTCTCGGCTTCGAACGCGGCGCGGATCTCCCGGCCGGGATGCGGCGCGAGGTGGCGCGGCACGGCTGGCCGGTGGCCGACGCGAACGCCTACCCCCGCGTCGAGCGCCGCGAGCGCGACGGCGCCTCGCGACCGCTCGTCGAGCGGGACGTGAAGATCGCGTCGGCGTGCGCCACCTCGTTCGCGGCGTTCTTCGCGAAGCACCGGGGCGCGCTTGCGACGGACGAGCCCGAGCCGATCTGCGAGTCCTGGTTCGATGCGGACGGCCTGGAGGTGCGCTTCACGCTGCCCTACGAGGCGTTTGCGCGGTTCGACGTGGAGGGCCCGGCTCCGCGGCCGCCGCACTCGCGGCCCCGGGTCGGCCGCAATGACCTCTGCCCGTGCGGGAGCGGCCGGAAGTACAAGAAGTGTCACCTCGCGGCGGACGAGGCCGAACGCGCACAGGAACGGCAGACAGCCGGGGAACACGATCTCGACGGGGAGCTGGTGCGCGAGCTCAGCGCCTACGCGATGGCGCGCTTCAGCTCCGAGTGGCGGCAGTTCACCGCGGACTTTTTCGACCCCGAGGAGACCCTGCAGCTCGCGGTCCCGTGGTCGGTGTACCACTACCGAGTCCAGGGACGGAGTGTGCTCGAGTGGTACCTCGCCGAGCACGGCCGGTACTTGTCGCGCGCGGAGCGCAGTTGGCTTGCAGCCCAGCAGGCCGCGTGGCTGTCGGTGTGGGAGGTGATCGGTGTCGAGCCCGGCAAGAGCCTCACGCTCCGGGACCTGCTCTCGAACGAGGAGCGCCGCGTGCGCGAGGTGAGCGGCTCCAGGACCGCGGTCGTGCGCGACGCGCTGCTCGCGCGCGTCGTCGACCACGAGGGAGTCTCACTTCTGTGTGGGTCCCATCCGCGACCGCTCCCGCCCGTGGATGCCGCCGAGGTGGTGCGCCGCGCCCGGGGCCG
This sequence comes from uncultured Pseudomonadota bacterium, assembly GCA_900696485.1. Classification (GTDB taxonomy): domain Bacteria; phylum Myxococcota_A; class UBA9160; order UBA9160; family PR03; genus CAADGG01. The sequence goes on from CAADGG010000030.1 coordinate 23,629, forward strand.
GCTGCGGCGCAAGCGTGTCGTGCCCGTGGAGCGGCTGCGCGACGAGGCCGTCGGCCGCTACCTGATCGAGCGCTGGGAGGACGCCGTCGACGAACTCGATCTCCGCGCCGAGATGCCGCTGCAGCTCCACAACACCGACGGCGATCCGTTTCTCTTCACCACCGATCACTTCGCGCTCGACCCGGCTGCGCGCGCCGAAGTAGAGGCGCGTCTCGCCGGCATGGAAGGGGTCGAGGCCGAGGAGGGCGAGGGGGACGACGGGCGGGAGCAAGGCTCGGTCTACCGCTTCCTCTCGGCGGGAAACCGCATGCACGCGTCCTGGGAGAACACCCTGGTCGGCCGAGCGTGCCTCGCGGGCGCAGCGCTGCGGCTCGAGACGAACTCGCGCGAGCGGGCCGACGCGTTGCGTGCGAGAGTCGAGGCCGCCTGCGGCGGGCTCCTCCGCCACCGGGCCCGTGAGCACGCGGACCCCCTCTCTCCGCCGGTGCAGGCGGCCGCACGCAAGGTCTCGCCGGAGCCTCCGCCGCCCGAGGCCGAGCAGCTGATGCTCGACTTCAAGCGGCGCCACTACGCCGAGTGGCTCGACACGGCGCTTCCCGCTCTCGAAGGGCTGTCGCCGCGCGAAGCGGTGCGCACGGCCCGTGGCCGGGACGCCGTCGACGTGCTGCTCAAGGACATGGAGAACCGCGAGCAGCGCCACGCCGGCCGCGACGCGTTCGATTTCGGAGACCTTCGCCAGAAGCTGGGCCTCGCAGATTAGGGCGGGATCCAGACCGTCCGCTTCGGACAGAGACGCGAGTGCCGTGCGCAGCAGCTGTCGAGCGACACGAACTCTTCCGCACCTCTCGTGCACCCCTGATAGACTCCCCGCCTCACATTCACGCTCGGTACGAAACCGCCGAGGTGGTCTCGATCTCGAGACCGGCAGGGTGGATGGACGATTCCCACTTCGCGCCCTGAGGCACGTGCTCGAGTGGCACGAATTTCACCGGCAGGAGTTGCTGGCCGACTGGGATCTCGCGCGTGCCGGTGAGCCGCTGCGGCCGATCGAACCCTTGGAGTGACGCGATGCCGATCCCTCACGTCATCGAAGCCCGCCCTCTCGGCGGCCACCGCGTCTGGCTGCGGTTCGACGACGGGGCGCACGGGGAACTCGATCTCGCGTCTGCGGGTCGAGAACGACGGGGTCGCGGTCGTGGCGGCAGACTCCGCATGAGCTGACCCGCGGATCCGTGCCAGGCCGTCTCGACCGCGGGATCCCGCCTCGCGCGTCAAGAAAGGGGTCGGGTTCGATTCGTCAACTTTTCCCCCAACGGGGGAAAAGTTGACGAAACGAACCCGACCCCTTTCTTGACGCGGGCGCGGGGTGCACTCTGGCGGGACGATGGCACGCCGTCGCCGGTCCGTTTCGAACGCCGAGGTGGCCCGCGCGTTGCGGGAGATGGCGCTGTTCCTGGAGATGGACGGCGTGGCGTTCAAGCCACGGGCGTACGAGAAGGCGGCGCAGGTGGTGGCGGGGCTCGACCGGCCGCTTGCGCAGATCGACGAGGAAGCGGGCGCGGCGGGGCTCGAGGCGCTGCCGGAGATCGGCGCCGGGATCGCCGAGCGGATCGAGGAGCTGCTGCACAGCGGCCGCTTGCAGGAACTCGAGGCGCTGCGCCGGGAGCGGCCGATCGACGTGCTGGAGCTCATCGCCGTCGAGGGCCTCGGCGCGAAGCGCGCGCTCGCGCTGTACGACGCGCTCGGGATCCGCAACGTGCGCGAGCTCGAGCGCGCGTGTCGGGCCGGCCGCGTCCGCGAGGTGCCGGGCTTCGGCGCGAAGAGCGAGGCGCGGCTGCTCGAGAGTGTCGGCTTCGTCGCGGGATCCCGCGGGCGACAGCTCCTCGGCACGGTGTTGCCGCTCGCGCGCGAGCTCGAGGCGCGGCTCGCCGCGCTGCCGGGCGTGCGCCACGCCGCGGTGGCCGGCTCGATCCGGCGCGGCCGGGAGACGATCGGCGATCTCGATTTCGTCGTCGTCGCGCGCGAGCCGGCGCGCATCACGGAGGCGTTCGCGACGATGCCGGAGGTCGTGCGCGTGTACGGGCGCGGCGAGACCAAGGCGCTGGTGCGTCTCGAGGCCGGTATCGACGCCGATCTGCGTGCGGTGCACGAGGCCAGCTTCGGCGCGGCGTTGGTGTACTTCACCGGCAGCAAGGCGCACAACGTCGAACTGCGCCGGATCGCCCAGAAGGCCGGGCTCAAGCTCAACGAGTACGGGCTGTTCCGCGGCCGCGAACGGATCGCCGGGCGCAGCGAGGAGGACGTCTACGACGCGCTCGGCCTGGCCTGGATCGCGCCGGAGCTGCGCGAGGCCCGCGGCGAGATCGAGGCGGCGCGCGAAGGCCGGCTGCCGCGCCTGATCGAGTACGGCGCGCTGCGCGGAGATCTGCAGATCCAGACCGACTGGAGCGACGGCAGTGCGTCGATCGAGGAGATGGCCGGCGCCGCGCGGAAGCTCGGTCTCGAGTACATCGCGATCACCGATCATACGCGCGATCTCGCGATGACCGGTGGCAGCGACGAAGCGCGGCTGCTCGAACAGGCGCAGGAGATCGCGCGCATCAACCGCAAGCTGCGCGGCTTCCGGATCCTGTCCGGCGCCGAGGTGAACATCCGCGCGGACGGCAGCCTCGACATCGCCGACGACGTGCTCGCGCAGCTCGACGTGGTCGGCGCCGCGATCCACAGCGCGTTCCGCCAGTCGCGCGAAGACGCGACACGGCGCGTGCTGCGTGCGATGCGGAATCCGCACGTCGACATCCTGTTCCATCCGACCGCGCGGCTGCTCGGTCGCCGGGAGCCGGTGGCGCTCGACATCGATGCCGTCGTGCGCGCGGCCGTCGAGACCGGCACGGTGCTCGAGATCGATGCGCAGCCGGAGCGGCTCGACTTGAAGGACGAGTTCGTGCGCAAGGCCGTCGATGCCGGCGCGAAGCTGGCGATCGATTCGGACGCGCACCACCCGGGCCAGCTCGGCTGGGCCGACACGCTCGGCATCGCCGTCGCGCGCCGGGGCTGGGCGCGGCGTGAGGACGTGGTGAATGCGCAGCCGCTGGCGGACTGCCGGGCGCTGCTGAAGGACGGCCGCGCGGCCCGCTCGCGCAGGAAACGCGCAGCGCGCCGTCGGCGCCGGCCGGCGTGACCGACGCGTCGAGCAACCGGACGGGCAGGGCGGTTGCTCGCGGCGTCCGATCGCGGGCGAGCCGGCGAAATCGACCCGGAAGCCAGGTACAATCGCCGCGGACGGCGGACGGCAGAAGGGGCGCGCGCGGCGGGCGCGCCGCAGAGCGCAGAGCGCGCTTGCGCGAACGAAGCGCAAGCGGAGGAGGTCCCGATCGACATGGAGCGCATGAGGATCCGGCGGCCCGGCGCCGCAACGCTCGTTCTCGGCTGGGTCGCCTTGGCGTGGATGGCTCCGCCTGCGGCCGCCGCGGCCGAGGCGATCTTCGAGGCCGGGGATCACTGCGTCGCCTATCGCACGGTGAAGGACATCTTCTTCGGCTTCGACGCCGAGATCGTGGGCCGGAGCTGTGAGGTGAGCGCGTCGGTCGCGGTGGAGCCGGACGGCGCGGGTTCTCGCGTCGTGGTCGCGGTGCCGGTGAAGAGCCTCGATTCCGGCAATCCGCTGCGCGACTGGAAGGTCGCGGATCTGCTCGGGGCGAAGCTCGAGCCCGAGCTGCGCTTCGTCTCCGATCCCCTCGACGCCACCGCGCTGCGCGCCGACGTGGCCGACGGGCGCTTCGTTCTGCCGGGGACGCTCCAATTTGCAGGCCGGCAGTACGCGATCGACTTCCCCCTCGAGCTGATCGAGGCGGGGGAGCGGCGCGAGATCGCGGGTCACCTGGCCACCACCTTCGCGGCCTTCGATGTCGAAGTCCCCACCGTGGCCGGAGGGCTGGTCGCGCGACCCCACGAAGAGCTCGAGCTCGTGGTTCGTCTCGACCTCGAGCGGGTCCAAGGGCTCGCCGAGTGGGCGGCCGCCGCGGCCGCCGAGCAGCCGTAGCGATCGACGGATCGAGGATCGACATCCTGATTCGACATCCTGATTCGAGAGTCCGGATGGTTCATGCTGCTGGCTCTGGCAGCCTGTTCCTCCGCACCGCCGTCGCCGGAGGCAGCGCCCGCCGAGCAGCCGGATCTTCTGTTCTTCTTCAGCGATGATCAACGGAATGACACGCTCGGCTGCGCGGCCATCCGATCGTCGAGACGCCGAACCGCTGCGGGCGATCGCACCGGCCTTTCCCTGGGCACCGGCAATCGAGATGCACAACTCGCTTCCCGGGCCGCGGCGCGCAAGGGTCGGGCTCGGAGCCATCTCCGCAGTCCGAGCCCACTCGGCCGGAGCAATAGGGGCAAACGCTCGCCACATTCGGTACGAGTTGTCTGGCGACTGTGAAGCGAGACGAATCCGCGCTTGCAGCCCGCCGCATGCCGTCTTGCGGCGAGTGGGTGGGCTGCGGGTTCGATCGGGTTTGCGAGTCGAGAACGACGGGGTCGCTTTCGTGGAGGCAGAATGCGCATCGCGGTGCTTGCAGCAGGACGAGGTCTCGGTTTCGCGATCGCGCTTCTCGCACTTTCGGTACCGGCCTGGGGCCTCGAGGTCCGCGTCGAGACGGAGCTGCTCGAAGACGTCGCACCGGGACAGAAGAAGTTCCGTGCCGTCTACACCCTCTCGGACGTCGATCTCGATCCGGCACAGGGCATCGTGATCCGGTTCGACCCGGCAAGCGTCTCTTCGCTCGAGGTTCCGGCCGGCGACGTGCCGCTCGCGTGGGACCGCGTGGTCGTGCAGCCCGATCGGCATCTGCCGGACTACGGCCTGCTGGATCTGCAGGCGCAGTCGGCGCTCTCGGACGCCTCGGCGGTCTTCGAGCTGCGCTTCGTCTGGAGTGGCTCGGGAGATCCCGAGCTCCCGGCGTTCTCGGTCTACGATACCGACCTGCGCAACCTCACGGCGGGCATCGTGGTCCCAGAGCCCGGCGTCGCGGTTTCTTCGCTCGTGAGCCTCGTAGCGCTGGCGGTGCTCGGCCGGCGCCGGCGTCCCTGACACGCACACCGCTTCTGTGCTCCCGTTCTCTCTCCCGCGGAGGCTCTCGTGACCCGATCGCGTCGCACCATCCGGTTCTGGATCGTTCCGGCGGCCTGCCTGCTCGCAGGCGCAGGCGGACTTCCGGTCGCCACGCTGGCCCTCGAGCCGGTCGTGCACGAGGTCACGATCGGCGGCTTCCGGTTGCGGACGGAGTTGGCCACGTCGAGGCGCACCGAGCGCAGCGAAGGTGAGTTTCGCTACCGCGCCGAGCTCGTGAACGAGACCGGCGCCGACGCCGCCGGCGTGGTGGCGGAGGTCTCGAGCTCCCTCGCCGCGACGTCGATCCGCGACGATCTGCTGATCTTCGGCGACGTGCCGGCCGGCGCCACGGTCGCGAGCCGCGACAGCTTCAGCTTCGTGCACGACCGCAGCATTCCCTTCGACCCCGCCGCGCTCTCCTACGGGATCCGTCAGCAGGCCGTACCGGAGGTCCCCGACTGGTCGGGGACAGTCGGCAGCGCCGGCGGCATCACCGACGCCCGGCAAGGCGGCGTCGTGCTCGAGTTTCCGCCGGGCGCGCTCGGCGTCGAGACACCGATTCGCGTGACTCCGCTCTCCAGTGGCTTCGACCGCACGCAGGCACTCGCCTCGACCGCCCACGACTTCGGACCCGACGGCATCGTCTTCGCGCAGCCCGTCTGGCTGACGCTCCGCTACGACCCGAACGAGGTTCCCGATGGCGTCTCGGCGGTGGAGGCGATCTCGATCGCGAAGCTCGTCGGTGAGGAGTGGGTGTCCGTGGCGGGCAGTGTCGTCGATCCCGTCGCGGCGACGGTGCGCGCCCCGGTGAGCGGTTTCAGCTCCTTCGTCGCGGTGCTGAGCCAGCCGGGCAGCCCGCCGCCTCCGCCGTCGCAGCCCGATCCCGGCGGTGACCTCGACCCGGCCTTCGGCAGCGGCGGCGTCGCCGTCTTCGACCTCGGCTTCTCGTTCGCCGAGGTGAACGCCGTCGTCCTCGAGCCCGCCGCGTCGGGCGCGCCCCAGAGGATCCTGCTCGCTGCCCGCAGTCCGTCGATCGCCGCCGTGCGGATCCTTCCGAACGGCGAAGGGCTCGATACCTCGTTCGGCGCGGGCGGCATCGCTGCGCGCTCCGTACAAGCCGCGAGCAAGGGGCAGGCGATCGCGGTCCAGCCCGACGGCCGCATCCTCGTCGCCGGCTCCTCGAACGAGACTCCGCCCGAGACGGGACTCGACCTGGTGTTGCTGCGCTTCGAAGCCGACGGGCGCCCCGACGCGAGCTTCGCCGACGCCGGCGTGCTGATCGAGCACCGCGGTCCTTTTCAGGCCGGCGCGCTCGAGGTCCTGCCCGACGGCCGCATCATGGCCATCGCACCCTTCGGACTCCTCCAGTACACCGCGCAGGGCACCTTCGATCCGACCTTCGGCACCGACGGGATCTGGAGCCCGGGAGGATCGAATGCCGTACAGGATGCGCTGCGCCGTGCGAGCAGCTTCTGGACCGTGCTGCTCCGAACGAGCCCGGGCAACGTCGAGCTGCGGCGCCTCACGCCGGGCGGCAGCGAATCCGAGCGAAGCACGATCTGGCGAGGCGCATTCTCTCAGACGCCGTTCCCGTCGAGGATGGCCGAAATGCCGAGCGGAGCGAGCTTCGTCGTCGGCGGCACGCTCGGCACGGCCTTCCCGTTTCGCGATCTGTTTGCCACGCGCTTCCAGGCCAGCGACCTCGAACCCTCGGTGGTGTTCGCTGGGGCCGGCATCCTCGAACGGGACTTCGGCGAGGACGAAGTCGTGCGGGCAATCGCCATGCAACAGGATGGTCGGGTCCTTCTCGCCGGAAGCTCGCGCGCCCCGGGCTCCGACACCGACCTGGATTTCCTCGTCGTGCGGCTGCGCCCAGACGGCTTCGTCGACACGCTCTTCGGAGACGGCGGGCGTCTCTTGATCGACTTCGGCGGCGACGACACCGCGACCGACGTCACGATCGATGCCGAGGGGCGGATCCTCGTGGTGGGCGAGTCCAAACAAGCCGGCGTGACCCGGGCCGCCCTCGTTCGCCTGCTTCCGTAGCGCGCGGCGCCGCTCGCGGCCTCCCCGCGTCAAGAAAGGGGTCGG
>CAADGG010000031.1 GCA_900696485.1 uncultured Pseudomonadota bacterium
ATCCGGACGCTGGAGCTCACCGGCCTGATGCGCCAAGGCATCTGGACCGACGAGCGCGTGACGGCGGCCAACGCCTGGCGCGACGACTTCCGGCCTGCGCGTCCGGTGCTCGTCGTCGGCGAGCCGGTGAGGCTGCGCCTCGCGAGCGCCGACGTCGTGCACGCCTTCGCGCTGCCCGACCTCGGGGTCGCGCCGATCGAGGTCTATCCGGGGCGGCCCGTGGAGGTCGTCGTCGTGCCGCGCGAGGCGGGAGTCTTCGCGTTCTACTGCACGACGGTCTGCGGCGACGCCCACTTCGCGATGCGCGGTGTCGTCCAGGTGGTCGAGTCGTCCGGTGTCCAGGTCGCCGAGTCGCCCGGTGTCGCCGCGGCTTCGATCCCCGCGACGCCCGGTCGCGACTACTGGCGCGCCGAGGCACCCGCTGACGACGCCGGAATGGTGACGCGGGGAGCCTGGATCTTCCGGCGGCAGGGGTGTGTCACCTGCCACGGGGAGGGGGCGGCCGGGGGCGTCGCCAATCCCGGGGCGATGAACGCCACCGTTCCGGCGCTGGCGGACCTCGCCCGTCGCACCTTCCTGTTCACGTCGGCCGACGCGGCGTCGCTGCTGCGCGCGCTGGAGCAGGGGCCGCTCACCGCGCTCGACCAGGCACCTGAGATCCCGCTCTACGCCGTCGTGAAGAAGCAGTACCTGGCGACGCACCAGCTCGTCGCCTCCGGGCGCGTCGCCGCGCCGATGGACCCCGCGAGCGCCCCTCCGCCGCTCGAGATGCCGGCGTGGGGGGCCCGCCTGACCGGCCGGGACATCGACTCCGTCCTCGCCTACCTGTTGACCCTGAGCCAGGACCGCACCGCGACCGCCGCGACCGGGCCGGGCTCGACCACGTCGAAGGAGTAGAGCCATGAGATTCCACATCGTTCCCACCGTCGTCGCCCTCGGACTCGGCTTGGCCCTCGCTGGCTGCTCGCGCAGCGAAGGATCCGCGCAAGGACCCGCCGCGTCGGCACCCCACGCGGGTCACGCGTCGGCCGCCGCGGCCGACGAGCGGTCCCCATCCCACGCGGGACACGGTCCCGCCGTCACGACCGCCGCGATCGGCCGGTCGGCATCGGGTCAGGTCGTGCCGGCGGCGGCCGCGGGTGTCGCCCTGCCGGCCTTCACCGGAACCCGAGAGGAGACGGCTCGGTTCATCGAGTACTTCCGGAGCATCCCCCTCACTCCCGAGCAGGAGCGAATCAAGGTCGAGGCTCTGACCGCGATTCCCGCGCCCTGTTGCGCGGAGAACCCGCTCGCCACCTGCTGCTGCCCGTGCAACATGGCCAAGGCGGCCTGGGGACTGAGCGCCTGGCTGATCACCGAGAAGGGATTCGGCGTGGAGCAGATCCGTGAAGCGACCCGCACCTGGCTCGCGGCGGCGAACCCGGACGGCTTCTCCGGCGACGCGTGCCACCGTGGAGGGTGCGCGCGGTCGATGCGCCACGACGGCTGCGGCGGGATGAACGAGGGCGAGGTGCTCTGATCCCGGATGCCGCGAGGCTCGCCGCCGGCTGGCAGGTCCCGGGCGGAGCCGACCGTCAGGTCAGCGGCTTGGCTACGGCTCGCACGGCCTTCAGACCCGAGCCGAAGCGAGCGATCGCATCGCGATGCCGGCGCAGCTCGCCGTAGGGCAGGTAGGACAGGGCGAGATCGCGGACGCGATTGAAAGCCGGCCGCGCCAGCTGAGCCCGCACCTCCTCCTCGCGCTCGTCGGGCGCGACGAGAAAGCAGGCACCCGCCGCCGGCTGCTCCGGCTCGAGGCCCAGCGCGAGATCGAGCATGCGCACGATGCCCGAATAGATGCTGGTGGTGTGCTCCACTTCGAAGGCCGCCTCGGCCCGGCCGCTCGTCCGGTCGAGCCAGAGGACGTCGATCAGGCGGATGGTCTCGGCAGCCGGCGACGAGGCGAAGACGGCCGGCAACTCGGTTCGGCAGCCGTCCGCCAGTCGGCCGGAGCCGTAGGCCCGGCTGCGGTCGTTGGCGGCGACCCAGACCTCGAAGCCCAGGGCGAGGCCGAGGTCGCGCAGCCAGCCTTGCACCTCGGTGTGGGTGTGGTCGCTCTCGCGGGCCCGCTCGATCGCCTTCGCCTGTGCCGCGGTCTCCTCGCGCACGCGCGCGAGCTCGTCCTCCCATCGGGCCTGCTCGGTGGCGTCCCCGCCGCGTGGCGGCGCCGGATAGCGTCCGCTGCCGACGTCGAAGAGGAAGCCGCCGATGGCCCCGAGGTCGTTCGAGAGCAGATCGCGGAAGCGCTCGTTGAGCGCCAGGATCCCCTGCCGCATGGCGAGAAAGTCGTCCCAGCGGCCGAGCCTGGCCTTGGCGCCGGTGATCGCGTTGTAGCCGTTGACGATGGCCGTGTTGAAGGGGGGAACGAGCACCGGGTGTAGAAAGTAGAGCAGGTTCGCCGCTGCCGGTCCCAGGCCCTTGATCCGCCGGGCGTCGAGTTGCCGGATCGCCGCCACGACCTGCTGCTCGCCGTCGCAACACGCGCAGGTGTGCAGGAAGCGCCCGAAGGCGCGCTGGTTGTCGCTGTCCTCGTAGATATCCGGAATCCGCAGCTTGGGCTTCCAGAGGAAGGCGTGATCGGCGCCCTTGAAGATCTGGCGCTGCTCGGCGATCGAGCCGACCACGATCTCGAGCGACGAGCCCTTGTAGGTGTTGCCGAAGTGGCCCGCTTCGATCTCGGCGACCACCAGTTCGAGCCCACGGCGGATGGAGCGGAAGTTCTTGAGTCGCTCTTCCCAGAGAAACCAGGACTGGAAGGTGCTGCGGGGGTCCTGGCGCCAGCGGGCGATCAGTGCCCGCAGCGCCTCGTCGCTCGAACGCGCCTCGGTCAACGTTGCGATCTCCACGAGTCGCCCCGCCAGGCAGGTGAAGGGGCTCCGCGCACGAGCTTACCTCCACGGCCGCCGCGGGTCGCCTCGTTCGCTTGCGAGTCCCGGTCTAGCGGCTCTGAACGTGCCGGAGAGCCTCCTCGGCGTCGAGCTCGCGTGTCGCGTTGCCGGTGCGCACCAGGAGGTGCGAGCCGTGGCCGTCGCGCAGGAAGACCGGGCGTGGCGCCGGCTCGACGGTCACGCGGCAGACGTCGCGGTCGCCGACCCGCTGGAAGAGCACGTGGACGAAGGCGCACGACGCCGTGCCGAGCCTCTGCGCCACGAGATCCAGGATCAGGCGCTCGAAAGCGTCGTGGCTCCGGCCGCGCAGCGTCGCGAGATCGTGCTCGATCCCGAGAACCTCGCCGGCGTCGGAGACGCCGATCAGCAGCGTGCCGCCGCCGCCGTTCAGGAAGCCGGCGATCGAGCGGACGATCGGCAGCTCGAGCTCGCGATGGACGCAGCCGTTGCGGTAGTCCCAGCGGATCGACGCCTTGAGCTCCAGGTTCTCTCCCTCGCCCTGGCGGATCAGCGCCGCGAGATCGCGCTCGAGCAGCCGGGCGAGGTGCTCGACCTGCCGGCGGTGGCGCCGGG
>CAADGG010000032.1 GCA_900696485.1 uncultured Pseudomonadota bacterium
GCCTCGGGCGACACGTAGCTGAACATCGTCGGCTGCTGCTGGTCGGTTCCGCGCATGATTCAACCCCCCAACCGCCTTATATCACCCGATCCGCTGCTTCGCGCGGGGTTTTTCCGCAGCCTGCTAGGGCGTCAAGAAAGGGGTCGGGTTCGTTTCGTCAACTTTTCCCGATGGGAAAAGTTGACGAAACGAACCCGACCCCTTTCTTGACGCCTTACTCGGCGGGCGGGCCCTTCAGCTCGACGGTGTTGCCGTCTGGATCGCGGATGTACATCGAGGGGCCGGTGCCTTCGGAGCCGTAGCGCGCGCCGACCTCGCCGGGCTCGATGCCGTGTCGGGTCAGATGGGCGCGGAGGCTCGGCTCGTCGAACTGCACGAGGGTCAGTGCGACGTGGTCGACGTTGCGCCCGTCGGCGCCGGGCGCAGCGCCGCCGGCCCGGCCGAGCGGCCCGTCGAGCGGGACCAGATCGATCAGGCTGTCCCCGGCGCGCAACTGGTAGAGCCCGAGCGCGTCGCTCGCGCGCTCGACGGGGCACCCGAGTGCGTCGCGCCAGAAGCGCAGCGAGGCGTCGAGATCGCGGACCCGCAGCACGACGTGGTCGAGGCGCCGGATCTGGATCGGATTCCGTTCGGCCAACGCAGGCTCCCGGCGACGGACAGGCGAGGAATAGCGCAGCCGCGAGGGGGTTCGCCGGGTCCGACGAACGGGCTCCCGGCTCGATCGGGGGGAAACCCCGGCTGCTCGGACGCCGCAGGGCGCATTCCGTGCTTCCGTTTCCGGATCCGAAGTGTCATAACATCCGGATAAATGCTCCGGACTCCCGGATTCGAACCGCTCGCGAGGGCGACTCCTCCAGAACGCCCCTCCAGAACACCGAACCGCTGGCGTCCAGGACGGTTTCAGGAGGAGCACGAGAATGAGTTCGCTGCAACGAGTCTTCGGAGCCCTCGCGGGCTTGTGGGTGCTGTCGCTCGCCGCGCCGGCGGGAGCCCTGACGATCGATCCGAGCCAGAGTTCGATCGTTCCGCAGGTCGGTGTGGCGGAGAGCCTGTCCGGCACCATCGACGTAGCGATCGGATCCGTGCCGGTCACGCAGAACACGACCTTCGACGTGGTCGGTCTGTCGGCGCTGGCCGGCGGCGCGACGTTCACGCTCGATCCCGCCAGTCCCAGTCCGGGGCTCGGCGTCATCGGCGTCTCCGGCGCGTTCCTGATTCCGACGCTGTTCCTCGCGGTCGACCCGGGCGGCGGAGCGTTCCCGCTCGCCGTGCCGAATGTCACCGGCACCGCGCTGTTCGACGTCAGCGGCACGCTGCTGCGCGAGCTGTCGACGACGTTCCAGATCGACTCGGGCGGGCCGGAAGGGATTCTCACCGTCATCGTCGTCGCCGTTCCGGAGCCGAGCGGCCTGCTGCTGGTCGCGGCGGGCCTCGTGGCGCTGGCTCTTCGGCGTCACGCCGCACACCAGGAGATCGTCCGATGAAGCGCCGCACGGTCCTCGTCCTCGCGTTGCTCGGCGCGCTGGCCTCGGGTCCGGCCCGCTGCCCGGGCCCGAACCCGCCGAGCCCCGCCCAGGAAGTCGTGTCGATGCCCGGCTTCGTCCAGCCGCAGACGCCGGGGTCCGGGGCTCCGGAGGAGTTCGCGACGGCACCGGTGATCACCACGCTGCTCGGGGCCGATCCGGATCTGAACCAGGTGACCTATGTGCGGACCGCCATGGACGCACCGGGCGCAGATCCGCCGCGCGTGATCGCCATCCTGATCCCCGGCTTCCTCGGCGGCGGCTCGACGTACGATCCGCTCGCCCAGCAGCTCGTCGCGCGCTTCAACGGAACGCTCGAAGCGTGGGCGGTCGATCGGCGGCCGAACCAGCTCGAGGATCGGCTCGGCGCGGACCACGCCGTCGCCGGGGCCGGCGAGCCGGCGTGCGCGCTGTCTCCGCCGCCGGCCGACTGCGCGATCTTCGAAGGCGCGCAGTTCTACTTCGCCGATGCCGACTTCTCGCCGTTCGGAGATTTTCCGGGTCCCGGCGATCTCGACCTCAACCTGAACGGCGTGCTCGACCCGCGGTTTCCGCTGGTCGACGGCTTCGGCGTCGCGCGCGGGCCGGCGTTGATGACACAGGATGATGTCCGGTTCATGGCGCACTGGGGCCTCGATACGTACTTCCGCGACTGGAAGCGGCTCGTCGACGCCGCGCGGGCGATCGTCGGACCGACGGGGCTGGTCCTGCTCGGGGGCCACTCGCAGGGCACCACGTGGGCCGCCACGTTCGCCGCGTACGACTTCGATCCGGATCCGGCTGTCGTCGCAGCCGGCCACAGCCTGATCGACGGGCTGATCCTGCTCGAGGGCGGGGGCGCCGGCGCCGGCGCGGCGGTGAAGCCGACGCTCGCGGAGTACCAGGCGGCGATCGCCAGCTTCGAGGCGCCGGGCGGGCCCGATGTGTTCCTGGAGAGCTTCAGCGGCATCCCGCTGCAGGGCCTCGGCACCGCCGGCGAGATCGCGGCGATCGCCGCGACCTTCCAGCCGACCGAGCGCGCGCTGATCCAGCGGACGCCCGTGTTCGGCGCCGGCCTGCCGGCGTTCCTGCTCTCCGCACCGGCCACCAACCGCGCGATCGCCGGCATGTTCCTCGACGACGACTTCTCGACAAACGGCGCGTTCCGCGCCTCGATGGGCTTCAGCGACAACGGACCGAACTTCCATCAGGCCGCTGGCGGCCTCTTCGCGGTCCCGTTCTACGTCGCCAGTCCCGCCCCCGGCGGCGTGCTCCGCGAGTGGAAGGAGCATGACGATCCGACGCTGCCGGAATGCCCGCCGAACCGGTTCGATCAGGGGGTGGGCTGCGCGCTCCTCGACAACGGACCGCCGTCGGGGCCCGGCGAGAATCCGCGCGTCAACGGCGTCGAGCGCGAAGTCACGCCGATGGACAACTTCCTGCACACGCAGTTCGGCAAGGCGAACGGCTTCGAATGGTACTTCGCGGCGGCGCGGCCCAGCCTGGACTTCGGCTACGGGCGCGATTCGAGCGCTCTCGTCACCGAGCACCTCGCCAGCGTGGACCCGAACGACGAAGGGCCGCTCGTGATCACACAGAATGGAGTAATGGACGTGCCGGTGATCGCGATCGGTGGGTCGAACGGTCTGACGCCCGAAGCGAAGTCGTTCGGCCACTATCTGGGCTCGATCGCGACGCCGGCGGCCGACCAGGAGATCCACATCCTCGAGGGCTATGCGCACCTGGACGTGATCAACGCCGCCGACAACGAAGCCGTTCCGCTGCTCGAGGACTGGACCAACCGCCTGCTCCAGCGCAAACTGCTCGAGGGCTTCTGAACGGCGCCCCCGGCGCATCCGGTGCGTCTGGCGCCGGCGCCGCGCTACCCTCGGCGCGTGTTCGATCCTCGTGACGGAACCGGGCCGCTCCGCCGGCGACGGCTCGCGGCTGGCCTCGCGGACAGCGGGCCGCGCGCTGCATGGCGCTTCGGCGTGCTCGGGCTGGCGATCCTGCTCACGGCCTGCAGCGAGCCGCGGACCCACCTGCTGCTCATCACCGTCGACACGTTGCGCCGGGATCATCTGGGGGTCCACGGCGAGACGCGGGACCTCACGCCGCAGCTCGATGCCTTCGCACGCGACGCCGTCGTGTTCGACGCCGCGTTCGCGCCGGCGCCGTTCACGCGGCCGTCGGTCGCGGCGCTGCTCACCGGACACGATCCGGGAACCCTCGGCGTCGTCAGCAATGCGCATCCGTTCCGCGGCAGCGTCGAGACGCTCGCGACGGGCCTGTGGGGGGCCGGCTTCCAGACGGCGGCCGTCGTCAGCAACGCCGTGCTGAAACCCGCCTCCGGGCTCGCCCGGGGCTTCGAGGCCTACGACGCGGACATGCGCGAGCACGAGCGGATCCGCGGTGCGCCGGAGCGCAGCGCCGAGCCGACCACCGACGCGGCGCTCGCGCAGCTCGATCGCGTCGGCCGCGAGCCGGAGCGTCCGTTCTTCTTGTGGGTGCACTACCAGGATCCGCATGGTCCGTACACGCCGCCGCCCGCGCTGCGCGAGCGCTATCTCGGGCCGGAGGCCCGGCGTCCCGGCGATCCCGGACAGCTTGCGGTCAGCGACGACAGCCGCGGCCTCGGGGCCATCCCGAGCTACCAGTACCTGGACGAGCAGCGCAGCCCGGCGTTCTATCGCGCCGGCTACGCGGCCGAGGTCCGGCATACGGATGCGCAGATCGGCCGGCTGCTCGCGGAACTCGGAGCGCGCGGGCTGGAGCGGCGGACACTCGTCGTGTTCGCGTCCGATCACGGCGAGAGCCTCGGTGAGGACGACTACTGGTTCGCCCACGGCGAGTACCTGAGCGACGTACTGGTCCGGATCCCGCTGTGGATCCGCGGGCCCGGCCTCGAGCCGGGCCGACGCGCCGACGTGGCGAGCCTGCTCGACGTCCTGCCGACGGTGTTCCGCCAGCTCGGTCTCTCACCGCCGGCGGACCTGCCCGGACGCGATCTGTTCGCCGCCGGCGCGGAGTCCCGATCGAGCGTCGTGCACCTGTCGACGTTCGCCGAGGCTTCGGTGCCGCGGCGGGGCGTCGTCGCCGAGGGCTGGAAGTACGTGCGCAGCGGCGGCGCGAATCCCGCCGAGCAGTTCCAGGCGCTCGATGAGACCGGTCGCAGCACGGCGCCGAACGGCGCTGCGCCGCAGATGGCCCTGCGCGAACGGGTTCGCGCGCACGGGCACGAGCTGGCGCGCACGTCCGCGCCGCCCGCCCCGTCGCTGACCGAGACCGAGCGGCGCACGCTCGAAGCGCTTGGTTACGTCGTGAGCGAGCCCGACGAGACGCCGGAGATCGCCCCGCCAGCGCCGTGACCGGCCTGGCGAGGGCGACGCGCCGTCAAGAAAGGGGCCGGGTTCGTTTCGTCAACTTTTCCCATCGGGAAAAGTTGACGAAACGAACCCGGCCCCTTTCTTGACGGCGCGGTCAGCCGGGCGGCGCGGCGCTGCGGCGCGGGCCCCGGGCGATGCGGACCAGGTGCTGGGTGACCCCTGCGCGCAGCGATGTCGTCGCCGAGTTCTCCGGCAGTTGGCGCAGCAGCGCCACGGCGCCGGTGGCGAGGTTGCGATGGGCGGCGCTCCGCGGTCGCAATGCGTCCGCCATCTCGGCGAGCGCCATCAGGGCGCCGCGGTCGTCCCCGGCCGCCGCGGCCGCCTGCGCGCGGAACAGCAGCAGCTCGAGGCCAAACCCGGTCGCGGCGAGCAGGCGGTCGGAGAGGTCTATGAGCGCGCGCCGTTCCGTCGCGTCGCCGATCGCCATGCGCCACATCGCCCGCAGGCGCAGTGCTTCGTTGTAGAGGACGTCGTGCGGCCCGAGTTCGGCGAGCGCGGTCTCCGAGGCTCGCACGGCCGCCCAGTCCTGGCGCTTCTCGTGTCGCCAGCTCTCGAGCACGGCGCGATCCGACGCACGCGCCGGGGCGTCGTCGGGGAGCACCGACCCATCGCTGCCGGGAACGCGCTGCAGCAGTTGCTGCGTCCGCCACGCCCGGTCGGCGTGGGTTTCGGAGCGGAACGCCGGCGCGAGCGTTTTCAGCGCCCCGGCGACATCGCCGCGCGCCCGCACGACGAACGCGCTAGCGAGGGCCGCTTCCGCCGGATCCTGGCTCCACTCGGCGACCGCCGCGGCGCGCTTCGGAAAGCGCCCGGCGAGCAGCCGGCGGACGAGAAGGACGCGATCGAGTTCCGGCGTCGGCTGCTGCCACGGGTCGTAAAGCTGGAGCGCGGCGTCGATCGCGTCGATGCGCTGCGGGATGCTCAGCGCGCTCCGGACCACCCCGGGCGAGCGCATGGCGATCCGATTCCGATCGTCTGTGCAGAGTTCCGCACCGGCGGCAAAGGCGCGCGCGGCGTCGTCGTCGAGGGCCAGCGCCGCCGCGAGGTCTTCCGTCGCTTCGAGGCCCAGCGAGCGCCAGGCGTCTTTCGAGCTCGCCTCGCCTGGGGCCGGCAGTGACAGCGGCGAGCGCGAGCCGACGAACAGCAGGCCCGGTGGCGACGGCCGGAACATCGCGACCTCGGGAAAGACGTCGCCGAGCGTCGCGACGATCGTCGCGACGAGCGACGGGTCCACGAACGCCGCGCCCATCCACTGGATGAAGAGGCCCTCGGGCTCGAGGTGATCGAGCGCCAGTTCGAAGAACTCGCGCGTGTACAAGTGCGACGCGCCGGCCGTCCACGGGTGCGAGGGCTGCGACACGATCAGCGAGTAGCGCCGGTTCGCAAGCATCAGCGCGCCACGGGCGTCGTTCTCGACGATCCGGACGCGCGGATCGGCCAGCGGATCCTGCTGGCGCCGCGACGACACCTCGCGATTCGCGCGGACCACTTCGGGCTCGAGTTCGACGACGTCGATCTCGCTGAGCGACGGCGGAATCGCCTCCACCACCGTCCCGCCGCCGAGGCCGATGACGAGGATCGATCGGGACTGTGGGCGCAGCACGGAGCCCAGCCCGCCGAGCCACCGATTCACTTCTTTGTGGTCGATGCGAGCGCCGGGCCGGACGAGCAGCGCTTCGGGCAGTCCGTTGGTTCGCAGGTACCAGCCGCGGAGCTGCTCGAGCAGCAGCACCGTCGCGCTGCGTCCGACGCTGTAGAAGGCAGTTTCTCCCTGCTGGACCTGCCTCGGCGGCAGCGGCGACGAGCGCAGCAATCGCCAGGGCTCGGCGGGCCGGAACACGACGAGTCCGGCCAGTCCCACGGCGGCGACGGCGACGAGCGCGCGCCGCCGCGGGACGGTCGCCAGCGCGGTGGCTCCGGCCAGCGCCAGCCCGGTTGCGGCCGCAACGCTCATCGTGATCGCGAAGCCGAGCGCCGGGATGATGAAGAAGCCGGCTCCGATCGCGCCGAGCACGGCGCCGGTGGTGTTCCACGCGAAGACCCGGGCGCTGGCGGTCGCCGCCGCCGTCTCGTCTCCGGCGAGCACGCGCACGGCGAACGGGAAGGTGGCCCCGATGCACAGCGTGCTGGGAAGCAGCACGAGCGCGGCGAGGCTGGCTTCTACCCACAGGCCTTGCAAGCCGCGCGCTGCGAGACGCTCGCTCAGCTCGGGCAGAAAGCTCATCCCGAGGAACGCCGCCAGCGAGAACCCGGCGACGCCGATCTGCGCCCCCGCGAAGCCGCGCGCGGAGCGCACCGGATCCGTCGCGCGCCGCGCGGCGAGCGCCGAGCCGAGCGCGATGCCGATCAGGAAACTGGCCAGCATCGTCGCGAAGGCGTAGACGCTGCCGCCGAGAAAGTGCCCGAGCAGGCGGGTCCACACGACCTCGTAGGTGAACGAGACGGCGCCCGACAGCAGTGCGAACGGCAGGATCCAGCGGTTGCGCAGCGGCGGCCGCCGCGCGCTGTCCACCGCGACCGGCGACGGCCCGCCCGCCGCCCGGTCGAGCAGCACGGCGGCCAGGAAGACGACGCCGTTGGCGGCGATCGCCACGTGGATCGTCGAGCCGAGGCCGAGCGCCGGAAGCAGCCAGAAGCCGGTCACGAGCGTGCCGCAGACCGCGCCGAAGGTGTTCGTTGCGTAGAGCCCGCCGACGCGCGGGCCGATCTCGGCTTCGCTGCGGACGGCGTGGCGCGCGAGCAGCGGCAGCGTTGCGCCCATCAGCGCCGTCGGGACTAGCAGGATCGCGAACGAACACACCAGGTAGAACAGCGCGTGGGTCAGGCCGCCGGTGCTGGGGAGCTGGCTCAGGCCGCCGAGCGTGCTCGTGTGCAGTCGCGTCGCCAGATCGAGCGCCGGCGCCACGGCCAGCGCGCCGAGCGCGATGCCGAGTTCCAGCAGCGCGTAGACGAGCACCGGCCGGCGGATCCGCCCGCTCACGCGCCCGATCAGCGTCGCGCCGAGCGCGAGGCCGGCCATGTACGCCGCGAGGACCGTCGCGACCGCAAGCTCGGACGTGCCGAACACGAGCGCAAACTGGCGCGTCCACGCCGTCTGGTAGATGAGCGCCGCGAAGCCGGACAGGAAGAAGCAGACGAGCAGCAGTGAGAATCGGGTCTCGAACGAGGCTCCTCGTTCCCCGGGCGGTTGCGGGTGCAGCGCTTGCGGCACGCGGTCTCCTCTCATCCGAACAGAACGCCGGAGTATACGGAACCCTGGCATCGCTGGAGTAAGCTTCGCGGACGGCTCCAGTGCGCGGCGACGGCGCTGGACGAGACTCTCGGGGAGGCCACAAGCCATGCTCGATGCGATCGTGATCGGCGGGGGCGTCTTCGGCGCCCGGCTGGCCGAGTGGCTGGCCGCCGAGGGGCGCCGGGTCGAGCTTGTGGAGCGGGAGCAGGATCTACTCCTGCGCGCCTCGCTGACGAACCAGGCGCGCGTGCACCGGGGCTACCACTATCCGCGCAGCTTCGTCACGGCGGCGCGGTCCTGGGTGAACGCCCCGCGCTTCGAGGCCGAGTTCCGCGCCTGCATCGTCGACACCTTTGCGCATCACTACGCGATCGGCCGGACCGGCAGCAAGGTGTCGGCGCGCCAGTTTCGGACCTTCTGCGACCGCATCGGCGCTCCGGTCACCGAGGCCCCTGCGCCGGTCCGGCGCTGGTTCGACCCGGCCCGCATCGAGGCCGTGTTCACGGTGCGCGAGCACGCGTTCGATGCGCTCGCCCTGCGCGCCGAACTCCGCCGTGCCCTCGAGGGCGCCGGGGTTCGGATCCGCCTCGGCACCGAGGCGGTTCGGATCGCCGCCGGCCCGGCCGGCGGCCTCCGGCTCACCGTCGAGGGTCCCACCGGCACGACGGAGCTCGTCGCCCGTGAGGTCTACAACTGCACGTACTCGCGGCTCAACGCGCTGCTCCATGCCTCCGGCCTGCCGCGGATCGAGCTGCGGCACGAACTCGCCGAGATGCTGCTGGTGGAGCCGCCGGAGGAGCTGCGCCACGCGGCCGTCACCGTCATGTGCGGTCCGTTCTTCTCGTGCATGCCGTTTCCACCCCGGGGGCTTCACACGCTGAGTCACGTCCGGTACACCCCCCATCGCACCTGGGCCGATGGGCCGTCCGTCCCCTGGCGCGACCCCGACGTGGCGCGCGGTCCGACACCGCCGAGTCAGGGCCCGGCGATGCTGCGCGATGCGACCCGATATCTGCCGCTGATGGCCGGGAGCCGGCCGGTGGACTCGCTGTGGGAGGTCAAGACGGTGCTGCCGCGCAGCGAGGTGGACGACAGCCGCCCGATCCTGGTGCGCGTGGGCCACGGGCTTCCCGGTCTCACCTGCATCGCCGGGGCCAAGCTCGATAACCTCTACGATATGTTCGACATCCTGGCGCCGGGCCCCGCGGCGACGCGGGAGGCTGCGCGATGACGCGGCAGGACCTCTTCGTCTCCGTGGTGGCGCCGCTCGGCGACGACGCCGACATCGTGACGGCCTTCGTCGAAGAAGTCGTGCCGGTCCTGACCGAGCACTATCTGCACGCCGAGATCGTGTTGGTGGACGACGGCTCGCGCGACGGCACCGTCGACGTGGTGGACGCGCTGTTGCGCCGCTTTCCGCTGGTCCGGCTGCTGCGACTGAGCCGCCGCTTCGGACCCGAGAGCGCGATCTCCGCCGGCCTCGAGACGGCCATCGGCGACTTCGTCGTCGTGATGCTTCCGGACTGCGATCCGCCGTCGCTGATCCCGACGATGGTGTCGCAATGCCGCGACGGGGCCGGCATCGTCCACGCGATCCGGGCCGATCGGCGCGGGGATCCGTGGTATCTCGCGCTCGGCTCGCGGCTCTTCTACGGCCTGGTGAACCGCACGTTCCAGTTGCAGATCCCCCCCAACTCGACGCACTTCCGGGCGCTGAGCCGGCAGGCGGTGAACGCGATCCTGCAGGTGCGGAGCCGCAACCGCTATCTGCGCGCCGTGACGGCCTACGTCGGCTACGCCAACGCGCAGATCACGTATACGCCGGGTTCGCGCCGGAGCCGGCCGCGGCAGAAGGGTCTCTTCGAGGCGATCCGACTCGCGGCCGGCATCATCGTCGCCAACTCCATCCAGCCGCTGGCCCTCGTCGCCTGGCTCGGCCTGTGCGCGGCGGGGCTCAGCGGTCTCTACCTCCTCTACGTGGTCGGGATCCGGCTGTTCCATCCGCAGGTCGCCGCGGGCTGGACGACTCTGTCCGCCGTGATGGCCGTCCTGTTCGGCGTGCTGGCGCTCTCCACGAGCGTGATGGCGGCGTACCTCGCGCGGATCCTGGAAGAGCAGGGCGATCGGCCGATGTACTTCGTCCTCGAGGAGCGCACCGCCTCCACCCCCGACGTGGCCGCGGGCCGGCGGAACGTGGTGACCGACTCGACCCCATGAGCACCGCCATCGCTCCGCCGCCGGGAGTCCCGAGCTTCGACGTCACCGTGCTGGCGCCGCGACGCACGCGCTGGGTCTGCGCGGTCTTCGTCATCGACGAGGGCGACCGGCTCCTCGCGCAGTTGGAACGGATGCGGCCGCACACGGCGGCGTGCGATGTGATCATCGCCGACGGCGGCAGCAGCGATGGGTCGACGACGGAGGCGGCGCTGCGGCCGCGCGGCGTGCGCGCCTGTCTCGTCAAGACGGGGCCCGGGCGGCTCAGCGCGCAGATGCGCATGGCCTGCTGGTGGGCGCTCGACGAGGGCTACGACGGCATCCTCTTGATGGACGGCAACGACAAGGACGACCCGGCCGCGATCCCGGCTTTCGTCGCCGCGCTCGAGGCCGGCATGGATCACGTCCAGGGGAGCCGCTTCGTGCCCGGTGGTCGCGCGATCCGCACGCCGCTGACCCGCTACATCGGCATCCGGCTCGTCCATGCCCCGCTGATCAGCCTCGCGGCCGGCGCCCACTACACCGATACGACCAATGGCTTCCGCGCGTACAGCGCCCGGCTGCTGCGGGACCCGCGTGTGGCTCCGTTTCGCGAGGTGTTCTCCGGCTACGAACTGCACTACTACCTGGCGATTCGCGCCGCTCGGCTCGGATTCCGCGTCGGGGAGCTGCCGGTGACGCGCGCGTACCCGGCGCGCGGACCGGTTCCGACCAAGATCCACGGCTGGTCGGGGAACTGGCGCGTGCTCCGGACGCTGCTCGCCGCCTGCACCGGCCGCTTCGACCCCGGGCCCGGGCGGGAGGCCTAGTGTTCGGCGCGACCGCCGTGATCGGCGCGACCGGGTTCATCGGCGGCACGCTCGCGCGGACGCTGCGGGTCGCTGCGGCCTATCACTCGCGCAACATCGAAACGATCGCCGGCCAGCGCTACGACCTGATCGTCTGCGCCGGGGCGCCGGCCGAGAAGTGGCGCGCGAACCAGCAGCCCGACGCCGACCGGGCCACGATCCAGCGGCTGATCGACGCGCTGGCGACCGTCGAGGCGCGCCGCGTCGTGCTGATCTCCACCGTCGACGTGTTCGGGACGCCGTCGGGAATCGACGAGGACACGCCGGTCGAGCGGGCGGCCGCGACGCCGTATGGGCGGCACCGCTACGACCTCGAGCGGAGCGTGGTCGGACGTTTCCAGCACACGATCCTGCGACTCCCGGCGCTGTTCGGACCCGGCCTCAAGAAGAACCTCGTATTCGACCTGCTGCACGGTCGCCCCACCGACGGCGTGGCGCTCGACAGCGTCTTCCAGTGGTACGACGTCGCGCGCCTCGCCGACGACCTGCGGGTGGCGGTGCGGGAGGATCTGGCCCTCGCCCATCTCGCCGTCGAAGGGATCTCCGTCCGGCGGCTGGCGGCGGAGGCGTTCGGGCTCGCGCTCCCCGAGCGCGCGGCCGCACCGGTCCGGTACGACATGCAGACCCGGCACGCCGCCGTGTTCGGCGGACGCGGTCGCTATCTGGAGGACGCCGCGACCGTGCAGGCGCGGCTGCGCGTTTTTGTCGAAGCGTCCGGATGGACCCGGCCGTGAGGCTCCGGCGGTGAGGGTCCGGCCGTGAGGCTGGCGGTCTCGACGATCGCGTGGTCGGCGGCGGACGAGGACCGGGTCCTCGAGCTGCTCGTCGCGGCCGGCGTCCTCGGCATCGAGGTGGCTCCGACGACGCTGTGGCCCGATCCCGTCGCGGTGGACGAGCGCAGCGTCCGGCGCTGGGCCGATCGCGTCCGGAACCGCGGCCTCGAGGTCGTGGCGCTGCAGTCGCTGCTGTACGGGCATCCGGAGTTCCAGTTGTTCGGGGCGCCGGCCGTCCGCGACGCCCTGCTCGCGTATCTCGGCCGGATCATCGAGCTCGCCGGCTGGCTGGGCGCCGGGCCGTTGGTGTTCGGTTCGCCGCGCAACCGGATCGTCGGCTCGCTCGAGCCGGCCGTGCGCGATCGCATCGCCATCGCGTTCTTCCGGGCCGCCGCTGCCCGCGCCCGGCAGGCCGGGACGACGCTGTGCATCGAGCCGAACCCGCCGGCGTATGGCTGCGACTGGATCTGCGGCGTTGCGGAGGGCGCGGCGCTCGTATCGGCCGTCGACGATCCCGGCTTCGGACTGCACGTCGATGCGGCGGCGATGACGCTCGCGAACGAGCCCAGCACGGTGCTGGCGGGTCTGCCGCCCTCCATGCCGACGCATTTCCACGCCAGCGAGCCGCAGCTTGCGCCGCTCGGCGCGGCGCCGCCGGGGAGTCCAGGGGTCCCGCATGCCCGCCTGGCCGCGGCGCTGCGGCAACGCGGGTACGGCGGCTGGGTCTCGCTCGAGATGCGGCGACCGGAGGGTCGCGATCCGGTCGCTACTCTCGCGACCTCGGTCGCGCGGCTGCGCGCCTGGTACGGCGATCCGGCACCGCCGAGCGCCGAGGGCCGAGGGGGCGAGCCGGCGTGAGATCCCGCGTCGACACGGTGGCGTGGAGCGTCGTGGCGGCGCTGGTGCTGGCGGCGTCGGGCCTCACGGCGCAGCGCGTGCTGTGGTCACCGCGTGGCATCGTGCTGGGATCCGATCCGGAGGCGCCGTGGATCATGGTCGATGATCCGGTGGACGCCTACCCGCGGCAGTGGGGACGCACGGAGCCGGCACGCACGCGCTTCTTCGCGACGTTCGAAGCCGATGACCCCGCAGCGCCGACGCGGCTGTCGCTGCGCACGTACGGCGAGCCGCGCGTATCGCTGAATGGTGTAGATGTGGCGCTCGCCGACGAGCATGAGAACTGGAAGCGCCCGCGCGAGGCCGAGGTCGCCCCCCTGTTGCGGCCAGGCCCGAACCGGATCGAGGTGGAGGTGCGCAACGCGCGCGGCCCGGGACTGCTCGCGCTCCGTCTCGACGGGCGCTCGGGGGTCCTGCTCTCGACGGCCGCGAGCGGATGGACCGGCGCGCTCGAGGACGGGGTCGTGCGGCGCACGGTCCTGGCCTCGGAGCGGCGCCACCCGAGCTCGCTCGCGTCCGAGCGGCCGTTCCGCGAACTCGCGCGCCACGGGGCCGTGGTGGGATTCGCCGCGGGGCTGTCGGCGCTGGCGTTCCTGCTGTGGCGCCAGCGGCTCGGTCCCCTCGCGTCGGAACGGCTGCCGACGCTGGCGTTCGTCGCGATCGGCTGCGCGTGGTCGTGGCTGTTCGTGAGCAAGTTCGCTGGTCTCGGCCTGTGGGTCGGCTTCGATGCGTGGGGCGGGCATCTCGATTACTTGCAGCTCCTGCGCAGCAGCCGGCGGATTCCGGTCGCGACCGACCACTGGGCGACGTACCACCCGCCGCTGTTCTACGCGCTGACCCTCGCGATCGACTGGATCGCCGTCGCGCTCGGCGCGGCGCGCAACCATCCGCTGGCGCTGAAGGCGATTCCGCTGCTCGCCGGCTTCGGACAGGTCTGGCTCGCCGCGCGGCTCGCAAGGCGCCTGCTGCCGGGCGAGCCGGGCGCGCGCGCGAGTGCGGCGCTGTTCGCCGGCTTCCTGCCGGCGAACCTCTACATCGCCGCGTACTTCTCGAACGAAGGCCTGCACGCGTTCCTCGCCGGTGCGGCGCTCGTCGTGGCGGCGGAGATCCTGCTCGAGAAAGGGGTGCCGCTTCGTCGCGCGGCGCTGCTGTCGCTGCTGCTCGGCCTCGCGCTGCTGACCAAGTTCACGGCGCTGATGGTGGCCGGACCGGCGCTGCTGGCGGTCGGCCTCAAGGCCGGCTGGGAGCTTCGCGCGCGCCCGCTGGCGCTCGTGCGCACGGCCGCCGCGCTCGTCGTGCCGCTGCTCGCCGTGGCGGGCTGGTTCTATGCCCGGAACGTCGCGCTCTACGGCCGGCCGCTGATCGGCAACTGGGATCTGCCCGGTGCCGCCCGCGTCTGGTGGTCGCCGCCCGGCTTTCACACGCCGGCCTACTATCTGCGCTTCGGAGAGGTCCTCGTGCACCCGTACTTCTCCGGCTTCGTGTCGTTCTGGGACTCGCTCTACTCGACACTCTGGGGAGACGGCTTCCTGGCCGGCGTCGCGGCGTTGAAGTTCCGCCACGAGAGCTGGCACTACGGCTTCATGGCCGCAGGCTACGCGCTCGCGCTGCCGCTCACGGCCCTGCTCGTGGCAGGTTTCGGGATCGCGCTCCGCGCGGCCTGGCGCGATCCCGACCCCGGGCGCCGCGCCGCGCTGGGGCTGCTGCTCGTGACGCCGGCCGCGATGGGTTTCGCGCTGTTCTTCGCGACCCTCGGGCTCCCCTATCACGGCTGGCCGCGCGCTCCGTACCTGCTCGCCGCCACGCCGGCGCTCGCGCTGTGGTTCGCGTACGGGCTGCGCGCGCTCGACGGAGCGCTCGCCGCGCGCGGCTGGACGCCGCTGCGCGCGCTGCTGTACGGCGGGCTCGGCGCGACGGCCTGTGTGTTCTATCTGGGCTTCGCGGCCTGAGCAGCGACGCGCCGGCTCCGGTAGAGTGCGCGGCCATGCGCGGGATCTCGCGGAGGGCCGGCGGGCGAGCGGGCGCCGGCCCGTCCGGCCCGTCCAGCTCGTCCCGCTCGTCCCGCTCGTCCAGCGCGGGATCGGGATCGCGCTGGGACCCATTCTGGGCGCTGCTGCTGTTGCTGCCGCCGCTGCTGCTGCTGCCGAGTCTCGACGACGCGCTGCTGTGGCAGGACGAGGCGGAGACGGCGCTGCTCGCCCGGCAGGTGCTCGCGCACGGGCTTCCGGTGGCGACCGACGCCGGCCGCTTGCTGAGCGACCAGCTCGACCGCGGCGACATCAGCGCGGAAGGGCTCTGGATCTGGTCCCCCTGGCTTCCGCACTACGTGACGGCGGCCTCCTTCGCGCTGTTCGGGGAGTCGACACGCACGGCGCGCTTGCCATTCGTGCTCGCCGGATGGGCCACGCTGTTGCTGTCGTACCCGGTGTTCCGGCGTCTCACCGCCAGCCGTGCGACGGCCCGGCTGGCGGTGCTGCTGCTCGCGCTGTCGGTGCCGTTTCTGATGATGTCGCGGCAGTGCCGGTACTACGCGCTCGCCGCGTTGCTGTCGGTCGCCTTCCTGGCCGCCTATGGCGCTGTCCGCCCGCGTCGTGGATTCGCCGGCATGGCGCTGGCCGCAGCGGCCCTGGCCTACACCTTTCCGCCGCAGATCGCCGTGCTGGGTCTCGCGGCGACGCTGCACGCGGCGGCGGTGCGCCGAGACCGCGCGCTGGTGGCGCGCGTCGTCGGTGCCGGGATGCTGGCCGCGGCCGCCTTCGGCCCGTTCTTCGTGTACGGCAGGATGTGGGACCGCAGCTATGGCGATGCCGGTCAGGCGATCGATTCGTGGCTGCGCTACGCGACGACGCTGCGGGCCTACGTGCTCGAGATCCACATCTACACGTGGCCGTTCGTGCTCGCCGTGCCGCTCGCGTGGCGCGCGCTCGCGGCGCTTCCGGAGTCGAGCCGGCGCGTCGCACGTGCGGCGCTCGCCGCGGGCACCGGCGCGTGGCTCGTGACCGCGGTCGCGCCGCCGACACCGGCGTTTCTCGCCGCGTTTCTCGCTTTCACGCTCGCCGGCAGCGCGCTGGCCGCCGGCGGCCTGGTCCTGCACGCGCGCCGAGCCCACCCGGCCGCCGGCGCCGCCGGCTGGGCCCTCATCGCGTTGGCGCTCGCGCTGGGAACCCCGCTGCTCGCGATGCCGGCGCCGTTTCCGTTCTTTCGCTACCTCGCCGGCCAGCTTCCGCTGTTCGCGCTGGCCAGCGCCGGAACCATCCGCGGTCTGCTGCCGCACCGGCCGCTGGCGGCGTGGGGGCTCGCCGCTGCGATCGTCGTGACCGATGCGATCGCCGTGGCGCCGTTCCTCGTCGCGGGGCTGCCGGTCCGTCTGCTCGATCCGGATCGCGCCCGCGCGGCGGCCGCGCGGCTCGCGCCGTGGGCACAGCCGGCCGAACTCCTCACGCGGGAACTGTTGCGCGAACGGCCGTCCGGTCCGCGGCTGCGCGTTCCGCTGTGGGACCATGCGCAGGAGCTGCTCGGCGAGTACCGCGGTCCGGTGCGCGCGGTGGTCGAGCACCTGCGCGCGCAGGCCCGGCCCGGCGAGCTGCTGCTCACCAGCAGCTCGCGCTACTCGCTGCTGTTCTACACGGATCTGCGTGTCGAACGCTTCGAAGAGGCTGACGCGCTGCGGGAGCTGCCGGACTGGATCTGGCAGGGACCGCGCGCTCCGCGCCTGCCGGAGCGGATCCGTAGCGCCTTGTCGCGTGACTACGAGCGGGTCCGGCTCGAAGCCGTGTGGCTGCCGTGGGAGAACATCCCGGAGCCGTACTGGCACCGCTTCCGGACCCCTGCGCGGACGGATCCCGGCACCCAGACCGTCGTCACGCTGCTGCGCCGGCGCTCGCGCGGGGAGGAAGCGCCGTCCGAGGTGTCCGCGTCGGCCCCTCGCCGGCCGCTCACTCCACCACGTAACCGAGCGCGCGGAGCTGATTGAGCTGCATCTCGTCGAGCTCGATGTGCCCCGTCTCCCACATCACCTCGTCTTCGAGGCGGCTCTCCGAGAGGGCACGGAGCTCGTTCGCGAGGTCTGGCTGCTGCTCGGCGAGATTGGTCTGCTCCGTCGGGTCGCTCCGGTGATCGTAGAGTTCCAACAGGTCGGGTTTCTGGGGCGAGTGGTGGAGTCGGTACGGACCCCGGCGAAGCGACAGGAGCGGCAACGGATCCTTGTCCCGCTGACCCCACGACCGGTCGAGGAATGCGAATGCGAGTCGCGAATCCTCGACAGGCGACCCGCCCGGCGCTCCGGCCTCGGCGGCCGCGAGCATCAGCGGGACCAGCGACTGGCCGTCGGCGGCCGGCAGCGGCGGCAGGCCGACGAGTTCCAGCACGGTCGGCCACACGTCGACGTTCCGCACCAGCGCATCGACGGTGATGCCGGGATCGAGCCGGAACGGCAGGCTCAACAGCAGCGGCACCTCGGTGACCTCGCGATACAGGTTCCTCGCGTGCCCATCGAGGCCGTGCTCGTAGAACGCCTCGCCGTGATCCGAGGCGATGATCACGATCGTGCGGTCCGCGAGCCCCTGCTCCTCCAGCTCACGGAAGATCCGGCCGACGTTTCGGTCCGTCCAGTGGATCGCGGAGTCGTAGACATCCGAGAAGCTGGTGCCGAAGTCCTTGCTGGCGGCCAAGTCGTCATAGACATACTGGTGGACGTCCATGTAATGGAGGTACAGCAGGAACTTGTCGCTGCCGATCGACTGGAGGAACTCGACGCCGGCCTCCGTCACGTCGAGATCGCTGCCCTGCAGCGCCGGAGTTCCCGGCGGTTTTCGCTCGAGGCGGTCCGGCGTGCGGCTCGGTTGTGGCTTGAAGTACAAATCGAAACCCTGCGAGAAGCCGAAGTTGGCGTCGACCCAGCCGTTGCGGAATACGCCGAAGGTCTGGTAGCCGGCATCGCGAAAGAGCTCCGCGGGCATCGTCGCCGCTTCGGGGATCACGTGGTCGTAGCGCGTGATCCCGGTCCGGGTGGGGTTGATGCCCGTCCAGAGCGAAGCCATCGAGGCCTTCGTCCAGCTCGACTGGGCCTCCGTGTGCGCGAAGCGCACGCCCGTCTGCGCGAGCGCGTCGAGGATGGGGCTCGTGTCGCGCTCGTAGCCGTAGCTCCCGAGGCGGCCGTTGCGCAGCGTGTCGATCACCAGAAACACGACGTTGACGTCGTCCCGCTCCGACAGCGCGGCGATGTCGGCGGGCGAACCGAGCGGTCGCGAGGGGACGCGGATCTCGAACTGCGATGCGACCGCGGCGATCACGAGTCCGGTGATCAGCACGATGTAGGTCCACTTGGAGTCGAGGATTCGGTTCAGCAAGATGGCGTCTCCCTGGAGGCTCTGCGTGCGGCCGGCCGAAAAAAAGCCCCCTACTGTACCGCAACCCCTGCGCCGGGGAGCGGGTACAAGAAGCGGCCCCCTCTGGCGAGGGGACCGCTTTCCGAAGCTTCGCGTCACAGGGTCGGCGCGCGGGCGAATCCCTCGCGGCTAGCGCGAACTCCGTCGGCGGCGGAATGCGGCGACGCCCAGCACCCCGATGGCCGCCGCCCCGAACTGCGCCAAGGTGCCCGGCTCAGGCGCGAAGTTCAGCGTCAGCTCGACGACGCTCGGCAGGTCGCCGGCGAGGTTCGTGCGGATCAGCACGGGGCTGATCAGCGTGATCGACCCGACGCCGCCGACCAGCATGTTCGTGCCCGTCGCAGTCAGGTCATTCGGTGTCATCACGGTCATGCCCTTGAGCGTGACGGTCGGCTCCACGACCGTCACCATGCCGGTCGTCCAGCCACCGCCGGTGAACTTGATCGTCGTGCCGCCGCCGCCCATGAAGCTGAACGTTGCGCCAGGGATGCCGAGCGCGGTGAGCGGGACTGCCACCAGCGTCACGTTGCCGCCGTAGGCGAGGACGTTCGAAACACCTTTGAGCCCGAGCGAATTCGCCGCGGTGCCGGCGCCCGGAACGAGCGTACCGGTCTGGTTGCCGGCCAGGACGGCCTGCAGGCGCGTGATCGGCGCGGCGTTCGTGATGCCGACGAAAAGATCGCTGCCGACGATCGCGTTGGTGGACGTTGCGGTCACGGCGCCACCGGCGGTGGTGAATCCGGTCGTGATCGGAACCGAAAGGCCCGGAAGCGTGCCGATCTTGACGCTGAGCTGACCGCTGACCAAGGGCCCTGCGTTGGCGGAGCCAACGACCAGGAACAGGCCCAGTGCGAAAAACCCGAGAGACTTACGCATGTCGATTCCTCGTCGTCCGACTTGCAGCAGCAGAGCTCTGCAGGTCGCGGTAGGAGCGAAGTGAACCGGGTCGTCGAGTCGACATCCGGCCCGACTCACCGCCCAGCCCGGACCTTAGCTCGCGGTGCCCTCCGCTTCACCCTCCGCGTGGCGCCGCCGGGAGCGGGGGGGAAGAACGAGAAAACGGCCCCCCGCAGGATGCGAGGGGCCGCCTTCTGGAGCGAGCAGAGGCCTACGAACTCAGTTCGAGGCCCGCCGGCGGCCGTACACGGCGAGTCCGGCAATGCCAGCGCCGATCAGCATCAGCGTGCCGGGCTCCGGCACGAAGGTCAGCGTCAGCGCGGCGAAGGTCGGCAGGTCGCCGGCCAGGTTCGTGCGGATCAGCACCGGGCTGATGAACGTGATCTGGCCGACGCCGCCGACGAGATTGTTCGTGCCGGCCGCGGTGATCACCCCCGACTGCGTCATCCCCTTCAACGTGGCGGTCGGAAGCGTGATCATCGCCGTGCCGGTCGTCCAGCCGTTCCCGGTGAACTTGATGATCGAGCCGCCGCCGCCCATGAAGCTGAACGTTGCGCCAGGGACGCCGAGCGCGGTGAGCGGGACTGCCACCAGCGTCACGTAGCCGCCGTACGCGACGACGTTCGCAACACCCTGGATCCCGAGCGCATTCGCCGCGGTTCCGGCGCCCGGCACGAGCGTGCCAAGGTTGTTGCCGGCCAGGATGGCCTGCACGCGCGTGATCGGCGCGGCGTTCGTGATGCCGATGAAGGTATCGCTGCCGACGATCGCGTTGGTGGACGTCGCGGTCACGTTGCCACCGGCGGTGGTGAAGCCGCCGGTGATCGGAGCCGCGAGGCCCGGGAGCGTGCCGATCGTGATGCTCAGGCTGCCGCCCGCGAACGGACCCGCGTTGGCAGATCCTGCGACGACCAACAAGGCCGCCGCCAACAAGTACGAGAACTTGCGCATGTACTCTCTCCTAGATGGATTTGGGTGCACCCACTTCGATTCCGGCCCAACCGACCGCCGACCGAGAGGCACGAACCTGAGCGGAACGGACCAGACCGATCGGAGATCCTGCCAGCGGCACCCTGCCCTGACGTTGCCGGACACGGCGAACCCGAGCCCGCCCGTTCAGATAGCAAGCCCCGTGCCGGCTTTTCGAGATTCGCAGCATCCCGTTCAAACACCTGGAATCAAAGGCGTTAATCTTGATGTCATCGAGCCGGCGACGGCCTCTTTCGAGCCGGTGGTGGCAGTCTGGTTCCACAAAAGGCGAAGCCTGTTCCCAACGTGTTCCCGGCGCGGCCAGATCCCTGGCGCGGCCAGATCCAGATGGGCCGGCTCACTGCCGCCGGAACTGCTCGAGGGCCTGCCGCGCCGGTTCGTATTGCGGCTGATCGGCGAGCAACTGGCGGACCAGCCGCCGGGCGTCCTCGTGCTGGCCGGCCATGCTCTGTCGGTAGGCCTCGAACAAGCGCTGAGAGCTTTGCGCTGCGGGCTCTTCGGCGGGCGCGAACGCCAGGCCCGCCGGGGATGGAACGCTCGTGTTCGCGGCGAGCAGCCGCTCGAGGTTCGGTGCCGGCGAGCGCAACGCGGCCAGCTCGGCCCGGTACGTCGTGTACTCGAGCACCAGCCGGTCCGCCGCGTTGATCGGCCCGTCGGGTAGCGTCGCCCGCAGGCCCGCGGCGCTGGCGATCCAGCGCGACAGCACGTCGCGCGGACCGGCGTAGCCGTAGGCGAGCAGGTCCCGTTCGGCCTGCAGCCCGCGCAGATCCGCCTCCGTCCGCTGCGGGCGGCCCTCGATCGGGCAGCGCGAGGCCACCATGAACACGTTGCTCGGCGGCGAGTAGAAGACTTCGATCTCGGGAAAGACGTCGAGCAGCGTCCGGAGCACGGTGTCGAAGCCCTCCGGCGCCAACGACAACGCGATCCACTGCACGAACAGGCCGCAGCTCGTGAGACTCTGCGCGGAGAACGCGTAGAACTCGCGCGACAGGATCCGGGCATTGCCGGAGAAGTCTTCGTTCTGCTTGCCGTCCGAGATGATCAGGTCGTAGCGCGTCGAGCTGCGCAGCAGGGAGTGGACGGCGTCCTCGATTTCGACCGTGACGCGCGGGTCTTCGAGCACGGCGGACTCCTCGAAGTAGCGCGCTGCCTCGAGCACCGGGCCGTTGATCTCGACGACGTCGAGCGTCTCGACCTCGGGATACGACGCGAGCGCCGCGACCGTCGAGCCCGACGCGAGCCCGACGTTGAGTGTCCGCCGGATCGTGCGATCGAGCAGCATCGGCAAGTGGGCGAGCAGCACCTGCTTCTCGTAGAGGGTCGGGATCCAGCCGCGGCTTGCGGCGATCACCGTGCCGTCGATCACCATGCCGCGGTGGGCAGGATTCTCCGACGAACTCCGGACCTGGACCGACGCGAGGTCGCCTTCCTTCTCGTAGAGGATCTGCGGCAGCATCAGCCGCACGATGCCGTCGCCGTCGATCGGGAGGCGGCTCGGGAGCAGGCTGGTGGCGCCCGCGAGCAACGCGAGGCCGCCGAGCGCGGCGGCGGCCGTGCGCAGCGTCCGCGGCCCGGCCACCAACAGCAGGCCGGCTCCGGTGAGCCCGCTCAGTCCTGCCAGCAGCTTGGTGGCGCCGACGGTTCCGAGCAGCGGCAGGAGAACCAGCGCCGCGACCACCGAGCCCGTGATGCTGCCGAGATTGGAGAGCAGATAGGCGCCGCCCGCGCGCCGGTCGATCGAGCCCACGCGGTCGACGAACAGCCGGCTCGCGATCGGAAACGAGAGCCCCATCAGCAGCGTCGCCGGCAGCATCAGCGCGATCGCCGCGAACGACGTGGCGCCGAGTCGCCACCACCACGGCTGGATCTGGAAGACCGGTGAGAAGATGCTCAGATGGTCCTTGATGGCGGGGTCCGTGAGGATCCGGTGCTCGCCGGCGATCACCGCGAGCGCCAGGAATCCGATCGCCAGATGGCACGCGCCGAGCGCGCGCTCCGGCCGCAACCGGCGCAGCACCGGCCGGTACAGCAGCGCGCCGAAGCCGAGGCCGAGCAGGAACACCACCAGCGCGTTCGTCAACGCGTACGTGCTGTTGCCGACCAGGTAGCGCAGGCCGCGGAACCAGACGATCTCGTAGCCGAGCGTGGCGAAGCCGGAGACGACGAGGACGGCGCCGACGAGCGCCCGGGGCAGCCCGGACTCGAGCGGCGCGTCGGTGGTCTCGGGCCGATCCGGCGTCCCATGACGGGCCCGCTGTCGGACCAGGCCGAGCGCGCCGAGGCCGACGGCGACGTTGATCCCGTTGGCCAGCAGCGTCGAGCCGGACAGGCCGAGCTGCTCGACCGTCACGAAGCCGGCGAGTAGCGCGCCGCTCGCCGCGCCGAGCGTGTTGAGACCGTAGATGGCGCCGAGATGACGCTCGACGCCGGTCCGGGAGCGGATCAGCGCCGCGCACAGGGCCGGGTACGTGGCGCCCATGAACGCCGCCGGGATCGCGAGCAGCGCGAAGCTCGCCGCGACGCGCAGCAGGTCGGTCGCGAGGCCCGACGGCACGTCGCTCGCGAGCGTTGCGAACCACTGCGGCAGCGGCACGAGCAGCCGCGTCAGGGCGAAAGCACTGATGGCGATCGCGAACTCGAGGCCGGCGTAGGTGCGCAGCGGCGCCCGGATGCGGCGATGCGCGCGGTGGTAGAGGCCAGCGCCGAGCCCCATGCCGCCCATCAGGCCGGCCACGACGGCGCTGACGGCCAGCGTCGTGGCGCCGAAGCTCAGCGCCAGCATTTTCGCCCAGGCGACCTGGTATATGAGTGCCGCCGCTCCCGAAAGGAACGAGAAGAGATAGAGGACGCCGACCATTCGGCGCACGGTAGCACCGGCTCCGGCGCGTCGGACGCGAGCGCGCCGCACGCGGGCTTCTCGAACCGCTGCTCGCGACACCTTGCGGGCGCCCCCGTGCACTCTCACGGAAGTGCGGGTTGTTCCGGGGAATTTTTGCCGGCTTCCGGACTTCCCCTACCTTACCGGGTTCCCTCGCTCGGAGGATTCTTCATGTCGTTCGCCCCGTGCCGCCCCCCCGACGAGGTCGGCTCTGCATTGCGCTGGTCCTCGCGCGCTCGCGCTCGAATGGTGAGGACGCTCGACGCCGCGGCCCGCGTCGTGGTCGCGCAGATCGCGCTCGTCGCGATCGCGTCGTTTGCGCTCGGCTGCGGACCCCCGCGGATCGAGGAGATCCGCGCCCTGCAGGAGGCCGGGGAGACCGATCGGGTCGTCGAGCCGCTCCGAGACTTGCTGGCGGCGGACCCGGACAACGCGGAGGCCCGCTACCGGCTGGGACTGGCACTCGTTCAGACCGGCCAAGCGTCGCTCGCGGTCGCGCACCTGCGCCGTGCCGCCAACAGCGACGACGTCGGTGTCGACGCCGGCCTGGTGCTGGCCACCACGCTGCTGGCGCTCAGCACTCCAGACCAGGCTCTCGACGTGGTGGAACAGGTTCTGGCGCGCGAGCCGAAGAACGTCACGGCACTCGTGATTCGCACGCAGGCCGCGCTCGGCTTTGCGAAGGGGGAGGTCGCACTCGAGAGCGCCGACCGGTTGCTGGAGATCGAACCGGGCAACTACCAGGGGCTGGCGTTGCGGGCGTTCGCGCTCGAAAAGCTCGGTCGGCTCGACGAGGCCGAGCAGGCGCTCGAAGCGGCTCGAATGGCGTCACAGGACGGCCCGCCGGCTCTCGCGGCGAATACCTGCATCCTGCAGGCGCGCTTCTACGCGACCATCCGCGAGGACGTCGATCGCGGCGTCGCGCAAGCCGAGGAGTGCCTCGAGCTCTACGCATCGGAGCCGAACACCACCACACTCGTCCTCAGCTTCTTCGACGATGTAAAGCGCGCGGACCGCGCGATCGAATTGCTGCGCGCGCAGCTCGCCGAGCACCCGGACGCGCTCGGCGTTCGGACCGCGCTGGCGAGCCGACTGGCCGGCAGCGGCCGCGCGCCGGAGGCGATCGATCTGCTCCGCGAGGGTGCAGAGAGCCTCGACAGCCCTCCGGCGTGGGCCGCGCTCGCCTCGCTGCTCCGCCAGCAGGACCAGCCGAAGGCTGCGCTGGAGGCCGTCGACCGCGCGCTGGCGGGGCTGCCGGAGCCGCCGGACGAGCTCCGCTTCGAGCGAGCGGCGGTGCTGATCGATCTCGGCCGCTTCGACGATGCGGAAGTGGAGGCGGGGCCGCTGCGGGAACCCGCATACCGGGATCTCGTGCTCGGCCGGGTGGCGCTCGGGCGCGGCCAGCCCGCGGAGGCGCTCGAGCTGCTGCATCGGTCGATCACGGCGTGGCCCAACAACGCCCCGGCACGCATGGCGGCGGGGCGGGCGGCGCTGGCCCTCGGCGACCTCGATGAGGCCCAGATGCAGCTTCGCGAGGCCGTTCGCCTGGACGTCGGCGGAAATGACGCCGCGCTCGAGCTCGCGCGCGTGCAACTCGAGCGCGGCGAGTTCGCGGAGGCCGTTGCGTTCGCGCACCGACACATCGGCTCCCGAGACGTTACGGGTCCCGAAGCCCATCTCATCGCGGCTCGCGCCCAGGCGGCGCTCGGCCGGTACGAGCAGGCCGAAGCGCTGCTCGCGAACCTCGCACAGAACGAGCAGTTTGCCGGGTACGCCGAAGCCGAGCGGGCCTACCTCGATCGCGAGCAGCACGGCGTTGAAGCCGCGCTCGAGCGCCTCGAGGCGAGCGAACTCGATCTGCTCGCGCCGTCGAACGAGGTCGCGCTACGAGCGCTCGTGGACCTCGCGCTCGAAGCCGGCCGCGCCGACCGCGCGCGCCAGGCCGCCGAGCGTGCGGCCGCCAAGCACCCCGAGCATGCCCCCTTCCACGCGCTGGTCGGCCGGGTGGCGCTCGCGCAGGGCGATGCCGACGCCGCCGGCCAGGCCTTCGAGCGAGCGCGCGAAGCCGACCCGTCGCTGTCGGCGGCGCTCGTCGGGCTGGGTCAGATCGCGCTTGCCGGTGGCGATGCGGAGCGTGCCGCCTCGCTGTTCGACGAGGCGGCGCGCTCATCGGGCGATGACCCGGGGCCACTCTACGGCGTCGCGCAGGCGTTCCTGCAGGCCGGCCAGGCTGCCGAGGCCGAACGCAGGCTGGAGACGCTGATCGAAGCGCATCCCGACCACGCCGCGGCCGCCAACGATCTCGCCTGGCTGCTGGCCGAGCAGCGCCGCGACCTCGACCGCGCGCTCGATCTCGCCCGGCGCGCGTCGCGCTTGCTGCCGGGACCCGACGTGCAGGACACGCTCGGATGGGTCTACCTCCAGCGCGGCGAGCTCGATCTCGCCGTCGAGGCGTTCGAGAAGGCGCTGCAAGCACGGCCGAGTTTCCCGATGGCGCGCTACCACCTCGGCATGGCGCTCGCGAAGCGCGGCGACACCGAAGCCGCGCGCCGGGAGCTCCAGCTCGCGCTCGACGGCGGTTCGTTCCCCGGCGTGGAGGACGCGCGCGCACAGCTCGCGCAACTCGACGCCGCCGGGCGCAGCGAGGAGGCACCGTGATCCGTCCCGCGATCGGTCGCACCGGGGCGGCCGCCGTCCTGTCCCTGCTCGTCGCGCTGGCGCTCGGCTGCCAGTCCGATGAGCAGCGCCTCGCCGAGCACCTCGCGCGGGCCGAGTCCTACGCGGCGGAAGGGCAGGCGTCGGAGGCGCTGCTCGAACTCCGGAATGCGCTTCGGATCGACCCCCAGAGCGCCGAGATCAACGCCCGCATCGCCGAGCTGCTGAAGCGCCAGGAGCAGTACGAGGATGCCCTGTTCTTCTACCGCGAGGCGCATCGCCTTGCGCCGGACCAGAGCGAAGCGGCGCTGCAACTCGCCCGCCTGCTGCTCGGCAACGATCTCGAAGAGGCCAAGGCCCTCGCGGAGGACGTGCTGGCGCGTGAGCCGGACAACTCACTGGCGCACATCGTGCGGTCCGAGGTGGCGCTCGCGGAAGGCGACGGCTCCGGGGCGCTGCAGCACGCGCGGCGGGTCGTGGAGCTCGAACCCGACTCGTTCGCCGCCCACATGCATCTCGGTGTGACGTACCGGGCTCTGCTGCGCGGCCGGACTCTCGGCGCGGAATCCGTTCCGGCCGAGGTGACCCGGGAAGCGGCGCTTGCGGCGCTGGAGCGCGGCATCGAGCTGGCGGAGCAGGATGCGAGCGCGGATCCGTCCTGGCCGGCGCGGGCGTGGATGGAACGGGGGCTGCTGCTCGCGGGCTGGGAGGAGCGGAAGAGCGAGGCCGCCGCAGCGTTCCGGCGCGCCGTCGAGGTTGCCGAGCCGTCTCCGGAAGCCGAGTCGACCGCGCTCGAGGCCGCGATCACCTATGCGCGGCAGGCCGGCGATCCGGAGCTGCAGCGCTGGGCGCTCGAGCGGCGCGTGGCGCGCGATCCGGCCAGGCTCGCCGACTGGGCGGCGCTCGCGCGGTTGGCACAGCAGACGGATGGGTCAGGTCTCGAGGCGCTGCGCCCGCTGCTCGAGCAGCGCCCGCAGGACGCGGCTGCGCAGGTGATGTATGGCCGGTATCTGGAGCGGTGGAAGAGCCCCGAAGCGGCCGACGAATACCTGCACGGCGCCGCCGAGCGGACGGACCAGCCCGCCGTGGTCCGCGCCGCCCTCGTCGACCTGCGCGTCGCGCGGGGCGATCTCGACGGCGCCCGCAGTGCCCTCGCGGAGTTGCAGCGCGAGCACGCGGAGAGTCCGGAGACCCGCTTCGCCGAAGCTTATCTCGCGTTCGTGGATGGGGATCTGACGCGGGCAGCCGAGCGGCTTCGCGAGCTCTCGACGTCGACGCAGTCGGCCGCCGTCGAGCGTCTCCTCGCGCAGACCGAGCAGCGGCTCGGCCGCCCGGAGGCGGCGCTGGCGGCGCTCGCCCGCGCGCGCGATCTGGGAGACCCCCAGACGCTCGACCTGCTACGCATCGAAGCGAGCATCCACATCGCGGCCGCGGCGTGGACGGAGGCACTCCAGACGATCCAGCGGTTGCAGCAGGCGAGACAGGGGACGCTGAATTTCGACGAGGCGGTGTGGCTCGCGCAGGCGCGTTACCGGACCGGCCAGGCCCCGGCGGCGCGGGCGGTGCTCGAGGATCTGCTGGCGAAGGAGCACCCTCCCGCCGACGCGGCGCTGCTGTTCGCGCGCGAAGAGAGCGTCCGCGATCCCGAACGCACGCGGGAGGTCCTCGAGACGGCTCGGGTACGATTCCCGGACGACGTCCGCGTCGTCGATCGGCTGGTCCGGCTCGACATCGCCGAGGGTCACCTCGACGAAGCGCGCACGCGACTCGACGGCGTGTTGGCGAAAGCCCCGGACGCCGTCCCGCTGCTGGTGCTGCGCGCCCGCATCCGGGCGATGCAGGGCGACTTCGACGCGGCGCTCGTCGACGCGCGCCGCGCCTTCGAGCGAGCCGAAGGAGGATCTCGGACCGGGGAGTTGCTCGTCGCTCTGCTGACCCGGACCGAGGGCGTCGACAAGGGCATCGAAGCGCTCGAGGCACAGCGGAGAGACGGAACCCTCGCGACGTCCGGCCGCCTGTTGCTGGCGCGTCTCCGGATGGAACGCGGCGAGCATGCGGAGGCCATCGAGCTCCTCGAACAAGTGCTCGCCGATGCGCCGCAACGAGCCGGAGCGAAGAACGATCTGGCCTATCTCCTCGCCGTCGAGGGACGCGATCTCGAACGGGCGCTGCAGCTCGCGCAGGAGGCGCGCGGCGCGCTGCCGGACTCGGCGGCGATCGCCGATACGCTCGGCTTCGTGATGCTGCGCCGGGGGCTGCCCGACGCCGCGCTCGCGCAGTTCCGTTCGGCGCTCGAACTCGCCGGGTCGGCGCAAGAGCAAGAAGACGGCGGGATCCCGCCGTCCTATCGCTACCACCTCGGACTCGCGTACAAGGCGCTCGACCGGCCGGACGACGCGGTCCGTGCGTTCGAGGAGGCGCTCGCCAGCACGGAGGACTTCCCGGAGGCCGCCGCCGCACGCAGCGAGCTCGCGGCGCTGCGCGCGCCGCAGTCCTAGGCGTCGGCGCGCGATGGCGTCCGACGCCATGGCGGGCGGCCCGGAGCGCCGGGCCGCCCTCTCGTGGCGCGTCGGGCTCGGCCTGTTCGCGCTCGCCGTCATCGTCTCCGCGGGGGTGTACCGCGCGGCCCTCGACGGTCCGTTCGTCTCCGACGACTACGGCTACGTGGCTCACAACCCGCTCGTCGCCGACGGTCTCGCGCTCGAGAATCTCTGGCCGATCTTCGACCCGCAGGGCGCCGGCGTCGCGCAGACGGTGAACTACGCACCGCTCCACATCCTCCTCCACGCGAGCGTCTGGGAGATCTCCGGCGCCGACACGCGCGGCCACCATCTCGCCAACGTCGTGCTCCACGCGCTCGTCTCGGTGCTGCTGGTGGCCTTCTTCCTGCGCACCGGTCTGCCGCGCCCCGCGGCCATCGCCGGTGGCCTGTTGTTCCTCGTGCATCCGGCCAACGTCGAGGCGGTGGCGTGGATCTTCCAACTGAAGACGGTCGCGTCGATGGCCCTGGCGCTGGCGGCGTTGCTGGCGTTCCGCGCGCGGCCCGGCGTCGCGACGGCGCTCTTCGCGCTCGCGCTGCTGACGAAGATCTCGGCGGCCTTCGCGCTGCCGGTCGCGTTCGCACTCGCGTGGACCGACGATCGCCGCGTCGGCCTGCGCCGCGCCGACGCGGGCGTCCTGGCGACGTGGGCCGTGCTCACGCTGGTGGTGGGCGTCCTCACCTGGCAGGCGGCGCAGCGAGGGGGACTCGGGGAGGTGGAGGCGGCACGCGATGCGTTCGTGCAGGCGCGCACGATCTGCGCGCTGGCCGCCCGCTACGTTGCGATGGCGGCGACGACGTGGGGCCTGTCGACGTTCCACGAGCCGGCGCCCGTCACGTCGTGGCTCGACCCGTGGTGGCTCGCGGGCCTGGCCGGGCTCGCGGCCTCCGCGTGGTGCACGCTCGCGGCGCTGCGTGCGCGGCGTCGCGAGGCGGTGTACTGGGTCTTCGCGGCGAACTCGTGGCTCCCGGTCTCGCAGATCGTGCCGTTTCCGTTTCCGCTCGCGGATCGCTACCTCTACGGGATCCTGCCGGGCCTGATCGGTCTCGTGCTGCTCGCGGCGTGCCGTGTGAGCGAGAGCGGCGCGCGTTTCGGCTCCGGCGTGCGTCCGGAAGCGGTGACGGCGCGGGTCCGCGCCGTCACCGTGGCGGCCTTGCTGGGACTCGTCGTCCTGTTCTCGGCGCGTGCGGTCGATCGGACGCGGGTGTGGAGTTCCGGCGCGCTCGTCACGGCCGACGCGGCGATCCACTATCCCGACGGCTCGCTGGCGCTGCTGCTGTCGACCACCACGGCCGCACGCCGCGGCGATGTCGACACCACGGCACGTCAGTTGCGCGAGCTGTTCGAGCGGGGGTATGTGCAGTTCGGCATGATCGTCGGCGATCCGGCGTATGCGCGGGTCCTGCGCGACCCTGCGGTGCATGCGGTGATCCACGACATGGCGGGCTGGTGGACGGCGCGCGCTCGGGAGCTCGAACACCCCACCGAGGACGAGCTCTGGCGCTTCGCACAGGCGCACCAGGTCCGCGGCGAGGCGGCGCAGGCGCGCGAACTCCTCGAGCGCGCGCTCGCGCTCGAGGGCGCACGCACCGAGCTGCTGCGCGCCGAACTCGCCCGGCTGTCCGCCGCCGACGCCGGGTCGCCGGACACGCCGGCGGCGAGTGACGCGCCGGCCGACGCCGATCCGACCGACGCCGATCCGACCGACGTCGATCCGGGCGACACCGATCCGCCCGACACCGATCAGCGGAAGGCGACCGGTGCGGACCCGGAGTCGCGATCCGACTCCGGCGGGACCGGATCGAGCTCGAACTCGAAGGCGCCCTGATAGCGCAGGCCGTGCTCGCGTCGCAGTTCGACGCTCAGGAAGACCAGCGCGCCCGTCCGGTCCTCGTGCCGGCGCACGCGGTAGGCGCTCGGATCGAGTTCGCGCAACGCGTCGCGGAAGGCCGGGCCGAAACCGAGCAGGTCGAAGTGCTTCGGATGGAACAGATACAGCGTGCCGGAGCCGCCGTAGAAGGACCAGGACCCCCGCTTCTGCTGCGCCAGCGCCATCAGCTTCCACGTGGGCTCGCGCAACACCAGGTCCGGACGGAGGAACGCGAGGTTCTCGTGGAAGCCCCAGTCGAGGCTCACGACGAACGGCGTCGTGTCCGCGTCGATCTCCGTCGCGAAGCGGGCCAGCGCGTCGCTCCACCAGCCGTGTCCTCCCGTCGCCGCCAGCAGCCGCCAGGTGGTGGCGGAGGTCTGCACGCTCGCGAGCACGGCGACGGCGACGACGACTGCGACGACCCCGCGCCGCACTCCCTGCCAGAGCCGCGGGCCGCGACCGCTCCAGGCCGCGGCGAGTGATGCGCCGACGGCCAGGTGCGGAAACGGATAGACGTTCATCACGTGGTGCGCGTACTGCGCGCCGGGCAGCAGGAACAGCCCGCCGAGGCCGAAGGCGCAGGTGGTGGCGACGAACAGCCATCCGCGGTCGGGCGGCGCAGCCAGACCGCCGCGCCTCGCCCGGATCGCGAGATGGACGAACGAGACCAGCAGCAGCACGCCGAGCAGCGTGCCCGGGGCCGGGGCCACGTCCGCCAGTCGCTCGGCGCGTCCACCGCTCGCGATCAGCCGGAAGAAGTGGGAGCCGTCGAGCGTCATCGCGACCACCGGCAGCAGCGCCAGGCGGCTGCCGGCCGCAGCCTCGATCTCGGCGGCGGCGCCCAGCGCGTTCGGCAGCGCCGGCAGCAGCGGCGCGACGCCGA
Source organism: uncultured Pseudomonadota bacterium (assembly GCA_900696485.1). Lineage (GTDB taxonomy): Bacteria > Myxococcota_A > UBA9160 > UBA9160 > PR03 > CAADGG01. Next base: position 30,953 of record CAADGG010000032.1, read on the forward strand.
GCAGCAGACCGAGCGCCGCGGGCACCAGCGCGCGCCGGCGCGCCCGCCACGCTTCGATCGCGATGCGCGGGTGGAGGACGAGCAGCGCGAGGCTCAGCGATCCGAGCGACAGCGCGAAGTCGATCTTGTGGTAGAGCCCGAGGCCGGCCAGGAGTCCGGCGGCGAAGAGGGGCGCCGGCCGCCGCGCGCGCCATCCGGCGACGGCCGCCAGCACGACGCCGACCCGGCACACGAGCGCGAGCGCAACCGGTCCATAGTCAGAGCGGGTCATGAACACGAACGTCGGGTCGAGGGCCAGCATCGCCGCTCCAACGACGGCGGCCGGGCGCCCGAGGATGCGATCGGCGGCGAGCAGCGTGACGAGCAGGCCGAGCAGGCCGAATCCGAGCGTCGCGCTGCGCAGCGTCGCGACGTCGGCGCCGAAGACCGCGAACACCGGGACGAGCACGAGGCCCTTCAGCGCGCCGAGGTACGTCATCGTCATCCACGGGATCCGGCGCCCGAACAGCTCGACGTCGCGCGCGCCGGGGATGTGCGGCTGCGGCGGCGCGTCCTCGACGAGTGCGCGCGCCGGTCCGGCATGGATCGCTTCGTCGTAGTAGAGGCCCGGCGTCGTGAGGTCGCGCGCGGCGAATGCGAGGACGGCGGCGGCCAGCAGCAACCAGACGACGAGCAGCGGCAGGAGGCGGCGCGGCGGCGGGGGTCGTTCGGCAGCGGGAGGCGAAGACATGCTCAACTCCGGTCCGGCAGCAGTTCGATCCGCAGCCGGCCGTCGTCACGGATGCGATGGGGCTGCAGGATCCGCACGGTCAGGAACGCGACGTCGCCGTCGCGATCGCGGTGCCGGTCGATGCGAACGGCGTCGTCCGGAAGCAGGCGCAGCGCCGTCAGCAGCCCCGGGCCGAAATGGAACAGATCGAAGTCGCGCTCGTGCAGCAGGTAGAGATGCTCCGGTCCCCCTTCGAACTGCCAGATCTGCCGGCGTGCGCGCCGCCGCGATGCGTCCCAGAACGGCTCGAGCGCACGCGGCGTTCCGCCGCCGAGGAACAGCGCCTGCTCGTGGAAGCCCCAATCGAGACTCACCAGGACGTCGCCGCGCCGGGCCGCGTCGGCGATGACGGGTGCCAGCGCATCGCTCCACCAGCCCTTGCCGCCGCTGCGCTCGATCGTCTGGTGTGTGGCCCAGAGCGTGCGCGCCTGGCTCGCGAACAGCAACGCGAGCGCGAGCGCGAGCAGCCCGCGCAGCCAGCGGCCGTGACGCACCCGGCCCGCCCGGCGCCACCCGACGGCGGCCGTGGCGGCGACGGCCAGGTGCGGATACGGATAGACGTTCAGCGCATGGTGCACCGATCCGGCACCGGGCAGCGCGAAGACGAGCAGCGCGGTGAGCGCGCCGGCGATCCAGACGAACGCCAGCGCTCCCGCGGGTTCGGCGCGCGCTTGCGCAGGCCGCGGCGGGCCGGCCAGCGCGAGGCCGAGCGCGGCCGCGGCCGCCAGCGCCAGCGCGATCGGGAACAGGCTCGCCGGAACGCCGCCGACGGCGCCGACGTGATCGAGGCGGCCCCCGGCTTCGACGAGTCGGGCGAAGTACGAGCCGTCGAGCATCGCGGCGAACGCTTCTTGTTTCATCGCGATCGGGCTGCGGTCCTTGATCACCGCGATGCCGCGCAGCGCCGCGAGCACGGACGTCGCGATCGGCAGCGCGCCGAGCGCGCTGCCGATCGCGAGCGCGCCGAGCGCGCGGCGCTGCGCGGCCAGCGAGCGCAGCAACGGCCACCCGCCGACGAGCAGTGCGGCCGCCGCCGAGCCGACCAGGAACGTCGCGAAGTCGACCTTGTTGTAGAAGCCCAGTCCGAGCGCGAGTCCGCCGAGCAGCAGCAGGCCGGCGCGCTGCCGGCGCCAGCCAGCCGTCACGAGCACGAGCGCAGCGCTGCGCAGCGCCAGGCTCGCCGCGAACGAGCCCCAGTCGTGGCGGCTCACGAACACGAAGCTCGCATCGAGCGCCAACAGAAGGCCGGTGAGCACAGCCGCTCCGGGGCCGAACCACGACTGAGCGAAGCGAATCGCGAGCACGAGCCCGATCAGACCCCACACGAGCGTCGTCCGCCGCAACACTTCGACCGACGAGCCGAACAGCGCGAAGCTCGGAATCAAGAGCTGGCTCTTGAGGGCGCCCATGTAGACGGCGGTGCGCCACGGAAACGGCCGGCCGGCGAACTCGCGTGTGTGCAGATCCGACGCGTGGACGCCGGCCGCGCGGCCGTCGAGGAAGTCGCGCGCCGGCCCGGCCTGGATCGCCTCGTCGTAGTACAGACCCGGCGCGTCGATCTGGAATGCGCCGGCCGCGAGCGCGATCGCCAGGGCCGGCAGCGACAGCAGGATCCACGTGCGCACGAGGCCGCTACGGACCCGGCTCGCCGGGAGATCCCGGTCCGTCACCCAGTTCGCGCAGCGCCGTCCGGACGTTGTCGTCGAGCGGGCCGCCGCGCGCGAGCGCGCGCTCGAATGCGCGGCGCGCTGCGTCCCGTTCGTCGCGCACCTGGTGGGCGAAGCCGAGGCTCAACCATTCCGCCTGCGACAGATCGTCATGGCCGGCGTAGCGTTCGACCCAGCGCGCCGCCATGTCGCGCAGCACGGCCTGGACATCCGGGTGCGCGCCATACGCGCTCGTCGCCGGATCCGCGAGGATCTGTTCGAAGCGGTCGAAGCCGAGCGCGAGCGCGCCGCGCAGCTCCGTCGCGATCTGTTCCGGTTGCCCGGCGTTGGCCGCCCGACGGACGCGTTGCAGGTGGGCCTGGATTCCGTCCGGGTAGTTGGCCGCGGAGTCCGCCAGCAGCAAGGCCGGCGAGCTCCACAGCCGCGCGCGTTCGGACGCGTGCACGCCGAGCGCCACCAGCACCGCGACGGCGAGCACGGCGGCGGAGATCCTCGCGCGCTTCGCGGCGAGCCAGACGCCGGCGGCTCGGGACTCCGAGAGCGCGAGCAGCAGGCCGCCGATCAGACCGGGCAGGATCGGATAGAGATAGTGATCGGCCAGCGGATGGCGGAAGGCCAGGAACTGCGAGACCGGCACGAACGCGGCGCCGGCCCACACCCACCACGCCGCCTCCGTGCGCCGCGCGCGGAACGCGAACACGGCACGCGCTGCCACCAGCGCGGTGATCGCAAGGCCCGCCAGGACCAGCGGGTCGAGCCACGTGGCGGGTCGCGCCGGCGAGTGGAAGAACGACACGCCGAGCCCCGTGAGCGCCATCCACGCGTAGCGAGCGACGAGGCTGGCCGCCATCTGCGCGCGCCCGCCCCAGTCGCCGGCCTCCGCTTGCAGCGGTGCCGATGCCCACAGGAACGCCGCGAGCTCGGCGACGGCGAACGCTGCGAAGACGACGATCCAGCCGCCCAGCCAGCCGGCCTCGCGCACGAGCCGAGGCCGCTCGGCGCCGTCTTCGTCTCGCCGCCGTGCCACCGCCACCTGCACCACGGCCACCGGCAGCGCCAGCGCGGCCATCGGCTTGGCGAGCAGGCCGAGCGTGAAGACCAGCAGCGCCAGGCCGGGCCGCCGCGGACGCAGCAGCAACGCGCCGATCGCGAGCGCCAGCGACGCCGTCGTCTTCAACTGGGAGATCCACGCGACGGCCTCGACGTTCGCCGGATGCACGAGGAAGAACGCACCGCCGAAGGCCGCCAGCGGTGCGGCAAGGCCTGCGCGGCGCAGCCCCACCACCAGCAGCAGCGATACCACGACATGGAGCATGACATTGACGACGTGATGGCCGCGGACGTCCGGGCCGAACAGCTTCCATTGCAGGGCATGGAGCAGGACGTGGACCGGCGCGTAGTTCTCGACCAGCCGGACGGCTTCGCCGCGCGGATCGAAGAGCTCGAGGGCGCGGCCGGGCGTCAGGTCGGAGACGTAGGGATTGTGGACGACGTAGTGGGCGTCGTCGGAGACGAAGGGGCCGTCGAGCGCTGGTGCATAGAGGACGAATGCCACGAGACAGAACGCGAGCAGCAGTCCGACGTTCCGCCCGCCGATCGCGCCGGCCCGCGTCTGCGTCCGGGTTCGCGTTCGCGTCTGCGTCTGCGCGTGCGCGGGCGGCCGTTGCGGCGCCGCTCGCGCGCGATCGGACGCCTTGTTTCGCCGGCCTGCCACGGAGGGCGGAGGCTACCAGAGGAGCTCCGGCAGCGCCGCGCGAGCGGGGCGCCGCGCACCGCGATCGGTGTCGTGCCGGCGGATCGCGCGCGCGACCCGGGCGCTCAGCCGGGCCGGAACAGCGTCTCGAGTCGCGCGCGGCGGCGGTGGCGCGCGAGCGCCAGCTCGATCAGGCGGTCCAGCAACTGCGGGTACGGCAGGCCCGAAGCCTCCCACAGGCGCGGGTACATGGAGACCTCCGTGAAACCGGGCAGGCTGTTGAGCTCGTTCACGAAGAACTCGCCGGTCCGGCGCTCCAGCAGGAAGTCGGCGCGCGCCGCGCCAGCCCCTTCGAGGGCGTGGAACGCGCGCACGGCGAGGTCCCGGACGTGCTCGCTCTCGTCGTCCGAAAGCGGCGCCGGCACCAGCAGCTCGGTGCTCTCGTCGACGTACTTGGCTTCGTAGTCATACCAGTCCCGGCGCGGGCAGATCTCGCCGGGGACCGAGGCCTCCGGCGCTTCGTTGCCGAGCACGGCGACCTCGATCTCGCGGGCGTCGAGGCCCGCTTCGACGACGAGCTTGGTGTCGTAGCGGGTGGCTTTGGCGAGCGCGCGCGGCAGCGCCTTCACGTCGCGGATCTTCTCGATCCCGACCGACGAGCCCGAGTTCGCCGGCTTCACGAACACCGGCAGGCCCAGCTCGTCGACGAGCCGCAGCGCGACGGCGCGCGCATCTCGCGCGAGCTCGGCCTCGTGCACCGCGCGCCAGGGTCCCACCGGCAGGCCCGCCTGTTCGAGCAGTCGCTTGCTGACTTCCTTGTCCATCTGCAACGAGGAGCCGAGCACGCCGCTGCCGACGTACGGAAGCCCGGCGAGTTCGAGCAGGCCCTGCAGCGTGCCGTCCTCGCCGCCGTGGCCATGGATGATCGAGAACACGACGTCGAGCGCGACCGGCGCGCCGCGGTCGGGCCCGAGCCGCAGCAGCGCGTTCGCGTGCGGGCTCGCCGGCAGCAGCACCGGCGCGCCGCGCTCCATCGCGTTCTCGAGCGACGTGCCGGGCGCGCCGAGCCGCCAGCTTCCGTCGTGGGCGATGGCGAGCGGCCAGACCTCGTAGCGCGACGGATCGAGGTTGCGCAGGATCGATGCCGCCGACTGGATCGAGACTTCGTGCTCGACCGAGCGGCCGCCGTACAACAGCCCGACGCGGAGCTTCGCCACGATTCCCTCCCCCCGACTCGAATTGCGGCATCATAGCTTTCGCCGGACCGGGAGCGACCGGCCGGCGATGACCGGTCGGCCGGTCGCTCCCGGGCTCGGCTGCTCGCACCCGCCGGCGACGGTCGCCCCGGCTCCGTTTGGTACTCTCCGGGCGATGCTGCATCCCTCCGCGGTCCCCCCCGCCCTCGTCGCGAAGCAAGAGGCGTTGTTCGAGCGCCTGCGCGCACCGGAACGCGTGCTCGTGGCGTTCTCCGGCGGTGTCGATTCGAGCTATCTCGCCTGGGCGGCGCACGCGGCGCTCGGCGACGGGGCGCTCGCCGTGACGGCCGTCTCCGCGTCGTATCCGGCCGCCCATCGCGCCGTCGCCGAACGGGTGGTGCGCGAGTTCGGGATCCCGCATCGCTTCATCGCGACGCACGAGATGGACAGCACGGCGTATCGCGCCAACCAGCCGGACCGCTGCTACCACTGCAAATCCGAGCTGTTCGACGTGCTCGGGGCGCTGCGCGACGAACTCGGCTTCGGCGCCGTCGCGTACGGGATCAACTGCGACGACACCGGCGATTTCCGGCCCGGCCACCGCGCGGCGGACGAGCACGGCGTGCTCTCGCCGTTCCTGGACGTGGCGCTGTCGAAGGCGGAGATCCGCGCGTTGTCGCGCGCGGCCGGCCTGCCGACGGCGGATCTGCCGTCGTCGGCGTGTCTGTCGTCGCGGCTGCCGTATGGCACCGAGGTCACGCCGGAGCGGCTGGCGCAGGTGGAAGCCGGCGAGGAGCGGCTGCGCGCGCTCGGCTTCCGGCAGCTCCGGGTACGGCATCACGGGGAGCTGGCGCGCGTCGAACTCGACCCGTCGGAGCTGCCCGCCGCGTTCGATCCGGCGATGGCGCGGGCGATCGTCGCCGCGCTGAAGCCGCTCGGGTTCCGCTTCGTCTCGTTGGATCTCGAGGGCTATCGCACCGGCGCGCTCAACGAAGTGCTGTTCGTCGGCGATTTTGCCGCGCGGCGCTGATGCGTGCGGCTGCGCTAGAACCGTCCGCGATGCAGCGCAGATTCTTCTCAGGCGCCCCCCGGGATCTCGGCTTCGAGCAGGGCCAGGCCTTTCGCGAGGCCATCCGCGCCGACGCGCGCGCGCTCGGCTGGGAGTCCGCCGGGAGCTGGTGGGCACGGCGGCGGCAGCGGCGCGGGACCGGTCCAGATCCCGCCCTCGGGCGGGATCTGGCGCGCCACTTTCCGCACCTCGACGAGCGGCTGAGCGGGCTGGCTGCCGGCGCGGGCCTGCCGCGCGAGGCGTTGCTGGTGCTGCTCGAAGAAGAGCTGCGGGGCGATGCCGTCGTGCAGACGACCGGCGTCGGTGTCGGGCCGGCAGGTTCACCGGTGCTCGTGCTGCGGCTGCGAACGCCGTTCCCGCCGACCGGCCTGCTGGCTCGGACCTGCCAGCCCGACGGCGGCTATCGGCACGTCGCGCTGGCCCGCCCGGCGCTGGCCGCGGCGCTGGCCGGCGTGAACGAGCAGGGCCTTGCCGCCGCGGCCGAACCGCTCGATCCGCCGTCGCACGTGCGCGATGGCGACCGCAGCGCGTCGCCGAGCCTGTTGCTGCTCGACCAGTGCCTCGAGCGCCTCGACACGGTCGAGAAGGCGCTCGAGTGGTGCGAGCGCCGGCCCGGGGGCGGGCGCGCCCGGTTCGTGTTCGTCGATGCCGCGGGCGGTGTGGGCGCCCTCGATCTCGACGGCGAGCGGCGCCTGCGCTGCGAGCCGCCGTCGTTGGCGCCGGAAGCCGGCGAAGCGTGGGCGCTGCTGGATCCGGCCGCCCGCACGATCGAGCTGCGACTTCCGGGGGTCGCCCCGGAGCGGATCGGCATCGAGCCGGCCGGGTCGACACCTCCGGCGCCTGGCGCCTAGCTAGCGCCGTCCGCGCCCGCCGCTGCCACCGCTGCGTCCGCGCCCGCCGCCGCCTCCGCCGCCGCTGCGACGTCGGCCCCCGCCGCCTTCGCGGCGCGTCGGCGCGCGCTCCGCATCGCTGTCGCGGGTGGCGCGCGCGAGGTCCGCTTCCGGGACCGTCGTCTGCGGGCGGTGCTCCTTCAGGTACGCCGAACAGATGGCCGCGAGCTCGCGGCGGCCCTCGTCCGTCTCGGCCATCGACGTCACGACCGGCACCCAGCGATCGATCTTCCACGCGCGCTCGCGTTCCGGCACGGCGCGCACTTCTTGCTCGACCTTCACCGCGAGTCGTTCGCGCAGGCGCTCGAGCATCTCGGCGTCGGTCGGGAGCTTGCGCTCGGCGATCTGGATGCGGTTCACGTTCTGCAGGTGCCGGAAGTTCCCGATGTCGAGCGCCGACACCAGCGACAGCGCGATGCCGGCCTTGCCGGCCCTTCCGGTGCGGCCGGTGCGGTGCACGTAGCTCTCGGGCGAGTCCGGGGCGGTGTAGCCGATCACGCAGGTGAGATCGGAGATGTCGATGCCGCGCGCGGCGACGTCGGTCGCCACCAGGAAGCGCAGCTCGCCGGCCTTGATGCGCGCCATCGCGCGCTCGCGGGCGGCCTGGGCGAGATCGCCGGAGATCTGGTCGGCGTCGAAGCCGCGCCGCTGCAGGAAGGTCGTGACGTAGCGGACGTTGTCCTTGGTGTTGCAGAAGATGATCGCGCTCTCGGGATCCTCGTACTCGAGGATGCGGACGAGCGCCTGCTCCTTCTCCTGCGCCGACACCAGATAGAAGTAGTGCTCGATCTCGGCCGGTGCGATCTGCCCTTCGGAGAGCGTCACGAACTCGGGTTCCCGCTGGAACACGCGCGTGAGCGCGCGCACCTTCTCCGGCATCGTCGCCGAGAACAGGCACGTCTGGCGGTCTTCCTTGCGCGGCAGGTAGCGATCGATCTCGCGCATGTCCGGCCAGAAGCCGAGCGAGAGCAACTCGTCGGCTTCGTCGAGCACGAAGAAGCGGATCTGGTCGAGCTTGAGGCGGCCCTGGCCGAGGTGGTCGAGGATCCGCCCCGGCGTGCCGACGACGACGTGCGGGCCGGCCGCGAGGCCTTCGAGCTGCGCGCCGTAGCCGACGCCGCCGTAGATCGGTAGACACACGACGCCGCGGTGCTTGCCGATCGTGATGATCTCCGTCGCCACCTGGTTGGCGAGCTCGCGGGTGGGCGTCAGCACGATCGCCTGCGGGGCGCGCAGCTCCGGATCCACCTCGGCGACGATCGGGATGCCGAAGGCGCCGGTCTTGCCGGAGCCGGTCATCGCCTGGACGATCAGGTCCTGGCGTGCGCGCATCGCCGGGATCGTGGCGAGCTGCACCGGCATCGGCGTGCTCCAGCCGAGATCGCGCAGGCCGGCGCGGATGTCTTCGGGCAGATCATCGAACAGCGAAGCAGGCGGCGGCGGGGGCATCGTGGCGGGCGAGGAAGACTCAGGGTTTTCGGACATTTCGGCCGCCCAAGCTACTCCTCACCCCCGATCCGTCAAGAAACTGGCGTCAAGAAAGGGGTCGGGTTGGATTCGTCAACTTTTCCGGCCAGGGCCGGAAAAGTTGACGAATCCAACCCGACCCCTTTCTTGACGGGCGCTACCTTGCGGCGCATGGGGCGGATCGATCGGGCGGAGGTGGAGCGGATCGCGGAGCTGGCGTGCCTCGAGCTGGCGCCCGACGAAGCCGAGCGGATGGCGGCCGAGCTGGCGGCGATCCTCGGGTATGTCGAGCAGCTCGCCGCGCTCGACACCGACGACATCGAGCCGACCGACCACGCGCTGCCGCTCGCGACGCCGTTCCGCGACGATCGCGCCGAGCCGCCGCTGGCGCCGGAACGGGCGCTGGCCAACGCCCCCGAACGAGACGGGTTCGCGTTCGTGGTGCCCCGGGTGCTCGACGAGGACGAATCCTAGTGGCGGCCGAGACGGCGCTCGCGCTCGCCGAGGCGCTGACCGCCGGCACGACCACCGCCGCCGAGCTGGTCGAGACGGCGCTGGCGCGCGCCGAGGCGGCTCGCCCGCTCGGCGCCTTCGTGCACCTGCGCGCCGATGCCGCCCGCGCCGAGGCGGCCGCGAGCGACGCGCGGCGCGCGCAGGGCGCCGCCCGCGGATCGCTCGACGGCATCCCGGTGGCGATCAAGGACGTGATGATCCACGAGGGCGAGCCGTGCACCTGTGCGTCGCGCATCCTCGAGAACTTCATCGCGCCGTATCCCGGCACGGCGGTCGCCCGGCTGCAGGCGGCTGGCGCCGTCGTCCTCGGCCGCACGAACATGGACGAGTTCGCGATGGGCTCGTCGACCGAGCACTCGGTCTACGGGCCGACGCGCAATCCGTGGGATCCGTCGCGCACGCCGGGCGGCTCGTCCGGCGGCTCCGCCGCGGCCGTCGCGGCGGGGGTCGTGCCGATCGCCTTCGGCAGCGACACGGGCGGCTCGATCCGGCAGCCGGCGTCTCTTTGCGGTGTCGTCGGGATGAAGCCGACCTACGGGCGCGTCTCGCGCTACGGCCTGGTGGCGTTCGCGTCGTCGCTCGATCAGATCGGTCCGTTCGCGCGCACGGCGGCGGACTGCGCGCTGGCGCTCGAGGCGGTCGCCGGACACGATCCGGCCGATTCGACGTCGCTGCCGGAGCCGGCGCCCCGCCTGCGCGCGGCGCTGACCGGGGACGTCTCCGGGCTGGTGATCGGCTTGCCGCGCGAGTTCTTCGACGCCGACGGCGTCGAGCCGGCCGTGCTCGACCGGGTGCGCGAGGCCGTCGCGGAGCTGGAGCGGGGCGGCGCCAAGACGCGCGCGGTGTCGCTGCCCCATGCGCGCTACGCGATCGCCACGTACTACCTGATCGCGACCGCGGAGGCGTCGAGCAATCTGGCCCGCTACGACGGCGTGCGCTTCGGGCGCCGCGCCGCCGCCGACACGCTCGCGGCGATGTACCGCCGCACGCGCTCGGAGGGCTTCGGTCCGGAGGTGAAGCGGCGCATCCTGCTCGGCACCTACGTGCTGTCCGCCGGCTACTACGACGCCTACTACCGCAAGGCCATGAAGGTCCGCACGCTGCTGCGGCGGGACTTCGAGCAGGCGCTGTCCGGCTGCGACCTGCTCGCCGGTCCGACCACGCCGGAGCTGGCGTTCCGGATCGGCGAGAAGACCGGCGACCCGCTGCGGATGTATCTGTCGGACATCTACACGGTGTCGGCCAACCTGGCCGGAATCCCGGCGCTGTCCGTGCCCTGCGGCTTCTCGGACGGCCTTCCGATCGGTCTCCAACTGCTCGGCCGGCCGCTCGACGAGGCCACGCTGCTGCGCGTCGCCGACGCGTACCAGCGACGCAGCGACTGGCACCTGCGGGCGCCCGACCCGGCGACGTGGGCGGGGCCGGGGCGATGACGGCGGCGCCGCACCCGACCTACGAGGTCGTGATCGGTCTCGAGGTGCACGTGCACCTGCGCACCGAATCGAAGCTGTTCAGCCCGGCGCCGGTCCGCTACGGCGAGCCGCCGAACCACGCGGTGCACCCGATCGACCTCGGCCTGCCCGGCGTGCTGCCGGTGCTGAACCGGAAGGCCGTGGAGCTCGGCATCCGCGCCGCGCTCGCCACCCACTGCGAGGTGCACGCCCGCTCGGTGTTCGCGCGCAAGAACTACTTCTACCCGGATCTGCCGAAGGGCTACCAGATCTCGCAGTACGAGGACCCGCTGGCGACCGGCGGCTGGCTCGAGATCGACGTGCCCGCCGCGTCCGCGGCGGACGACGCCTACGTGACGCGCATCGGCCTGACGCGCATCCACATCGAAGAGGATGCCGGCAAGTCGATCCACGATGCGGCCGTGGCCGGTGCGGACCGCTCGCACGTCGATCTGAATCGCGCCGGGGTCCCGCTGCTCGAGATCGTCTCGGAGCCGGACCTGCGCTCGCCGGCCGAGGCCGGGGCGTACCTGCGCACGCTGCAGCATCTGCTGCGCTACGCCGGCGTCTCCGATGCCGACATGGAACGCGGTCAGTTCCGCTGCGATGCCAACCTCTCGCTGCGTCGCCACGGAGCCACGGAGCTCGGCACCCGGACGGAGCTGAAGAATCTCAACAGCTTCCGCTTCGTCGAGGAGGCGCTGGCCGCGGAGACCGTGCGGCAGGCGGGCCTTCTCGACGCCGGCCGGGACATCCAGCAGTGTACGCTGAGCTACGATCCGGAGCGCCACGCGACGCGCGTGATGCGGGTCAAGGAGAACGCCGATGACTACCGCTACTTCCCGGATCCGGATCTGATCGCGCTGCACGTCGACGCCGCCGAGATCGATGCGGTCCGCCGCGCGCTGCCCGAGCTGCCGGAGCAGAAGCGCGCGCGCTGGCAGACCGGCTACGAGCTGTCGGACTACGATGCGCGCCAGCTCGCCGAGAGCAGGGCGCTCGCGGACTTCTTCGAGGCCGTCGTCGCGGAGCTCGGCGGCGGCGCGCGCGCCGCGAAGAGCGCGGCCAACTGGATCCAGCGCGACGTGCGCGCGGCGCTCGGCGAGCGCGGGGTCGAAATCGAGACGACCCGGCTCGAGGCGAGCGCCCTCGCGCGGCTGATCGCGCTGGTGGAGGGCGGGCGCGTGACGGCGCAGAGCGCGCGACCGCTGGTCGCGGAGCTGCTCGATCACGGCGGCGATCCGGAGGCGCTGGTGCGCGCCCGCGGCCTCGAGGCCGTCTCCGACACCGGCGCCCTCGAAGCCGCCGCCGATGCGGTGATCGCCGCGCATCCGGAGGTGGTCGAGCAGGTGCGTGGCGGCGAGGCCAAGGGCCTCAACTTCCTGATGGGCCAGATCATGAAGCGGACCCAGGGCAAGGCGAGTCCGGGGGCGGCGCGCGAGGTGCTGCAACGCCGGCTGCGGGGCGCGTGAGCGTGCGCACGTTGTGGCGGGTCCTGGCGGCCGCCGGGGTACTGGTCGCACTCGCTGCCGCGGGGCTCGGCTGGTGGCTCTCCGGCTACGTCGCGAGCGACGCATTCCACCAGCGTCTGCACGCGGCGGTCCGCAACGCGACCGGCCAGGAGCCGAGCTGGACGGCCCTCGACGTCGGCCTGTTCCCGCCGAGCGTGCACGTCGAACAGGCCCGGCTCGGGGACGGCAGCGCGCTGGCGGTCGAGCGCGCCGAGCTGCAGATCGCGTGGTGGCCGCTGCTGGCGCGCGTGCTCGTCGTCGACCGCGTGACGATCGAGGGTGGCGTGCTGCACGGGGTGCGCACGGCCTCCGGGATGGCGTGGCCGTGGCAGGCGCCGGCGGCGGCGGACGCCGAGCGGGGCGCGGCCGGCGCGCCCGCGTCGGACGAGGACGCGGCCGCGCGCGCCGGCGGCCGAAGCTTCCGCTTCGCGGTCCGCCGGCTCGACCTCGATGACGGCGAAGTCGTGATCACGGACCAGACCGTCGATCCGCCCGCGCGTCTTGCGCTGCGCGAGCTGCGCGGGCGCGCGCGCCTGCGCGAGGGGCGGACGCTGTCCTTCGATCTGGACGGGCGCCTCGACGGCGGAACCCTGCGGGCGGCGGGGGATGTCGCCGCCGCCGGGACGCTCGCCGCGACGATCACGTTCGATGCCCTCCCGGCACTGCTCTTCGCACCGTATCTGCGCGACGACGCACGCCTCGGCGGCACGCTCGCCGGGACGATCGCGCTGCGTGGTCCGGCCCGGGCGCCGGACGCCGCCGACATCGACCTGCGCCTCGGCGACGCGGACTTCGAGATCGGCGACGCGCGCGTGAACGGTCCGGTGTCGCTGCATGCCGAACTGCGCGGGGCGCTGGCGCGGCCGTCCGGCCGCTTCTCGCTCGACGCCGCCGACGCGGAGCTGCGCTACGGCGGTGTGTTCCGCAAACCGCCCGGCGCCGCCGCCAGCGCCGAGGGCCGTTTGCAAACCGACCCGGACGGGCGCGTGCACACCGAGGAGGTGCGGATCCGGATTCGCAATCTCGGCGGACAGGGGCGGCTCGAGTGGGGAGGCGACCGGCCGCTGACCGCCGCGTTCGACGCCCCGGCGTTCGCCGTCGATGGCTGGGGCGAGCTGGTGCCGGCGCTCGCGCCACTGGCTCCGCAAGGACGGCTCGCGTGGTCGGACGGACACGTCGCAGGGTCTCCGCCCACCGTCACCGGACGGGCCGAGCTCGAGGCCGTACGGCTGCACCCCGGTGGCCGCGGACCGATCGAGCTGCGCGGCGTCCTGCTCGCCGACGGCGACACGCTGCGCAGCGAAGACCTGGTGGCCGACGTGGGGGGCCAGCCGGTGGCGCTGGCACTCATCCTTACGGAGCTCGGCGCCGCCGCTCGACACCAAACGCAGATCGTCATCGACGAAGCCGACGCTCGTCCGCTGCTGGCGGCGCTCACCGGGAAGTCCGATGCGCTGGAGGGTCCCGTCACGCTGCGCGCGCAGCTCGCCGGTCCGGTCGCTGCGGCGGCTGCGCGCGACGGCCTCGAAGGCTCGATCGAGTTCGCCGCCGGTCCCGGGCGGCTGCCCGGCATCGCCCCGTTCCGGATGGCCCTCGCACAGCTCGAGAGCCTGATCGGCGGCCTCAGCGATCGCCGCCGCGCGCGCCTCGAGCCGTTTCTCGGCGATGCCTTCGAAGCGCTGACCGGGCACGTCGAGATCGCGGACGGCATCGCGCACAGCGACGACCTGGTGCTGCGCTATCCGGGCTACGCCCTCGAAGCGAACGGCCGCGTGCGGCTGGCGGACCGCAGCCTCGACGCGCGGGGCCGACTCGTGCTGGAAGAGGCGGCCTACGCGGCGCTGGCCGGCGCCGAGGCCGATCCGGCCGGGCCGCTGCGCGTGCTGCCGCTCGCCCAGATCGACGGGACGCTCGACGCGCCGCGCGTTGGGATCGACGCACAGGCCGCCCTGGCGCTGGCCGCCACGTTCGCGACGGCCGGCAAGCGCGACAAGGTGGAGCGCGAGATCGACAAGGTGCTCGGAAAAGGAGCTGGGCGCGATGTGCTCGACGCCCTCGATGGGTTGTTTTCTCCGCGCCGTGAGCGCCGGTGAGCCACGCCGGCGACTGGTTCACGCTGCGCTGGGACGGCGACGCCGTCGCGCTGCTCGACCAGCGCCGGTTGCCGCGCGAGGAGGTCTACCTGCGCCTGCGCAGCGTCGCGGAGGTGGCGGAGGCGATCGAGCGGCTGGCCGTGCGCGGCGCGCCGGCGATCGGCTGCACGGCGGCGCTCGGGGCTGCGTTGGCGGCGGCGACGAGCCCGGCCGTCGATGCGGCGGGCGTGCAGCGCGACGTCGTCCGTGCGCTGGCGCGGCTCGCGGCGACGCGGCCGACGGCGGTGAACCTGTTCTGGGCGCTCGGTCGCATGCGCGCCGGTCTCGACGCGGCCGCGGCGGCGCCGGCGGCGACGGCAGACTCGATCCGGGCGGCGCTCGTCACTCTGGCGTGTCGGATCGTCGAGGAGGACGTCGCCGCCTGTCGCGCGATCGGCCGGGCGGGGCTCGCCGTGATTCCGCCGGCGGCGCGCATCCTCACCCACTGCAACGCCGGCGCGCTGGCCACGGCCGGCTACGGCACTGCGCTCGGCGTGGTGCGGGCGGCCTTTGCCGCCGGTCGCGTCGCCTCGGTGCTGGCGGACGAGACGCGGCCGTTCCTGCAAGGGGCGCGGCTCACCGCCTGGGAGCTGGCGCGCGACGGGATCCCGGTGACGGTGATCGCCGATGCGATGGCCGGCCATCTGATGAAGCAGGGCGAGGTGGACGTCGTCGTCGTCGGCGCCGATCGCATCGCGGCCAACGGGGACGTCGCGAACAAGATCGGAACCTATCCGCTCGCCGTGCTGGCGCGCGAACACGGGCTCCCGTTCTACGTCGCGGCGCCGCTGTCGACGGTCGATCTGGCCACGCCGGATGGCGAGGCCATTCCGATCGAAGAACGCGGCCGCGCCGAGCTGGCGCGGATCGGCGAGACCGAGCTGCTGCCCGACGGGGTCCCGGTGCGGCACCCGGCCTTCGACGTGACGCCGCACCGGCTCGTGGCCGGCATCATCACCGAGCGCGGCATCGCACGGGCGCCCTACGCCGAGAGCCTGCCCCGCCAGCTCGAGGCGGCGCGGCTGGAAGCGCGCGCGCAGGCGGGCTAACCCTCCCGCGCCCGACCGGCGGCCTGCGGGCCGCGCTGGAGATCCCATGAGCGCCAAAGCCTCGACTCCCCCGACCCCCCCCGAGATCCGCGGCGAGCAGATCTGGATGGATGGGAGGCTCGTCCCGTGGGACGACGCCCAGGTCCACGTGCTGACGCACACGCTGCACTACGGGCTCGGCGTCTTCGAGGGCATCCGCTGCTACCGGACGGCCGACGGGCGCTCGGCGATCTTCCGGCTGCGCGAGCATATCCGCCGGCTGCTCGAGTCGGCCCACATCAACCTGATGGAGGTTCCGTTCTCGCACGAGCAGCTCGAGCAGGGCGCCATCGACGCGCTCCGGGCGAACCGGCTCGATGCCGGCTACATCCGCCCGCTGGTGTTCATCGGGCACGGCGCGATGGGCCTCAACCCCGGCAACAATCCCGTGCGCGTCGCGATCGCCGCGTGGCCGTGGGGCAAGTACCTGGGCGACGAAGGCATGGAACGCGGCATCCGCGCCAAGATCTCGACGTTCTCGCGCCACCACGTCAACGCCAAGATGACCAAGGGCAAGACCTGCGGCGACTACGTCAACTCGATCCTCGCGAAGCGCGAAGCGCTGCTCGACGGCTACGACGAGGCGATCCTGCTCGACACCCAGGGGCTCGTCTCCGAAGCCAGCGGCGAGAACCTGTTCCTCGTCCGCGATGGCCTGCTGCGCACGCCGGCCCTGCCGACGGTGCTGGCCGGCCTGACGCGCGAGGCGATCCTGGCGCTCGCGCGCGACCGGGGCCTCCCGGTGCAGGAAGGCGGCATCACGCGCGACGAGCTGTACATCGCGGACGAGGTGTTCCTGACCGGCACGGCCGCCGAGGTGACGCCGATCCGCGAGATCGATCGCCGCCAGATCGGCGCCGGCACGCGCGGCCCGATCACGAAGACGCTGCAGAGCGCGTTCTTCGACGTCGTCACCGGCAAGGACCCGAAGCACGAGCGCTGGCTGCACTACGTCTGAGCCGCGGGCGAACCGGGCGAACGTGAGCCGGCGAGCGGGCGGCCGCGACGGCGGAAGGGAAGTCCGCCGCGGCCACCCGGGATCGCTCCGCGCGGCGCCACCTCCGCGCGGCGGCGACCCGAGAACGTGAGCCCGATCAGTCCGCCGGCCAGCAGGAACACCGTCAGCGGCTCGGGGACGGTGGAGAAGCGCTGGTCCACGTGCGGCGCGGCGGCCAGCAGGCCGCTGCGCAGCGCCACGACCGTGACGACCTCGAGCCGGGTCGTTCCGGCGAAGCCGGTGCTCGCCGCATGCACCGCCGGATTGCCGCCGGCGAGGTGGAGCGCCAGCAGCGTGCCGAGCGGAACGCCCCCCGGTCCGAGCAGCGATTCGCTGACCAGCGCGGCCGCCCCACTGTCGATCGCCACCAGCGGCGCAAACAAAGCCGCCCCGTCGACGAACACACCCGCGGCCGCCTCGACGACGTAGGACAGCAGCAGCGTGCCCGCTTCGCCGAGCAGCACCGTGAGCGGTCCGGCGAGCCGGAAGCCGTCGGCGAGCGGTTGCACCGGGTAGGCCGAGAGATCGGCCGACAGATCTCCCGCCAGCGAGATCTCGAAGTCCGAGAACGTGATCGGACCGGCGTCGAAGCTCCCGCCGGCGTCGAGATCGGCCAGTGTCAGCGCCTGCGCGGCGTGCGGGACGGCCGTGATGAGCGTGATCGCCAGCGCGATCGAGCGCAACCGGATTGCGAACTCTTGCATGCGAGCCTCCAAGGTCATGCGCGGGTCCGGCGCCGGTCAACCCCTCGAACGACGCCGGACCCGGACGGTCCATGGGCATCGTTTCGGTCACATGGGTGCCGCCCCGCGTGACGGGTGACACGGCATCCGGCGTGCGCTTCTCGGGCGCCCTCGTGCAAGCGTGGTGACGAACGTGTGCAGAAGAGCACGACGTGTGCGCGCGCGTCGCAACGCGGCGGCAGGCACGACCCGTGCGACACCAGCGATGGATCGAACGCGCACGGCGTGCGCCTCGCACGGCGCGTGCGGCTAGCGGCTGGAGGCTGGAGGCCGCCCGGCCGGCGAGCGGCTCGGGCGGCTCAGCGCGGGATGTCGATCCGGCGGAACACGATCATCAGCAGCGCAACAGCACCGGCCGCCCACAGCGCGAGCCGGCCGAGGGCTGGTAGCAGCATGCCGCTGACATCGACGTGCGGGTGCCACGCCGCCACCGCGGCGAAGACGGCCGTGCCGAGCGGCGGCCCGAAGCGGTCGAAAGCCGCCAGCGCGTCCGGTAGCGCGGCGTCCGGCTGAACGAGTGCCAGCGCGAGTCGCAGCGCGTTGGCGAAGCCTTGCAGCGGGACGGCGACGAGGACGGCCAGCAGCACGGCGGTGCGGCCGATCGCCAGCGACAGCGCCATCGCGAGTGCGGCCACGACGATGCTGCCGAGCGCCGTCGCGGCGGCGGCGAGCAGCGCCGGCGCGACGGCGACCCCATGGCGCGCCGCCAACAGCGCGGCGGTCCCGCCGAGCAGCACGGCGCCGGCGCCGAGCGCCACGGCCAGCGCGCCGGTGAGCCGGGCGCCGGCATACGCGTCGCGGGAGATCGGCCGCGCCAGCCACAACGTGCTGCTGCCGTCGGCCAGCGGTCGCGCGAGGTGGTCCGAAGCCAGCACGCCGGTGATCACCAGCACGGAAAGGGCCTGGAGCGAGAACAGGATCGGCGCCAGGAAGCCCGCGATCAGGGCGGGATCGACGGCCTGCTGGTTGACCTGCACCGGACCGAAGTCGATGCAGCTCCGAACCCACAGCAGCGACAGTGTCAGCACGACCGCGATGGCGACGACGAAGCGACGCCGGAACGCGTCGCGCGCCGCCTCGAACGCGAGCAGCAGGAAGCTCCTCATCCGCGCACCGCTCGCACGAAGGCGTCTTCCAGCGCTTCGCCCGGCGACACCAGCGTGTCGAGCGCGCCGGCCGTCGCGATCCGGCCCTCGTGCAGGATCACCACCTGGTCGCAGGTCCGCTCGACCTCGGACAGCACGTGCGAACAGACCAGCAGCGTCGCGCCGCGGGCGCGCGCGGCCTGGATCCAGTCGCGCGCGTCGCGCACGCCGAGCGGGTCGAGGCCGTTGGTGGGCTCGTCGAGCACCAGAACGTCGGGCTCGCCGAGCAGGGCGCTGGCGAAGCCCGCGCGCTGCGCCAGCCCCTTCGACAGCGAGGCGATCGGCTCGGCGAGGCGATCGCGCACGCCGGTGGCGTCGGCGACGGCCTCGATCGCGCGCGTGGCCGCGGCGCCGGAGAGGCCGATGAGGCCGGCGTGGAGGCGCAGGAACGCCCGCAGCGTCATCGCGCCGGGCAGCGCGAGGCGCTCCGGCAGGTAGCCGACGCCGACCCGGGCGGCCGGATCGTACGGATTGCGGCCCCGCAGCCGCGCCGCGCCGCGGGTCGGGCGTGTGAAGCCGAGCAGCAGCTTCAGCGCGGTGGTCTTGCCCGCGCCGTTCGGACCGAGCAGGCCGAGCGCGGTGCCGGCCGGCACCGCGAGCTCGACGCCCGCGAGCGCCACCCGGCGAGCGGCGTACTGCTTGGTGGCGGCGGCGAGCTCGAAGGCGTACACGGAGAGCGGATCCTACCATCGTCGCATGGCTCGGGCTCGAATCTTCCCCCGTCGCTCGGCGCGCGCACTGACTCCCACCGGTGGCTACCTCGCGGGCTTCACCCACTCGCTGCAGCCGTACGTGGGCTGCCAGTTCTCGTGCCGATACTGCTACGTCCGCGAGCTGACGGTGCAGCGCGCCAATCCGTACCGGTTGCCGTGGTCCCTGTGGATCTCGCCGAAACTGGACGTCGCGGAGCGGCTGCGGCGCGAGGCCGCACGCGGCAGGACCCGTGAGGCGCGGATCTTCTGCTCGTCGGCGACCGACCCGTACGTCCCGCTCGAGCGGCGGCTCGGCTTGACGCGCGGCTGCCTCGAGGTGCTCGCCGCGCATCCTCCGGCGCTGCTCGTGGTCCAGACGCGCAGTCCGTTCATCGTCCGCGATGCGGCGTTGCTGGCCCGCATGCCGACTGCGATCGCGAGCCTCAGCATCACGACGGATGACGACGGCGTGCGCCGGCTGCTCGAGCCGAATGCGCCCGGGATCAGCCTGCGCATCGAGACGCTCGCCCGGCTGCGGGCCGCCGGCGTGCGCACGCAGGCGGCGGTGTCGCCGCTGCTGCCGTGTGATCCCGAGCGTCTGGCACGTCGCCTCGAACCGGTCGCGGATCGTGTCGTCGTCGACGATTTCTTCCGCGGCGATGGCGCCGGCGGCCGGCGCAGCCGAGCCGCGCTCGACCAGTTGCGCGCGGCGGGTTTCGCGAGCTGGGCCGAGCCCGGCTATGCCGATGCGGCGATCGCCGCGTTCCGGCGCATCTTCGGCGCCGAACGGGTCGGCGTGTCGGCGGCGGGCTTCGATACGACTTCGGCCGGGTCGTGCCCTTCGTCCGGGTAGCGGCGGATCGGGTACGCTCCGCACGGCCGCGCCCCCTCACCCGGAGATCCCGCGATGAACGAATCCGCCTCCCGTCCGCTCGCCGGCAAGACCGCCGTCGTCACCGGTGCCTCGAGCGGCATCGGCCGCGCCATCGCCCTCCAGCTCGGCCGGGCCGGCGCCCACGTCACGCTCGGCGGTCGCACCGAGGACGCGATGGCCGAGACGGTGCGGCAGATCGAGCGTGCCGGCGGCGCCGCACGCGCGGTCCGGCTGGACGTGCGCGAGGTCGATCAGGTCCGCGCGTTGGTGGCCGGCGCCGTCACCGCCACCGGCCGGCTCGACATCCTGGTCAACAACGCCGGCGTGTCGTTTCCCAGTCCGATCGCCGACGCCGATCCCGAGCAGTGGCGGACGATGCTGGAGACGAACGTGCTGGCGCTGTTGGTCGGCTGCCAGGAGGCGGTGCGCGCGATGCGCGCGTGCGGCGCGCACGGTCACATCGTCAACATCTCGTCGATCGCCGCGCAGCGCAGCGATTCCGGCGTCTACGGCGCCACCAAGCACGCGGTGAACTGCATCCACGCGACGCTGCGCAGCGAACTCGAGAACGACACGATCCGGGCGGTGAACATCATGCCGGGAGCGATCGCGACGAACTTCGCCCGCAACTTCGATCCCGCCTTCGTGGCCGGCATCGTGAAGTCGGCCGGTCTGGAGGTCGAGGTGAAGAAAGGCGAGCGGCTGCCGGACGAGGTGATGGAGACGCTGCAGCCGGCCCTCGCGCAGATGCTCGGCCATCCCGACGACGTGGCGCGCGCGGTGCTGTACGCCGTCACGCAGCCGATCGGCGTGAACATCGCCGAGATCGTCGTGCGGCCGCCGAAGCAGATCGCGCTGTGAGCGCGCGGCCGGCGGGCGAGCGCGCACGGTGAGGAAGCTCCACGAGCTGCCGACGCCGGCGCTGGTGGTCGACGCCGGCGCGCTCGAGCACAACCTGGCCGTGATGGCGCGCGCGCTGCCGGGCGCGCGGCTGCGCCCGCACGTGAAGGCCACCAAGTGCACGGCGCTGGCGCGGCGCCAGGCCGCGCTCGGGCACCGCGGCTTCTGCTGCGCCACCGTCCGCGAGATGGAAGGCATGGCGGCGGCGGGACTCGGAGACGACCTGCTGCTCGCCAACGAGACGCTGGCGGCGCACCGCCTCGGACGGCTCGACGCGCACGTCACCGTTGCCGTCGACTCGGAGCCGACGATCGCGGCGGCGGCCGACGGCGGGGTCCGCGAGGTGCTGATCGACGTGAACGTCGGGCTGCCGCGCTGCGGCTGCGCGCCGGATCAGGCCGGGCGACTCGCGGACCTCGCGCGCCGGCGCGGCCTCCGCGTGCGCGGTGTCATGGGCTACGAGGGGCACGCGATGCCGGTGGCCGGCCGCGCCGCGCGCAAGGCCGTCGTCGACGCGGCGATGGCGCAGCTCGCGGCGGCGCACGCGCAGGTGGGCGGCGACGTGATCTCCGCCGGCGGCACCGGCAGTTTCGATCTGAACGAGCTGGCGACCGAGATCCAGGCGGGCTCGTACTCGCTGATGGACACGCACTACGCGCGTCTCGATCTGCCGTTTCGGCCGGCGTTCTGGGTGTGGTCGACGGTGGTGTCGACGAGTGCGGTATTCGCGGTCTGCGATGCCGGGCTCAAGTCGCTCGGCATGGATCACGGCAATCCGGCGATCGACGGCGCGAAGGTCTGGTTCTGCTCCGACGAGCACGTGACGTTCTCGCCGGACGAAGCCGCCGCGGGCGGCGGCCTGCACGCACGGGTCGGCGACCGCGTGCGGGTGTGGCCGGCGCACGTGGATCCGACCGTCGCCTATCACGAGCGGCTGTACGTGGCGGACGGTGACGACGTCGTCGAGACCTGGGAGATCGACCTGCGCGGTTGGTGAGCCCGGGGGCACGCGGCGGGGTGCCCCGCGCACGCGCGCCGCGTCGTTCAGAGGGTCGCGAGGAGGATCAAGGCGCCGCTGCCGAGGACGGCGGCCGTCGCCACGAGCAGGTGGCGACGCAGCGGCGGCGCGCCGAGCACGGCGACCAGCGCACACTTGACGATCGTGTTGCTCGCCGCGGCGATGGCGATCGCGATCGCCGCGGTGGTCGCGGTCGCTTCGCGCGCCGGCGACGCCAGCGAGAGCGTGATCGGATCGACGTCCGTGGCGCCGGCCAGTGCGGCGACGACGTAGAGCCCGGCGCTCGGCAGGTAGCGCTCGACGCCGCGCATCATCAGCAGGACGAAGGCGAACAGCAGCGCGAAGCGGATGGCCGCCGCGAGCCGGAACGGATTCCGGAGCGGCACATCCTCGGCGCGCTGCTTGCCGGCCCGCCCGCGATGGTGGTGCCACGCGGCCGCCGCGGCGGCGACACCCAGCCCGACCACCAGCAGTGGCCCCAGTCGGCGGAGCAGCGGAAGATCGAGAGCGGCCAGCACGACGCCGATGCGCGCGAACATCGTGGCCCACGCGAGCAGGATGCCGGTGGCGAGCGCGTGGTGGAGGCTTGCGTGCCCGCCCGCCTCGCGACTCTGGCGCGTGAGCGCCAGCGTGACGGCCGTCGACGAGACGATGCCGCCGAACAGTCCCGTCAGCGGGATGCCGCGTCGCGCGCCGAGCGCCCGCGTCGCCGCGTAGCCGACCAGCGAGAGCCCCGAGATCAGGATCACCAGCCACCACATGCGCCACGGATTGAGGGCTTGCCACGGGTCGACGGTCCGATCCGGAAGCACCGGCAGCACGATGAACGTGGCGATCAGCAGCTTCAGGCCGGCGAACAGGTCGTCGCGGTCCAGCTTCTTCACGGCATGGTGCAGCGGCCGCCGGAACGCGAGCGCGGCCGACGTGGCGATGGCGAGTGCCACGGCGATCTCGGCATGGCCGAAGATCACGGTGCCTCCGAGAAGGTACGTGACGATGGCCGCCACTTCGGTCGTGAGACCGAGCTGTCCGGGTTGGCGCGAGGCGGCGACGTAGCCGGCGACCACGACGGCGGTGACCAGGACGCCGGCGCCGACGAAGATGACGGGTGCCGACAGCTTCACCGCGAGCCAGGCGGCCAGGGCTCCCGCCTCGGCGAACAGGATGAACGTGCGCAGCCCGCCGGTTCCGCGCTGCAGGATGTCGCCGCGCGCGAGGTCCTCTTTCTGGCGCTTCTCGCGCTCGATCCCGACCAACGCGCCGATGAACAGCGCGATGGCGAAATCGAAGAACGGCGTGAAGTCGGCCGAGCCCATGGCGCGCGGATGCTAGCCTGCGTCGATGGCTTCTCGTGCGACCCGCCGCAAGCGCGCCGGTCTGGCGTTCCTCGGTGTCTTCCTGTTCCTCGCGGTCGGCGTGCACCTGTATCTGGCCCAGCGGCTGGTGTGGGCACCGGACTGGGTGCCGGGCGTGCGCCGCGCGCTGCTCGCCGGGCTTGCGCTCGGCTTCGCGGCGCTGCTGACGCAGGCTTTCGTGCGGCGCCGCGAGGGTCGGGTCTACGGCGTGTTGGCGTGGGCGGCGTACAGTTGGCTCGGTCTGGCGTTCCTGCTGCTCGTCACGACGCTGGCGAGCGACGTCGGGTTGGCGCTGCTCGGGGTGGCGGCGCCCGAGGGGTGGAGCGACGCGTCGGGGGTGGCGCGCGCGCGGGCGCTCGGCGTCGGTGCGGCCGGCTTCGGGCTCGCCGCGTACGCGTTGCGGCGCGGGCTCGCCGGGCCGGAACTGCGTCGCGTGGAGATTCCGCTGGCGCGCTGGCCGCGCGCGCTCGACGGCTTCCGGATCGTGCAGCTGTCGGACCTCCACATCGGCCCGCTGCTGGATCGACGCTTTGCCCAGTCGCTCGCCGAACGCGTCGGGGCCTTGGCGCCGGATCTGGTCGTCGTCACCGGGGATCTCGTCGATGGAAGCGTCCGCCGCATCGGGGACGAGGTGGCCCCGCTCGCTGCGCTGCGCGCGACGCACGGGGTCTTCTTCGTGACCGGCAACCACGACTTCTACTCCGGCGCCGACGACTGGGTCGCGCGGATGACGGACCTCGGTTGGCGAGCGCTGCGCAACGAGCGGGTCGCCATCGACGTGGGAGAGACCGGTTTCGATCTGGCCGGCGTCGACGATCACCACGGCGCGCGGGTGCAGCCCGGCGCGGGTGAGGATCTCGAGCGTGCGCTCGCGGGCCGTGAGCCGGCGCGGCCGGTCCTGTTGTTGGCGCACGATCCCGGCAGCTTCCGCCGGGCGTCACAGATGGGTGTCGATCTGCAACTGTCCGGGCACACCCACGGCGGGCAGATCTGGCCGTTCCGGTGGATGGTGCGGGCGACCGTGCCGTGGGTTGCCGGTCTGTACCCCGTCGGCGCGAGTGCGCTCTATGTCAGCTGCGGCACGGGTTTCTGGGGTCCCCCGATGCGGCTCGGCGCGCCGGCCGAGATCACCGAGCTGGTGCTGCGCGCGAAAAATTGACGAATCCAACCCGACCCCTTTCTTGACGACCTCTTTCTTGACGGGTCGTGTGCTCGGGGGTCAGGACCAGTGGTTCAGGGGGCCGTGGCCGTGGCCGAGCCGGGGGGCGGAGGCGATGGCGCGGGCGATCCAGGTCTTGGCGCGGCGGACGGCGTCGGGGAGGGTTTCACCGCGGGCGAGATGGGCGGTGATGGCGGCGGAGTAGCTGCAGCCGGTGCCATGGGTATGGCGGGTCTCGACGCGCGGCGCGCGCAGCCACGTGGCGGTTCGTCCGTCGCAGAGCAGATCGGCGGCCTCCGGGCCCGTGCGGTGGCCCCCCTTCACGAGCACGGCGGCGGGTCCCAGCGCGACGAGCGCGCGCGCCGCGGCCTCGATGTCGCGATCGCGCTCGAGGTCGCCCCCGCCGAGCAACGCGGCGGCTTCGGGCAGGTTCGGGGTCAGCAGCGTGGCGCACGGGAGCAGCCGCCGGCGCATCGCCTCGACGGCCTCGGGGCCGAGCAGGGGTGTCCCGTGCTTCGAGATCATCACCGGGTCGACGACGAGCGGCCGCAACGCGTGGCACGCGATCGCCGCAGCGACGACATCGACGATCTCGGCCGAGCCGAGCGCCCCGGTCTTGGTGGCGGCGGGCCGGAAGTCCTCGACGACGGCGTCGATCTGCGCGCGGACCAGCCCGGGGGGAAGCAACTCGAGCTGCCGCACGCCGACGCTGTTCTGGGCCGTCACGAGCGTGACCGCGCTGGTGCCGTAGACGCCGTGCTGATGAAACGTCTTGAGGTCGGCCTGGAGGCCGGCGCCTCCGCCCGAATCCGAGCCGGCGATGGTCAAAGCGATCGGGGGCGGGGAAGGGGACGTGGCGGACTCCTCACCGGCGCGCCGGCTGGGCGCCGCGGGCCGGCTGCGGCGGGGCCGGAGTCGCACTACGCTCCGGATACCCCCGGTCCCAGCCGTCTCGTCGGCGCTTTCATCCGAACTCGGGAGTCCGCAAGCCTAGAACAGTCGCCAGCGCCGCGCGGGCGCCAGCACGGGAATCGCTATCGACGAGAATCGCCATCGACGAGAATCGCCATGGACGAAGATCGACATGAGACCGGGGAATCCGGGTCGGCCCTCGGGTCGGACCCGGCCGGAGGACGACATGGAGTTCCGACACATTCCGTGGAACGAAGCCCGCACCCCCGGCGAGAACGGACTGCGTCGCTGCCTCGAGTCCGAAGGCTTCGATGTGAAGACGTGGCGGGATCCGGCGGACCGCGTCTACGCGCCGCACCGGCACCCGCATGACGAGAGCCTCTGGGTGTTGCGCGGTCGCATCGTGCTGCACATCGACGGCCGGGACGTGCCGCTCGGGCCGGGCGATCGCGTCGAGCTGCCCGGCGGCACGCCGCACACCACGCGCTGTGGTCCCGAAGGCGCCGTCTACCTGATCGGCCGGCGGCAACCGCTCGACTGATCCGGACACTGCGCGAGTCCGGTGCAGCGCCGCGCTATGCTGCGTCCGGATGGTGACGATCGGCATGAACTACCAGGTGTTGGCCGGCAAGGAAGAGACCTTCGAAGCGGCGTGCCAGCGGGTGCTCGAAGCGATGAAGGACGCCGCCGGCCACGACCACTCCGCGGTGTATCGGCGCGTCGATCCGTGCGCGGCCGCCGACTACCTGATCGTGTCACGCTGGAACGACGAGGCGGCCTTCCAGAGCTTTCTCGCGTCCGAGGCGTTCCAGAAGGTCACCCGCTGGGGTCTGGCCAACATCCTCGCCGGGCGGCCCAGCCACACCACGTACCGGGAGGACTGAGCCGCCTCGAGCGGCGCGGTTCGGCGGGGCCGGATCAGCGGGCGGTTTCGGAGACCTTCCCCGGCCGCCCTTCGTAGGGCTCGGAGACGACGATCTTCAGCAACTGCCCGCCCGACAGCGGGGTCCCGGGCAGCAAGCCGTTGAGGACCGCCGTGCGTGCAGGATCCCAGGCGTTGCCGGTGCGCCGCGACAGCGCCGCCATGTCTTCTCCGTCGCGCGCCGCGGCGATGCGCAGCCGCTCGACGCGGATCTCGGCCCGCTCCTGCGCGGTGAGCGTGCGAAAGCTGCGGGCCATGGCACGCCCGCGGCCGAAGAAGCGGCCGGCGACGAGGGCCGGCGCCGACGCCGAGATCCGGTAGAGCAGCCCGTTATGGGCGATCCACGTGAGCTGTCCGGCCATGCCGCCCTGCGGCGTCCACATCTGCGCGCGGACTTCGTAAGCCGGACGGCCGGAGATCTCGAGCGACTGCGCGTTGAGGATCTGCGCGCCGAGCCGTCGGGCTTCGACGGCCAGGAAGGCGCCGGCCGCCACGCGCGGATCGTCTCCGGCGCCGGCGCTCTCGAGCGCGAAGCGCGCATTTCGCTGCGGCGAGAACGCGGCGACCATGCGGGTGGTGTTCACCAGGTGCCAGCCGTCCGGAAAACTCAGCGCGAAGCCGAGGTCCGGATGCAGATAGCGGCTGCCGACGAAGACGCCTTCGGCCGGATTCGCATCGACGATCAGTCCCTCGAGACGCCGCAGGTGTCCCGCGCGGTCGCCGGAGACGCCGGGCCGCGGCTCCCAGCGCAGCTCGGATCCGCGTGAGAAGGCCAGCGCCATCCGCTCGGTATTGGCCGGGTGGTGCTGCAAGAAGCTCGGGAGCCGCGACGCCCCGAGCTGGATCCGTTCCTCTTGCTCGAGCCCGCGCAGCAGACTCGACATCGCGGCCGGGTCGTAGCCGGCCGCGGCGGCGATCCGCTGGCCGGTCTCGTCGGCGTCGCGCTCCTGGTCCCGGGCGTAGGCGGCGATCTGCCCGGCGCCCCACCAGCCGAACGCGAAGGGGGTCGCCTTGGCAACCAGTTGCTGGGCCGCAGCATGCCGTCTTGCGACGTGCACGATCTCGTGGGCCAGCACGTTCGCCAGCTCGTCTTCGGAGTTGGTGAGGGCGAGCAGGCCGCGCGACACGAAGATCGCGCCGCCGGGTAGCGCGAACGCATTCGGCGTCCACGGGTCCACCACCTGGAAGCGGTAGGCGAAGCCGGTGGCCGGCGCGTGCGCGGCCACGCGTTCGCCGACCGCCTGGACGTAACGCTGGAGGCCCTCGTCCTGCAGCACGCCGAGCTCGGCGATGGCCTGCTGCTCGGCCTCTTCGCCGGCCCGCGCGTCGTCGGCCTCCGTGGCCAGGACGGTGCGGCGTCTGGGGGGCTCTGGAGCCAGCTCCGGCAGCGACGCATCCCGTCGTGACAACAGGCCGCACCCGGTCAGCAAGCCGGCCAGGACGACGAGCACACCGCCTCGTCGCCATCGCTTCCGCCAGGGCCGGTCGGATCGACCTCGATCAGGCTTGCGCACCGGGACTCCGCGGGTGAGGCTGACCGGCAAGGATCGCGCAGGAAGCACGTGATTGCAGCTCCTGCAGCGGTCGAGGACACGCGGTGCAGCTTCCGGACCACAAGACCAAGATTGTCGCGACGATCGGACCGGCGTCGGCGTCGCCCGAGATGCTCGAGCGGCTGGTCGCCGCCGGCATGGATGTGGCGCGTCTCAACCTGTCGCACGGGAATCTGGATAGCCATGCGCGCGCCATCGAGCGGCTGCGCGCGGCCGCCCGGACGGTCGGCCGGCCGCTGGCGATCCTGGCGGACCTGCCCGGTCCGAAGCTCCGGATCGGCCAACTGGCGCGCGAGCCGATCGATCTGCACGCCGGGGACACGTTCTTCCTGACGACGGACGACCGCATCGGAGACGAGTCCGGCGCCTCCGTCAGCTTCGCCCGGCTGCCCGAGGTGGTGCAAGCCGGGACCACCTGCTTCCTCAACGACGGCTTGATCCGGCTCGAGGTCGAACGCGTCGACGGCCGAACCGTTCACTGCCGGGTGCTGGCGGGAGGCGAGCTTCGCTCCGGCAAGGGACTGAACCTACCCGGTGTCGACCTGGGCCTCGCGGCGTTCACCGACCGCGACCGGGAGGGCCTGCGCTTCGTGTTGACCGAAGGCGTCGATGCGGTCTCCCAGTCCTTCGTCGAATCGGCCGCGGACATCGAGGCGATGCGGGCGGCGGCCGGCGAGTGGGGGCACCAGCTCTTCGTCATCGCGAAGATCGAGCGCGCCGGCGCGCTGCTTCGCATCGGCGAGATCCTCGCGGCCGCCGACGGGCTGATGATCGCCCGCGGCGATCTCGGCGTCGAGATCCCGATCGAAGAGATCGCGCTCGTGCAGAAGCGCCTGATCCAGCGCGCCAACCTGGCCGGCAAGCCGGTGATCACCGCGACGCAGATGCTCGAGTCGATGACGCAGAGTCCGCGCCCCACGCGCGCCGAGGCTACCGACGTCGCCAACGCGATCCTCGACGGCAGCGACGCCGTGATGTTGTCCGGTGAGTCGGCCATCGGCCGCTATCCCGCCGAGGCGGTGGCGATGCTGGCGCGCATCGCCCGCTCGATCGAGCGCCTGCGCCCGGCGCGCGCGGTCCGCGATGCGCTGCGCGACCGACCGCGCGAGGAGGGCGCGCCGCTGTTCGACCTGATCGCGATCTCGGTCGACACGCTGCTCGAGCGCGCGGCACCGGTCGCCGTCTTCGTGCCGACGATCGGCGGCACCACCGCGCGGCGGATCGCGCGCTTCCGGCCGGCGCCGTGGGTCGTCGCCGTGAGCTCGTCGGATGCCGCCTGCCAGCGTCTCTTGTTCAGTTGGGGGGTCTGGCCCGTCCCCGTCGCCGAGCGGCCCGACGACTGGCGCGCGTTCGCCCGCACCTGGCTGCGCGAGCACGAGATCGACGGCACGCTCGCGCTGGTGACCGAAGGCCCGTCCCCGAAATACCCTGACGCCAACGAGCGCATCGAGATCCTCGATCTGCGCCGCGAGGAGGCACGCGCTTGACGGAAGAGCCCACGAATCCGAGCTCCCGGTCCCCGGTCGTCCATTCCGAGGAGGCCTTGCTGCGCGGCGCGGATGACCTGCTCGTCGACTTCGACCGCGCGTTCCATGTGTTCCAGGAGTTCGTTCGCGGCTGCCGGGAGCTCTACGACATCGGCCCGGCCGTGACGGTGTTCGGCTCGGCGCGCTTCACCGAGGACCACCGCTACTACGCGCTGGCGCGCGCGACCGGACAGCGGCTCGCGGAGGCCGGCTACACCGTCGTCACCGGCGGCGGGCCGGGGATCATGGAAGCTGCCAACCGCGGCGCACAGGAGGGCGGTGGGCTCAGCATCGGTTGCAACATCCACCTGCCGAAGGAGCAGCAGCCCAACGCGTATCTCGATCGTACGCTGGAGTTCGACTACTTCTTCGTGCGCAAGGTCATGCTTGCCAAGTACTCGAGCGCCTTCGTGGTGATGCCCGGCGGCCTCGGCACGCTCGACGAGATCTTCGAGACCGCGACGCTGATCCAGACCGGCAAGATCCGCCGCTTCCCGCTCGTCGCGATGGGGACCGACTACTGGGGCCCCATCCTCTCGACACTCGGCCGCCAGGCGCTGCGCGAGGGGACGATCTCCGAGGGCGAGTTGGGCGTCTTCTCGACGGATTCCGCCGAGGAGGCCGTCGCGCACATCGATGCCGTCGTCCGGGCCAACGCCGGGCGCTGACAGGCTTGCCGAAGATCGGCCACTGGCGAACGCGCATCGCCGGGCGGGAGGAGCACACCCGGAGCCGGAATCCGGAGGCGGCCGTACCAAAGCCATACGCAGCGCCGAAGCTCGTCCGCCGAGGACATCGGCGCAGGGTGTGCTCCTCCCGCCCGCCTCCGAACATCGTCGGCCGATTTTCGGCAAGCCTGTGAGCGCCCGAAACCGGCCACGGGGCGGCCGGGCGGCAGCGTCCGGACGGCCGGCTATCCTTCTCGTCCGCTCGCCCGGAGGACCCGTCCCATGCTCGATGATTCCACCCGCCAGCGCATCGAAGCCGCCATCGCCGCGGCGCCGGTCGTCCTGTTCATGAAGGGCGATCGCCGGCAGCCGCAGTGCGGCTTCTCGGCCACCGTCGTCCGGATCCTCGATGAGATCGTGCCGGAGTACGAGACCGTGGACGTTCTCGCCGATGCCGGGATCCGCGACGGGGTCAAGGCGTATTCGAGCTGGCCGACGATTCCGCAGCTCTACGTGAAGGGGGAGTTCGTCGGCGGCTGCGACATCGTGAAGGAGCTGTACGGGAGCGGCGAACTGCACGAGAAGCTCGGCGTTCCGGTGCCCGAGCGCCGCGTTCCGACCCTCCACATCACGGCGGCGGCGGCCGCGTTCCTGACCCAGGCGACGGCGCGCTCGGAACGCGACGCGGTCCATCTGCGGATCGACGCGTCGTTCCAGAACCAGGCCTATCTCGGGCCCGAGGAGCCGGGTGAGCTGGTCGCCGAAGCGAACGGCGTGCGGATCCTCTTCGACCTGATGAGCGCACAGCGGGCCGAGGGGCTCGTGATCGACCACGTCGAAACGGCCGACGGACACGAGTTGCGGATCGACAACCCGAACGCGCCCCGGACCGTGCAGCAGATCGACGTGCGAGAGCTCAGGCGCCTGCTCGACGCCGGTGAACCGATCCAGCTACTCGACGTGCGGACGCCCGAGGAACGGGCGAAGGCCAGCATCCCCGGCGCCCGGCTGCTGGACGACGAGGTCGCGGCCGAACTCGAACGCCTGCCGAAGAACACGACGCTGGTCTTCCACTGTCATCACGGGGGACGCAGCCAGAAGGCCGCGGAGCATTTCTGCAGCCTCGGCTTCCGGGACGTCCGCAACGTCACCGGAGGGATCGATGCCTGGTCGCAGGAGATCGATCCTTCGGTCCCGCGGTACTAGTGTCCCGTCTCGGCAGCGACGGCGGCGTTCCGCGAGAGGTCACCAGCCCTTGGCGCTGAAGCTGGTCGGGGCCCAGGACGACGCGGCCGAGCGGCTGCGCACCGCGATCCGTGCGGCGCTCCCCGGGGCGGAGGTCGAAGTGCGCACCCGCGGCGCCGGCCATTTCGAGCTGCGCGTCGTGGCCGCGGCCTTCCGCGAGCGCTCGCGGCTGCAGCAGCACCAGCTCGTGTATGGGGCGATCGCGTCGCTGATGGCCGGCGATGCGCCCCCGGTGCACGCGATCGACCGACTCGTGACGGAGGCTCCGGTGACATGAGTGACGCCGTTCGTTCGCCGGCGGAGGAGGCCCTGCTCGCGGCATTGACGCCGGAGCAGCGCGCAGAGCTCGAGGCAGAGCGCGTGCTGCGGATCGGTGACGAGCTGATCTGGATCGAAGCCGACGGCCGCGTGCGCAAGCAGCCGGTCTCGAAGCTCTACTACGTGCGGACCTCGCTCGGCATGTTCCGTTGGAGCAAGATCGAGGACGCGCTGGTCGAGGTCTGAAGCGCCGTCTAGCCTCGCGAGGATGCCTGGCTCGAGCTTCCTCCGCAGCCTGCTCCGCAGCCCGCTCCGAACGGCCCGCGTCATCGCCGGCCCGCTGGCCGCCGGCTGCGCTCCTCCCGCGCAGCCGCTCGGGCCGACCCGCGTCGACCGGGATCCGTCCTCGCTGTTCGCGCCCCACCATGTCGATGGGCGCTTCTTCAACCCCTGGGGTCCGCTTCCGTTGCGTTTCGGCGCGCTGTTGCGCTGGGGGTTCACGCCCAGCGCGTACGACAAGCAGACCGCACCGGTCGTCCCGATCGTCGCGAACGACGGAGCGGCGCTGGCCGGCGTCGAAACCTCCGGCAGTGTCACGTGGGTGGGACACGCGACGTTTGCGGTCCACGACGAGGACGACGTGTTCCTGACCGATCCGCATTTCGGACCGCGCGCGCTGGTCCCGCGTCGCCAGACGCCGCCCGGCCTGCCGATCGAGGCGGTGCCGCCGGATGCCTTCGCCGTGGTCTCCCACGATCACTACGATCACCTCGACGCCTGGAGCGTCGAGCGCCTGCCCGAGACGATGGACTGGTACGTGCCGCTGGGTCTCGCCGACTGGTTCCGCGCGCGCGGGCGCACCCGCGTCGTCGAGCTCGACTGGTGGCAGAGCGCTCGCCGCGGACGCTGGACGATCACGTGCCTACCGAGCCAGCACTGGTCGCGCCGGATCGGCCACGCCGCCAACGAGACCCTGTGGTGCTCCTGGCTGTTGCAGTCGGACCAGCGCCGCTACTACTTCGCCGGCGACACCGGATACTTCCACGGCTTCGCCGAGTACGGTCGCCGCTTCGGGCCGATCGACGTCGCGCTGCTGCCGATCGGCGCCTACGAGCCGCGCTGGTTCATGGGCTACCAGCACATGGATCCGGCCGAGGCGCACCAGGCGTTCCGGGATCTCGGCGCGCGACACATGATCGGCATGCACTGGGGCACGTTCGACCTCACCGATGAGCCGGTGGACCTGGCGCCCCGGGAGCTGGCCGAGGCGGTGCGGGCACACGGTGGCGATCCGGACCGCGTCCGGGTCCTCGCGATCGGCGAGCGCTGGCGCGTGCCGGAGGCCGACCCCGTCGCGAGCCGCGAGGCCGCCGCGTCGACGTCCTTCGTCGCGCCGGCGTCGCGCTAGTCGAGCGGGACCGCGATCGCGATCTTCACCAGGCGCCCGCGTTCGAGCCGGGCGTCCCGGGGCAGCGCGTTGGCGAGCGCCGTTTCGTCGACGCTCCAGCGGTTGTTCGTCCGGCGTCCGAGCGCGCTGAGCGTCTCCCCGGCTCGGGCTTCGACGATGCGCAGACGCAGCCCCGTGATGCTCCCGCGTTCCGTGGCGGAAAGCGGCCGCAGGCTCGTGGCGACCCGATCGAAGACACCGGCGTTGCGACCCCAGGCGCTCGCAGGCGTCATACCGGTCAGCCGGAAGGTTCCCTGCGGATGCGCGATCCAGGTGAGCGCGAGCGCCGTCGCGCCGGCCCGGGTGCGGGCTTCGGCCACGGCGCGATAGGCCGGCCAGCCGCCGACCCGGGTGGCCCCGCTCTCGACGATGCGCACCCCCGGGTTGGCGGCGAGCCAGCGCTGCGCCGCGGTCCGCGGCGCCGCGCTGGGCCCCTCGGACTCGAGCACGACGACGGCATCGCGGCGCGGGGATTGCGCGCCGACGGCGCGCCGGGCGTTCTGCGTCTGCCAGCCGCGCGGGAAATCGATCGTGAAGCCGAGCGTCGGGTGCAGGAAGCGCTGGTCCCGGAAGACGCCTTCTCGCGGGTCCGGGCCGAGCCGCAGACCGGCGAGGCGACGCAGGAAGTCGGCGCGGTCCTTCGCCACCGGTCCAGGCCCGCTCCCGGAGCCGCCGAGTTCGCTGCGATGCAGCTCTGCGGCGCGCCGTTGCGCCACCAACGCGCGCTCGCCGGCGGCGGGATGGGAGTCGAGAAAGCTCGGTTGCCGCGCACTGCCGCCGGCACGCTGCTGGCCCTCGCGTTCGAGCGTCGTGAGGAAGCTCGCCATGCCGGCGGGATCCCAGCCCGAGCGGGCCGCGATCTCTTGGCCGACTTCGTCGGCCTGGCGTTCCTGATCGCGACTGTACGAGGCGATCAGGCCGGCTCCGGCCACCTGCCCGAGCTGGCCCATCATCTGCGCCGCCTCGGCCCCGCCGAGCGCGGCCGCGGCGATCGTGCCGAGCGTCGAGAGCACGCCGACGCCGGTTGCGCGCGTATCCCGCTGCGCCGCATGACGCGCGGCGACGTGGCCGATCTCGTGGCCGATCACATTCGCGAGCTCGTCCTCGGAATTCGCCAGCGCCAGCAGCCCGCGCGAGACGTAGATGTACCCGCCGGGCAGCGCGAAGGCGTTGGCTTCGGCCATGTCGGCGATGGCGAATCGATACGAAACCTCGCGACGCGGTGAGGCGGCGGCCAGCCGCTGGCCGATCGCATCGACATACGCCGGGAGCTTCCCGTCGCGGACGACGCCGATCTCGCGCTCCACCTGCACGGACGCCTGCTGGCCGAGCTGGGCCTCGCGCGCCGGCGACATCGTCGTGAGCTCCGTACGACCCGTCACGGGGTTGTACGCGGTGGCGCAGGCACCGAGCGCGACGCTGAGTGCGACGAGAGCCGGGCGCAGCGCGGCGCCGGGGGCGCGGCGGCGGGAGCGGGGCGACGGTCGCAACACGACGCGGGCAGGATACTGCAGATCCTGCCCGCGTCGTGTCACACCCGCCCGCGGCAGGCGCCGAGGACTACATCCTCGCGCCGCCGCGAAGCTCCGGCGCACCTACGGGGTGCGCGGGGTCTGGTACTCGAGCCCGATCCGGCCGAGGCGGATCTTGAACTCCTTCAGCACGGTGTCGGCGAGCACCTTCTCCATCTCTTCCGGCTCCATGCGGGCGAGATCGACACCCTGGTACTCGGCCTTCGTGCGCTTGAGCCCCGCTTCTTCCTCGAGCCGGTCGATCTCGATCGCCATCCGGTTGCCGCGGAACGAGTCCGCGAAGGTGGCGAGCATGTAGTACGACATGTCGCGCTGCATGCGCTCGATCTCCGGCTTCTTCTCCGGGTGCTGGCGAATCAGTTGGCCGATGATGTTCTCGCCGAAGCCGACGTGGCGCCGCTCGTCGGCGATCGTGCCGGAAAGCGTCGACGCGAAGGTCGGGTTCACATCCTGCGACAGGGCCTGCATCATCTCGAACACGCTGAAGGCCATGCCCTCGAGGATGACGTTCTGGCCGACGACGCCGGAGACGAAGTCCTTCTTGTCGACCTTCTCGAGCAAGGTCTCGGCGAACTTCACCAGATTCGGATTCGCATACTGCGTGAGGACGCTTTCGAGGTCCGCCTTCTTGACCCCGAGGTCGTAGAGGCGCTGCGTGAAGATCTCGACGTGCCGGGCTTCGTCGAGCGTTTGGGTGGCGAGGAACCGCTTGCTGGCCTCGTCGGGCGCGGCGTTGATCAGGCCCGAGGAGGCGGCGAGGGCGCAGCGCTCGCCCATCACGAGCTGCACGGTGGTTCGGATCGTCTCCGTGCGCAGCACTTCGTTCTCGAGGATCAGCTCGGGCTCGCGGGCACCGGGGGCGTGTCCGTACTCCGTTCCCATCAGGTACCCCTGCGGGCAGGATTCGAGCCAGTGCTGGACGGAATACATCGACAGGAAGTCGGACATGCGAAACTCTCCTCGGGCGCGCGCTGGGTGTGAACAACCTCGTAGTTCAAGATTCGTGCCTCGAGCGATCCGTAAGGAGAGACTCGTTCTGCTTGCGTTTCCGGACGGCGATGTGACAAGTCGTCCCTGCTCGAACGGGGTGAGTGCGGCGATTGGGCACGGCTCGACCGGCCGCCTACCATGGCCGATCGGTGGACCTCGGCGGCCCCGCGGATTCCGCGCTCCCCAGGAGGACGAACCCTGGCGGCAAGACCTCGACCGGCACGATCCGGAAAGACGCGATCCCGGAAGCCCGGATCGCGGTCCGGCAAGCCGCGTGCGGCAACTGCTGCGCCCGACGGCCGCGAGAGCCGTCCGGGCCGAACCGACGCGGCTCCGGACAAGGGTCTGTCCGCCGCCCTGCGGCGCGGATTCGATGCCTTCAGCGAAGGAGTCCGCGGACGCGTCGCGGCGACACCCGGGGTGGGGCTGCAGGTCGGTCGCGCGTTGCTGCTCTCGCCGGAGGCTGTGCGCATGCGCCGCGAGGCCGGCCGCACGTTGCGCGAGTTCCGGGAGCTCGCCGGTCTCACCGTCGAGGATCTGTCCGCCGCACTCGATCTGCGCGACCGTTCGCTGCTCGAAGCCGTCGAGAACGGCACCGCCACGCTTTCGTTCGAGTTGATCCTGCGCCTGTCGGCGCTGCTGGCGCGCAACGATCCGATCCCGTTCGTCGCACAGCTCGCGCGCGGCTCGAATCCGGGACTCTGGCGGCTGCTCGAAGACTGGGGTTTCGGACGCATTCCGCTGCAGATGGAGCGAGAGCGTCGCTTCCTCAACGTCTTCCGCGGCCACGACGCCGCGCGTCGCCTCAGCGACGAGGGCTTCGCGCGCGTGCTCGACTACACCCGCGCGGCCTTCGAGATGGCGCTCGGCTTCGTGGCCGACCAGGAGGGACTTGCCGGGAAGCCGCCGGGACGCCGGCGGAAGCCTTCTTCCACCGGCGACCGCCGGCGCCCCAAAGGCGGCTAGAACGTCTTTCGGATCGCCAGGAACACCTCGTCGCGGTCCCGGATCGGCGAGATCCCCTGTTCCGTGAAATCGCGATCCGCATGCTGGCCGCCGCGGAACGGTGGATCCCCGACCTGGCGCGTGGGCGGATCGATCGGTTCGAAGCGCCCGAAGAACAGCGAGACACCCATGGTGGCCGAGAAGCTCTCGTTGAACCGGTAACGGATCGCCGGCAGGAAGGCGCCGGAGGCGGAACCGAAGTCGTAGACCACGGTGAAGCCAGGGAGCAGGCGATCCCGGAAGTAGCCGGTCTCCACGCGCAGCGTCGTCAGGACGTTGAACGGCCCGTTGCGGACGAAGCCGTCGCGGTAGCCGGAGATGTACTGGAAGAACCACTGCGAGTTGATGAAGAAGGTTCGGTCCGCATTCAGGAAGTTGATGAAAGTCGGGCGGTCGATCGAGACCGTGAGGTTGTAGAGGTCGACGTCCGTGAGGCCGTTGCGCTGATCGTGGTCCTCGTAGGGGACCCCCTCGATCCACGTCGCCTCGAGACTCCACGCGGACTTGGTCCGGTCCTCGGCGAAATCCATCGAGAACCCGAGGACGTTGCGCTTCTCGTAGCGCAGCACGCCGGAGCCGCCGACATGCCAGTCGAACTCCATCCGGCCATACCGGGTATTGCCACCCGCGCGCACGGTCTTGCGCGAGGTGTGGGCGACGGCGTACAGCGCCTGGACATTCGAGCAAAGCTGTGGCCGCGCGAAGGAACAGCCGTCCAGGCGGAACGTGTCGTTATTGACGAACTCGTCGATCTCGCGACAGCCGGCCGTATCCGGGGAACCGGGCTCGCAGGCGATGCCGTCGGGCTTTCCGAGACCGGAGAGGACCACGAGCAGCATCTGGAAATTCCAGGAGAAGGCAGCCACTTCGCTCTGGAAGTAGTCGCCGGTGAACGGATGCTGCAGCTCTCCTTGGCCCGCGCAGCCGGGATGGCTCGCACTGACGCAGCCATCTTCCGGGGCATTCCATCCGGCCGGGTCGAGGTCGGTCTCCGTCGGCCACGGCGAGCGTGCGCCCGGCAGGGTGAAGGGTTGATCGTCCTGGACGAAACGTCCGGCGGGTCCGCCCTCGAACCCCAGCGTGCCCGGCTGCGCCACGCCGGCGTCTCGCGTATCCCATTCTCCGAAGGTGCCCGGCGCGCCGGTCCACGCCATCGCGAGGACGCTCAAGTCCGTGTTCAACAGATCCACCCCGCCCGCCGCGCCCGGGTTCGAGGTGTCGCAGCTGGTCCCCCAGAACTGGCCGCAGCCGAACAGCGCCTGTTGCTGATCCGACAACGTGTTCCCCGGCGTGATACTGAACGGCGCGAAGACGCCGTCGCCGGTCTGGCCCGGATTCCGGTTCAGCGGCACCGTCGGGATCGTCACGCCGGGGGTGAGGAAGAGCGAAAGCAGCTCCTTGGAGTCGTCCGATCCGGCCAGAACCCAGCTGAGGATGCCGGCGATCGGTCCGAACGCGAACACCGGCGCCGTGCTGTTGAAGATGCTCTGTGCGCAGACCGATCGATCGAGGTCGCTGAAGCCGATGCTCGCGCCGCAGATCACCGCGAAACGTTGCTGGTTGGCGTGATGGTTGCGCAGCGCCTCGTCACCGCCGTTCAGGCAGCCGCTGACGTCGCCGTCGATGAGTCCGTCCGGATCGCACCCGCTTCGCGAGCCGCCGATCCGGGGCCGTCCGGTGCGGGGATCCACGTTGCGTTCGTAGAGGAAGACGGGATCCAGGTAAGGGAGATCCTCGTAGCCATAGAAATCGGAGATCGCGAAGCTGAAGCGATTCCAGCGGAACTCGAGCCGGGCGCCGACCTCGAGGCCCTTCCAGCTCTGCCAGGGGTGCGGGGGACGGACTTCCCCGGCGATCCCGAAGCCGGCGATTCCGTGCGCGAAGAGCCCCGCGCTCTTGTTGCAGACCGGAAACGGCGTGTAGGGCTCACCGCAGCGGCCGAGGTCGTTGGGTTCGACCTGGTCGAAGTTCGCGGCCATCTCGACGCGGACGTCTTCGAGGGGACCGACCGAGTAGAACGACCAGACACCGCGCGCCGCCCACAGCGCGATGCGGGACTCCTCGAAGCTCGGTAGCGACGACAAGGCCAGATCCTGGGGGTTGAACTGGTCGGTGGTGCGGAACAGCTCCGTCTTGCCCCACACGATGTTCTGTCTGCCGAGCCGCACCCAGAGCCGGGAATCGAACAGCTCGAGGTCCAGGAACGCCTCTTTCAGCTCCTTTTCGTTCTGCTGGCTCGCGCCGCGATTCCAGGACAGCTCCTGCTGGCTGAAGTTCTGGTCGAAGCTGTCGAACTCCTTGTCCGCGAGCAGCTTCGAGACGGCGCGGTTCGGGACGAAGAGACCCCGCGGCTCGTTGTCGCGCCCGAGCGGGTCGCTCGCCGACGCGGCGATCGCCGGGGCCGGGCGGTACGGCATCGCGGTCGACCCCGGCGTGCCGAAGATCGGATGGACATCGAGCGGGTTGAACGGATTGGCGCGGTCGGCGAGCGTGCCGATCGGGTCGATGGTGTTGCGGGGACTCCAGGGCCCGAGCGTCTGGAGTTCACTGCCGTCTTCGGCTCCCTTCACGCGGCGCAGACCGAAGCGGTACTCCTTGCCGGGCGTTACGAAGCGCTCGAAAACGTAGAACGCGGGATCGTCCGCATTCCCCGGAACCCCATCGGGTCCGGGAACTCCGAACAGGGTCGACACGCCCGGTACGTGCCACAAGAACGCCGGTGTCGCCGTCCGGGTCTGCGGGACGTCCTTGAAGTGGAAGCCGAGCTGCGAGACGGGAATGCCGTGGCGCAGTCTCCGGTCGCCGGTCTCGACGGCGCCGGTGATCCCGGAGGAGCGGCCATCGGAGTACCGCTTGGGGAAACGCCGTGGATGATCGCCATACGTGTTGACCGAGTCGAAGATCCGACAGCCGCGCGCCCAGATGCAGTCGTAACGCGCCTCGATGCGGGCGAAGGAGGAGACGAGATCGAACGGCCCGAGGCCATCGGGCGCAATCTCCCACTCGAGCTCCAGGTTCAGGATGTGCTGCCACTGGGTGAGATCCCAGCCGTCGCCGGCGTCCCAGTTCCGGGCGATGGCCCGAAACTGCGTCTCGTAGAAACCGTTGGCCTGCAAGCGTCCATCGAAGAGTTCGAAGGCGACGGTGGGAATCGGCACCAGGAAGACGGCCAGCAGCAACAGCTCGCGGGTGATGGTGACGAAGCGTCTCATGCCTCCCCTCCCGGTCGCAAGGACGCGTGATGGCGTCTGGTGTCCCATCCTATTCGAGCGAGATCCTGCACTCAACCGGCGCCGAGCACAGTCTGATGCCCGACGAAACGGCCACGCCGGGCCCAGAAGCCAACGGTTTCGTCGTCCGGAGGCCGGTTCCGGGACGCGCGGAGGCCGTACTCGTCTCGGCTCCGTATCGAAATCACCCCGCCAGCTGAGCGATCTGAGCGCGACGCTGCCGGTCGGAGCCTCGTTACGGCGTCGCCAGCCATGCGTCCACGGTCTCTTCCAGCAGCACGAGCGGCAGTGAACCGTTGGCCAGGACGAGATCGTGGAAGGCGCGCAGATCGAAGCGTTCGCGCTGCGCCGCTTGGGCCCGCTCGCGCAGCTCGAGCAGCCTCAGTTGGCCGACCTTGTAGGCGCAGGCTTGACCCGGGAGCACGATGTAGCGCTCCACTTCGGCGACGACGTCCGTCTCCGGCATGCCGGTGTTCCGGAGCATGTAGTCGATCGCCTGCTCGCGGGTCCAGCGCTTGGCGTGCAGACCGGTGTCGACGACCAGGCGGGCGGCGCGGAATCCCTCGGCGACGAGTTGCCCGAGGCGATCCATCGGTGTCGGATGCCAGCCCTGCTCGGCGGCGAGCCGTTCGGCGTAGAGCGCCCAGCCCTCGATGAAGGCGGTGAACGGGATGACACGCCGGAAGAACGGAACTCCCTGCATCTCCTGGGCCAGCGCGATCTGCAGGTGATGACCCGGCACGGCTTCGTGATACGCGAGCGTGCGCATGCCGAACTGCACGACCTCGTCCGGCTGACGCAGATTGGCGTAGAAGATCCCGGGCTTCGAGCCGTCGAGCGGAGGCGGCATGTAGTACGCGCCGGCGGCGCCGGCCTCCTTGAACGCGGGCACCCGTTCGACGCGCACCGGGGCCTGCGGGAGGCGGCCGAACAGCGCCGGGAGGCGCGTACTCGCCTCGTCGACGATGGCCTGGTAGTCGGCGAGGATGCGGGAGCGAGCCTCGTCGCCGTCGGGGTAGAGGAATCGTTCGTCCCGGTGCAGGGCGCGCAGCACGTCGCCGAGATCCGGCGGCACGACGGTCGATGCCGGCTCGTCGTGCGGCCCGGCGACGGCGAGGTCGTCGGCCGCGAGGTCCTCAGCGGCGAGGATCGCGCGCATTTCTTCGTGGATGCGAGCCACCTCGGCGAGTCCGAGGCGATGGATCGTATCGGCGTCGAGATCCGTCGTGGTATGGAACCGCAGCGCCCAGCCGTAGTAGAGTGATCCGTCCGGAAGCGCCCAGGCTCCGACCGCCTCCGGCGCCTGGGCCTCGAGTTCGGGCAGGAACGCCGCGAGGCGCTGCCAGGCGGGCCGCACGCTGCGCTCGACCTGTGTGCGAGCGCTCGCCTGCAGATCCGCGCGTTCCCGATCCGAAAGGTTCTCGAGCGCCGCGACGCGCCGCGCGAACTCCCGGTGCAGCGGGTTGTCGTCGACGCCGGCAGCGAGGAAGCGCTCGACGCTCTGCTGCACGCGGTCGAGGATCACCGGGGGCGGTACGATGCCGCGCTCGGCCCGGAACCGGCTGGCCTCGATCACCTGATCGATCGCCAGACCGACCTTCGACAGCCGCGTCACGTAGTCGCGGGCGTCCCGGGCGTCGTGGATCTGATGGATGTTCAGCAGGAAGTCGGGGAGCTGGGCCTGGATGCCGGTGAACTGGTTCAGCGGGAAGTCGTGGAACCGGAACGGCTCGCCATCCACCTGGACGGCGAGGAACCAGTCGAGCACCCGGGTCGAGAACCGCTGCGCGGGCGTCTGCTCCTCGAGCGGATACTCGCGGAGCGTGCGCAGGTTGCGGCGCAGCCGCTCGGACTCCGCCTGCGTGAAGGCGACGGAATAGTCGTCGAGATCGTCGTTGTGCCAGCGGAGTCCCCACGGCTCGAGGATCCGCAGCCGCGAGAGCAGCTCCGGCCGCGACAGCACGAGCTCGGCGAAGACGCGGGTGTAGAAATGCTCGATCGACCAGGGCCTTCCCCAGATCGTCGGGACGACAAAGACCGCACCGGCGACCAGCCCCGACGCCGCGAGCAGCGCGAGGACGCGCAGAATCCTTCGCATCAGACGCTCCCTCGTGCGATCGCCCGCAGGCGATCTACCGCGTGTCCAAAGAGTACACCGTAGTCTGTCGATACGATTCGCCGGGGTCCAGACGAGCCGGCGGAAAGCCCGGCTCGTTCGGGGCGTTCGGAAAGGACTGGGTCTCGAGACACACGGCGTGCCAGCGTTCCGGCCGCACGCCGTCCCGGCAGCGCAGCGTGCCATCGAGCGAGTTTCCGGTATAGAGCTGCAGGCCCGGCTGGGTGGTGCGGACTTCGAGCACGCGTCCGCTGCGGGGGCCTTCGAGACGGGCGGCGAGCACTCCCAGGTCCCCGGCGCTGTCGAGCGCGAAGTTGTGGTCGTAGCCGCCCCGTTCCGGGACCAGCGCGGCGATGCGCTCGCCGAGCGTGTGGGGCGCCGTGAAGTCGAATGGACTGCCGCGAACCGGTGCGATCGTGCCGGTCGGGAGCCCGCTGCGATCGACCGGGGTGTAGTGCGTGGCCGCCAGCCACAGCACGTGGTCCAGCACCGAGCTGGCGCCGCCGTCGTCGAGATGGAAGTACGCGTGGTTCGTGAGGCTCACGACGGTCGGCGCGTCGGTGACGGCCCGATACTCGATGGACAGCGTATCGTCGCCTCCGAGCACATAGCGGACCTCGACGTCGAGGGCGCCGGGATAGCCGGCCTCGCCGGCGGGGCTGCACAGGCGCAAGCGGACGCCGGCCCCACCCGACACCGAGAACCGTTGCTCCTCGCACCAGCGCCGGCGATCGAAGCCGTCGGTCCCGCCGTGCAGGTGGTGCGGCCCGTCGTTGGCGGCGAGCTCGTAGCGGGCCCCGTCGAGCAGGAAGCGGGCGCCTCCGATGCGGTTGGCATAGCGGCCCACGGAGGCGCCGACGTGCGGATGCCGGCCGCGATAGTCAGTGAACGCGGCCAGCGTGAGGATCACGTCGCCGAGCCGGCCGTGGCGGTCCGGCGCGCGCAGCCGCGCCAGCGTGGCGCCGAACGGCAGGATCTCGGCTTCGAGCCCCGATCGATTCCGCAGTCGGATCGGTCGCAGCGCCGGGTCGTCCGCCGCAGGGCGAGCCGGCGACGTGCTCACTTCTTCGCCACCAGATAGGTGATCCACGCCGGGTCCTCCTCCGCGTGGGCACGGGGGCGGAAGATCCCGTTGGGCTCGTTGGTCGCGGATTCCGTGCCTTCCCAGTACACGGTGGTGTCCGAGAAGCCGGCGTCGGCCAGCAGATCGCGCAGCTCGGCCACCGTCCACAGCCGCCAGTGATAGCCCCAGGCGCGGTGCAGTTTGCTGCCGTCCCGGAACTCGAAATGGATGTAGCAGCTGGCGTCGTGCGTGATCGGATCGAAGCGGGCCTGCTCCCAGAGGTAGGTGAAGCGGCCGACCTTCCGGCGTTCGATGTTCTTCTGCATCGATTCCGGGCCGCCATAGGCATCAATGACGAAGATCCCGTCGCGTGCGAGCGCGGCGCGGCAGCTCTTGAAGTAGCGCAGCAGCTCGCGGCGTTCCTTGAACAGGAAGAACGAGAAGTTGAAGGCGACGACGACGTCCACCTTGGGCGTGCGGGCGGTACGCACATCGTCCTGCAGCAGGTGCAGGCGGCGCGCCTGCTCGGGGCGCAGCCGAGCGACGTTGTGCGCGCGTCCCCAGGCGAGCGGCTCGGCATCGAGGTCGACGCCCCAGGCGCGGTTCTCGCGGTGTGCGGCGACCCATGCGCACGCATAGGCGGCGGTGCCGCAGAAGTCTTCGCGCAGCGTGCGGGGCGTGCGGCCGTAGAGGCGTTCGTACATCCGTCGCACGCGGACGACGTCCCCCTCCGGGTCCTGCACCGCTTCCTGGTAGAGAGCATACTTGTCGGCCTGCTGTGCGAGCGTCTGGCGTCTGGGCGCGGGGCTGCCGGGGTGCCGGCGGCGCGGGCCCG
The DNA here is from genome assembly GCA_900696485.1 of uncultured Pseudomonadota bacterium. Lineage (GTDB taxonomy): Bacteria > Myxococcota_A > UBA9160 > UBA9160 > PR03 > CAADGG01. The sequence continues at coordinate 74,584 of CAADGG010000032.1, forward strand.
TCGTGAAGCGTCCGGGGGCGCTGCGCACGACGGACGAACTCCGCCCCGCAGCCTGACGGTCCGACGACTCGATCTGGAAATCTCTCACTCTGCCTCCCGGTTGCGCACGAGCTGCGTGTGGGCGCGCAGAGTGGGCCGCCGCGCGCGGCTTTGCAAGGGCTCACACGGCTCGGTCCGCACGACGCCGTCACCAATCCGTCGCCCGGCGAGACCCACGAGGACGAGTTCTGCGAAGGAGTGAGAGATGTCGAGGCTGGTCACCGAGCTCGAGCGGCGGGAGGTGCGCCGCGTTCGTCCGCGCGCAGAGTGCGAGCTGTTCGTCGGCGCGCGTCGCTTCGAAGGCCTGATCGAGGACGCGTCGCGCGGCGGCGTGTTCGTGCGCACGATTGCGGAGATCCGCCCTGGCGCGCAGGTCCGGGTGCGCTGGGCCGGTACCGAGCGTTTCGCCGTCGTGATCCATCACCGGCCCGTCCCGTCCTTCCTCCGCTGGGTCTCGGTCGGTGGGCTGGGCCTGCGCTGGGCCACGCTCGATTCCGTTCGCGCCGCCTGAGCCGCCGGTCCGCACCGATTCCGCTAGGGTCCTGTCTCGGAAGTTCGCCGTCGAGATCTCACAGGCTTGCCGAGCATCGGCCGACGATCCGAGCATCGGCCGACGATCCGAGCATCGGCCGACGATCCGAGCATCGGCCGACGATCCGAGCATCGGCCGACGA